>CAVPWX010000012.1:0-235910 GCA_963709605.1 uncultured Chloroflexia bacterium | reverse complement strand
GCGCGCGTATGCCCGGGTCGGGAACAGGGATGGCGAGCATGGCAGACCTCTCGGATCACACCTCGGTGCGCTCCGTTAGGCGCTGCGCACACCGCGCTCGAAGGTCAGTGTGGCGCGCCGGAGACCCGCTGGCGAGTGCCGATCGGACCGCCCGGCTGGGAGGGCCGAATGTCACGAACGGACGCGGCCGCGCGGTCGGCGCCCCGCATCGCGGATCTCCTCCATCCTCGCGCCGTACCGCCGCGACCCGGTGAGGGGCCGCCCTACGACGACACCGCGTGGCCGGCGGTACCGCGTGTCGCCGGCCTCGATCCGGTGACTCTCGTGCCGTGCTTCGAGGTCTCGCGACGCAGGCGCTCGACCACCGCCGGCGATGCTGTTGGCTCGGGCCTCAGCTCCGACGGCAGCTCCTGCCCCGTGAGCCAGGCGTCCACCATGCGGATGTGGAGGTCGGGGGCCCTGCGCTGCCAGCAGTGATCGAGGCCGGGGGCGAACCTCGCCTCCGCGTGCGGCATGAGCTGGGCCAGGGCCGCGTTGGACGGTCGGACCCTGCTCTCCTTCTCCCCGGCAACGAGGAGCGTCGGGCACGGGGCGCCGATGGCTGCGAAGGTCGTGAAGCATTCCGCGAGGGCGCGTTGGATCGCGCGCCGCGACGCAACGCGGAGGTCGGCCGGGTCGTGGGTCTCACGGAACATGGCCATGACCGGACGGGTGTGGATGAAGGGCGACATCGCGGTCACGAACAGGCGCATGAGCCCGCGGCCGGCACGCGGCGCGTCGTAGGGAGGCGACCCATCGATGATGGCCCGTTCGACGCGGTCGGGGTGGCGGTCCAGCAGCGCATGGACGAGGACGCCGCCCGAGGAGAGCCCGACGACGCTCGCCCGTCGCGCCGGCACGCGAGTCTCGACAAGCTCGGCGACGAGGTCGGCGATGCGCTCCTTCGACGCCGGCCCCATTCGATTGCTCTGCCCGAACCCCGGCAGGTCCGGGGCCAGGCAGTGGAAGCCGGCGAGCCGCTCCATGTGCCCGCGCCACTCCCGGCCGCTCTGGCCGGCCCCGTGGATGAACACGATGGCCGGGGAGCCCGGCGTGCCGGACTCGTGCACGTACATGCCGCCCGCCGGGCGGGCGTCCGGACGCAGTCGCTCCACCACCTCGGCCGGCGGCTCGGGCTCGCGGCGGAGCTCGGACGGCAGCTCCTGCCCGGTGAACCAGGCCTCCAGCATCCGGATGTGCAGCTCCGGGGCCTTGCGCTGCCAGCAGTGCCCGAGGCCGGGAGCGAACCACGCCTCGGCGTGGGGCATGAGCTGGGCCAGGGCCGCGAGGCCCGGGCGGTCGAGGCCCTCCTTCTCGCCCGCGACGAGCAGGGTCGGGCATGGGGCCTCGGTGGCTGGCGTGAGATTGGGCAGACCCACCGCCCACACCTTCCAGAACGCCAGGCGTGACGCGACGCGCAGGTCGGCCGCGTCCACGATGTCCTTGTACAGCGCCAGGACGGGGCGGGTGTGCAGGAAGGGCACCAGGAGGGTGATGAACCACAGCATCAGGGGCCTCGCCCAGCGCGGCCACACGACGGGCAGGCCATCGGCCACGGCCCGGTCGACCCGATCGGGGTGGCGCTGCACGAGGACCATGGCGAGGAGGGCTCCCCACGAGATGCCCACGATGTGTGCGCGCCCCGCCGGCACGCGCGTCTCGATCAGCTCGGCGAGGAGGTCCGTGATCCGCTCGTTCGACGGCGGTGGCAGGTGGTTGCTGCGCCCGAATCCGGGCAGGTCCGGGGCCAGGCAGTGGAAGCCCGCCAGCTCGGCCATGTGCCGGCGCCATTCGCGGCCACTCTGGCCGACCCCGTGTACGAAGACGATGGCGGGCGAACCCGGCGTGCCGGACTCGTGCACGTACATCCCGCCCGGCCCACGCTCCGGAGTGGCGGTCCCCGTGAGGTGACCTCCGGCCATCTGCGTGCTCATCGCACGGCCGCCGCCACGGGAGCAGCCGTCGCGGGGGCTTCCTCGAGCGCAGCTGGTACCGGCTTCACGCCCCGAACGAGCTGGGGCTTGGAGATCACCGGGAGCACGGAGACGGCGACGTCGACGAGGCCGGCATCCTCCGCCATCTGCCGCGCGTCGGCATCGCTCCAGTACCACATTCCCCAGGCGTCGGCCGTGCCCGACTCGATGGTGGCGTCAAACCGGGTTCTCCTGTCAGCCAGCGTGACCGCGGCCCGCCCGCCCGGGCGGAGGACGCGGACCATCTCGCGGAGTGCCCCCCTCGGGTCGGGGAAGAACTTCACGGCGTCGAGGGAGGTGACGACGCTGAAGTGGCCGTCCTCCCACGGCAGCGCCGCCGCGTCGCCCAGGACGAGCTCGGCCGTCCCCGCCGCGAGGCGGTCGGCGAGCCGCCGCCGGGCCATCTCGACCTGCATCCCCGAGGCGTCCAGGCCGGCGACGTAGGCAACGTGCGAGGCATGCTCGACCAGCAGCCCCGCGGACCCGCAGCCGACGTCGAGGAGGACGTCGTCGGGCTGGAGGTCCAGCTCGACGGCCATCGCCCGGAAGTACGACCCCTTCCTCGCCAGGATCCGGATGCCGATCCAGCCGAGCGGACCGTGCGGCACCCCCATCAACGCGTACTCGAACGACCTGCGCAGTCCCACGGCGGTCCCTCCCTTCGACCGGGCCACGGCGACGCCGACGCCTGCCAGGGCCGCCGTCCCGGCCGTGATGATCACCCACCGGCGCATCGCGCAACCCTCCTGCCCAGAGGTCGCGGGTCGGTCTCGCCAGTGGCTCGGCGCGGTCCCGGCGGCCGGTGCATTGGGCCGCGCGTCGGTGCCTCCCGCCAATGCGTGACCGTACGCGGTAGCCCGGGCGCCGTCGAGGGCCGGACGGCAGGCGGGCTCGCGTGTGCGGACGCGTCCGAACCGGTCATGTCGTCGACCCGGGCACGTGCTCTGCCTCCTCGGGGCGAGGCTGGGCTCCCGTCGGAAGCCCGACGCGGAACACGATCATGAGCAGGAGGAGGGCGTCCATCATGAGGAAGAGCACGACCGCGGCGAAGTAGAGCGCCGCCTCCTGGTCCGGGACCACGCCGAGCACGACGAGCACGAGCGCGACGGTCGCCGGCAGCCAGACCGCCACCCCGACCAGCTCCACCCCCGCCCGCGCCCTCAGCGGCGCTCTCGCCTCGGCGAAGGCCCGCTGCTCGGCGCCCAGCCGCTCCGACACCGCGAACCCACAGAAGAGCACCAGGGCGAAGACGCTGCACGCCAGCCACAGCCCATGACCGGCCGCGCCGAACCGGCCCACGACCACCGGGGCGAGCGCCGAGGCCACGACGACGGTCGCGGCCATCACGACCCAGCTGATGGCCGCCACCTCAATGACGTTGGCCGGGCCGGCGCTCCGGATCGCGATGAGCGCCCCGAACCCGACGAAGACGCCGGCGATCTCCGCCAGCGAAAGGAACAGCTCGGTGTCCTGCATGTCCCGCCACCTCCCACGCGTGTCGCGGCCCGTGCGCGCACGAAGGGAGTGTCGGCGGCTCGTGCGCCGCTGCCCAGAGGCGTCGGTCGTGAAGGCGTTCCGGTCGCCTGCCCCTGAGCTCGCAGGGTCGCTCGCTTCGTCAGCCGTTCAGGCCTGCCGTGGCCGCCCTCACCGGCAGCCTCACGCCCCTGCGGGGCGTCGCGGCATGTAGACGAGACCCAGGAGACCCCACCCGGCACCCAGCAGGATCAGCACGACGGCCGTGAAGTAGAGCGCCGCCTCGAGGTCCGGGGCCAGGCCCAGCAGGATGACGATCGGCGTGAGGACCGAGGCGAGCATGAGGAAGACGAAGACCACCCACTCGAGCGCTCCGAACGCCCCCAGCCTGCCCGCGCGCGCCGGGGCCGTCGACGTCGCCCAGCCTTCCCTCCACTCGGGGGTCCGGGCGTTGACGACGAACATGACGAGCCACCCGAGGACGACCACGGCGCTGCTCAGCGCCCAGACCTGGTGCCCGGTCGGGCCGTATCGCGCCAGGGTCACCGGGGCGAGGGCCGCGACGACGGCCATCATCCCCAAGAACACGACCATGCGCATCGGCGCGACCTCCAGCGCCTCACTCGGGCCGCCGCTCCGGACGGCCATGAGCGCTCCGAACCCGACGAACACGCCGGCGATCCCCGCCAGCCCAATGAACAGATCGGCGTCCTGCATGTCCCGGCTCCTCCCGTCCATGGCGATCGGGGTCAGGATGGGCGCAACGTGGCGAGCCGTCGAGAGGCGGACGACCCCCGGGACGCCCGGGCGCGTCCCTTCCGCGAGCGGAGCGGAGCGCCCGGTGCGGCGCCGAGAGCCAGGCGGATGTTGGCGATCCCCTACGCCGTCGCCGGATGTCGTCGCCGGAAGACCAGCTGGAGGAGCTGCAACGCGTCGAACAGGAGGATCACCACGACGGCGGTGAAGAAGAGGGCCGCTTCAACCCCCGGTGCCAGGTCCAGGATGATGACGATCGGTGCGAGAGCGGCCGCGACCATCAGGAGTGCGACCCCCCCCATGGCGAGCACCCGGAGCCATCGCGAGCGCGGAAACGCCGCCGTGTCATCCCGGTACTCGGGTGTCGAGGCGTTGAGGACGGTCACTGCGATCAGGCCGACCAGGACCACGACGCTGCTCAGCGCCCAGACCTGGTGCTCGGCCAGGTCGTAACGCCCCACGGTCACCGGGGCAAGCGCCGCGACGATGGTCAGCAGCCCGTACGACACGACACCGCGCATGTAGGCGACCTCGAACGCGTCGCTCGCACCGCCACCCCGCACGGCGATCAGCGCCCCGAAGCCGACGAAGACGCCGGCGATCCCGGCCAGCTCCATGAACAGATCGGCGTCCTGCATGTCCCGCTTCCTCCGCACGTCGTGATCGGGATCAGGATGGGCGCAGCGTGGCAGGCAGTCGAGAGGCGGATGACACCCGGTCGCCGGGCGCGGCGGGCTGTCTCGGGCCGTCGGAGGGCAGCGCTGCGAGCAGACAAGCTCGAGGAAGGTGCCCGCGGCCCTGAGCAGGATCAGCGCCGGCGGCGAGCCGGGCGCCGATTCGCTCGCGGTGTCACTCCTGCGCCACCGGTGCCGCCCCTTCCCCGGCGCGCGGCACCCCGAACGCGGACAGCTCGACGCCGAAGACGGCCATCAGCAGGAGCAGCGCGGCGAGGAGCAGGAGCAGGGCTGCCGCGAGGAAGTAGAGTGCCCCCTCCTGCTCCGGGAGCACGCCCAGGATCACGAGCGCCAGCGCCACGGTCGCGGGGATCCAAGTGACGACACCGCCGGCCAGCTCCGCCTTCCAGCGCCTTCGTATCGGCGCCTCGGCCAGGAACGCTCGCCGCGCCCCCGACGCGCGCACGACCACCTCGTCACCGGCGAAGAACACCAGCAGGGCGATCACGCTGCAGGCAAGCCAGAGCGCGTGGCCGGTGACGCCGAAGCCGCCGACGGCGACGGGCGCGAGCGCGATGATCACCACCGCGATCGCGACCCACACGACCATGCCGATCATCATCACGTCGAAGGTGTCGCCGGGGCCTCTGCTCCGCAGGGCGATGAGGGCCCCGAACCCGACGAAGACGCCGGCGATCTCCGCCAGCGAGAGGAACAGCTCCGTGTCCGGCATGTCCCGCCACCTCCGCGCACGGCAGGCAGCCGGGCTGATGGCGCCGCCGGCTCGGTCACGACGGCGCTCCGGGTCCCGCCGCCGGCCAGCGTGCGCGTCCCCGCTCGCAGGCGCCAGAGGCGGACGGCCCGGTGTCGCCGGGGGCTGCACCCCACCTCACGCGGGTTGTTGCCGTCCCTGCGAGAAGACGAGACCCAAGAGGGCTGTTCCTCCCAGGGTCAGGGCGAGCGCGACTGCCGTGAGGTAGAGGGCCGGCTCCAAGTCCGGGAACACCCCGAGCACGACGAGGATGAGCGCGGCGTTGTGGGGGACGATGAAGACCAGGATGAGGAGCGTGTACTCCACGACGACCGCCCGTGGGTAGGCGGCCATCTCCATCCGATGCTCGGGCGTCCGACGGTTCGTGAGCCAGATGCCCCAGAAGAGGGCGAGGACGAGAAGGCTGCAGGCGACCCACATCCCGTGGCCGGCGACGTCGTAGCCGCTGATGACCACCGGAGCGAGCGCGGCGACGACCACCCAGAGTCCCAGCCATACCACGGAGCGGATGTACGTGACCTCGCGCGCCTCGCTCGCGCCCCCGCTCCGCACGGCGATGAGGGCCCCAAAGCCCACGAACACGCCGGCGATCTCGGCCAGCGACAGCAACAGATCGGTGTCCTGCATGACCCGCTCCCTCCCAGCTCGGCGGGCGTTCCGGGCGCTTGCGGGGGCGCGAGGTCGCGCGACGCACGGGTGTCGCCGCCGGCGCCAACGATCGGCGGCCGGAGCGCGCACGTCGAGAGGCGATCGGCCCGAGGCCGGTCGTGGCACGGTGGTCTCAGGCGGTCTGCGGACGTCCGAACGAGTACGCGAGGCTCAGGAGGAAGGACGCGGCCAAGACCAGGAGGAGCCCCACCGCCGTGAGGTACAGGGCGGGCTCCTGGTCCGGGAACAGGCCGAGCACGACGATGACCAACGCGATCTGTATGGGGACGTAGAGAAGCGCCGAGACCGCCCGCCGCGTCCACGTCGTGGCGGCCGCGATCGCCCGTGTCTCGGGCACTCGAAGGTCCATGGCGAACATGCCCCAGAAGACCGCGAGGAAGGCGAGGCTGCTCACCAGCCAGACCGTGTGACCGGTGATGCCGTAGTGGCTCAGGGCCACAGGGACGAGGGCAACGACGACCACCTGGGTCCCCATCTCGACCACGCTGCGGATGTACGTCAGCTCATACGCCTCACTCGTGCTGGCGCTCCTGATGCTGATGAGCGCCCCGAAGCCGAGGAACACGCCGGCGATCTCCGCCAGCGAAAGCAACAGATCGGTCTCCGGCATGTCCCGCCACCTCCCGCACGCGCTCAGCCGGCCAGCCGCTGCTCGGCGCGATCCCGGCGGCCGGAGCATGGGCCGCGCGTCGGAGCCCCCGCTCGCGGCCACCGTGCGCGCGGGGGAGCGGCGCGTCCAGAGGCGATCGGCCCGAGGCGGTCGAGGGGGCCAGCGCGTCGGGTTGCGGTCAGGGTCCGGCCTGCTCCGTGGGCAGCTCCGCCCGCGGGCCCTGCCAGAAGACCGCGACGAACAGGGCGATCGCGCCCATGTACAGGCCGACGGCGACCGCCGTGAGGTAGAGCGCCTGCTCCTGGTCGGGGAAGGGACCGAGCACCACGAGCGCGAGGGCGACGAGGAGGAGCGGCATGGGCAGCCAGACCGTGGACCCGTACACCGCCGCTGCCACCCCCCGGGGCACGGCCGACGACGCTCGGGCACGCTCCGCCTGGTTCTCGGGTGTCAGCGTGAACACGACGACCATGGCGGCGAAGAGGACCAACGCCAGGAGGCTGCACGCGAGCCACAGCTCGTGGCCCGCGACGCCGTAACTGCCGATGACGGTCGGGGCGAGGGCGGCGATGACGACCCAGATTCCCGCCATCATCACGTAGCGCATCCAGATGGTCTCGCTCAGCGTCATCGTGGCGCCGCTCCGCACGGCGATTAGGGCCCCGAAGCCCACGAACACGCCGGCGATCTCCGCCAGCGGGACTAGCACGTCGGTGCCTTGCCTGATCCGCTCCCTCCGCGCTCGGCGGGCGGACGGACGCCTGGGCGGTTTGCCGGCAGCGAGACTGTGCGCTGGGCCCGCCCGCCGGGCCCAGCGTACCCGGGACGGGGCCGCACGCGCCAGAGGCGGGCGGCCTGCCGCGCGGGCCGGGATGCGCGGGCCGGAACGAGCCTGTCGCGCGGACCGCCCAGGCGGTCGTCGGGCGTCCGCCGCCGGATCATCGGGCGCCGGCCGCCCCGCGTCAGCCGGCGGCGGTTCCCGTGCTGCCCGGCGCGTGGAGCGGCGTCCCGTCGGCGCAGCGCGGGCACGTCTCCGGGCCGGACTCGAACGTCGGGATCTCGAGCTGCCACAGCCCCTGCACGGAGTACCGCCGCCCGGTCGTGGGCGAGGCGAGGACCGCCGTCCCGCCGGAGCGGTCGGCCATGACGAAGCAGGCGACGATCTCGCCGCCGGCCGCCTCGACCGCCGGCACCATCGCCAGGAGCGAGCCGCCGGTCGTGAGGATGTCGTCGACGAGCAGGACCCGTTCGCCCGGCTCGATCCGGAAGCCGCGCCGGAACTCGCGGTGCGTGCTGCCGTCGGCATCCCGGACCTCCTCGGCAAAGATCCCGCGCACGCCGAGCTGGCGGGCCGTCTCGAAGGCGAGGACGATGCCGCCGGTCGTCGGGCCGGCGACGACGTCGACGAGCGGCGTGCCGTCCTTCCGCCGCGCGGCGGCCGCCCAGAAGCCGCAGAGCTCGCTCGTCACTGCCGGATCCTGCAGGAGCAGGAACTTCTCGAGGTAGCGCTCGCTGTGGCGGCCGGATTTCAGGAGGAAGTGGCCGTCCTTCAGCGCGCCGGCCCGGCGGAAGAGCGCCTCCGTGCGCTCGGTGACGGCCTTCCGGGCGGCGATCTCGAGGGCGGGCTTGATCGTGGTCATGCGCTGAGTTTATGGCGGGCGGCCGTTCCCGCGCGCCCTCGGTCAGACGACGAAGAGCCAGAGCAGGATCGCGACCCACAGCACCGTCGCGACCGACTGGACGATCCAGAAGCTCCGGTGCTGCGTCTTGTGGCGCATCCCGAGGAAGACGAGCCAGGCCCCGCCGACGCCGCCTGCGAGGCAGAGGATCCACAGCGTCCGCTCGCGGACCCGGCGGCCGCCACGCGGCGCGGCCACCTTGTCGTAGGCGTGGGCGGCCGCGGTCGCGACGTTGACGACCAGGAGCCAGACCAGGAGGAGCTGCGGCGGCGTCACCGGGTGCTCCCCGAGCTGGGCGGTCCGACGGGTACGGCTTCGGCGGGCTCGGCCCCGCCGTCCCCGGGACCGGGCGCGCCGGGCGGCGGAGCCCCCGGCCCCCGGTAGAGCGCGGGGTCGAACCGGTTCGGCGGCGGGAGCGGCGAAGCGAACAGCTCGCCGGCCGCCGCCTCCGGGAGCGCCTCCGCAGCCTCAGGGGCGGCGGCCCCGCAGTGGTAGCAGGCCGCCGCCGTCGGCTCGTTGACCGAATGGCAGGAGCGGCACGCCCAGCGGGGCGCGTCGGGCGGGAGCCCATGGTGGACCCGCGCCCGATGGGTCACGGCGGGCAGGGCCCGGACCTCGAGCCAGCGGACCACGGGGCCCAGCACCTTGGAGAGGAACGCCACGACGAAGACCGCGACGGCGACCGCCAGCGCGACCCACAGCAGCTGGATCAGGGCACCGATGAACCCCGCTGCATCCGCCATGGTCGCGTCGCCCACGGCCGGCCCTCCCTACGGGCGGTACTCGACGCCCCTCGCCGACGCCGGTCCCGGCCGCCGTGGCAGCGCGGTCCCGACGAGCGGCCCGTACGAGGCGAGGCCGCGGCGCCCGCACTCCGCCGCCAGCTCGTCCACGAGGCGGACCGGCAGCGTGGGGTCGGCGAAGATCGCGGTCCCCACCTGGACCGCCACCGCCCCGGCCGCCAGGTAGTCGAGGACGTCGTCGAGGCCGGTCACCCCGCCGATCGCGACGACCGGGATCTCCACGACCTGGGCGACCTCGTAGACGATCCGCAGGGCCACCGGCTTGATCGCCGGGCCCGACAGGCCGCCGTACGTGTTACCCAGGAACGGGCCCGTCCGGTCGGCGCGAAGCGCCATCCCGGACAGCGTGTTCACGGCCGAGAGGGCGTCGGCGCCGGCCTCGGCGATCGCCGCCGCGATCGGCCGGATGTCGGCGACATTGGGCGAGAGCTTGACGATGAGCGGCAGCTCCGTGGCCCGGCGCACGGCCCGGGTGACGGCCGCCGCGGCGTCCTGGTCGATGGCGAACTGGAGGCCGCCCTTGCCGACGTTGGGGCAGCTGATGTTGAGCTCGACGCCGGCGACACCCGGCACGAGGTCGAGCCTGCGCACGACGCCGACGTAGTCCTCGATCGACTCGCCGGCGACGTTGACGATCACCGGGACCTGCCACGTCGCCCAGAGCGAGGCGTACCGCTCCAGGACGGCGTCGATCCCGGGGTTCTGGAGGCCGATCGAGTTGAGCATGCCGCCCGGCGTCTCGGTCACCCGCGGGGGCCGATTGCCCGCCCGCGCCTTCAGGGTCGTCCCCTTGCAGCAGATCGCGCCCAGCCGCTGGACGTCGACGACGTCGGCGTACTCCACACCGTAGCCGAACGTTCCCGAGGCGACGAGGACGGGGTTGGCGAGGACCAGGCCGCGCCCGAGATCGACGCGGAGGTCGACCGTGGCGGGATCGAAGCCGGCCGGCACGCCGGCGCGGCGGCCGCCCGAGGCGAGCGGGGCGATCGTCGGGCTGCCGAGGGCGACGATCGGGGACGGCGCCGCGACCGGCGGGCGGGCGGACACCTGCGCTCCCCGGGCCCCCTTCGGCTCGACGATCGCGCTGCGGATCGTGCGCACGGTCGGCGTTCGCTTCGGCTTCGCCGCGCCCGCTCCGCCCGCCGGCCCGGGGCCCTTGCCGTGCGTGACGACCCGTCGCTTCGGCTTCACCGGCGACCCGTCGCGATCATCGCTTGTGCGTCCCCGCGCCCGCCGTCGCCTCCCAGTCGATCTCGTCGGCCGCGAAGACGGGTCCCTCGCGACAGACGCGCTGGGGGCCGTCGACGCCCCACACGACACAGCCGAGGCAGGCTCCGACCGCACAGCCCATGTTCTGCTCCATGGCGACCTGCAGGAATGCCTTGCGACGCGCCTCCGGGGAGCCCATCCGGACGGGCCTGCCGGCTCCCCGCTTGCGGCCGAGCGTCGCGACGCCCAGCCGTCCCTTCCGGCCGGCCGCGACGGCGGCGAGCGCCCGCAGCATGGGCACCGGCCCGCAGGCGAAGGCCTGGTCGGCCCACGCCTCGTAGTCGAGGACGAGATCCGTCACGAAGCCGTGGTGGCCCACGCTCCCGTCGTCGGTGGCCACGACGTACTCCACCTCGTCGGGCAGGAGCGAGCTTGGGTAGACCTCCGACGCGTCCCGGCAGCCGTACAGGAGCACGACCTGGCGCCCGTCCCGGATCGCCTCGTCGACGAGGAGCCGGACGTCGGCGATCCCCAGCCCGCCGGCGACCAGGAGGAGGTGCCGGCTCCGGGCGTCCACCTGGAACCCCTGGCCCAACGGGCCGAGCATGTCAAGCCGGTCACCCGGCCGCATCCGGGTCATCCAGGCCGTCCCCCGCCCCACCTCCCGGAAGTGGATGGAGAGCGTGCCGGTCGCGGAGTCGGCGGTGTTGACCGTGAACGGCCGCCGCAGGACGAGCCCGGACCAGTCGCCGGTCCGGACGTGGACGAACTGGCCCGCCCGGGTGGCGGCGGCGAGGACCGGCGCGTGGTAGTGCTGGAGCCACTGGCCCGGCAGGATCTGGCGGCTCTCGAGGAGCTCGGCGTCGACGAGCTGCATCGGGGGGGACGAGCGCGGGCGTGCCCGCCGGACCGCGGGGCGCGGTCAGCGATCCTCGTCGTCCTCGTCGTCCTCCTCGTCCTCCTCGTCCTCGTCCTCCTCGTCCAGCTCGGGCGCCACCGACGGGTAGGCCTCGGCCACCGCATCGGCCACGTCACCGAAGACGTCCGTCGGGTCGTAGAACTCGACGAGCTCCTCGGGCGTGCCCAGCGCCCGCCACTCCCCCTTGGCGCCTTCCGGGACGACCTCCGCCTGGAGGTGGCCGGCGCCGGTCAGGGTGAGCCGCTCGTCGTCGTCGTCGATCACGATGAGGTCGCCGAGGTGACCCGCGAGCCCGGCCACCGCGGTTTCGAACTGCTCCAGCAGGTTCGCCTCCGCGATCTGGCTCCGCTCCTGGTACGTGAGGGCCAGGTCGTAGAGCCGGTGGGCCGCCGTCTCGGCGTCGTGGACCTCGGCGGGCTGGGTCGCCGCCCATTCGTCGGCGGCCGCCGCGTAGGCGGCGCCCTCACCCGTCAGGACGGTCTCCTCCGGGGAGATGCCGGCCACGTTGAGGAGATCGTCGGTGGCGGTGGGCTCGGGCCCCAGCCCGGCGGCCTCGCGGGCGGCCTCCGCGAACGCCGCGTAGATGTCCGAGGGGTTGTAGAGCTCGACGAGCTCGGCGGCAGACTCGATGACCTCGGTCTCGCTGATCCACTCGCCCGTCTCCTCGTCCTGGTAGCGAGCGCGGCTGCGGAAGGTGAGGTCGGGCGCGATCGACAGGTAGTCGGGGTCGTCGTCGATGAGCGTCATGCCGCCGATCTCGGCGATCCGGGGGGCGTTCGACTTCAGGAAGCCCTCGAGCTGCTCGGCGGCCCGGGAGAGGAAGTCGGAGCGCTCGAGCGCCGCGTCGCGGGCGAGCTCACCGAGGAGGTCGGCGCGGTTCACGTCCATTGCTCGCGTCTCCTTCTGCTCCGGGTGGTGGGGGCGGCGTCCGGCGGTGGCTCACGCCGCCGTCAGCCATCCTCCTTGCCGAGGGTCTCGATGCCGAAGTACTTGAGGTCGGGCCCCATGCGCTCCCGAAGGAACATCGCGTGGTGCCGCTCGAAGATCCACTCACCGGCGCGGTGGCCGAGAGCCGCCGTCGCCTCGTCGCGCTCGAGCTTGTCGATGGTGGCGTAGTCGGGGAGGTCGAGGAGGATCACGTTGTCGTAGTCCCAGCCGTAGGCGACGTTGTACCAGCCCAGGAACCTGATCCCGAACTTCTCCTCGTACTCGCGGACCTGGCGCGGGAAGATCGTGCGCATGAAGAACTTGAAGAAGGAGTCGCGGCCGCGCCGAACGTTGAAGAACGTCGCGAGGACCGGCACCGGCTGAGTCCCTCCTGCGCGTGGCTGGCGTCGGGCCGCCCGGTCTTTGATGCCGGGCGCGGGGCCTATTGTCGCACGCCGGGATCGGGTTCCTCGGGGCCGGTGGCGTCGGCCGGCGGGGCGTCGGCCGCGTCGGCAGGCCGGGCGTCGGCCGGCGGGGCGGCGTCGGATGCGGGCACTTCGGCCCCTGCCGCGTCCCGCGCGGCCTCGTCGACCGTCGTCACCGCGTCGTCAACCATGACCGCGTCCGGCGTGGCTGGATCGGCGGCGGGATCGGCGGCAGGATCGTCGGCAGCCGGGGCGGGGGCCTCCGGCTCGGTCGTGGCCTGCGCGCCCGCCTCATCCTCGAGCTGGCCGACCGTCTTCGTCGTGCTCGCCAGCGGCCTCCGCCGGCCCTGGGCGCGGCGATCGGCGGCCACCAGCCGCAGGAGAAAGATGACGGTCTGGCCCGTCAGCAGCAGCAGGCCGATGACGACGAAGAGCAGGATCGCCAGCAGCTCGAACGGCCAGTTGAGGTTCAGGCCGACCGGGATGATGACGATGAAGAACCCCAGGACGATGACCTGGAACCAGAAGCAGCCCAGGCCGGGGCCCCGCTCCGGGTCCAGCTCCTCGCCCCGGTACTCCGGGCGGCGCGGGCTCGTGTCGGCCGATGACGGCCCGCGCACGGGGGGCGGCAGCGGGGCGTGGCCGGGCAGCGGGGGGCGGGCGGGTCGAGGCTCGACGGTCCGCGGGGCACGGCCGGGCCCGGGCTCGACGGGCCGGTCGGTCTCGGGCGCGGTCGGGTTGGGCGTCTCGTCCGTCACTGGGGTCCTCGCGGTGCCCGCCGGGGGCGCTGGCTGGTCGGCGCCACGATACGCCCAATCGTGTTGGGGGCGACGGGTCGCCGCCGCGCGACAGGCCTACGGCGCGCCGAGGCCATCCTCCGCCAGGACGATCTCCGCGCAGATCCGATGCCCCTCCGCGTTGAAGTGCCAGCCGTCGGAAGTCACCGCAGACGAGTCCCACACGGGCTTTCCGTCCGGGTCGTTCATGGCCGCGTAGCTGTGCACGACCGTGAAACCGTGCTTCACGGCGGCTGCCTCGAGCGCGTCCCGCCAGTTCTCGAAGTACACCTTCCTGAACTCCGGCCAGAACGGCTCGGACGACCAGCGATCGTAGACGGGCTCCGGGATGCCATAGTCGTTGACGAGGACGGTGGCCCCGTTGGGCACGAGCGACGCGATCTCACCATAGAGCGTGTCGAAATCGGCGGGCATCGATGCCGTCATCTCGACGAGACAATCCCGCAGCTCCGGCCAGCCCGATGGACAGGCCCCACCGAGCACGAACGGGAGCAGGTTGTGGAACCCGATCAGGAGCACCACGATCTCCGCGCCTGCGAGGTCGGCTCTCATGGACGCGTCCGCACGCAGGACGTCCGTCCATTCGGCGATGGTCCGCCACTCGTTGCCCAGCTGGTCGGGGTAGTAGCTGTGGAGGACGACCGTCACGCCCTGTTCCGCGCCCAGGAGGCCGGCGTAGATGCCGGGGAATGCGGCCTGCGGCGAGAACGACTCGTCCGACCTGACGCCCCACCCTGAGACGTTCGAGTCGCCGAGCGCGACGAGGTCCCAGGTCGCCGTCGAGGCGCCGGCCGGAGCGAAGGTCGCCACGGTGGGCGGCACGAACGCCGGGGCCGGCGTGGATAGCCCGGTGGGATGCGATGTCGGGCTGGCGGTGGCCAGCGGGCCCGACGCGCTCGCCGGCGCCGGGCTGAGGGTCGGCGCGGGAGCCGGTGGGCTCGCCGGGGACCCGCCGCAGCCGGCCACCAGGAGCGAAGCCAGGGTCACGCCCACAGCGATGCGAGCGTACGGCACTTCCCACCTCCCGCCGGCCGCGGCTCGGCTCTGGCGTCCGGGCCGCCAACCGGGCGCACACCATGTATGGAGCGCCTGGGGCCGAGTGCCTTCAAGGGTCATTCGGCAGGGTGCACCGTCGTCCGCGGGACGCGTCGCTGACCCGTCCCGGGCGGCAGCACGCTCGCTCCGTCAGGCGAGCCCGCCCCCGTCGACCACGAGCGTCGTCCCGGTGACCCAGGACGCCGCGTCGGACGCCAGGTACAGGACCGCCCGGGCCGTGTCCTCCGGTGTCCCCAGCCGCCGGATCGGCCGCTCGGCCGAGGATGCCAGGAAGGCCGCCATGTCCTCGCCGAGCTGCGCAGCCTCCGAGCGGAGGAGCGGCGTGTCGGTGTCGCCGGGGCAGACGCAGTTGACCCGGATCCCCTGGGGCCCGTGGTCGATCGCCATGGCCCGGGTCAGGTTGACCACGGCGCCCTTCGAGGCGCAGTAGCTGGCCGCCCGGGCGCCGCCCTTGAGCCCCCAGCCGGAGCCGATGCTCACGATGGCGCCCCCGCCGCTGCGGGCCATCTCCGGGATGGCGAGCCTGCCCAGGAGGAAGACGGCCTTGACGTTGACCGCCATGACCCGGTCCCACTCTTCCTCCGACGTCTCGACGACGGTCGTCCGCCGGATCAGCCCCGCGCAGTTGACGAGGATGCGGGGCGGCCCGAACGCCGCCTGGCACGCCTCCACCGCCCGCCGGCAGTCGGCGTCCATCGTGACGTCCGCCGCCACCGCGACCGCGCGGCCTCCGGACGCCTCGATCTGCCCGGCTGCCGCCGCGACACCCGCCGCGTCGAGGTCGACGAGCACGACCGGCGCGCCCTCCGAAGCCAGCAGGCCGGCGACCGCCCGCCCGATCCCCGAGGCGGCGCCGGTGACAATGGCCGCTCGGTCCTGCACGCTGCCCATGATCCCTCCGCTCGGTCAGGCCGCCGCGATCCGCACGATCGCGGCTTCGTGGTACCCGGTCACCACCCGGGCATGGCCGGCGAGCGCCGCGTCGAGCGCGGGATCGCCGGTGTCGACGAGGAGCGCCCGCCCGCCGAGCGCCGCCAGCTTCTCGGCCGTGGCGACGACGAGGATGGTATCCGGGCCCGCTGCTCGCAGGACCGCCGCCGAGATCGGCTGGTTGCCGCGGCCCCAGCAGGAAGCCCTGGCCGCCGATCGGCGTCAGCACGATCGTCGCCGAGCCCGCCCGGACGACGGGCAGGAGGTCGGCCTCCGCGCGTCGGCGACGACAACACGAGGGCCGTCCTCGCCGATCTCCACGACGTCCACGCCGACGAGCGTCTTCGGCACGCCGAGCCGATCGGCGATCGCCCGGACCGTGGACCCGGGCCCGAGGACCCAGGCGCGGCCCGTCGTCATGCGCTCCACGACGTCCTCCGCGATGGCCGCTGCGGCTGCGCCCGCCTCGGGCGGTGACGGCGACTTGCGGCCCTGCAGCCGCCGTCCACGCGGGACGCGGAGGTGGCCGAACAGCCGGGGAGCGACGATCCCCCGCCGGTAGGCGTCCTCGTCGAGGTCGACGACCTCCCCCTCGACGGTCGCGCCGCCGCCCGCCGCGAGAAACGCTGCCGCGGGCTCGCCGGCCGCGGCCGGGCTCGTGGCGAAGACGCCGGAGAGGATCTTCACCCCCGCCGGGATGCCGAGCACCGGGGCGTCCTCCCCCACCGCCGCACAGACGTCGCGGGCGGTGCCGTCCCCGCCGGCCACGAGAAGGAGGTCGATCCCCGCGTCGACGAGCGCCCGGGCCAGGCGGCAGGTGTCGGCGGCGGAGGTGGGGCCCGGGCCGGTGGGAGGCCCAACGGCCCGGTGATCGACGCCCGCCTCGCGCGCGGCGACCGCGCCCATCTCCCCGTCGGGAACGAGCACGAGCGGCGCCGGCCGGCCGGCCGGCCAGGCGGCGATCAGCCGCCGGAGCGCGGCGGCGGCACGCGCACCCGCCTCGGGCACGGCCCCGCGGGCCAGCGCCCGCGCGACGGTCGCCTCCCCGTCCGTGCCCTTGAGCCCGACCCGGCCGCCCAGCCCGGCGATCGGGTTGACGACCAGGCCGACCCGGGACCCCGCGGTGCCCGCGGCGTGCGGCTCAGCCATCGCGCGCGGGGTGGTCAGCCGTCGGCACCGGGCGCGGCCGGCGCGCCGCCGGGCCCGGCCGTGGTCGCCCCCGGGTGCTTCCGCCGGTACGCGCGCCAGCTCGTCGCCCAGCGCGCCGGGTCGTCGAACCACGCGTGGTCGACCTGGTGGATCGTGCTCCGGTGCGGCGCCGAGCGGACCACCTCCGGCGAGGCGTAGGCCTCCTCGGCCACGGTGCGCAGGATGGCGGCGTACTCGTCGAGGTCGGCCCGCGAGTACGACTCGGTCGGCTCGAGGGTCATCGGCTCGGGGACGACGAACGGGTGGTGGCTCGTCCAGTAGTGCGTGCCGAAGTCGGCCGCCCGGACGCCCAGCTCATCGGAGTGGATTCCCGTGGCCGCTGCCAGCGCCTCCCAGCTGTACCGCACCTGCTCGATGCGGCGGCGGCCCTCCGCGTACGGCGCGGACGCGCCAGCGGATGCCCAGCACCTGGCGGAGCAGGTAGTTGTTGTTGAGGACCGCCGTCTCGGCGACCTCCCGGAGCCCCTCGGCGCCGAGGCTCATGATCCAGGCGTACGCCCGGACCAGGTTGGCCGTCGTGCCGTACCAGGGCCGGATCTTGCCGACGCTCTGCGGCCGGTCGTCGTCGAGGACGAAGCGGTCGCCGACCCGCTCGACGGTGGGCCGCGGGAGGAACGGGGCGAGCGCGTCGGTCACGCCGCAGGCGCCGGCACCCGGGCCGCCGCTGCCGTGCGGCGTCGAGAACGTCTTGTGCAGGTTGAAGTGGCACAGGTCGAAGCCGGCGTCGCGGGCCCGGGTGATGCCGAGGATCCCGTTCGCGTTGGCCTGGTCGTAGGCGCCCAGGCCGCCGGCGTCGTGGACGACCTTCACGAAGGCGTCGATGTCGGGGTTGAAGATCCCGGTGTCCTCGGGGTTCGTGATGAGGAGCGCGGCCGTGCGCTCGCCCACCGCCGCCTTCAGCGCGTCGAGCGTGGGCCGCCCCGTGACCGGGTCGGGGTGGAGCGTGATGACCCGGTAGCCGGCCACCTTCGCCGCGGCGGCGTTCGAGGGGTGGCTGAAGATCGTCGTGACGACCTCGTCGCGCCGGCCGGCGTCGCCCCGTGCGGCGTGGTAGGCCCGGATCATCGTCACGTTGGCGTAGATCGCCGCCGAGCCCGCCCCCGGCTGGAGCGTCGCGCGGTCCATGCCGGAGATCTCGCAGAGCATCTGCTCCAGGCGCCAGAGGATCTCGAGGATCCCCTGCACGGTGGACGGGTCCTGAAGGGGATGGAGCTCGGCGACCTTCGGGCTCCGCACGAGCTGGTCGTTGACCTTGGGGGAGTACTTCATCGTGCAGGTGCCCTGGCCGACGTCGATGTTCAGGTCGACGCCGAGGTTCTCCTGCGAGAGCCGGGCGTAGTGGCGCACAACGTGGAGCTGGGCCAGCTCGGGGAGGGCCGGCGGGACTGCGCGGCGGGCACCGGCGGGGAGGCGGCTCACCGGGTCGCCGACCCGGGCGACGATCCCGGGCTCGACGGGCGGCGGCAGGACGCCGCGGGCGCCCGGGACGGACAGCTCGAAGATGATCGGCTCGTCCCAGCTCGCCTGGTGGAAGCGGCGCGGCATCGGCTTCGGGCCGATCGGTCCGCGCGGAGCGGTCGTCGCCGGCGCCTCGCGAGCGGGGCCTCGATGGGTCATGCCGCCGGCGGGACGGGTGCCGGGGACGTCGTGCGGCCCGGTCATCGGAGCACCTCCCGGAGCGCGGCGGCGAAGGCGTCGATCTCGGCCTGCGTGCGCACCTCCGTCACGGCGACGAGGGCCGCCTGCCCGAGGTCCGGGAAGGCGGTCGAGAGATCCGCCCCGCCGAGGAAGCCCCGTTCGAGGAGGGCCGCGTTCACCTCCTTGACGGTTCGTCCGGACGAACCGACATCGACGACGAACTCTTTGACGTGGTGGCTCGCGGCGAACGGCACCCGGATGCCCGGGATCTCGGCAACGCGCTCCATCGCGTAGCGAGTCCGGGCCATCATCGCCTCGCCCAGCTCGACCATCCCGCGGGGCCCCATGAGGGCGAGGTAGACGCCCGCCGTGATCCCCCACAGGGCGGCGGCCGTCCCGACCCACTCCTTGCCTTCCTCGCGGACGGCGAACGAGGTGCGCTCGTAGGCGACGTCGCCGAACCCGTACTCACCCTCCACCGCGGTCGGGGCGATCCCGAACAGGCGGGACGGGTACTCCATCACGATCCGGGGGTCGTCGGCGGAGGCGATGAAGCCGCCGTGGCCGCCGCCGTACTGCTGGTGGATGCCGAGCGGCTGGATGTCGCCGCAGGCGATGTCGGCGCCGTACGCCGACGGCGGCGCCAGGACCCCGAGGGTGGACGGGTCGACGCCGACGACGGCGAGGGCGCCGGCGGCGTGGGCGACCTCGACGATCGCGGCCGGGTCCGGCTCGACCGTGCCGAGGTACGACGGCTGCTCGAGATAGACCGCGGCGACGGACGCGTCGAGGCGCGCACGGAGCGCGCCGACGTCGAGGAGGCCGCTCGAGGGATCGAAGGGGACGAGCTCCACGGCGAGATCCGGCGCCGTGTAGTCGCGGACCTTCGAGAGCTTGTCCCGGCCGATCGAGCCGGTCACCAGGAGCCGCGGCCGGCCCGTCACGCGGGCCGCCATGCGGAGCGCCGTCGCCGTGGCCTGGAAGCCGTCGTAGGTCGGGACGTTGACGACGTCCATCTCGAGGAGCTCGGCCATCATCGAGCAGTACTCGAAGAGCGCCTGGAAGCGGCCGTGGTCCTCGTACGGCTCGCCGGCGTACGCGGTGAGGAACTCGGCGCGGCCGTTGACCTCGTCGCAGACCGCCGGCACGTGGTGCTCGTAGCAGCCGGCGCCCAGGAAGCTCACCAGCTCGCGCGTCGAGCGGTTGCGGCCGAGGAGCCCCTCCACGTGCCGCACCAGCTCGGCCTCCGAGCGGAGCGGCGACGGGAGATCCAGCGGGCGCCGGAGGCGCAGCCGCTCGGGGATCTCCTCGTACAGCTCCTCGACGTCGGCGGCGCCGATCGCGGCGAGCATGGCCGCCCGGACCTCGGGGACGGCGTTCGGGATGTAGGGGTGGACCGGCGGGGGCTTGTCCGTCACGTCGCCGCCTCCGTCGCGGGGGTGGTGGGGCCCGGGCCCGGTGGATCGTCCGAGGCGTCGGGCACAGGGAGGGCACGGATCCAGTCGCGGCTCGCGAGGCCGCCGGCGAGCTCGCCGCCGTCGATCGGGATCGCCGCGCCGGTGATGTAGGCCCCCTCGTCGGAGGCGAGGTAGGCGAAGAGCGCCGCGACCTCCTCGGGCCGGGCGTGACGGCCGAGCGGGATCTTCGCGTCGGTCGCCCGCAGCATCTCCGGCGTGTACTCCGCCTGCTGCATCGGCGTCATGACGTAGCCGGGGCAGATCGCGTTGACGCGGATGGCGGGCGCCAGCTCGAGCGCCATCGACCGCGCCAGCAGGATCACCCCGGCTTTCGACGCGTTGTAGTCGGCGTAGAAGGGGAGGCCGACGACCCCGTTCGTGGAGGCGGTCAGGAGGATCGCCCCGCCGCCTGCCGCGGCCATCCGCCGGGCGCCCTCCTGGGCGACATGGAAGACCCCATCGAGGTTGACCGCCATCACCCGTCGCCACTCCTCGGGCGTGATGTCGAGGAAACGGTGACGGATGCTGATCCCCGCGTTGGCGATGACGACGTCGACGCCCCCGAGCAGCCGGTCGACCTCCGCGAACGCTGCGTCCACCGACGGCCGGTCGGCCACGTCGGCGACGACGATCCCGGCGAGGCCGGCCAGCTCCGCGGGCACGGCCGCGAGGCGGGGCTCGTCGCGGTCGAGCACGACAACGCGACTCCTCTCGGCGACGAAGCGCGCCGCGGTCGCCAGCCCGATCCCGCTGGCCCCGCCGCTGATGACGACCCTGCGCCCGGCGAGGTCCGGGTGGCGCGCCCCGCCGGCCGACGGCGGGCTCATCGGGCTCGTCCCCGGGCGGGCGGCCGGCCGGCGCCGGGCGCCAGGCCCGGTCCACGTCGGGCGTCCATGTCGCTCCTCCTCGCTCTCGACGCCGGGCCGCCGCGGATGCTCGTATCCGCCCGACCCGGCCGTCACATCGACCCTGCTGCCGGACATCATCGCCCGCGGCGACGGCCCCTGCTCGACACACCGGACGCCGGCAGGGGCGCCCGTCGCCGGGCCCGGCCGGGGATCCGTGTGCCGCGCCCCGACGAAGAGACGGCTGACGGCGCGCGCGGGCCATCCGGGGTAGGCTGACCGCCCGAGCCGAACGGACGAGCAACGCATGGCCGACGATCGCCCGATCCAGCCCGACGAGCGCCTCTCCCCGCGCGAAGCGCCCCCCGGCGCGCGCGACCCGCTCCCCCGTGCCCGCGCGGGCGACCTCGACGCGTTCCTCGACCTCCTGAGGCCGCGCGTCGGACGGCTCCTCCGGCTCGCCACCCTCGCCGCCGGCGGCGAAGCCGCCGGCGAGGCGGCCACCACCGCCGCGCTCCGGACCGCCTGGCGCGACACCCGCAGGATCCGGGATGCTGCCGACCTCGACCGGCGCCTCGAGCAGGCGCTGATCGTCCGCCTGCCGCGCCGCCGTCCCGGCGGCGACGCGCCCCTGGACCGCGCCCTGCGCGGCCTGGCCCCGGCCGGGCGGCTCGCGCTGGCACGCTGCCTCGACCCTCACCCCGACGCGGAAGCCCTCGCGACGGCCGGGCGGGCCGGGGTGGAGGTCCCGACCGCGCGCGGTGCCCCCGGCGCGGCAGCGGACGCGGTCGCCGGCACCATCGTCGACCTCGACGGGCCGCTTGCCGGCTGGGACGTCCCCCGCCTGCGGGCCGCCCTCGCAGCGGCGAGCGGGCCGGTCGACGCGGACCGGCTCCTCGACGGCCTGCGAGCCGAGCTCGGGGACTCCCGCCCCGACGGCGAGGGGCTCGCCGCGATCCGGGCGCTGCTGCCCCGGCCGGCCGTCGCTGCCCGGGGGCTCGCCCTCGTCCTCGCGGCGGCCGTGGCGGTGACCGCCCTCGCCTGGACCGCGTCGCGGCCGGAGGCGGACGATGGATCCGCCGGCGGCCCGGGCAGCGCCGCTCCCTCCGCCACCGGCGCCCCGGCCGTGGGCGGAGGCGCTGCCACCGCGGCGGACCTCGACACGCCCGGCGACTTCCCGGCCGAGGTCGACGGGCTCCCCATCGTCGGCGTCAACGCCGCGAGGCGCCTTGCCGGCGATCCGTCGCTGGCCGGGCGGTCCATCGCGATCCGCGGCTGGCTGACGGTGCCGCAGATTCGCGAGACGTGCAGCGGTCCGGCGCCGGCAGGGCCCGGCCTGGACGGGACGGGCTCCCCGGCCCCGGCGCAGGTTCCCGTCGAGGATCCCGTCGGCGCCGCCGCGGCCTTCTGCCTGCGCGAGGCGGTCCTGCGCGAGGCGCCCGGGACCGACTGGGGTGTCGCCCACCTCCACCCGCAGCTGCTCCCCGGGACGGGGCTCGGCCGCATCCGGGGCGTCTTCGCGGCGGCCGCCGGCGACCCGGTCCCGGTCGTCCTCGTCGCCCACTTCGGCGACACGCGGGGCGAATCCTGCATTGCCGCCGGCCGGCACTGCGGCGAGGAGCTGGTCGTCGACCGGATCGCCTGGGCCCTCGGAGCGCCCTCGCGCCCGCCGACCGCGATCCGCGCGACCGGAACCGGGACCGAGGCGCTGCGCTCCGCGTCCGAGGTGCTCGAGATCGCCGAGAACGCGTACGGCAGCCTGCGCGCCGTCTCCGTTGCCGGCGTCCCGACCGCGGAGCTCGACCTCGTCGAGCCCGGTGCCGCGGACCTGGTCGCGGCAACGGGGGCGGCCTCGCTCGAAGGCTTCGCCTGGCTGGTCCGGGCAATCGTCGAGGCGCGGCCCGGCGACCCGCCGGGCGCCGCTCGCACCTGGCTCCTCGTCGACGACCGGACCGCCACGGTCGTGGCGGCGCCGGGCTCGGTTGCCGGCGCCGACGCCACCCCCGGCAGCGGCTTCCTCTTCCCGAAACGAGTCGACGGGGTGCTGGTCCGCAGCGTTGCCGACGCCCGCGCGCTGACCGAGGCCGGGCTTCCGGACGGGGCGACGATCGCCGTCGCCGGGTGGCTCGCCACCCCGGCGCTGGCGGGCGCGTGCATCGCGGAGGCCGGCGGCGTCGACGGGCCGCTCGACGGCCGGGCGGCGTTCTGCCGGCGAGCGACGACGCTTCGCGGCCCCAGCCCGGACGGGCGGGGGCTCGCCCTCCAGCTGCCGCCCGGGACCCCGGGCCTCCCGATCGACGAGGCGGTCGCCGGGCGCGGCATGCCGGTCCCGGTCATTGCGCTCGTCCAGGCGGGCTCGCCGCGGTCGGAGCCGTGCTGGCCGACCGCCAGACGGGTGCGGCCGGGCGCTCGTCCTCGAGCGGCTCCTGTGGGTCCACGGCTCCCCGACGGACGTCGCGATCGCCGAGCTCGACGGGGAGGAGGTCGCGCCGCCCCGCCTGGCGGTCGCCGACGTCCGGACGATCGCGGAGGTGGCGCTCGCCGACCGCGGCCGTGTCGTCTCGATCGTGCGGGTCCCGGCCGCCCGGCGCGGCCTCGTCGCCCCCGGGTCCGACGCCAGCCGCATCGCCGGCGACCATGCCTGGATCGTCCGCGTGCGCAGCCCGATGGTCAGGGCCGGCTGGACGACGGGCCTCGACTACCTCTGGTGGCTGCTGGTCGACGACACGACCGGCCGCACCTCGACCGACGCCCGACCGATCGCCGCCCTGCCGGGCACCACCGCACCCGCGCGAGCAGGCTGACCTCCCGGCCGGCGCCCAGCGGCGGGCGCGGGCCGGCCCGGCCCCTACGCCTCGGCGTCCCGGTGGGCGAGGCGGCCGTCGGCCACCGTCAGGAGCACCCGCCCGGGGAGCTCGCGCCCCAGCAGCGGCGTGTTCTTCCCGCGCGACGCGAGCGCGGCAGGCGTCACCGCCCAGGTCTCGCCGGCGTCGAAGACGACGAGGTCGGCCGGCTCGCCCTCCACCAGGCCGCGCGCCGCGCCGCGCCGCCCGGGCCGCCCGCCGAGCACTCGCGCCGGCCCGGTCGTCAGCGCCTCGATCGCCCGGGCGAGGGTCAGCCGGCCGGCGGCGACGGCCGCCAGGAGCACCCCGAGCGCCGTCTCGAGGCCGCAGATCCCGTTCGCCGCGAGCCCGAACTCGGCCTCCTTGTCGACCTGCGTGTGGGGGGCGTGGTCGGTGGCAACCGCGTCGGCGGTCCCGTCGACGAGCGCCGCGAGCACGGCGGCCGCGTCCTCCGCCGCGCGAAGCGGCGGGTTGACCTTGCAGGACGTCGCGTACGGGTGGGCCACGAAGGCCCGGTCCGCCCATGGGTCCCGCGCGATCCCGTCGTCGTCCACCGCCTCCCAGGCCCAGCGCCGCGACCCTGCCACCCACTCGTCGGTGAAGCCCAGGTGGTGCGGCGTGACGTCGCAGGTGACCGGCAGCCCGGCCGCCTTCGCCCGGCGCACCGCGTCGAGCGCCCCGGCGGTCGAGAGGTGGGTGAGGTGAAGCCGCGCCGCGGGGGCGTCGGGCAGCACTGCGGCCAGCACCGCGATCGCCCGTTGCGCGGCGGCGACCTCGGCCGCGGCGGGCCAGCCCTTGAGACCCAGGACGGACGCCACGTACCCCTCGTTCGCCTCGGCGCCCGCCGTGAGCGCCGGGTCCTCGACGTGCTCGAGGAGCGGCAGGCCCAGCATCCCGAGGTACAGCAGCGCGTTGCGGAGGATGACCGGGCTCTGCACCGGCGAGCCGTCGTCGGAGAAGCCGACCGCCCCGGCGTCGGCCAGCTCGCCGAGCGCGGCCAGGCGCTCGCCTCCCCGCCCGACCGTGACGGCCCCATGGACGAGCAGCTCCACCGGCGAGCCGGAGGCGGCCGCGGCCGCACGCACACGGGCGAAGACGCCCGGCTCGTCGGCGGCCGGCGTCGTGTTCGGCATCGCGCACACGGTCGTGAAGCCGCCGTGGGCGGCCGCGGCCAGCCCCGATGCCACCGTCTCCGCGTCCTCGTTGCCGGGTTCGCGGAGGTGGACGTGGATGTCGAGGAGCCCGGGGGCCACGACGATCCCGCAGGGCCCGGCACCCTCCGCCCGCGCGGCGTCGGCCTCGGCGCCTTCCAGCCACGTGACCGCCTCGAGGATCCCGTCGCGGACGACCACCTCGCCGGGCCCCTCGCGGCCGGCGACCGGGTCGACGAGCCAGGCCCGGCTGATCTCGAGGAGTCTCACGGTCTCGCCGACCCGCATCTCAGCCACCGATCGAGCCCTCCGGGAACCCGCCGGCGTGGACGCCCGAGAGGAGGTAGAGGAGCGCCATCCGCACCGCGACGCCGTTCGTCACCTGCTCCGTGATGACGCTGCGGTCGAGGACCGCCACGTCCGGCGCGATCTCCACGCCCTCGTTCATCGGGCCCGGGTGCATCACCAGCGCGTCGGGCTTCGCCGCGGCCAGCCGCTCCCGCGTCAGCCCGAACCGCGAGGCGTACTCCCGCAGGCTGGGCAGCAGCCCCGCGTCCATCCGCTCGCGCTGGAGGCGGAGCGCCATCACCACGTCGGCGTCGGCCAGCGCGGCGTCGATGTCGGAAGTCACGGTGAAGCCGGCGTGCCCGCCAGGACCCCGGCCGTTCGCCCAGCGCGCCGCCCAGGCGTCGAAGCCGCGCAGGATCGGCGTCGGGCCGCAGATCCAGAGGTCGGCGCCCATCGCGGTGAGGGTCCAGATGTTGCTGCGGGCGACCCGGCTGTGGAGCACGTCGCCGAGGATCACGACCTTGCGCCCACGCAGGTCGCCGAGGTGGGCCCGCATGGTGTACAGGTCGAGGAGGGCCTGGGAGGGATGGGCGTGCCAGCCGTCCCCGCCGTTGAGGACGCTCCCGGAGAAGACCTCCGCCGCCAGGTACGGCGCGCCCGACGTCCCGTGGCGCATCACGATCATGTGCGCGCCCAGCGCCTCGATCGTGCGGATCGTGTCGACGAGGCTTTCGCCCTTCGCCACCGACGAGGCGCTCGCGGCGATGTTCACGACGTCGGCCGAGAGATTCTTGGCAGCCACCTCGAAGGAGACGCGGGTCCGGGTGGAGGCCTCGTAGAAGATGATCGTCACGTTGCGGCCGCGAAGGACGGGCACCTTCGTGATCGGCCGGGCCAGGATCTCCTTCATCGCGTCGGTCGTCTTCATCACGAGCGCGATGTCGGTCGCAGAGAGGCCGTCGACGTCGAGAAGGTGCCGGTGGTGCCAGGGGTGCTCGGTCGCCGGCTCGATCGCCGCCGTCCCGGCGCCCTCGACCGGCCCCGCGCCCCGCGGCGCACCCCGGGCCGTCGTCCCGGCGCCCTCGACCGCCCTCATGCCTCGTCCCCCCGGCGCTCGATGCGGACCGCGTCCTCGCCATCGGTCTCCGCCAGGTGGACCTTGACCAGCTCGTCACGCGAGGTCGGCACGTTCTTGCCGACGTGGTCGGCCCGGATGGGCAGCTCGCGATGGCCGCGGTCCACGAGGACGGCGAGGCGGATCGCCTGCGGCCGCCCGAAGTCGACGAGGGCGTCCATGGCGGCGCGGATCGTCCGGCCGGTGAAGAGGACGTCGTCGACGAGGACGACCGTCTTCGCATTGAGGTCGACGGGGATCGCCGTTCCCTTGACGATCGGCTGCTGGGCGATCAGCGACAGGTCGTCCCGGTAGAAGGTGATGTCGAGGGCGCCGACGGGGATGGCCACGTCCTCGTGCTCGGCGATCGCGGCGGCGATCCGCTCGGCGAGGGGAACCCCGCGGCGCTGGATCCCGACGAGGACGAGGCCATCGGTCCCAGCCTGCCGTTCGACGATCTCGTGGGAGATGCGGACGATCGCCCGGCGGATCTCGTCCGCGGTCATGATCTGGCGCGCATCCATCAGCGCCGCCCGCCGTGACGTGGCACGTGCGTCCTCCTTCCCGGCCTCGCGGGACCGGTCGTTAAAGGGTTGCGGGCAGTCTAGCGCGCGGCGAGGCCGCCGGCCGGGCGCCGGCGCGGGCGCCTAGCGGGCGATGACAACCGGCTCGTTGTCGGGCTCGGGCAGGCTCTGGAGCTGGCCGGACGCGTCGCCGCTCCAGGCGAAGACGACGACGAGGCTGCCCTGGCCGTTCTGGCCGGGCGGGGTCGACCAGGCCAGGCGATCGGCATCGAGCGAGAATCCCGGCAGGGCCGCGGCTTCGCCGAGCACGACCGCCCCGAGCCGGCCGTCGTCGTTGACCGCGACGAGGGAGAGCCGCCCCGTGCCCGGCTGGGCCGGGTCGGCGACCCAGACCCCGAGGCGCCGGCCGGCGGGATCGAAGCGGACCTCCCAGTCGGAGATCTCGGTGCCCGCAACCTCGGCGGGGAGGGTCATCGGCTCGGCGCTCAGTGTCGGACCCGGCGTCTCCGCCGGCATCTCTTCCGGCTCCATGCTCGGCGTCGGGCTCGGCGTCGGGCTCGGCGTCGGGCTCGGCGTCGGGCTCGGCGTCGGGCTCGGCTCGGCGCTCGGCTCGGGGCCCGTGGCGGCGCCGCGGACGGCCGGCCAGCTCACCGCGACGAGACGTCCGGCCGCGGGCAGCCAGGCCAGGTCCGGAGCGCTCCAGGCGAGCGTGCCCGTCCAGTAGACGGCGACCCGCTCGGTCGGATCGACCACGGGCTGCCAGACGTCGTCGAGCGGGATCGCGTCGGCCGTCCCGGTCTCCGGGTCGACCAGGAAGGAGCGCGCGACCACCGTTGCCGGGTCGGCATCGGCCGCCGGGACGACGTCGCTCGCGGAGTCGGACCCAGCGACACGGGCGGCGCTGGCCAGGACCGAGCCGTTGAGCCAGCCCGAGAAGACCGAGGCGTGGTCGGTCGTCAGGATCCGGGCCCGCGGCTCGCCCACGCGCCAGACGTAGACGTCGGGGCCCTGCGTGCCGTCGATCGGCCGCGCGGAGAAGGCGACCCACTGCGCATCGGGGCTGTAGGCGGGCGGCGAGCCGACGAGGGCGACCCCGTCCGCGATCGCGAGCGAGGTCGCAGCGGTGGGGGCCGGCGTGGCGGGCGGCATGGTGGGGAGCGGCGTCGCCGGCGCCGGTGGGCTCGGCTCGGGCGTGGCCGGCTCGCCGGAGGACGGCGGGCTCGGCTCGGGCGTGGCCGGCTCGGGCGTGGCCGGCTCGGGCGTCGCTGCGGGGGTCTCGGCAGGCTCGGACGCGGTCGCGGTCGCGAGAGGCGTGGGAGCCGGCGTGGCCGGTGATCGCGACGGCGCGGGAGAGCCGACCGGAGGAGAAGCCAGCTCCCCCGACGCCGTCGGCGATTGGGCAGGCTCGCTGGATGGAACCGATGACGAGTCGGGCGCCGGGGTTGTGACGGGCGGCTCGAGGTTCACCGCAACGGCATAGACCGCGCCCTGGCCGACGACCACCGCCGGGTTCCCGTCGCGCGGCAGGAGCACCGACGACGGCTGCACGTCGAGCGCGGCAAGCGTCCACGCGTCCGCATCCAGGGTGCCGCAGGTGGACCCGTTCACCCCTGGGCAGACCTGCGTCACGTTGGCGCTCGCGATGACATACGTCCCGTCCGCCAGGCGCCGGACCCACGCCACCGGCTGACTGGCGACCGTGAGCGGCGTGGCCATCGGGACGAGGCTCTCCCCGGGCGGGGCGCTTGCCGGCGGCGCGCCGAGCGGCAGGGCAAGCGGCAGGACCAGGATGGCCACAACGGCGGCGGCGGCGAGGCCGGCGAAGGCCAGTCCCGGCCATGCGGACGGGCGGCCGCCACCGCCGGCCAGCCGGCGCGGGCCCCGGCGGCGCAGCCCGCGCCGGACCTCGTCGTCGAGGGCGAGCGAGACGCGGGCGCCGAGGTCGCGCGGCGCGACCGGGATCTCCGCGCGAAGCTCGCGGAGGAGCCCCGCGTCGCTGGCGAAGCCGTCGGCGGTCTCGCGACACGCGTCGCAGCCCGCGAGGTGTTCCTCGAGCCAGGAGGCGTCGGCCGGCTCGAGGGGCGCCAGCAGCGCGTCGGAGACGAGAGCGCGGGCCCGGGCGTGCGGGTCGTTGATCCGGTCGGGATGGCGGGTTGCCCGCTGCAGGCCGCTCATCGTCGCGCCTCACGGGAGGAGTCGTCGGGGCGCCGTGGCCGGCCCTCCCGGGCCTCCCGCGCAGCATCGGCCGCCCGCTCCTCGGCGAGCGCCCGCCGGAGACTCTCGCGCGCCCTGGTCAGCAGGGCGCGCGCCGCGACGTGCGACGTCCCCATGGCGGCCGCCAGCTCGAGACCCGTCATCTCGTGGACTTCGCCGAGGAGCAGGGCGGACCGCTGGCGCTCCGGGATCCGGGCAAGGGCGCGCTCGAGGTCCCCGGAGAGCCGGGACTCGAGGACGAGCCGCTCGGCCGACGGTGACGAGCCGCGCGCCTCGCCGCTCCAGGGGATGAAACGGACGATCTTCCGGCGGCGGATCTCGTCGAGCGCCACCCGGTGGGCAATCTGGTAGAGCCACGCCCGGGCCTTGGTGGGGTCCTCAAGGTCGGCGTGGGCGCGGAAGGCCCGGATGAACGCATCCTGGGTCAGGTCGGCGGCGAGCTCGGGATCGCGGAGCATCCGCACCAGGTAGGCGTAGATCTCGCCGTGGTGCTGGGCGAACAGGCCCTCGACGAAGGCGCGGGCGGCGACCGGATCCGCCGAGCGTGCATCCACGGCGATGTCGGACCCGGCGGGCGTGGTGGCGCGCCCGTTGGATGCGGCTGGGATCTCGTGCGGCTCGCGCGGCGGGATGTCGCGGCCGGGGATCATCGGCCGCGCTCCCCAGGGGAGCGTGAGATCGACGAGCACGGAGCCTCCGTGGCGGGGGACTGGCGCGGGCGGGTCCCGCGCTCCGGCCGAATGACGACGGGGGCCGGGGTCGTGTGACGCCGGCCGGGGAAGCCGCCCGCGGGCTCGCCCAGGCCACGGCCCGCCGGCCGGCCCCGCCCCCGCGCCCCCGGCCTGCTCACGGGCGGGTCCCTTGATGGCCCGGCTCGCGGGTCGGGCCGGTCGTCGTCCTCGTGGCGACCCAGCCGCCGGACCAGCTGGTCGGCCGCCTCCTCGGGGCTCACCGAGTTCACGGGCAGCCCGGTCCCGAGCTCCAGGCCGGCGATCTCGCGGAGGCGCGGATGGATCTCCCAGTGCCAGTGATAGGTCGCCTCCACCTGGCCGGCGACCGGCGCGGTGTGGAGGACGAGGTTGTACGGCGGCCCGCCGAGCAGGTCCAGGCGGCCGAGCACCTGGCGGAGACCCTCGGCGGTCGACTCGATGTCGGCGTCGGTCGACCGCCCGAAGTCGGATTCGTGGCGGCGCGGGACGATCCAGACCTCGAACGGTGAGCGCGAGGCGAAGGGAGCGAAGGCGATCGACGCGGCATCCTCCCAGACGAAGCGCGTTCCCCGCTCGCGCTCGACGCGGACCGCCCGGCAGTAGGGGCACTCGCTCTCGCGGATGACGAAGCGGGCGGCGCCGCCGATCTCCTCGGCGACCTCGTGGGGGATCTGGGGGAGGTCGTAGAGGTCGAGGCAGAGGTGGTTCGTCCGGGCGCCCGCCTGGCGTCCCCAGTTCTGGAGGACCTGGAGATACGCCGTCTGCCCGGCGCGGGCGGCTTCCGCGACGGCGTCGCGCGCGCCTCGGAGCAGCTCGCCGATGAGCCCCGAGCCAACCGAGTGGAGTGGCCGGTGCTCGCCCGGCGGCGCGACGATCGTGCGCCAGCTCCCGGCGGCCCGGGCCTGCGTCAGGGCGATCTGGGCGACGCTCCGCTCCTGCTCGCGCGCCTCGGCCTCCGTGCCGACGGTGCGGAAGGCGAAGTCCTTCAGGACCCGCATCCGGACGCCGTCGCCGGGCGGGATCCGGCAGTTGAAGCAGTCGCCGTGGTCGTCCACGGGCTCGGCGCTCGTGACGAAGCGCTCGCGCTCGAACTCGCGGTCGACAAGGGTGGCGACCCACCAGCCGGTGATGGCGTCGCGGCGCAGCTCGAAGAGGCCGGCGGCCATCAGCGGGACCCCGCGAGGATGCCGGCCGCCGGCAGGGCCGGCTCGTCGGCCGCCGCGGCGGCGGCCCCGGCGACGAGCCCCTCGAGTGCCCGGCGCTCCGCGGCAGGGTCGGCGTCGGGCGGGAGCGGCCCGACGAGCTCGAAGCCCAGGCGAGCAGCGAGGGCAGGCGCGAACGCGGCGGCGGCCTGGGCCACGCTCTCCGTCGTGGGCGGGACATCCGTGCCCGCACCTGCGCTCGAACCCGGGTCCGCGTCGGCAGCGCCGCGCGCGCGCGCGCGCTCGCGGGCGATCGACGTCGAGCGGAGGCCCGGCATCCCGCAGGGATCGATGAGGTCGAAGTCGGCGAGGTTCGTGGTCACGTTGAGGGCGATGCCGTGGAAGCTCACCCCTCGCGCGACGCGGATCCCGAGGGCCCCGATCTTGCGGGGCAGGGGGCCGCCGGGGTCGACCCAGCAGCCGGGATGGCCGGGGCGACTGCCGGCGGCGATCCCCGCGGCGGCGCAGGTGTCGGCCATCGCGCCCTCGAGGGCCTCGACGAAGGGCCTGACGCCGAGGGGCCGGGCCGGCGCCTCGACCCCGGTCGCAGCCGCCTCGCGGGGCGGCTGCGCACCTGCCGGGGCCGCCAGCGCCACGATCGGGTAGGCCACGAGCTGACCCGGCCCGTGATAGGTGACCTCGCCGCCGCGCTCGACGCGGACCACCTCGATGCCGCGCGACGCCAGCAGCCCGGGCATGGCGAGGACGTGCTCCTCGAGAGCATTCCGGCCGAGCGTGATCACCGCGTCGTGCTCCAGCAGCAGGAGCTGATCCTCGACCAGCGTCCCCTCGGCACGCGCGACGGCCAGGGCCCGCTGGAGCGCCCACGCCTCGCGGTACCCGATCCGGCCGAGCCAGCGGGCACGCAGGGACCGGGCCGGCGCCTGGTGCTCCTCCATCGTCGCGCGCTCCACCTGCTCACGATACCAGCGGGGCGTGCACCGCCCGCGGTCGACGCCGGACCCGGCCGCGTGCAGCACGCTCCCCGGCGACGGGCCGGGCGCCCGCCCTTCAGGATCAATTCAGGCTCGGGTGGTCAACTCCACATCGCGAACCCGGTCTCCTCCCCGGGAACGGCAGCCGGTCGACCGCTCTCCTCCCGGCTCGACGGCACCGAACACGGACCCGCGCCGCCCTCCCTCTCTCGGGCCGGCCGGGTCCGTTTCGCGTTCCGGCGCCACCGGCGCCTCCCGTCCGACCGGTCAGTCCCTCGTGGGCGTCTCGGCCGCCTCCAGCACGAACAGGCGGGCCTGGAAGTCGCCTCGGGCGGCCGTGTCCCGCCGGTCCGAGGCCACGATGATCCCCGCGCCCATCAGGTCGTCGCCGCCCCGCACGAGGGCCTCGTAGGCGCTCCGCGGCCGCGCCGGCCGGCGGCCACGGCGTCACCCGGTACAGGAGCGCGGGATCGAGCCCCCGCAGCCGGATCCGGTCGGGGCCCGGCTCGGGCACGTTGAGAATCCGGTACCAGCCGACGACGGCGTGCCGAGCGTCGTCGGCGACCGTCATCCAGGCCGTCGTGTTCCCGTCGCCCTCGAACGGGCTGCGGAGGCGATGGAAGCGGCCGCGCTGGAGGACGTCGCGGTGCTCCTTGTAGAAGGCCACCTGGTCGACGATCGCGGCCCGCTCCGCGGCGGTCAGCGTCCGGGGGTCCAGCTCGTAGCCGAAGACGCCGAAGAAGGCCACGGCGGCCCGCGTCTCGAGGGGAGTCACCCGGCCGACCTGGTGGTTCGGGACGGCCGAGACGTGGGCCCCCATCGAGCTGAGCGGGTAGACGAGCGACGTGCCCCACTGGATCCGCAGGCGCTCCACGGCGTCGGTGTCGTCGCTGGTCCAGCCCTGGGGGGCGAAGGCCAGGATCCCCGGGTCGAACCGCCCGCCGCCGCTCGCGCACGACTCGAAGAGGACGTCCGGGAAGGCGCGCGTCAGGCGGTCGTGGAGGTCGTACACGCCCAGGATGTGGCGGTGGAAGAACTCGCCCTGCCGGTCGGGCGGGAGGGCGGCCGAGTACGGCTCGGTGAGGCTCCGGTTCATGTCCCACTTGACGTAGGAGATCGGCGCGCTGGCGAGGATCTCGGCCAGGGCGGCGAAGAGGTGGTCGACGACCTCGGGGCGCGCCATGTCCAGCACGAGCTGGCTTCGGCTCTCGGTCCGCGGCCGGCCCGGGACGCCGATCGCCCACTCCGGGTGCTCCTCGAAGAGCCGGCTGCGCGGGTTGACCATCTCGGGCTCGATCCACAGCCCGAACTCCATCCCGAGGTCGCGCACCCGCCGGGCCACGGCCTCCAGCCCGCCCGGCAGCTTGCGCCGGTCGACGGTCCAGTCACCGAGCGAGCTGGTGTCGTCGTCGCGCTCGCCGAACCAGCCGTCGTCGAGGACGAAGAGCTCGACGCCCAGCTCCCGCGCAGCGGTCGCCATCTCGACGAGCGAGTCCTCCGTGAAGTCGAAGTAGGTCCCTTCCCAGCTGTTGAGGAGGACCGGCCGGGGCCGGTCGCGCCACGTCCCGCGCGCCAGGCGCTCGCGGTAGAGATGGTGGTACGCGGCGGAGAGCTCCCCGAGCCCGTCGGCCGCGTAGACGAGGACGGCCTCCGGCGTCGCAAGCTCCTCGCCCGGAGCGAGCGTCCAGGCGAACCCATCCGGCTCGATCCCGATCCGCACCCGGGTCGTGGCGAACGCGTCCACCTCGGCCTCGGCGCGGAAGTTGCCCGAGTAGACGAGGCTGAACCCGTAGGCCTCCCCGTGATCCTCGGTCGTCTCGGGCCGCCGCAGGACCACGAACGGGTTGTGCTCGTGGCTCGAGGCGCCCCGCTGACTCCCCACCGACAGGCGACCCGGCGCGAGCGCGCGGGTGGCGACATGGCGCTCGCGCGACCAGGTCCCATCGAGTGTCACGAGGTCCCAGCGCGCGTCGGGGAGGTCCAGCGAGGCACTCATCGCGCAGCGGACGCGGACGGGATGATCGCCGCGGTTGCGGACCGTCGCGCTCCGGGCAATCACCGGAAGGTCGGCGAAGACCGTGTAGAGGAGCGCGACCTCGATGCCGGACGGGGCGTCCCGCAGGAGGACCTCGACGGTCTCCGCCTCCGCGTCTGCCTCGACGTAGGTGGCCGGGAGACCCGGCAGGGCCGGCTTGCCGGGGAGGATCCGGTGGCCGGCGTAGGCAAGGTGCAGCACGGTCGAGCCGTCGGCCGGCTCGACGACGAGCGCCGGGACGCGGAAGTCCCCGCTGCCGCCCGTCGGGCACTCGAAGGCGACCGGCTCCCCGACCCGGTTCGAGAAGCCCGCGAACGGGCGGCGTCCCAGGTGCCGGTAGGAACGTCCCGGCGCGAGCGGGGGGCCGAAGTGGAGGTGGCCCAGCGAGCCGTCCTCCAGCACCCGGGCGAGGTAGCTGACCTGCCCGTTGTGGAGGTGCATCTCGTTCGTCGCGGCGTCCCAGGCGGCCGGCATCTGGCGTCTCCGTCTCCCGCTCGTGGCGGCCCAGGGCACCTCGCAGGCACCGGGCGGCCACAGGGAAGTATGGCCCCTCAATTCATTGCCAATCGGTTGCGCGGACGGGTCGCGCGAGATGTAGTGTGGCAGCGTCTTTCGGGCGGTCGACCCCGAGCCGGCCCCCCCTGGTTGGAGGAGAGAACATGGCTGAAACCGCGTCGTGGCGCCGGACAGGGCTCGTCGCCCTGGGCGCGCTCGCGATCATCGTCTCCGCCTGCGGAGGCGGCGCAACGACGGCCCCCACCACGGCACCTGCGACCGAGGCACCGGCGACCGAGGCACCGGCGACCGAGGCCCCGCCCGCGGATCTGGGCGAGACCACGCTCGGCTCGAACGAGAGCGACGAGGTCCCCAAGACCGCCGTCCAGGCGCAGGTCGACTACTGTCAGGAGAAGGCCGGCATCACGGTCAAGGTCAACGTCAACGACCACAACACGTTCCAGAACCAGATCAGCTCGTATCTCCAGGGCACGCCTGACGACATCGTCAAGTGGTTCGCCGCCAACCGGATGCGCTTCTTCCAGGCCCAGGGCCTGGTGACCCCGATCGACGACGTCTGGGCAGAGATCGAGCAGTACATGTCCCCCGGCCTGAAGGCCGCGTCGACCGGCACCGACGGCAAGATGTACTTCGTCCCCACCAACTACTACCCGTGGGTCGTGCTCTACCGCAAGAGCCTCTTCGAGGAGAAGGGCTACACGATCCCGGCGACCATGGACCAGTTCAAGGCCCTTGGCGACAAGATGAAGGCCGACGGCATCGTCCCGCTCGCATTCGGCGACCTGGACGGCTGGCCGGCGATGGGCACCTTCGACATCCTCAACATGCGCCTGAACGGCTTCGCCTTCCATATGGATCTCATGGGCGGCAAAGCCAAGTGGACCGACCCCAGGACCAAGGCCGTCTGGGAGAAGTGGGCGGAGCTGCTCCCCTACTTCCAGGAGGGCGCCCCCGGCCGCTCGTGGCAGGACGCCGCCAAGGCCGCGCTCGTCGACAAGGTCGCCGGCATGTACTTCCTCGGCACGTTCGCCATCGAGCAGGCCGGCGAGGCCGCATCCGACGTCGGCTTCTTCCCGTTCCCGTACTTCAACAACGAGTGGGACAGCGAGAAGGCGATCGACGCCCCCATCGACGGGTTCATGCTGAGCGCCAACCCGAAGAACGTGGAGGCTGCGAAGGCCTTCCTCACGTGCGTCGGCACGCCCGAGGGCCAGGTCGTCTACGTGACCACCCCCGGCATCGGCAGCGTCGCCGTCTCGCCGCTGGCCGACACCAGCGGGTACACGCGAGGTCCAGAAGATGAACGCCGAGGTCCTCAACAACGCCGGCCAGTTCGCCCAGTTCATGGACCGCGACACGCGGGCCGACTTCGCCGGGCCGTCGGGCATGCAGGGCTTCATCCTCAGCTTCCTGAACGACCCCCAGCAGGACCTCGACAAGTTCCTGAACGAGATCCAGACCTACTACGACTCCCTGCCCCCGCTGTGACCTCGACCTAGTCATGATCCGCTCGTGACCGATCGCGTGACGCGGTCGGCAGGCGCCACCCCGCCGGCTTCGGCCGGCGGGGTGGCGTCGACGCGTGGGGCGCCCAGGAAGAAGCGCTTCAGCCTCCTGACCCGCGCGGACAAGCTGACGCTCTGGCCCTCATGGTGGGCATCCCCACCCTCCTGGTGGTCGTCTTCATCCTTCTGCCGACGCTCGCCTCGATCGTCCTCTCGTTCACCAGCTGGAACGGGATCGGCGGGCTGGAGGCCATCAAGTTCATCGGCCTCAAGAACTACAGCGACCTCGTTCACGATCTACAAGCCGTTCTGGCCGGCCGTCACCCACAACGTCATCTGGCTCGTCTTCTTCCTGCTCATCGCGACGCCGCTCGGGATGTTCCTCGCGGTCCTCCTGGACAAGAACATCCGGGGCACGCGGATCTACCAGAGCGCCCTGTACATGCCCGTCGTCCTCTCGCTGGCGATCGTGGGCTTCATCTGGATCCTCATCTACGCGCCGGAGCAGGGACTCCTCAACAACCTCCTTGGGCGGACCGAGCAGGGGAACCAGATCTCGTGGCTGGGCGACCCGAGCCTCAACCTGTGGGCGGTGCTCGTCGCCGCGAGCTGGCGCCAGGTGGGCTACGTGATGGTCCTCTACCTGGCCGGCCTGAAGGCCGTCGACCCGGCGCTCCGCGAGGCCGCCGCCATCGACGGCGCAAGCGAGACGCAGACGTTCTTCCGCGTCGTCTTCCCGGTGATGAAGCCGATCAACATCGTGATCCTCGTGATCACCGTGATCGAGTCGCTCCGCGCCTTCGACCTCGCCTTCATCATCAACAAGGGCCTCAACGGGCTGGAGCTGCTCTCCACCCTGGTCACGAACAACATCATCGGCGAGACCAGCCGGATCGGCTTCGGCTCGGCCATCGCGGTGGTCCTGCTCGTGGTCTCCGTCGGCCCGATCATCTTCTACCTCGTCCGCGCCCTCGGGGAGGAGAACGAGTGACCGAGATCGCGGCCGCCCGCGCCGACGCCCCCGTTGCTACCGCGGCCCACCGCCGCAAGGTGCTGCGCCGGTACGGCCTGCACGCCTTCCTGATCGCCATGAGCCTGATCTGGCTCCTGCCGCTGGCGTGGGCCGTCTACACCTCGTTCCGCCCGTACGAGGAGACGAACCGGCTGGGCTACGTCTCGATCGGCGGCGTCTACAACCTCGACAACTACGTCAACGCGCTGGTCAAGGGGCGAGATCGTCAAGTACTTCATCAACACGCTGGTCATCCTGGTCCCGGCCGTCATCCTGGTGCTCCTCCTGGCCTCGATGATGGCCTTCGCCGTCTCCCGCTACAGCTGGCGCTTCAACCTCGTGTTCCTGATGCTCTTCACGGCGGCGAACCTCCTGCCGCCCCAGGTCATCATCACCCCGCTCTTCCGGCTCTACCTGCTCGCTGCCGCTGCCCGAGTTCCTGAACGACAACGGCTCTTCTACGACTCGTACATCGGGATCATGGTGATCCACGTCGCCTTCCAGCTCGGCTTCTGCACCTTCGTGCTCAGCAACTACATGAAGACGCTGCCAAAGGAGCTCAACGAGGCCGCCGTCGTCGACGGGGCGGCGGTCTGGACGACGTACTGGAGCGTGATCCTGCCCCTCACGCGTCCCGCCCTGGCCGCCCTGGCGACGCTGCAGGTGACCTGGATCTACAACGACTTCTTCTGGGCCCTGATCCTGATGTTCACCGGCGAGAAGCGGCCGATCACGTCCGCCCTGAACCAGCTCAAGGGGCAGTTCTTCACGGACAACAACCTGATCGCGGCCGGCTCCATCATCGTCGCGATCCCGACGCTGATCGTGTTCTTCGCGCTCCAGAAGCAGTTCGTGAGCGGCCTGACGCTGGGCTCCACGAAGGGGTGACGGCCCTGCCCGGCGGCCCGCCGCCCTGGGAGTCGCCCGAGCTCACCGGCGTCGGCCGCGTGCCGATGCACTCCGTCCCGCACGCGGATCGCGTCGCCCTCGACGGCCGCTGGCGCTTCCAGCTGCTGCCGGCGCCGGACGCGGAGCCCGCGCCGACGTGGGGCGAGATCGAGGTCCCCGGCTGCTGGACGATGCAGGGGTTCGGCGACCTCCCCCACTACACGAACGTCGTCATGCCGTTCCCGGGCCTGCCGCCGGCGATCCCCGCCGCGAACCCGACGGGGCTCTACGAGCGCGAGGTCGAGATCCCGGCTCGCTGGGCCGGCCGCCGGATCGTCCTCCACGTCGGCGCCGCCGAGAGCGTCCTCATCGCCCGCGTGAACGGGCGCGAGGTGGGGATCAGCAAGGACTCGCACCTCGCCGCCGAGTTCGACGTCACCGACGTCGTCGCGGTGGGGGACGAACACGATCTCGCTCACCGTGGTCAAGTGGTCCGACGCGAGCTACGTCGAGGACCAGGACCAGTGGTGGCACGGCGGGATCACGCGCTCGGTCTTCCTCTACGCGACCGGCCGGGTCCACCTCGCGGACGTGCGGGCGATCCCGGCCCTGGCCGAGGACCTCGCGAGCGGCTCGCTCGAGGTGCGCGCCGAGGTCGCCTTCGCCGGGACGGCGCCCGAGCCTGGCTGGACGGTGGAGGCACGGCTCGCCGACCTCACGGGGCTGCTCGCGGCCTCCGTGCCCCACACCGGCCGCTTCGAGGGCCCGCGCCCCAGCCGCCACCGGCGCGAGCTGGCCGACCGGGCGATCGCCGGGATGCCGCTCACCGAGGAGGAGCGCACGGACCTCTGGCCGCGCCTCTACGCGGACCTCGCGCCGGCGAACGTGGGGCAGGTCGCCCTGCGGACGGACGTCGCCGGCGTCCGACCCTGGTCGGCGGAGACGCCGGTCCTCTACCCGCTGAGCGTCACCCTCCGCTCCCCGGCCGGCGAGGCCGTCGAGGAAGTGGCGCTCCGGGTCGGCTTTCGGCGCGTGGAGATCGTCGGGCTCGACCTGCTGATCAACGGCCGCCGGGTCTTCATCCGCGGCGTCAACCGCCACGACTTCGACCGGCACACCGGGCGGGTGATCTCGCGCGACGACATGCGCGGCCGACCTGGTGCTGATGAAGCGCTTCGGCTTCAACGCCGTGCGGACCTCGCACTACCCCAACGACCCGGCCTTCCTGGACCTCTGCGACGAGCTCGGGCTCTACGTGATCGACGAGGCCGACATCGAGTCGCACGCCTTCATCGACAGCGTCTGCGACGACCCGCGCTACCTGAACGCCTGGGTCGACCGCGTCTCGCGCATGGCGCAGCGCGACAAGAACCACCCCTCGGTGATCATCTGGTCGCTGGGCAACGAGTCGGGCTACGGCACGAACCACGACGCCGCCGCCGGCTGGCTCCGCCGCTACGACCCGTCCCGGCCGCTCCACTACGAGGGCGCCATCAAGTGGGACTGGGCGAGCGACCAGACCGCCAGCGACCTCACCTGCCCGATGTACCCGCCGATCGGCGCGATCGTCGGCCACGCGAAGTCCGGCCGCCAGCGGCACCCGCTGATCATGTGCGAGTTCTCCCACGCCATGGGCAACAGCAACGGCACGCTCGCCGAGTACTGGGACGCGATCGAGGCCACCCCGGGGCTCCAGGGCGGCTTCATCTGGGAGTGGTGGGACCACGGCCTGGTCCAGTCCCTCCCCGACGGGACGACCCGCTGGGCCTACGGCGGCGACTTCGGCGAGACCCCCCACGACGGCAACTTCTGCATCGACGGCGTCGTCTTCCCCGACCGGACCCCCAAGCCGGCGCTGTGGGAGCACCACGCGCTGGCAGCGCCGGTCCGCGTCGAGCGCGACGCCCGAGGACCTGCGGGCAGGCCGGCTGACCGTGCACAACCGCCAGGACTTCCGCGACCTCTCGTGGCTGCGCGGGCGAGGTCGAGGTCGACGGTCGAGGGCGTCGTCGTCCACGCGGCCGAGCTGCCGCTGCCGGCGCTGGCGCCCGGGCGAGGCGGCCACCGTGCCGATCCCCGGCTGGCCGGGCGCGACAGGCGCCGTCGGTGAGGCGTGGCTGACGGTGCGTATCGTCACCGCGGAAACGGAAGCCTGGGCTGACGCAGGTCACGAGGTGGCCTGGACGCAGCTCCCGCTGGGGCCGGCGCCGGACCGGCTCGCCGCGTTCGCGCGTCCGGTGGCTTCCGCTGGGCCAGCCGTCGCCGTCGACGGCGCCGGGCTTCTCGTCCACGAGCTTCTCGCGGCGCCGCCGCTCCTCTCGCTGTGGCGGGCGCCGACGGACAACGACCGCATCCCCGGGCTCGCCGCCGAGTGGGAGCGGCTCGGCCTCCCGGACCTCGCGCGGACCCTGGACGCGATCGAGGACGCCGGCGGCGCCACGATCGTCCGGAGCCGCTATCGGACCGCGGCGGGGATCGAGGTGCCGCACGAGATGGTCCTCACGCCGCTTGCCGGCGGCGCGCGTCCGCATCGACGAGATGGCCGTGATCCCGGATACGCTCGCCGACCTGGCGCGGGTGGGGACCGTCCTGGAGGCGGTCGCCGGCCTGGACCAGGTCGAGTGGTTCGGGCCGGGGACCGCACGAGACCTACCCGGACCGGCGCCGCGCCGGCCGCGTCGGGCGCTGGCGCTCCACGCTCGACGAGCTCTTCACGTGCCGTACGTCCGGCCCCAGGAGAGCGGGGGCCGCGCCGACGTGCGCTGGATCTCGCTGACCGACGCATCCGGCCGCGGCCTGCGGATCACGCTCGACGTGCCGCGCCAGGTGTCGGCCTCGCCGCTTCCGCGCCGAGGACCTCGCCGCGGCCACCCACCACGGCGAGCTGGCGCCGCGTCCCGCGGCCGTCGTCCACCTCGACGCGGCCCACCGCGGGCTCGGCACCGCCAGCTGCGGGCCGGACACGCTGCCCGAGTACCTCGTGGGCCCGGGCACCTACCGCTGGTCGTGGGTGCTGGAGCGCGTCGACGCGTGACCCCGCGCCACGACCGCCCCGATCGCCTCTACCGGGGCTACGCCTTCGACCTCGACGGGACCGTCTACCTCGGCGACGCGCTGCTGCCGACCGCCGGCGAGACGATCTCCCGCCTGCGGGCGCTCGGCGCCCGGACCGTCTTCCTCTCGAACAACCCGACCCACCCGCCCGAGGACTACGCGGCGAAGCTGACCCGCCTGGGGCTGCCGACCGACGTCGACGACATCCTCGTCTCCACCCAGGTCCTCGTCCAGCTTCCTGCAGGAGCGCATGCCGGGTGCCCGCCTCCTCGTCATCGGCGAGGCGCCGCTGCGGCGGGCGCTCGCCGCCGCCGGCTTCGAGGTCACCGACGAGGCCGCCCGGACCGACGCAGTGATCGCCAGCTTCGACCGCACCTTCGCCTACCCGAAGCTGCAGGTCGCCTTCGACGCGATCCGCGCCGGGGCTCGCTTCTTCGCCACCAACGGCGACCGCTACTGCCCCGTGCCGGGCGGCGGGGAGCCCGATGCGGCATCCGTCATCGCCGCCGTCGAGGCCTGCACGGGCGTCCCCTGCGAGGCGATCGTCGGCAAGCCGTCGCGCCACGCCAGCGCCGCGCGTCCTCGCGATGCTGGACCTGCCGCCCGGCGGACTGCCTCATGACCGGCGACCGCCTGGAGACGGACGTCCGGATGGGCCTCGAGGCCGGCATGTCGGCGGCGATCGCCCTCACCGGCGCCACGACCGAGGAGATGGTCGCGGCCTCGCCGATCCACCCGACGTACGTCCTCCACCGGCTCGCCGACCTCGTCCCGGCATCTGCCGCGGCCGGCGGCTGAGGCTCGACCGGTGGCCGGCTTCGTCCTCGGCATCGACCAGGGCACGAGCGGCAGCCGGGCCCTCGTGCTCGACGGCGACGGCGCCGTCCGCGGCTACGGGTATCGGCCGCTGGCCCGGCTGCACCCCGCTCCCGACCGCGTCGAGCAGGACCCCCTGGCGGTGGCCGCCGGCGTCCGCGAGGCGATCGCCGAGGCCCTTGGAGCGGGCCCGGATCCGGCCGGCCGACCTCGCAGCCTGCGGGATCGCCTCCCAGCGCGACACCGACTTCGCGTGGGACGCCCGGACCGGCGAGCCGCTGGCCAACGCCATCACCTGGCAGGACCTGCGGACGATCCCGCTCGAGGACGCCCTCGGGGCATGGCCGCACGCCGCCGAGTGCCGCTACCGGCTCGGCTACTGGCCGGGCCCATGGAGCGGCGCGCTCCACCTGAAATGGCGGATGGAGAACGACCCCGTCGTCCGGGACGCCGCGCGGGCGGGCACGCTGCGGATCGGCCCCTCCGCCTCGTGGGTCCTGGCAGCGCTGGGCGGGGATCCGGTGTCCCGGGCCGACGTCTCCCTCGCCCAGAGCATCAACCTCTGGGACTTCCGGGCGCGCGACTGGTGGGACGAGTGGCTCGCCTACCTCGGCGTCCCCCGGGCCGCCCTCCCCTCTGTCTCGCCCACCGTCGCCGACTTCGGGTCGCTCGACCTCGACGGGACCCGCGTGCCGGTGCGCGCGATGATCGCCGACCAGCAGGGAGCCCTCTTCGGCTACGACTGCCGCGCCGCCGGCGACGCCGAGGCGACCCACGGGACGGCCTCGTTCGTCAACGTCTGCCTGGGGGACGCGGCGCCGGAGCTCGACACGATCAAGGTCTACCTGGCCTGGCTCCTCGACGGCCGGCCGACCTACTGCCTCGAGGCCGACACGACGGTGACCGGTGCCGCCGTCCGCTGGCTGCGCGAGGGGGCCGGGATCATCAGCCGTGACGAGGAGCTCGGCGAGCTCGCGGACTCGGTCGCCGACGCGGCCGGCCTCGTCTTCGTGCCTGCCTTCACCGGCCTCAACGTCCCCTACGACGTGCGGGGGGCCCGCGGCTCGCTGCTCGGGCTCACGCTGGGCCACACGCGCGCCCACATCGCCCGCGCGTTCCTCGACTCGATCGGCCTCCAGATCGGGGCGATCCTCGACGAGATCGACGCCCGGACCGGCGTCCGGGTGGCCCGCCTCAAGGTGGGCGGCGGGCTCTCCGCCAGCGACGCGGCGTGCGCGATCCAGGCCGACTGGCTGGGGATCCCCGTCCTCCGCTCCTCCTTCACGGAGACGACGGCCCGGGCGGCGGCGCTCCTCGCCGGGCTCGGGGCCGGGCTCTGGGCCGACGAGGCCGACCTGCCACCGCTCCCCGGCGAGACGCGGATCTTCGAGCCGCGCCTCGACGCCGGCCGGCGGGCGGAGGGCCGGACGGCGTGGCAGCGCGCGGTGGACGCCGTCACGGGGTGGGCCGCGCAGGAGGGCTGAGCGGCACGACGGGGTGACGCGCCTGATGGGGGTTTCGCGGGTCTCCCCCGTTCTCGTGACCTCCAGGGCGTGCGCCATCCGGCGGCCGTGATCCCACGGAAGCATGTGATGGGTCCGACCGACAAACGACGATCGATCTGGTGCCCGCTCCTCCGCACGGCGCGGCCAGACCGGTGCACGAATGTCGACCGAGGCGGAGGTATGGAGCAGGATTGTTGACTGAACGGCTGTTGTGACGCATCATTGTTGACATCGGCAATCCCGACGACGACTCTGCTGCAGGAACGTCTCATGCCCGCCAGTGCCTCCCGGTGGCCTCGCCTCGTATGGACCGCCGACCAGCTCCCGCGCTGTCGTCAGCCGCGCCGTCGCCGCCGGCAGGCTTCACCATCTCGCGCGCGGCCTCTATACGCCGGACCCCGACACGACTGCGGTCGTGAACGCAGAGTGGACCACGATCCTCGCCCGCGAGTTCCCGGGCGCGGTCATCGTCGACGCGTCTGCCCGAGCCCTGCGCCCGGTGGACGGCCGTCTGCTCATCGACCACCCGCGGCGCCACGCGCTCGTGCTGCCCGGACTCGTCATCGACCCACGGTCAGGCCCCGGGCCCGTCGACGGCGACGGGGAGGACCAGGCGGCATCTTCATGAGCTCCGTCGAGCGCGGGCTGCTCGACAACCTCGCGGTCGCGAACGAGCGTCGATGCCGGAGGAGGCGTCCGCGGTGGGTCGAGGACATCCGCGACGGCCCGGCACGGCGTAGTGAACGGACTACGCGACCGCGCCCGGGGCTTCGCCGTCGAGGGAGCCGTCGAGGTCGGTCCCAGGACGGATCCCGATCGCCAGCCCGGCGTGCCCCCCGTGCGCGAGCTCCGCCGCCGCGTCGGCCAGGCTGGTAGCATGGCCGTCGACCCGCGCCGGCTCGAGCGCTTCGCCGAGCTCGCCGCGTTCCTCGCCGACCGGCCGCCCGAGCTTGCGCCGGCGAGCTCGCAGTTACCCGCCGCACGGGTACGCTCGATGATCGTGGACGGGATCAGCCGTCCTGCAGCGCCTCGTACGGGACCTTGTAGCCGAGCGGCTCCGTCGGTGTCGTAGTCGCACAGCTTGGCGCGCTCCACGATACGGCGGGACGTCGCACAGGCGGTCCGCAGCCTCGGCATCGGCGTGGCCGTCGCCCCGGCGCTCCGGATGCAGCTCCGGGCCGGCGGGACGGTTCCCGCGCGCGGAGCTGGTGGACCGGCGTGGACGGCTTCGCGACGGGGTGGCTGCCCCGGCGGTGCCCTCCACCTGCAATCGCCTCGAGTCACCACGCCGACGGGAACGGGCGGAGAGCCGGCTCACCATGAACGCCGAGCTCGAGTCCGCGGGGATGATCGGACAGCTCCCGACGGGGTCCCGCGAGGACTACCTCGGCACCCTCCGCGCGGCCTCGAACGACGGCCACTTCGCGGGGATGGTGAGCGCATTCCGTCATGCGCTGCGCTGGACGGCGCGGATGGACTTCAGCTCCCGCGAGACGGCTGAGCCGCTCCTCGAGGCGACGACGCGCTCATCGACCCCGTCACCGCGGCGCGCGAGGGGATCAAGCCTCCAGCTCCCGTGAGCCAGCCAGCCCAGCCGCCGGGGTGTCGCGCCAAGGCGAGGCACGAGCGCGAGGGATCGTGCGAAATCCCCGACCAGAAGCGTTGCCCCTCGACGCGATTCAGGCCCCCGGGTCCGGGTGCGCCACCCGCTCGGCGAGGACGCGGACCATCCCCCGGAAGATGAGCCCGTGGACCGGGTACAGGGCGTACCAGTAGGCGAGGCCGGGGAGCCCCTTCGGCTCGAAGAAGGCGGTCTGGACGAGGCGGCTGCGGGTGCCGTCGCCGACCGGGACGACCTCGTACTGCAGCCAGGCCCGCCCCGGCACCTTCATCTCGGCCCGCAGGCGGAGGAGGCCCGGCGCCGGCCCGGCGCCGGCTTCCGCACCACCGTCGGTGCCCGGCACCCGGCCGGCCGGCCGGCGAACCTCCTCGACCCGCCAGAAGTCGAGCGCGTCGCCCACCCGCAGGTGGTCGGGGTCGCGGCGCCCCAGGCGCATGCCGACCCCGCCGATCGCCCGGTCCATCAGCCCGCGGATCCGCCAGAGGAGGTTGCCGTAGGGCCACCCGGCGTCGCCGCCGAGGCGCTCCACCTCGGCGAAGACGCGGTCCGGCGGCGCCGCCATGGTCCGCGCCCGGCGCTCGACGATCATCCCCTCGCGGGAGGTGACCGACGCCAGGCTGGCCTTGTCCGGGTGGGCGAGGGCGGCGTCGAACCAGGTCGACTCGACGTCGTGGCGGTCGGTCCGGTCGATCGCCCGCGCCAGGGCGTCGGCGTACGGGAGCGGCGTGGAGCCCGAAGGCTGCGGCCGGCCCGGGGTCGCGAACGACGACCTCGTTGCGGAGGCCCTCGATGAGCGGGCGGGCGATTCCCGCCGGCACCGGCGAGACCAGGCTGACCCAGTAGGAGGAGAGGCGGGGGGTCAGGACGGGGACCGGGATCATGAGGCGGCGGAGGCCGCGCAGGCGGGCGTAGGTCCGCATCATGTCGCCGTAGGAGAGGACGTCCGGGCCGCCGATCTCCACGATCCCGGTCACCTCGGGGTGGTCGAGCACGCCGACGAGGTAGTCCAGCACATCGCGGATGCCGATCGGCTGGCAGCGGGTGCCGACCCAGCGTGGGGTGATCATGACCGGCAGGCGCTCGGTCAGGTGGCGGAGGATCTCGAACGAGGCGCTTCCGGAGCCGATGATCACCGCCGCCCGGAACTCCGTGACGGGGACCCCGTGGGCCGCCAGCTCGGCGCCGGTCTCGTGGCGGCTGGAGAGGTGGTGCGACAGGTCGGCCTCGTCGTCGCCCAGGCCGCCGAGGTAGACGATCCGGGCGACGCCCGCTCGCTTCGCCGCCTGGGCGAAGGTGCGTGCCGCCCGGCGGTCGCGCTCGGCGAACCCGTGCTCGCCGGCCCCCATCGAGTGAGCCAGGTAGTAGGCGACCTCGATCCCCTCGAGGGCGGGCGCGAGGGTGGGCGGGTCCAGCAGGTCGGCGGCGACGACGCGGTCGTCGGGGAAGCGCGCCGCCAGGGGCCGCGCGTCGCGGCTCATGAGGACCAGCTCGTGGCCGCGGGCGTGGAGGAGCGTGGCCAGGCGGCCGCCGATGTACCCGCTGGCGCCGACGAGGAGGATTCTCATACTTCAGTTTCGCATCCGCGGGGGACCCGGATGAGGTCCCGACGGCACCGGCCCCCCATCGCCGGGCGATCCCGAGGCGCGGCTGGTGCGAAGGGAAGGGTGACGGCCGGGTGCCGGACGTCGCCCTACTACGCCGAGGCCCGCCATGGATCGTCCCCTTTCCGCAGCCCAGCCCCAGTCTCTCCTCGCCCGCCCCGCCGCCCCGTCGGCAGGGTGGCGCGCCCGCTTCGACCGGCTCGACCGGCGGATCACGGCCGCCCTCGCCGCGGCCGCCGTCCCCGTGCTGCGGGTCGCGCTCGGCATCGTCTTCCTGTGGTTCGGCGCGCTCAAGCTGGTGCCCGGCCTCAGCCCGGCGGAGGACCTCGCGGCGCGCACGATCGAGCAGCTGACGCTGGGGATCATCCCGCCCGGGGTTGCCCTGCCGGTCCTTGCCGCGTGGGAGGTGCTCATCGGCCTCGGCCTCCTCTCCGGTCGCTTCCTGCGGGCCACGCTGGCCCTGCTGGCGGTCCAGATGCTCGGCACGCTCACGCCGCTCGTCCTGTTCCCGGCCGAGACGTTCACCGTCTTCCCGATCGCGCCGACGCTCGAGGGCCAGTACATCATCAAGAACGTCGTGCTCGTCGCGGCCGCCATGGTCGTCGGCGCGACGGTCCGCGGCGGCCAGCTCCAGGCGGAGCCGGCCCGGCTCGGCGAGCCCCTCGCCTCGCCGTCGGCGCTCCCCTCCCCCGTCCTCCCAGCCACGCGTCCCACCGAGGTGCTCTCTTGACCGTCGTCGATCCCGCGTCGCCCGCGCCCGTCCCCGCCCCGCCCGTCGCGATCGTCACCGGCGCCACCGGAGCGATCGGGTCCGCGACTGCGCGCCGGCTCGTCGACGCCGGGTGGCGCGTCGCCCTCGTCGGGCGCGACGGCGGGCGCGTCGGCGCGCTTGCCGCCGAGCTGGGACCGACAGCGGCCGGGTTCGTCGCCGACGCCACGATGTCGGCCGAGGTCGATGCCGCGATCAGCGGCGCCGTCGAGCGCCTCGGCCCTCCCCACGCCCTCGTCCACGCGGTCGGCTCCACGGTGCTGAAGCCGGTCCACGCCCTCTCCGACGCCGAGATCGACGACGTCCTGGCCGTCAACCTGCGCTCGGCCTTCTACGCGCTGCGGGCGTTCGTGCGGGCGGTGCCCCGCGGGCGCCCGGCGTCGATCGTCCTGTTCTCGTCGGCGGCGACGCGGATCGGCCTCCTCAACCACGAGGCGATCGCCGCCGCCAAGGGCGGCATCGACGGGCTCGTGACCGCCGCGGCGGCCTCCTACGCGACGCGCGGGATCCGGGTCAACGCGGTTGCGCCGGGGCTCGTCCGCTCGAACCTGACCCGGCGTCTGGTGGAGAACGAGGCGACGCTCCGGGCGTCGGAGGCGATGCACCCGCTCGGGCGCGTCGGCGAGGCGGGCGACGTCGTCGGCTTGGTCGCGTTCCTCGCCTCGCCCGACGCGTCGTGGATCACCGGCCAGGTGATCGCCGTCGACGGGGGGCTCTCCGGGGTCAAGCTGCCCCCGAAGCTGTAGGCGCCACCCGGCACGCGGGCGGCGACGGCCGGGCGCTGGGCCCCGCCGGGCGGCCGGGCGCCACCCGGCACGCGGGCGGCGACGGCCGGGCGCGCGCTACCCGGCCCCGCGCTCCTCGATCAGCGCCGCCACCGCCCGCCGCGCCCGCGCCGGGCCCGCCTCCGCGCGCAGCTCTCCGCCGAGGGCAGCGGCCGCGGCCTGCTCCGGGCCCCCGAGCACGGCCTCGACCGCCGCCCGGATCTCGGCCGCGGTCGCGCGGTTCGGGTCGAGGGCCCGGCCGAGGCCGGCCCGCTCGAGGTCGGCGGCAACCGCGAACTGGTCGGTCGAGAACGGGAGGACGACGAGCGGCACCCCGTGGGCCAGGGCCTCCGTCACCCCGTTGTTGCCGGCGTGGGTGACGGCCAGCGAGGCTCGGGCGACGAGCGCCACCTGGGGCAGGAACGGCCGGACGAGCCACTCGCCGGGCACGGGGCCCAGCGCCGCCGGGTCGGCCGAGCCGGTGGCGAGCGCGACGCGCGGGCGGTCGCCCGGTGCCTCCGCCTCCCGGAGCGCGTCGGCCACGCGGGCGAGGACGTCGGCCCGGGCCGACAGGAAGCTGCCGAAGGAGACGACGACGAGCGGGCGGCCGCCACTCTCCGCCACCCAGGCCGCGGCCTCGGCGTCGAGGGCCTCGTCGCGCACCGACGACCCGAGGAACGCGTGGCGGGGCGGCAGGCCGGTGGCCCGGCGGGGGTCGTGGAGCGCCTCCGGGTAGCTGAACAGCACGACGTCACCCTGGACGCGGAATGCGTCGGAGACCGGCGCCGCGCCCGGGTCCAGCTCGCTGGCCGCCCGGTTCCAGTCGTCGGTGAAGCGAGCCGTGACGTCGGCCGCCAGCCGCCGCAGGTCGGCGAGCTCGGCGGGGTCGGGATCGAAGGCGGCCGGCCAGGCCGGCGGCACGCCATACAGCTCGTCGCCGACCGGCAGCGCCGTCGGGTGGCCGAGGACGACGTCGGCGTAGGGAACCCCCGTGACCCGCAACCCCAGGACCGCCCCGAAGGCAAGGTGGTCGACGAGGACCGCGGCGGGGCGGACGGCGGCCACGGCCTCGACCGTCGCCCGGGCCGCGTCGACCGGCTGCCACAGGAGGTCGTTCCGGCGCAGCTCGGCCTGCAGGCGGAGGGTCGGGATCATCCCCGCGCGGGTGGCCGCGAAGAAGGCGCTCAGGTTCTCGTCCTCGCCGGCTGGCTGGTCCGACGCCCGCGCGGTCCCCGCGTTGGAGCCCCGGCCCAGGACGAGCGGCACCCGCTCGAGGCCGGCTCGCTCGACGAGCGGCGCCACGGCCGGGCCGGTGGCCACGACGACCCGCTCGCCCTCGGCGACCCAGGCCCCGGCGAGGGCGAGGAGGGGGAAGAGGTGCGAGGCGTAGTCGGGGCTGACGACGAGGAGGGTCATCGGGACCTCCCCGTGGGAGCCGGCTCGCCGGACGGCCGGCAGGCCGCCTCGTAGACGGGGACGAGCGCGTCGGCCATCGCCCCGATCGTGAACCGCTCGGCGACCAGCGCCCGGGCCCGATCGGCGCGGCCGGGCAGCCCCGCAAGGTCGAGGGCGGCGTGGATCGCGGCGCCGAGCGCCGGCCGGTCGAGGGTGTCGACGAGGCACCCGGTGACCCCGTCGTCGACGTAGGAGGCCGGCCCGCCGGCCCACGGGGCGACGACCGGCAGCCCGGCGGCGAGCGCCTCGACGATCGCGATGCCGAACTCCTCCTTGCGGCTCCCGCAGGCGTAGGCCCCGCCGGGGGCGACCTCCGGCAGGAGCCCCGCCTCGGCGGCGGTGAGGACCCGGAGGACGTCGTCGTGGCGGCGATGGCCGAGGAGGACGAGCGCCCCGGCCATCTCCGGGTGGGGCCCGAAGACGGCCTCGATCCGCTCGATCTCGGCGCGCTCCTCGGGGGTCGGGTCGTCGAGATCGCCCCCGACGATCACGAGGTTCGCCCGCCGGCGGAGGGCCTCGTCGGCGGCGAAGGCCTCGACGAGACGGGCCATCCCCTTGACCTCGGCCATCCGGCCGACGCTGACGACGACGGGCAGGCTGCGTCGGTCGGCACCCAGGGCCGCGACGGCGGCCCGGAGGTCGGCGAGGACGGAGGCGACCTCGGGCGTGGCAGCCCGGGGGCCGCGACGGGGCGCCGGGGACGCGGGCGCCGCGGGCGGCGGTGGCGCCGCGTCCGCGGTGGGCGACGACGTGGCCGGCCCGGGGCCGGCGCCGGCGATCACCGCGACCTCGCGGCGGGCGGCCGCGACGGGCGCCGGGTCGATCCCTTCCGCCACGACGTGGTAACGCTCCGTGGCGGCGGCGATGTCGATCGCCAGGAGGTCGCGCAGGCGCGTCGCGAGCTCCGAGCGCGGGAAGAGCACGACCTGGCGGGCCGAGACGGCGAGGTAGCGGACGAGGCGGGCCCGGTACCACAGCGCCGCGGCGGCGTCGGCCGGCCCGAAGGAGGCCCGGTCCAGCTCGCCGGCGCGCTCCATCTCGGCGATGACCGCGTGCGGGTCGGGGGCCAGGGTGAAGACGGTGGGGATCCCGGCCCGGCGGGCGATCCGCGAGGCGGCGAGGCTTCCGACGTCGGCCATCCGGAGATGCAGGAGCGTCGCTGGGCGCTGGGCGAGGATCCGCCGCAGCCCCCGCTCGGCGGCGAAGACGGCCGGCCAGGCGGCGGCGAACGAGGCATCCTCGTGGCGCCCCAGCGGCGCCGGCAGGACGACGTGCTCGTCGCCCGACGGCGCGATCCGGGCCTCCGGGGCCTCGAGGCCGGCCAGCGCCTCGGCGGCCGTCCCCCGCCCGATCGTCGTCACCGCGGCGACCCGCGGGTCGGCGGCCAGGGCGTCGCCGAGCTGGACGAGCAGCGTGGCGATCCCGCCGGTGCTCCCCTGCCCGGCGTGGGCGAGGTCGCGGTCGAGGTGCCCGCCGAGATGGACCTGGACGACCCGCAGCCGATCCGCCCCGGGGGCGGCGGCGCGATCCGGGCCCGCCGCGGCGGGGCTCGCCGGCACAGGGGTGCCGGGGAACGGGCCGAGGCCGTGGTCGACGATCGCGAGACGCGCCGTGGCGGCGACGAGACCGTCGCCCGCGGCGAGGGCAGCGAGCTCGCGCGCGGCGGCGCCCGGGCGGTCGCCGAGGGCCGCGACGGCGGCGACCCGCACCTCCTCGGGCTCGCCGTCGGCCGCCAGGGCCACGAGGTCGTCGTCGCTCGCGCCGACGACCCCCAGCGTCTCGACAAGCCGGGCCCGGGCGAGCGGCTCCGTCGTGGCCGGGAGGTGCCGCGCCACCGCGGCGGCGACCGGGACGGTCCGGCTCGCCGCCCAGCGGGCCAGCGTCCGCTGGGCGAGCATCCCGCCGACGCGGCCGCCGGCGACGAGCCCGACGAGGGGGCCGACGAGCGGCTCGAGCGGCTCGCGGTCGGCGAGCGCCCAGGCGACGTGGCCGGCCAGCCAGGCCCGGTCCTCGAGGAGATCGGCCAGCGCCTCGACGCTGGCCGAGCCGGGCAGGCGGGCCAGGGCATGGGCGGCGACGATCGCCGTCGGCGCGTCGGCCGGGTCCCGGGTCGCTTCCACGAGCTCGCTGCGCACGGCCTCGGCGGCACCGCCCCCGTCCCGGGCGATCGCCAGCACCCGGGCGGCGAGGGGCTCGCTGAGGGGGATGACGTCGAGGACCGAGGGCGCGCGGCGGATCTGCTCGAGGGTCGCCTGCATGTCACTCCGTTCGGGTGGCGCCGGTGTCCAGTTTGCGGGAGCGGCGGGGGGTCCTGCCGGTCGTCCGGCGCCGCCGGGCCAGCGGGCGGGCAGGCGCTTCGGCCCTGTCCAGCTCCCTCGCCCGGCCCGCGTCACCACGACGCTGCCATCGGCCGGCCGGTGGTGGGTGCGCTCGCGCGCCGAGCCGACGGCCACGAACGGCGCGTCGGCCTGGACACCCGGGGTCAAATACCGGGTGCCCTGACCCACCCGGGCTCCCCGCGGCAGTCGGCAGCCTCGCCGCCCGCGGCGTCGCCGGACCCGGGGGGTCAGCAGGTGACGTGCAGGATCGCGTTCGTCGTCTCGAGGTCAGCGTCGGAGAGCAGCTCGCAGGCCTCCTCCGTCGGGAGCGCCACGAGCTTCACGCCGCGCCGCCGCGCCTCGGCGAGGACGCCCTCGTCGATGGGGAGGGCGCCGTCCGCGCCGGTCCCGACGATGAGCCGCCGGCAGTCCCACGGGATCGGCTCGAGGACGCTCAGGGGCGTGTGGCCGTAGCGCCCGCGCAGCGGCGCCGACGCCTTCTTGTGGCGCTTCCGGACCCGCCCGTTCTCGACGACGACATCGCGCTCGAGGCGCTCGCCGTCGATCTCGATGACCCCGAAGCCGATGAAGACGGCCTCCACGGCAACCTCCTTCTGCCGGCCCGACGCCGACGGCCGGACCTCGGCGGCGGGGCTGACGCCGGGGGCGCTGCCAGGCCGCGGCTCCGGGCGGCGGCCCGGGGCCCTCGACTACGCCTTCGCGAGGCCCGCGATGAAGTCGTCGATCGGGATCGCCGGCAGGGTCATGATCCGGACCGTTCCGCGCGACGAGAGGAGCGCCGAGACCTTCGAGATCGCCAGGTGGTCGGGCGCCTCCACGATGCTCACGAAGTCGTGGGGCCCCAGGACGGCCCACTGGCCGAGGACCGTCACGCCGAGCTTCAGGATCTCGTCGTCGACCTCCTTGATCCGCGTGGGGCGGTTGGTGATCGTCTTCGCCCCCTCGTCGGTGAGCGTGGACAGGAGAACGAACGTGGCCATCGCGGCGCCATCCTTCCCACGGGCGCTGCGCAGCGCGCCGGCACCCCTCGTGCGGTCGGGTTCGCCAGACGCTCGGCGCTGTCCCGGTGGCCAGGTCCACGAGCCGCGCGTCTGCACCCCCGTGATCCGTGCATTGTCGGCCGGGGGACGCCCTTGGCCCAGTGCCGTTGGTCGGCAACGGGCGCGTGCAGGAGCCGCTCCTACGAGACCCAGTCCAGGCCCAGGCGGGCCAGCGTGGCCGGCGTCGGGTTGCCGGTCCGGCCGTCCCAGCCGGCCAGCCGGTAGTACTCGTCGAGGGCGCCTTCGATCGCCGCCCCGTCGAGCGCGACACCGGCCGTCGGCCCCGTCCCGACGAGCGGCGTGAAGAACTTCGCCGGCAGCCGGTCGGCCGAGCGGTCGATCCCCTCCCGCTCGTTGAAGACCCGCAGCATGTTCAGGCGCCGCTCGCCGATCTCGACGAGCTCCTCGACGTCGAAGTCGTCCCAGCCGGTCACGGCGCGCACGAAGGCGACCACCTCCCGGGGCCCGTACAGGCTCCAGGCCGGGCCCCACACGAACTGGCAGAGCGAGGCCGTGTCGAGGAACGAGTAGAACTGCTGGGTCTTGAGGGCGAAGCGGACCTTGTCGGGCCCGAACGAGTCGGCCGGCAGGGCACCGTCGAAGCCGAGGAGCTTCAGCCGCTCGAGCGAGAGATCGGAGGCGCCCTCCTCGATCATCGGGTCGTGCTCGGAGGACTGGTGGTCCGCGCCGAACGGGTTCACCGCGTAGATGATCCCGAGCGTCCGTTTCGCCTGCGGCATGTGGGCCGGCGCCTCGGCACCCTTGACCGTGATGAGCAGGTCGTGGCCCTTCCCGAGCAGGTCGGCGGCGCGCCGCGAGCCGTTGGCGAGAACATCGCCGATGCCCTGCCGGGTGGCCAGCATCTCGGTCAGGCGAACCATCGCCGCGGCGTCGCCGAAGGGGGCCGGGAAGCCGATCTCCGCCTCGGCCAGGAGGCCCTTCTCGAAGCACTCCATCGCCCAGGCGACCGTCGCCCCCGTGCCGATGGTGTCGAGGCCGTGCTCGTTGCAGATCTTGTTGGCCAGCGCGATCGCCGGCAGGTCGTCGACGCCGCAGTACGACCCGAAGGTGGCGGCCGTCTCGTACTCCGGGCCGCCGTGCCGAGGTTCGACCGGCCGGCCCTGCCACTCCGTCTCGACAACCCGCTTGCAGCGGACGGCGCAGGCGTAGCAGGTGTCGCGCTCCTTGAGGATCGTCGCCGTCATCGTCTGGCCGGAGATCGCCTCGTTCGCGTCGAACTGGCCGGCGTTGTAGTTGAACGTCGGGAGCGACCCGATGGCGTGCTGGTACTCCAGGACGCCCTCGGTCCCGTTGTCCCGCAGATCCAGCACGTCGGCGTTGTTGGGGATCTCCGCCGAGCCCCACCGGGCGAGCCGGTTGAGGCCCGCGGCGTCGGCCAGGCCGAGCTTCTTGCTCGAGCCCCGGACGGCGATCGCCTTCAGCTGCTTGGAGCCCATGACCGCGCCCATGCCGGTCCGGCCGTTGGCCCGGTTGGCCATGTTGATGATCGCGGCGAGGCGGACGAGCTTCTCGCCGGCGGGCCCGGCCTGGGCGATCTCGATCTTGTCGTCGCCGAGCTCCGCCTTCAGGAGGTCATCGACCTGCGAGGTCGTCTTCCCCCACAGGTGGCCGGCCGGCCGCAGCTCCGCCTGGCCGTCGTGGAGCCAGAGGTACGCGGGCTCCGGGGAGCGGCCCCGGATGACGATCCCGGTGAAGCCGGCGAAGCGCATCTCGGCCGGGAAGAAGCCCCCGGCCTGGCTGTCGCCGATGCCGTCCGTGAGCGGCGAGCGGGCGTTGACGGTGACCCGGCTCTGGCCGGCGATCGGCGCGCCGGTGAGCAGGCTGTCCATGACGGTCAGGATGTTCCCGGGATCGAAGGCGTCGGTCCCCGGCTTCATCCCGTCCAGGATGTAGTAGAGGCCCATGGCGCTGCCGCCGAGATACTTCCGGAAGAAGGACTCCGGCGGGGTCTCGACATCGAGCGCCCCCGTCGTGAGGTCGACGTGGAGAACGCGTCCGGTGCGCTCGCCTGGCATCAGCTGCCTCCGATCGGTAGCCCACGGGTGGTCGCGGTGGATCGCGGCCATGATATCCGGCCGTCCGTGCCGAATCGGGGGCCGGGGCGGCAGCCGAAACAACCGGCCATGGCGGACGTGCCCCGGCCGGTCCTCCGGCTGCCCGGGATCTGCGGCCGGCTGGGGCGGCTCCGGCGTCCCGGGTGCCCTGCGACCTAGGCTCGATCTCGCGCCTGCAGGCGGTGCCGTGTCGTGACCTCGACGCGGCCCCGCTCATCCATGGCGGGATGCTCGACGAGAGCGATCAGGCGGCTCGTCATGAAGCGGCCGGTCCGGACGGGTGTGCCGGTGCGGGTCACCTCGCGCACCTCCACCACCCCGCGCGACGTGACGACCTCGATGCGGCGCCCGGCGCGCGTGGCGACGATCTCGAAGGTCTGCACGCCCTGGCCCGTGTCGACGAGAGCTTCGACTCGATCGCCTTTCATCGGCTCAACGATACCCCCGTCGGGGTCGCCAGGTTCAGCGGTGCTCGCGTGAGGCTGAAGCCGACCGCCATGATGGGAACCGCCCGACTACCATCCGCTTGATGCAGACCGAACGGATCCCGGTTGCCGAGGGCGTCGAGCTCGCCGTCGACACGTGGGCGGCAGGCGGCGGCGCAGGCGCCCGGTCACGGCCGACGGGCGCCGCCATGCCGTTCGTCCTCGTCCACGGCCTCGCCTCGAACGCCCGCATGTGGGACGGCGTCGCGGAGGACCTGGCCGCCGCCGGACACCCCGTCGCGACCCTGGACCTGCGGGGGCACGGTCGATCGTCCAAGCCGGACGGCCCCTACGACGTGCCGACCGTCGCCGACGACCTCGCGACCCTCATCGAGCGGATGGCGATCGACCGGCCGGTTCTCGCCGGGCAATCGTGGGGCGGCAACGTCGTCGTCGAGCTCGCGGCCCGCCACCCGGGCGCGATCCGGGGGATCGTCTGCGTGGACGGCGGCTGGCTCGAGCCGAGCCGGTACTTCGCCGACTGGGAGGCCTGCCGGGCGGCGCTGGCCCCGCCTCGCCTCGTCGGCCGGCGGTTCGAGGAGGTCGAGGCGTACGTGCGGTCGGTCCACCCCACCTGGCCGGAGACCGGCATCCGCGGCGTCCTGGCGAACTTCGAGGTCCGGCCCGACGGGACGGTCGCCCCGTGGCTGACGTTCGAGCGCCACATCGAGGTCCTGCGCGGTCTGTGGGAGCACCGCCCATCGGGGCTCTATCACGCCCTGGCGGTCCCGGTCCTGCTGGCGCCGGCCGACGGCGGCGCGGCCGATCGGGCGCCCCGCATGCGCCACGACGTCGAGGCGGCCGCCGCGGCGATCCCGAAGGCACGGGTCCGCTGGTTCGTCGGCGACCACGACATTCACGCCCAGCATCCGCACGAGCTGTCAGGCGCGATGCTCGACACGACGGCCGACGGGTTCTTCGCATGAGCGAGCCCCGGATCCTGGCGATCATGGGATCCGGCGAGACCGCGCCGACGATGGCGAAGGTCCACCGCGCCCTCTTCGAACGCCTAGAGGCCGGCGGCGCACCGGCGTCCGGTGGCGCGCCGTCGGGCCCCGTGCCGCGGGGCCCCGTGCCGGCGGTGATCCTCGACACCCCCTACGGCTTCCAGGAGAACGCCGACGAGCTGAGCAGCCGGACCATCGAGTTCTTCGCCACGAGCGTCGGGCGGCCGGTGACCGTCGCGTCGCTCCGCTCCCGCGAGGCCGACGCCGTCACCCTGGCGACCGCCGTCTCCCGGATCCGCGAGGCCCGCTACGTGATGGCCGGCCCCGGGAGCCCCAGCTACGCCCTCCGCCAGTGGGCCGGCGGACCGATCCCCGACGCCCTGGCCGGCAAGCTCGCCGGCGGCGGGATCCTGACGATGGCGAGCGCGGCGGCGCTCACGGTCGGCGTCGTCACGATCCCCGTCTACGAGGTCTACAAGGTCGGCGAAGAGCCGCGCTGGCTTGACGGCCTCGACCTCCTGGGGCCGGCGACCGGCCTGCGCGCCGCCGTGGTGCCCCACTACGACAACGCCGAGGGCGGCACCCACGACACCCGCTTCTGCTACATGGGCGAGCGGCGCCTGCGAACCCTCGAGAACGCCCTGCCCGCGGGCGCATTCATCCTCGGCGTGGACAGCCACACCGCCCTCGTCCTCGACCTCGAGGCGCGGGCGGCGTCGATCACCGGCCTCGGAGGAGCCACCGTCCGGGTCGACGGCCGGAGCGCCGTCTTCCCGAGCGGCAGCGAGGTCGCGATCGAAGCCTTCGGCGAAGCGGCCCGGGAGCTGGCGGCCGGCCGGGAAGTCGATGTCGAGCACGAGTTCCTCGAGGACGGCCCCGGAGGCCGGGCCGCGCAGGCCGCGCCCCCGGCGCTCCCCCTGCGCGACGCGATGGCCGACCTGGAAGGGATCTTCATCGAGGCACTCGGGCGGGGCGACACGCGGACCGCCGTTGGAGCCCTCCTCGACCTCGATTCCGAGATCTCCGCGCGCGTCCGCCACGGCGAGGACAGCCCGGACCTCGACAACGCCGACGCCACGTTCCGGGCCCTCATCGCCCGGCTCGGCGAGCGGGCGGAGATCGGGACGCGGGACCCGCGCGAGGCGGTGGCGCCGTTCGTCGAGGCGCTCCTGGAGCTCCGGGGCCGCGCCCGCGCCGCCCGCGACTGGCCGACGGCCGACCTCGTCCGCGACCGCCTCGCGGCTGCCGGGGTCGAGGTCCGGGACGGCGCCGACAGCTCCACCTGGGTGCTCGCGGAGGCGCCGGGGGGCTGAGCCGGACCCGGTCCCGGGCCGCGCGACGACGGCGGGTGGCGGTCAGGCCGCCGGGTCGTCGCCCACGAAGTGGCTGAGGCTCGCCCGCCACAGCGCGCGACCGTGGAACGACACGTCCGGCCCGATCGCCGGCAGCCCGCCGTACCAGATGAGCGTCTTGAGGAGCGGAGTCACCTGCGAGCCGTAGAGCTCCATGCAGGCCTCGGGCTTGACGCCCGGCCAGGAGTAGCAGGAGACGACCGTGCGCCGGTTCGCCGTCGGGACGCCGGGCGGCAGGCGGTCCCAGGCCGGGTCGTCCGGGCCGAACTCCCACTGGTCCAGGTTGCCCTGGGGGATCCCCTCGATGCCGCGCACGACCGGCGGATCGTCGTCGAGCAGGTACGGGTCGACCGCGAGATCGCAGACGACGGCGTGGGCGGGCAGCCACTCGAGCCAGGCGTTGGGGAACAGGGGGCGCGACGTGTCGCGGCGCGCCGTGGCATCGACGAGGATGTCGGTCAGGGCCAGGCGGTGCCGGAAGTAGGCCTCGTTGCCCGACAGGTTCTGCTCGACCACGACGACCTCGACGCCCGGCAGGCCCTCGCGCATGAACCGCTGGTTGCGCGCGTCGTCGCCGGCCCTGGCAGCCCACTCGATGGCGTTCTTGCCGACGCCGCCGGCGCCCAGGATCGTGACGGAGACCGGTGGGCGGTCCGGTGAGACGAGAGGCGGCCACCGACGCTCGAGCGCCTCGAAGGCCGCGGCCACGCCGTTGCGAGCCACGTCGCGCAGGTTCTGGACGAGCCGGCGCCCGTCGTCGGCGGTGATCATGTCGAGCGCGATGGCCTCGATGCCCAGGCCGCGCAGCAGGTCGACGCGCTCCGGCCGCGTGGTGAAGTGGAGCATGGAGATCAGGATCGCGCCGGGCCGGAGCAGCTCGTACCGCCCCTCGGGCGCCCGCAGCACCACGACGATGTCCTGCCGGTACGCCGTGGCCTCGTCGACGATGTGGACGCGCGACGACCCGGCCACGTAGTCGTCGTCGGAGATGCCCATTCCGGCCCCGCTCCCGGTCTCGACGTACACGTCGACATCCATGCTCGCCAGCAGGCCCATCAGCGGCGGCAGGAAGGCGCGCCGCTCGCCGGGCTCGTTGTACATGCGCGGGAAGCCGATCGTGAGGTGGTGGTCGTCCGGTCATGCCTTGCCCCTGTCGTCTGGCCCTTGAAGTCCGGGCGGCTGCGCCCGGGATCCGTGCGGCACTGGGCGCACGGTCTGCAGGCGCCTCGCTGCGTCACGGTGAGAGCATCGCACCGTAGCCGTCACGGTGCTCGGCTCGAGCTTCGTCCCCGCGCGGGGGGGCTCAGCGGCCGGTGGCCGCCCCCGGTCCCTCGCGGTCGAGCCCCTCGTGCCGGTAGACCTCGCGTGTGAACCCGTCCAGGAGCTCGCGACCGCGCGCCAGCGCCTCCTCGGCCGCGGGCCGACCGGCCGCTCCGAAGAAGTCGCGCTCGATGAGCCGCCCGAACCAGCGCCGGAGCTTCTCCCAATCGGCCTCGCTCTCCTCGAGCTCGGCGAACCGGAACCGCTTCTTGCGGGTCTCGCGGCGGATCTCGTCCTCGAACCGCTCGACGCTCTCGATCACCTCGTCGTACTCGGCGTCCCGGGCGGCGTTGAAGCGCGCCACCAGCTCCTCCTCCCAGGCCGGGCTCGGCGAGGTGGTCTCCAGGAGCGAGGCCTCGCCGCCGCCGACCCTGATCCGGCCGCCGATCTGGTCGAGGCCGGCCCGCAGGTCGGGCCGGTCCGGCAGGACGGCCACCGCCTGCTGGAGGTAGACCGCGCCGAGCTGGCGCAGCTGCCGCCAGACGTACGTCCGCCTGCCGGACGACTCCGACTTGATGCGGTAGATCAGGACGATCCAGCGGCGACCCGTCGAACGGCGCGTCGGGCGTTGGCATCGCGCCGCCTATCCTCCCACGTCCCGGCGGCGCATCCCCCATGCCCCGATGGCGAGCCCGCCGACGGCGAGGACGAGGCAGAGGGCCATGCCGCCGAGGTCCCAGGTGCCGACCATCGGCTGCCCGACGTGGTTGCTCAGGGCGAGCTCCTGGAGCCAGTCGGGCAGCGTGAGCGCCGGGCCGAGGATGTCGACGAGGAACGTCCCGATCGCGAGAGCCGCCACCGCCGGCCCCGCCAGCGACGGCCCGACGAGCCCGCCGACGGCGAAGCCGACCCCGGCCAGCGCCGCCCCGTAGATCGCGAGGACGAGCGTCCCGGCGACCGGGGTGGCGACCTCGCCGCCCGCCGCCGCCACACCCACCCCCACGGCCAGGGCGAGCAGCGCGGTGACGACGGCGATCCCGAGCCACGCGCCGATCCCGCTCGCGAGCGCCCAGCTCGCCCGCGTGAGTGGCGTCCCGAGCTGGAGCTCCAGGCGCCCGGCCGTCTCGTCGCCCGCCCGCCCGGCGACGAGCGTCGCCGCGGCGAGGCCGACGAAGACGAGCCCGAAGTCGACGAAGAGCACCTCGAGGAAGCCGGTCGCGGTCGTCATGTCGACACCCGGGAGGATGTCGCGGACGAGCGCGGCGAGGCTCGGGATCTTCGCCAGCTCGTCGGCGAACGCCCGGCTCGCGGCCGCCATGACGGCAGCGTAGAGGCCCAGACCGGTGCCCCAGGCAAGCGCGGCCGGCAGGACCTCGCCGAACGAGCGGCTGATCGGCCCGTGCACCCCGAGGACAGCGCCGGGCAGCGCCGGCATCCGGAAGCCGCCGGCAATCCCGACGTCGCGGCGGACGAACGCGACGACGCCGATCCCCAGCAGGGCGACGGAGACGAGGGCGACGGGGACGAGCGAGCCCCAATCCCAGCTGCCCGCGAGCGGCAGGTGGTCGGCGGTCCAGCCGAGCCAGCTGAGGCCGGCGACCGCGTCGAACGCCGGGACGACGGCCCGGTAGCTCGTGACGACGTAGCCGCCGAACATGAGCCCGCCGCGCGATGGCCGCGGCGGCTCCGCGGCCCGCGAACGGGGCCACCGCGAAGGCGATCGATCCCGCGATGAGGGCCTTGAGGCCGAGGCCGACGGCGAACCCGACGGCGGCGGCCGGGACGATCTCGTCGCCCGGGAACCTGGCGAAGACGACGCCGGCGACCCAGGCCGCCAGCGCGATGACCGCCATCACGACTGCCAGCGCGACGACGTGGCCGGCCACCTTCTCGAGCGCCAGCCGCGCCCGCGAGAGGGACGTCGTGGCCACGAACTCGAGGCTGCCGCGGCGGGCCTCGCCGGCGAGCGTGCCGGACAGGGCGAGGATCGACCAGAGCCCGGCGAGGAGGGCGATGTAGGCCGCGTAATGCCACGTGACGAACCCGCCGAGCGTGTCCACGTTGACCGGGTTGCCGTACAACCCGCGCATGACCGGCGGCAGGCTCGCGGACATGGCGGCGAGCTCCTGCCGGGCCTGGAGCGTGCCGTACGTGCTCGACATCGTCCCGCCGCCGGCGAGGACCATCCCGCCGAGGAGGACGGCCACGATGGCGGCGCCGAGCCGCGAGTCGCGAAGGGTCTTGCCGAAGACGCTGCCCAGGCCGTAGAGCCGGCGATGGAGGGGGATCGCGGGGAAGTGCGTCGCGCGGAGCGGCGCGCCGGCGTCAACCGCCATGTCAGCCCACCTCCACGGCTTCGCGGCCGTACTGGGCCAGGAACGTCTCCTCGAGGCTGGGCTCGCGGCTGACGAAGTCGAGCAGCTCGTAGCGGGCGGCCGCCTGCACGACCGGCGTGATCGCCCCGGCGACGCGCAGGCGAAGACGTGGTCCTCGACGATCACCTCGCTGACGCCCGGCAGCGCCGCGAAGGCGGCCGCCGGGACCTCGCCCGCGAAGCGCAGCTCGACCTGGTGGTGGGCCAGGTCGCGCAGGTCCTCGACGGTGCCGACCTTGACCAGGAGACCCTCGCGGATGATCCCCACCCGGTCGGCGGTCTTCTCCACCTCGGAGAGGATGTGGGAGGAGAGGAAGACCGTCGCCCCGTCGGCCACCGCCTCGCGGAGGACGCCGAAGAACGTCTGCTGGACGAGCGGGTCCAGGCCCGCCGTCGGCTCGTCGAGCAGGAGCAGCTCGGGGCGGTGCTGGAGGGCGATGACGAGGGCGACCTTCTGCTTGTTGCCCTTGCTGTACTCCTTGAACTTGCGCGACGGGTCGAGGTCGAAGCGCTCGACGAGGCCGGCCTGGTAGGCGGGGTCGACGCCGCCGCGCAGGTTGGCGAAGTACTCCAGGTGCTGGCCGCCCGTCAGGCGGTCGTAGAGGGCGAACTCGCCGGGCAGGTAGCCGATCCGCCGGTGGATCGCCACCGGGTCGGCGCTCGACGCGATGCCGAACACCCGGGCCGTCCCCGAGGTCGGCCGGATCAGGTCGAGGAGGGTCCGGATCGTCGTCGTCTTGCCGGCGCCGTTCGGCCCCAGGAACCCGAAGATCTCCCCCTGGGCAACGGCGAGATCGACCTCGATGATCCCGCGGTGGCTGCCGTAGCTCTTGGTGAGCTTCTCGGTCTCGATGACGTGAGTGGTCATCGCAGGCCCTCCATCCGGGGGCGGGGACCCGGTCGGACGAGCCACCTCACAGGCGGTTCGGGGACGGCCCTGGCATCGATCTCCGCGGGTCGGGTCCAGTAGACGTCCGGCGGGCCCGCGCGCGACAGGGCCGCCCGTCTGCGTCACATGTGACATTCGTCACACGATGCGATCGTCACACGGCCGAAAGCACGGCGCGGCTGCCCGCCGCCGGTCGGTTCGGGCCGGCGTCAGGCGGCCAGCGAGCGTCGGATCACCACGCTCGACGCGCCGGCCACCGGGCTGCGCGCTCGGGCGACCACGCTCCCATTCCGGGCGAGCTCAACCTCGCCGCGGGTCCCGCGGTCGTCGCGCAGCTCCAGGCTCCCGTGCGCGCGGACGAGCGTGCCCGACAGCCGCGGTGCGAGCTCGGCGGTGATCGTCCCGATCGCCTGCGCCGACCACGGCGCGAGCGGCGCGGTCGACGCGAAGTCGAAGGTCGACGGCGCCGGCATCCCCAGGCCGTGGACGCCAACGGTGGTTCCCGTGATCTCCTCGCGGCCATCGAAGCGGCCGATCCCCGGCAGCTCGGCGCTCACCGAGAGGCGGAGCCGCGAGCCCGGGCCCCGGCCGTCGAGCCGGGCGACGATCCGCGCTCCGGTCTCCGGGTCGACCTCGGCGATCTCCGTGCCGGTCGCGTCGAACGACGGCTGGCGGTAGCCCCGCCCGAACGAGGCTGCCGCGGCCGCGCAGAAGACGCCGAAGACGGCGAGCGCCCGTCCGGGGTCAGCCGGGCGGCCGTCACCGGGAAGCGCGTCCTCCAGCTCGAGGAGGAGCCGCGTCTTCGCGGTGCGCCGGGCGAGGTAGCGGACGAGCGACGTCCCGTGCGTCTCGTACGCGGCCCGGGCATCGCCGGCCGGCGCGTAGCCGGGACCGGAGGGATCGGGCCGGAGGCGGATTCGCTCGTCGGAGGACGCATCCATGAAGGAGAGCGTACAGGTGAGGAGACGGATCCGGATGGCAGGCTTCCATCGGTCCGCCCGCCAGCGGTGCCACCTGGCCATTGACACCCACGCCGCTCGCGCGTTCACTGGACGCAGCCCGCCGACGCCGCCCGGCGCGTCCGGCGCCGCGTCCTGATCGGAGGATGCCGCGTGATCCGTCGTGTGCTGGTCGTTTCGCTCGTCGCGCTGGGACTGCTCGGCTGTGCCTCGGTCGCGTCGACGCCCCCGCCATCGTCGATGCCGACGGAGGGTGCCGCGACGCCCTCACCCGCGATGCCCTCGCCCGCGCCGACCGGTCCTGCCGGCGGCGATCCCGCAGCCATCGGCCACGCCTTCATCGACGCCCTCGCCCGCGGCGACACCGCGGCTGCCGAGGCGATGGAGGACGACGCGATGCGGGCCGCCGCGCCCGCCGCGGCCCTCGCCCAGCTCTGGGAGCAGCTCGTGACCCAGTTCGGGGCATTCGAGGGTCTCGGCGACGTCGAGACGACGGAGCAGCCGCCCTACACGATCGCGACGGTCCAGGCGACCTTCGCCAACGCCAGCGTGCCTCTCCTCGTCACCGTCGCCGGCGATGGCCGCGTGGCGGGCCTCCACCTGGGCACGCCCGCGACATCTCCGTCGCCCGCCGCCTACGTCCGCCCCGACGCGTTCACCGAGACCGAGCTCACCGTCGGCTCCGCTCCCTGGCAGCTCCCGGGCACGCTCGCCATGCCGAAGGGGGACGGCCCGTTCCCGGCCGTGGTCCTCCTCGCCGGCTCGGGCCCGCAGGACCGCGACGAGACGATCGGGGTGAACACGCCGCTCCGGGACCTCGCCTGGGGCCTGGCCTCCGCGGGGATCGCGACGCTCCGCTACGAGAAGCGCACGAAGGAGCACGCGGCCGAGATGGCCGCGCAGGCGGCGACGATCACGGTCCGCGAGGAGACGACCGACGACGCCATTGCCGCCCTCGAGCTGCTGCGGGAGACCCCGGGCGTCGACCCCGACCGGGTCTTCCTGGCCGGGCACAGTCTCGGCGGGTACCTGGCGCCGCGGATCGCCGCGCAGATGGGCGACCCGCCGGCCGGCATCGCGCTCCTCGAGGCGAACAGCAGCCCCCTCACGACGCTCATCCTCGACCAGGTCGAGTACCTGGCCGCCAACGGCAGCCTCGGCCCCGATTCGGGTAGCCAGCTGGCGGCGGTGCGGTCGCAGGTCGCCCTCGCCGAGTCGCCCGACCTCTCGCCCTCGACGCCGGCGTCCGGGCTGCCGCTCGGCGTGCCGGCGAGCTACTGGCTCGACCTGCGCACGTACGATCCGCTGGCGATCTCGCACGACCTGGCGATCCCGATGTTCTTCTCGCAGGGCGGTCGCGACTACCAAGTCCCGCCGGACGAGCTGGCGGCGTGGCGCAAGGCGCTGGTCGGCCGCAACGACGTCGCGTTCCGTGAGTATCCGGGGCTCAACCACCTGCTGATGGAGGGGACCGGACCGAGCACGCCCGCGGAGTACTCCGACCCCGGCCACGTGGCACCCGAGCTCGTCGCCGACCTCGCCGCCTGGATGCTCGAGCAGTAAGGAGTCCGATCGATGCTCCCCGGCACCCTCGTCGACCTCCGGCTGGCCGAGCGGGCCGACCTGCCGATGCTGGCCGGGTGGCTCAACGACATCGACGTCAACGGCGAGTTCGAGCCGTTCGTGCAGTCGTCGCTGAGCGACGTCGAGCGCGACTTCGAGGCCAAGCCCGACGAGCGCTGGTGGATCGTGCAGGCGAAGGACGGGACGCCGGTCGGGTACGTCGGCCACGGCAAGGCCAACGGCGGCTGCTGGATCGGCTACGTGCTCGTCCCGGGGGAGCGCGGGAAGGGCTACGGCAGCGAGGCCGTGCTGCTGGTCACGGACTATCTCTTCCTGCACAAGGAGATCGGGCGCATCCAGGCCGAGACGCACCCGGCGAACGCCGCGTCGCAGCGGGTCCTGGAAAAGGCGGGCTTCATCCGCGAGGGCATCCTCCGCCGCACGTTCTTCAGCCGCGGGGTCTGGCGCGACACCGCGATGTACAGCCTCCTCCGCGAGGAGTGGGGATCGCCGCGGGCGCTGCCGGCCGGATACCGCTGAGCGGCGGCCTCTGCTGAGGCTGCGTCGCCAGCGAGGAGCGCGACCCCGTACGCTCGATGCCATCCGCCTCGCGTCGGCGGCCTACACCCGCTGGTCCGTGCTCGGCTTCTCCCAGAGGTTGACCCCGCCCTCCACCGCGAAGCGGTCGATCTCAACCAGCTCCTCCGCGCGGAAGGAGAGGTTCGCCAGTGCGCCGACATTCTCCCGGATCTGCTCGGGCGAGCTGGCACCGATGAGGGTGGTCGTGACGCGCGGGTCGCGAAGCACCCAGGCCAGCGCCATCTGGGCCAGCGACTGGCCGCGCCGCCGGGCGATCTCGTCGAGCCCCCGGACGCGGGCGAGGTTCTCTTCCGAGAGCATCCGCCGCTCGAAGGAGTCGCCGCCCGGGCGGTTGATCCGGGCGTCGGCCGGGATCCCGTCGAGGTATTTGTCGGTCAGCAGGCCCTGGGCGAGCGCGGTGAAGGCGATCATCCCGGCGCCCAGCTCCTCGAGCGCGTCGAGCAGGTCGGGTTCCACCCACCGGTTGAACAGGTTGTAGCTGGGCTGGTGGATGAGCAGCGGGACGCCCTCCGCGCGCAGGATCGCCGCCGCCTCGCGCGTCTTCCCCGCCGAGTAGGACGAGATGCCGACGTAGAGAGCCTTGCCGGCGTGGACCGCGGCCACCAGCGCCCCCATCGTCTCCTCGAGCGGGGTGTCCGCGTCGAAGCGGTGCGAGTAGAAGATGTCGAAGTAGTCGACGCCGACCCGGCGCAGGCTCTGGTCCAAGCTCGCCAACACGTACTTGCGCGAGCCGCCGCCCTGCCCGTAGGGGCCCGGCCACATGTCCCAGCCGGCCTTGCTGCTGATGATCAGCTCGTCCCGGTGGGCCGCCAGGTCCTCGCGCAGCATCCGCCCGAAGTTGACCTCGGCGCTGCCGTAGGGCGGGCCGTAGTTGTTGGCGAGGTCGAAGTGGGTGATGCCGAGGTCGAAGGCGAGGCGGACCATCTCCCGCTGCTTGGAGATCGGCGTGGTGTCGCCGAAGTTGTGCCACAGCCCGAGGGAGAGGAGCGGCAGCTGGAGGCCGCTTCGCCCGCAGGTGCGGTAGGTCATCGCGTCGTAGCGGTCGGGGGCGGGGGCGTAGGCCATCGGGCGGGCTCCGGTCGTGTCGAGGGCGGAGGGGCGTTGCGCCAATCATGCCGCCCCGGCGCGGGCGATGCGCCCCCGGCGCGGCCGGACGACCCACGCCGTCGATCCCGTCGGCAGCCGGATCGCCCTGCACGAAGCGCACCCGGTCGGCGCCCAGGGCGCGCCCTCCCACGGCGCGCCGAACCGGTACACCAGGTCGTGCAGGGCGGCCTACTCTGCGCCTGACCCCTCCTGCGCCGGCCCGTCCGGCATGGTGCCCACCCGCTCCCACGTCTCGACCCGCCAGACACGGCCGTCGCGGGCCACTACGGGCGCAAAGCCGGCCGCCCGCAGGAGCCCGGCGATCGTCGAGGCCCGATGAACGTGCATCCGGTATCCGTGGGAGCGCCAGAAGGCGACCGGGTTGGCGATCGCGACCCCGGCCCGGATCCACCAGCGATCGCGCGGATAGACGAACCCCAGGCGCCGACGCGCGAGGCCTGCGGCGGCGACCAGGAGCGACGTCACGTCGTCGTAGCAGCACACCACGCGATCAAGGGCCACGAGGTCGGCCGGCTGCAGCGTGGGCGCGACGGCGGTGATGTCGCCGAGGACGTGGCGCACCCGGTCCGAGACGCCGCGCCGCTCTGCCTCGACCCGGGCCGCCGCGATGTAGGCGCTGGAGCCGTCGACGTCGACGGCCGTCGCGGCTCCGCGCTCCAGGAGCCCGAGGTAGACGGCCCCGATCCCGGCTCCGACGTCGAGCACCGTGGAACGGCCCACTTCGACGCCCGTCGCGAGATCGTCGATCAGCGCCCGGGTCGCCCACGGCGGGCCGTCGCGCCGGAGACTCCGGAGGTCGGCGTCCGCCGTGCCCTGGTCGAACACGGCCTCGCACGCGGGAATGCCCTCGCCGCAGCACCCACCCATGTGTCATCCCCCCACGAATGAGGGCATTGTGAGGCATCGTTGGCGGGCGTCAATCGAGAACCTCGGCGAGGCTCCACGCCGCAAGGCCGCATGGCCCTTTCGCGGCACCCACCCGGGGCCTATCCTCCCGGTTCGCGGGCGGTCGTCCACGCGCTGCCGCCCTCGACACCTTTCCCACGCTGGATCGAAGACGCCGTGGCGCGCCGAGGGAGGTCGGAGAGATGCAACGCAGGGACCAGTGGGTTGGCGGGGCGGTCCTGATCGCGATCGGTGCCGGGCTGCTGCTCGGGCAGCTCGTCGAGGACGCCGAGCAGTTCATCCTGCTGGGGATCGGACTCACCCTGCTCGTGCTGTTCGCCGTCTCGCGGAACCCCGGCGCGCTGATCGGCGGCGGGATCGTGACGGGGCTCGGCGCCGGCGTGCTGGTCGCGGCGAACACGGAAGGCGACATCGCCGGCGCGGCCGTCATGTTCGGCCTCGGCCTCGGCTTCATCGGCGTCTGGCTCGTCGGGATGCTCATGCGGATCAAGGAGACCACGATCTGGCCGCTCATCCCGGGGGCGATCCTGGTCGTTCTCGGGTTCGTCGTGCTGGCCGGATCCGAGACGGCCCAGGCGTTCGAGCTGCTCTGGCCCGTCGCTCTCATCGCGATAGGCGTCGTGGTGCTCGTCGCCGCCGTGCGGGGTCGCGGGAAGGACTCGTCGGGCGGCGGGCCGGCCTGAGCAGGGTCCGCGACGCCGCAGCGTCGTGAGCCGGCGGTGTTCGAAATCCCTCGGCCCGGCGGTCAGCCGATGAGCTCGACGCCGGCGCCGGCGCAGGCCGCCCGCAGCCGCTCGTCCACGGTCGCCAGCGGCAGCCCGCGGACGCGGGCGAGATCGAGGTAGGCGGCGTCGTAGGACGTCAGGTCGTGCTCGCGGGCCCCCTCCAGGACGCTCCAGAGAGCGGTCGAGAGCTCGAGCGGCACGATCTCGACCGGCAGCGCCGCGAGGAGCGCCCGGAGGGGCGACAGGTCCGCCGCCCCGATCCGGCCGCGCCGCTCGGCGGTTCGCAGCGCGTTCGCGACCTCCAGTGGCCAGTGCGGCGGCGCCAGCGCGTCCTCGTGCTCGAGGCGCTCGAGGACCGCGTCGGCGGCCGGGCTCGACTCGTCGTCGAAGCACCAGGCCAGCGTGATCGAGGCGTCGATGACGAACATCAGCGCCGGCCCTCGTCGATCAGCTCCCGGATCGTCACGCCGCGGAGGGCGTGGCGGGCCCGGAACGCGCGCAGCCCGGCCACCGCGTCGCGTACGGCCGGAGTCCCGGTCCGGGCCGGGGGCACGAGCAGGGCGACGGGCACGCCGTGCTTGGTGATCGTGATCGTCTCGCCGCCCGCGACCTCGTCGAGGAGGCGGGGGAGATGGGTCTTCGCCTCGTAGGCGCCGACACGCCGCATCATGGCTCCTTTCGACTGGTCGCAGACCAGTCTATCTCCCCCGTTGCCGAACCGCAAGGCGCCCGGCCCACGCCGACCGGCCAGGCGCGGAGCATCGCCTCGGCGCCTTGGAGCGGGACGAGGTTGGTGAAGCGGCAGGTGAGCCGGGGGTGAGTGACGATCGCCATGCTGCCCGCGACGACGTGCGTCGAACGGGCCAGCCGCAGCGAACCGTCACGACCTCGTTGCTGTACAACAAGTACAGATTGACAAGAACCGATCGACCGCCGATGCTCGGGGGGTGCAGGAGATCGCCTACTCGCAGGCCCGCGCCGAGCTGGCCGACCTCTTCGACGACGCGCTGACCCACCTGCCGGCCCGGATCACGCGCCGGCGGGCCGAGCCGGTCGTGCTCCTCTCGCTGGCGGATCTCCGGCGCGCGCTCGAGCGCTTCGAGTTCACGCCGGAGGCGCTCTTCGAGCCGTCGGCCGTGGCGATCTGGCTGCCCGAGCTCGCCATCTGGGGCCGCGGGCCCAGCTTCGACGACGCGCGGGCGGACCTCCTCGACGAGGTCGATCAGCTCCTCGCCGCGTTCGCCGGCGACGCCCGGCTGCGGTCGGCGCCCAACATGGTCGAGCGGCTGCCCTGGATCCACCGGCTCGAGCTAGCCGAGGACGACGCCGAGCGCGCGGCGATGCTGTTCGCCGAGCCGGCAGCTGCCGCGCAGCCGTCGGCGCCCCCGGCAGCGGAAGTTGACCGCTGGCCCGCCGCCGGTTCGGCTGCTGGCGCGCGCGCCCCCGACCGACCCTGAGGCACCGCCGTGCCGACCTTCGAAGACCTCCGGCGGTATCTCCTGCGCGACGGCTGGACCGAGGAGCCGAACCTGGTCCGCGGCCGGGCCCGGTCCGGCGACCACCGGCGCTACCGCAAGGAGCTCACCGACGGGACGGTCCTGCGGACGAAGGTCCCCCACGGCCTCCGGGACGAGATCGGCCGCGACCTCTTCCGGCATATCCTGCGCGACCAGCTCCGGGTCGACGAGGCGCGGTTCTGGGCGGTCGTCCGCGGCACGACCGGCCCGGACGAGGCGCCTGCCCCGGATGCCCCGACGATCCCGGGCTGGCTCGTCGAGCGACTGATCCGCACCGTCGGCCTCGCCGAGGAGGAGGTCCGCCGGATGACGCGCGACGAGGCCCTCGCGGCCTGGGAGGAGCACCAGGCAACGCCGCGGTAGGCCAACTCCACCCCGTGTCCGCGAACCGCCACAATGGGCGCATGCACGCCGGAGGCTGCACGTTCTCACCCCGGGGCACCCCGTGAGCCGCGGCCCACGCCGGCCGGGGACCGGGAAGCGCGGGTCGGGCGCCCCGTCGTCGAGCGCAGGACGCACCGGCCGCGGTCCCCGGGGAGCTGCGCGCCGGCCCTCCGAGGAGGCCATCCTCCAGGGGATCGTCACGTCGTTCCTCGCCACGATCGAGAAGGAGATCACGGGCCTCGCCGGGCTCGCCGACCCCCTCGAGGCGGAGATGGTCGCGAGCGGCGTCCTCTCGATGTGGCACGGCGACAACCCGCTCGAGCGCGACGCCCGCCGGGCCCTCGGCCGGGCGGTCATCCGGCGGCTCTCGGTCGGCCGCGACGCCGACCACCTCGCCCTCCTCGTCGCCCTCGCCGCCACGGCCTCGCCCCCGCTCGACGTCGAGGCACGGGAGGCTGCGGAGCGGCTGCGGGAGGCGAAGGTCCCGGAGCCGATCTGGGCTCGAGCCATCGGCCGTCCGGCCCTCGTGGACGCCTGGATCTCGACCGACGAGCTCGAGGACCAGTCGCTGCTCGTCGCGACCTTCGTCTACGAGCGCCGGCCGCCTCACGCCGTCACCGCGATCCTCGACTACAACTTCCACGGCCTCATCCGCGACTGCGCGGTCGCGGCGGACCCGGTGAAGATCCGCCAGGGGTGGACGGAGGCATCGAGGATGCCGGTGCGCCCGCTCGACGAGCAGGCGCTCGCCGACCACCTGGCCCACGGCGTCGAGCTGTACGACATGTACCTCGAGCCCCCGGTCACCGACGAGGGGCACCAGCTGATGCCGCTCCTCCGCTCGCGCCTGCGGCTGCTCCCGGAGCCGCGGCCGATCGAGGAGCCCGACGTGCCCGACGAGGCACGCGCCGAGGTCGTCGACGACTTCGTGGCCTCGCCCGAGGCGGCCGGCCTGCCGGAGGTCGGCGGCGGCCCTGCGGCCGAGCTGGCCCGCTGGCTCGTGGACTTCGCCTGCGACTACGGGGCCGGCGATCCCCTGCGCTGGAGCCCGATCGCGGTCGAGATCGTCCTGGCGGACTGGCTGCCCCGCAAGGCGATCCTCGAGCCGGCCGAGGTCGAGGTGCTCCCGGAGGTCGTTCGCCGGTTCGTCCGCTACGCGGCGCGCCGCAAGGGTCTCGCGGACGACGTCATCGCCGAGACGCTGGAGGCGGTGGACCGGTTCGCCCCGGACTTCGCCGACGGGATGGCCGACGACGAGCAGGCGGGGCCTGCGAAGCAGCTGCTGCTCGAGCTCCGCGCCGCCGGCATCGACCCGACCGACGAGGCCGCCGTCCAACGCTTCATCGACGCCAGCAACGCCGAGCTCGCGCGCGGGAGGGGCGGCGCCCGACGGAGCCGAAGGCCCACCGGGGATCGGCGACTCTAGGACCCCGTCGGAAGCTCGCGACCGCCGGCGTAATGCCCGAGGATCAACGGCCGCGCGCCGGCCGTCAGTCGGCGGGCGCCGCCCGCGACGCGCCGAGGATCAGCGCGGGAAGGATCGCCCGCGCCATCGCGTCCGGGTCGTCGCCTCCCGAGAGCAGCGTCTGCCGGATGCTGCGCTCGACGATGGCGACCGCGGCGTCCGCGACATCCGCCGCGCCCGCCGTCAGCTCGCGGCCGAGCAGCGCGATGCCGCGTTCGATGAACTCCACGATCCGCGCCCGGAACCGGGCGTCCGCCTCGAGGAACGGGCGCGACGAGGCCGGCTGACGCACGGCGTGGATCTCCATCTCCGTCTGGAGGAGCGAGACGAAACGGTCGCCGGGAACCGACGCGAGGATCCGCTCCACGATCGCCCCGAGGATCCCGGCGGTGTCCGCGGCGTCGATGGCGACCTCGCGGAGCGACCCCGGCCCGTCGGCCACCAGGTCCATGCTCGCGTCGACGTAGGCGAGGAGGCGCGCGTGCTCGCGCTCGATGAGCGCCTGGAGCACGGCCTCCTTGTCGTCGAAGTTCGAGTAGAAGGCGCCGCGCGTGAAGCCCGCCCGCTCGCAGATCTCCTCGACGGTACCGCCGAAGACGCCGCGCTCCGCGAACACCACCAGCGCGGCGTCGAGGACCCGCTCGCGCGTCGCGTCGCGCCGTGCGGAGCGGACGGGCTCCCTCGCCTCCACGGTCACGCCCCACCTCCTGATCTGATACACAGTCGTATTCGATACATTGACGTATCGGATACGCCTTCGTATCGTAGACGGTGCCCCAGCACGGCGCAACCCTTTTCGAGATCCGCGGGCCGAGGTCGTCGACGCTCGGCCATGGAGGCAGGCGATGTTCGAGCGAATCGGTGTCCTCGCATACAGGCTCAGGTATCTCATCGTCATCGTCTGGGTCGTCGCCGCCGTGCTGTCGGTCACATTCGCGCCGTCGCTCGCCTCCGCCGGCGCCGCGGACCAGGCTTCCTTCCTCCCGGGATACGCGCCGTCCGTCCAGGCGGCCGACGCACTCGAGAAGGCGTTCCCGGGGGCCGCCGCATCGAGCTCGGCGACGCTCACGTTCTCGCGCGACGACGGGCTCACGGACGCGGACCGTGCGTACCTCGAGAGCGTCGCGACGTGGACGACGAGCGCCGACGCGCCCCGGGAGCTCCGCGAGGCGGTGCTGAGCGTCGACTCCGCGAGCTCGCGCCCGGAGCTCGCGTCGATGCTCCGCAGCTCGGACGGCGTGCTCGAGCTCCTCACCGTGAACCTCAACGTCGGCTCGGCCGGAGGCCTCGCGGACACGATCGTCACGCAGCTCCGCGACCATCTCGCGGGGGCGCCCGCCGGCCTCGCCGTGCACGTCACCGGCGCCGCCGGGATCACCACGGACTACATCCGGGCGATCCAGGCGGGCACGGACAGCACCACCGTCGTGACGGTCGTCCTCGTCGTCATCATCCTCCTCCTCATCTACCGCGCCCCCCTCGCGGCCCTCGTGCCGCTCCTGACGATCGGCGCGGCGTTCCTCCTCGCCCGGGGAGTCCTGGGGGTCCTCGCCGCCGCGGGCTGGCAGGTCTCGTCGCTCCTCGACACCTTCCTCGTCGTGCTGGTGTTCGGCGTCGGCACCGACTACGCGATCTTCCTCATCTCCCGCTACCGCGAGGAGGTGGGGCACGAGGACTGGCACGAGGCGGTGCGGGAAACCGTCAAGCGGATCGGGGCGGTCATCAGCGCGAGCGCGGCGACGGTCATCGTGGGCCTCGCCGCGATGGCGTTCGCGGACTTCGAGATGATCCGCACGACGGGCCCGGCGCTCGGCGTGGCCGTCTTCATCACGCTCCTCTCCGGCCTCACGCTCGCACCCGCCCTCCTCGGGATCTTCGGCCACTACCTGTTCTGGCCGCTGCACATGCGGACTGCCGACGAGGGTGAGCCGGACGGCTTCTTCGCGCGACTGGCGGCCGGCGTCTCGCGCCACCCGGGAGTGGTCACGCTCGCGCTGGTGGTCGGCCTCTCCATCCCGATCCTCTACGTGCCGCAGGCGAGGACGAACTTCGACACCCTCGCCGAGCTCCCGGCGACCTCCGACGCACGCGCCGGCTACGACATCGTGGCGGCGCATCTCGGCAAGGGGAAGATCACGCAGTCGAGCGGGCTCATCGACGCCGGCGCGACCGGCGACATGCTCGCCCCGGCGTCGCTCGCGAAGCTGCGCGACACGGTGCTGGCGCTCGAGACGACGCCCGGCGTCGACACGGTGACGAGCCTCGTGACGCCGGATGGCGACGGCACGGTCCCCGACGGCCTCCGTCCCTCTGTCCAGCTCGGCACGATCGCCGACGAGCTCGATCCGGATGAGGCGGGCGCCTCGACAGACTCCGCGTCCCTCCTCGACAGCGAGGTCTCCGATGGGCTCTCGTCCGCCCTCGACTATGTGAACGCGCTCGGCACGGCGTTCCCGGAGATCGCCGGACGGAGCCAGTTCCGGAAGGCCACCGGCGCGATCGCGGACGCGCAGGCGGTCGTGGAGAGCGTCCGCGCGCAGAGTGTCGTCTCGACCCAGCTCCGGGCGCTCGCGTCGGCGATGACCTCGACGAGCTCCCTCGCGGCCAGCGGGGGGAGCTCGGACACGACGCTTCTCGCACGGTACCTCGATGAGCTGGCTGCCGCGAACCCGGGGGTCCGGAGCCTGCCGGCCTTCACGGATGCGACCGCAGCCGCGGCCAGCCTCGCGAAGAGCGCGACCATCGACGCAGCCGTCGACGCGTCCAACGCCCTCCAGGCCCTTGCCGTCCACTTCGACGCGCAGCCGGACGCGACGCTCTCCCCGGCCAGCCTCGCCGACACGGCGAGCGCCAAGGAGGCGCGGCGCCGCGCGGAGGCGACCTTCGCCGCGTTGCCCGACGCCTTCGCGCGGGCTCGCCGGTCGTCTTCTCCGGCCGCTCCGACGACATCTTCGTGCCGGTCGGGATCGGCGGGGAGGCGTCCGCGAGCCTCACCCAGGCGGTCGACGCGTTCGTCTCGCAGGACCGCACGGCGACCCGGCTCTACGTCTCAACGACGGACGATCCCTACTCCATCACGGCGTTCCGGACGGTCCGCGCTGCCCACGCCACGCTCGAAAGCGCGGCGCCGTCGTTCGGCCAGGGCGCGACGGCATACCTCGCGGGCTCCACCGCCCAGCTCGCCGACGTCCAGGACGTCCTCGCCGCCGACTTCCTCCGCGTCGGCGCAATCACGGTGCTCGGCATCCTCATCGTCCTGATCGTCCTCCTCCGCGCCATCGTCGCGCCGCTCTACCTCGTCGGGACCGTCCTCCTCTCCTACGGGAGCGCCCTCGGCCTGTCCGCGTTCCTCTTCCAGGAGATCCTCGGGCACCCCGGGATCAGCTTCTACCTGCCGCTCATGGTCTTCGTCCTGCTCGTCGCGCTCGGCGCCGACTACAACATCTTCCTGATGAGCCGCGTCCGCGAGGAGAGCGAGACCCGCCCCATCCGCGACGGCATCCGGATCGCATCCGGCCGGACCGGCGCGGTCATCACGTCCGCCGGCCTCATCCTCGCCGGCACGTTCGGATCGATGGCCACCGCTCCGCTCATCGTCCTCTTCCAGGTCGGCGTCGCGGTCGCGATCGGGGTCCTCATCGACACCTTCCTCGTCCGCTCGATCCTCGTGCCCGCCATCACGACACTCGTCGGCGACCGCGCGTGGTGGCCGTCCGGCCTGCGCCTCGGCGTGCGCGCCCTGGTGCCGGTGCCGGTCGCGGCGGACAGCACGGTCAACGCCGCGGACGGCACATTCATCGCGGCGGACGGCACATTCGTCGCCGCCGGAGAGCCCGCGGGGCGCTCGCGCCGGCGGCTGGCGGCCGCGCTGATTCTCGCGGTCCTCGTGCCGGTGACGTTCGCGAGCCTCATCGTGTGGTCGCAGTCGCAGGGCGGCGGCGGCTCCATGTCGGCCGCCGTCGTCGACCTCGACGAGGGGGCCACGGTCTCGGTCGCCGACGGGACGAGCCGGACGCTCGACCTCGGCGGCGACCTCTCCAAGGAGCTGGTGGCGGGCGACGTGACGGACGCGTTCCGCTGGACGGTCGTCGACGCGTCGGACGCGGTGGACGGACTCGCGTCCGGGCGGTACCGGGCGGTCCTGACGATCCCCGCCGACTTCTCCCGGAGGATCGCGGCGATCCAGGCCGACACGACGGGCGGCCAGCCGGCCGCCGGACTCCAGCTCGCGACCGGCCCCGGCGGCGGCACCGACGGCGGCCAGGTCGCGCGCGAGGTCCAGGAAGCGATCGCGGCGTCGGCGGCGCGGTCCGCCACGACCTCGTATGTCGAGGACGTGCTCCTTGCCGTCAAAACGGCCGACACGACGATCGGCACCGCCTCCGGCGACGCGCGTTCCATCGCGAACCGCACCACTACGCTCGCCACGGACGCTTCGGACATCAACGCGGTCGCCGGCGAGCTCGTGGTCGGCCTCGATGAGCTCGCGTCGGGGGCGACGAAGGCCGCCTCCGGCGCGTCGGAGCTCGCCGCCGGCACGAAGGCTCTCGCGGCCGGGGCCACCCTGGTCGCCGGCGGGACGGCGTCCGTCGCGGCGGGCGTCGCCGACGCCTCGGCCGGCGCCGCGGCCCTCGCCTCCGGCGCGTCGGAGCTCGCCTCCGGGCTCCAGGCGCTGGACGCGTCGACGAGCCAGCTGCCCGCCCAGACCGCCACGCTCGCCTCCGGCGCGTCCGACCTCGCGACCGGCACGACGAAAGCGGCCTCCGGCGCGTCGGAGCTCGCCTCCGGGCTCCAGGCGCTGGACGCGTCGACGAGCCAGCTGCCCGCCCAGACCGCCACGCTCGCCTCCGGCGCGTCCGACCTCGCGACCGGCACGACGAAAGCGGCCTCCGGCGCGTCGGAGCTCGCCTCCGGGCTCCAGGCGCTGAAAGCGGGGACGACAGGGCTCGGCGCCCAGGCGGCCGCGCTCGCATCGGGTGCAGCCGATCTCGCGACCGGGGCGACGGCCCTCTCCGACGGAGCGACGCAGGCGGCCGCGGGTGCAGCCGCCTTCGCGACGGGCGTCGACGGGCTGTCCACGTCGGTCGCGGGTTACACCTCCGCCGTGAAGGCGCTGTCCGACTCGTGCGTGCTCATGGGCGGCGGCCCGGCGGTCTGTGCTCAGCTCCTCGAGCTCGCCACCCAGGGGACTGCGCTGGCCACCGGCGCCAGCGACCTCGCCACGGGAGCCCACGGGGTCGCGGACGCGACCGTCCAGGTCGCCACCGGCGCGACCGGCGTGAGCCAGGGGGCGACCGGGGTGGCGAGCGCGACATCGCAGCTCGCGGCGACGGCGCCGCAGCTGGAATACGCGATCGCAGCGTCCGCGACCGGTGCGTCCGAGCTCTCGACGGGCGTGACGGCCCTCGCCGGCGGCGCGACGCAGCTTGCGGCGGCACGGCGCAGCTGGCGGGCGGAATGGCGCCGCTCGCCTCGGGCGTGACGAGCGCCGCGAACGGCTCCTCCGAGCTGTCGACGGGCGTGGCGACGCTCGCCGGCGGCGCGACGAAGCTTGCGGACGGCACGGCGCAGCTGGCGGGCGGGATGGCGCCGCTCGCCTCGGGCGTGACGAGCGCCGCGAACGGCTCCTCCGAGCTGTCGACGGGTGCGGCCCAGCTCGCGGACGGCACGGCACAGCTCGCGTCCGGGTCGAGCCGGGTGGCGGCGGGCGCGGACACGACCGCCGCCGGCGCCGACAAGCTCGCGACCGGCACCGCCGAGGCCGCGTCGGGCGTCGACCAGCTGAAGGACGCGATGAGCCTGGTCACCGGCGGCGCCCGCGTCGTCGAGTCGCGGTCCGGTCTCCTCTCCCGCGACGGAAGCTCCGTCGCCGACGACGCCACCATGATCGCAGAGGGCCTCGACACGTCCACGGCGGCCGTGACCATCGTCCCCGACGCGACGAGGACGCGGATCGCCGCGCGCGCAGCGGACCCCGTCGTCGTCCAGTCGCCGACGGGGGATGGATCGGGCGGGCCCGGGGTCGGGATCGCTCCGTACGTCATGGCGCTGGCCCTCTGGCTCGGCGCTCTCGTCGCGTTCCTCGTCCTGCCGGCGGGCCGGCGCGGACGGGGCCGCCGCTGGTGGCTGGGACCGATCGCGGCGTTCGCCGCCGCCGCCGGCCTCGGGATCGTGGGTGCCGCCGTGATGATCGCCGGCCTGCGCCTCGGCGTCGGCATCGACATCGCGCGGCTGCCGGCGCTCATCCTGGTCGTGGCGCTCGCCGCGGCTGCCTTCACGGCGATCATCCAGGCGCTCGTCATCGCCTTCGGCAACCGGGGCTGGCTGGTCGGGCTGCTCCTGGCGGGCGTCCAGGCGGCAGCGTGCGGGACCCCTTACCTGGTGGACTCGCTCCCGGCGCCGCTGGCGTTCCTCCATCCGCTCCTGCCGGTGACGTGGGCCGCCGACGCCTTCCGCGCGTGCATCGAGGGCACGACGATCGGGCTCGCCCCGGCCGTGCTCCTCCTCGCAGGATCGCTCGTGGTCGCTCTGCTCGTGACGCTCGCGGTGGCGTTCGGGGCGGACCGCCCGGCGGCCACGGCGGCCGCCCCGGCGTAGAGGAAGAGGTTGTTTCCGTCGTCGTGCGGGCCGCGGCCCGAGTCGTCGCCGAGGTGGAAGTAGATGTGTCCACGCAGCGAACCGTTCTGCTCCAGCACCGCCCAGCCACGGCCGCTGGCCCTGTCCCCATCGTCGTCGCCGTCCCACGCTCCTCTGCCACCAGTCACGTCGATGCTGACCCATTCGGTACCGATCCAACTCACCGGATACTCGAAGAGGAAGCGATCGGACCACAGGAAGGGCGCGGCCAACTCGTCGAGATCGTCCTCGCTGAGAAGTGAGGTTTCGGCAACTCCGGCGATGAGCCGCGTGGTGCAGCGCTCCCAGCGATGATCGGTGCACAGCAGCAAGGCCGCGGGTGAGCGCCCCTGGCGTCCCATCGTCGTGGTGGCGGCGGAACAGCTCCACGGCCAGCCAATGATCGGTGGTGGATCGATCCGAATACACGACGAGAGCCCGCCACAGCTCCTCGGGATCACTCGCCGTCCAGAGGCCAACCAGGTCGGTCAGCGGATCGATCTCAGCCCGGTCCGGGTCGTCGTCCCAGCGGTCCATCACGCTGGCTCTCGGGGCTGGCGCAGTTCCTGGGCCCGCTCCGCATACCGGGCGCGAGCCCAGTGCAGGTCGCCAAAACGGCACGCGGCAAGTCGCGTCTCCGTGTCGCCGACGGGCTCGCCCATGCGCCCGTAGATCGCGCCGATTGTCTCGAGAAGCTCGACCACGTCGGTCCGCTCACGGACGAGAAGCCCCAGATCATCGGACCCGATCACGAGACCGGGATCGCGGCCCGCGAACTCATCGCCGCCAGTGAACGGGACGGGCAGCGTGTCCCGCCCCTCCTCCACCCGGTCGAAGTACGCCTTGAAGCAAAGGATCTCGCGGAGGAGCACAAGATGATCGTCGACGCTGCGCGCGAGCATGGCGAGGTCATAGACGTCGCGACCGAGCATCGTCCGCCGGAACCGCGACAGCTTCTCGGCGACGGTCTCGAGGAGGTCGGCGACCGGCGGCCGGACGGGTTCGAAACCGAGGAAACGGCGATCGATGCCGGGGATCCGCGCCCGCTCCGGGTACGTCGCCGGCAGCAGAAGGATGCGAGGGGAGAAGTCGAGGCTCGCGGGCAACGAGACGCCGTGCTCCACCGTCTCGGCATGCCAGGTGCCCTTGCGGGCAGCGGCGTCGTACCTGTCGAGGACGAACGTCACGTCTTGGTGCACCACCCGCCGGCCCAGGCGCTCGAGGATGTGATCGGCATAGACCGGGTCCGCTACTGCGAAATCGAGGTCTGTCGAGAAGCGCCCGTCGTTGCCGAGGACGAACTTGCGGATCGCGGTCCCGCCCTTGAGGACGACGGCCTCGTCGTCGAAGAGGCGCTCGACACGGAGCCAGTCGAGGAAGTGCTCCTGGGCGAACTCGAGATAGGCCTCGTTGCGGCCCCGGCCGCGGTATACGGCAGCGAGCTGATTGATCGCGGCGAGCGGGATCACCGGCTCGCCACCCCCAGTCGGTCCTCGACCCCGAGGGATGCGTCCCGCACCACAACCGGGGCACCGGCGGGCCCGATCCGGGTTCGCGCGCGGCCGGTGAGCGTTTCGGCGATCGCTGCGGCGACTTCCGCAGCATCGAACCGTGCCGCGAGGTAGGACATCCGCGCCGCCGCCGAATGCCCGACGCGGCGCGCCACCGCCGCCGTCTCGTCCGGCGCCGCGGCCTCGAGCGCCCGGCGCAGCCAGTGGTCGGCATCGCGAAGGTCACCACTTGCCGACGACCACAGCGCCACGTCGGCAAGGAGGTGCGCAGCGTCCGAGACGGGAACCTGGCGCAGTTCCGGGATCCCGGCGAGGCGAGCCCCCGTCGTCTTGATCACGTGGTACGCGGCGGCGAGGGCGACGGACCCGCCCTGGTCGCGATCGATGGCGACCGCATACGTGTCGGGCGCGCGCTCGGCGAATCCGCGAAGAAAGGCGGCTCCGGTACCCACCACCGCCAGCCGGAAGTCCGGCCGCCGCAAGCGCACCGCGCGTGCCTCGATCAGGGGGTCGCCCGACGGGAACGGGCCTCCCCGCGCGCCGAGGAACTCATACCTCCCGCGTGCCGGCAGCGGTCGAAGCCAACCGAGGTGCACCAGTGTCTGGATCGCGTTCTTCAGCCGTCGCGAGTCGACGGCGACGCAGAGCGCCGTGGCGACATCGTCGGTCGACACGACGTCGCGACCGAAGATCTCGAAGTCGGCGACGGCGCGCGACACCCATCGAGGGACATGCCGGCTCTCAAGTTCGGATCGTGAGTCCTGCTGCATACAGGAGATACTATCCGATCTTGCGCAATGCACAAGTGGTCGCAGTGCCGCTCGTGTACCTGTGGCGATCAACTTCGCGACGTCGTCGCGGCGCAGAGCGGTGCCCGTCCTCGAGCGCTTCCTCGCCCGCGAGGCCGCCACGATGTCGGAGCCGGTCGCCGTCGAGCTCGGCTTCGGTGTGAACGTGGCGCTGCCAGCCGAGGCTGCGGCTGGGGCCGCCGAGGCGGCCGACGCCCCTCGCGAGGCCGACCGCGTCCGCTTCGTCGGCTACGTCGACCGCGTCGACCGCGCTGCCGACGGCTCGACCGAGATTGTCGACTACAAGACCGGCCGCGCCCGCCCCCAGGCCGATGTCGACGCCGACGCGCAGCTGACGGCCTACGCGTTCGGCTGCGCCCGCGGCGGCCTGCGCGACCCGGCCACGGGCGAGGTGCTCCCGCCGGCGTCGCGCCTGGGGCTCTACTTCGCCGAGGCCGGGGAGCTCACCTGGACGACCCGCACCGACGAGCAGCTCGCGGCGTTCGAGGCGGGTCTCGTCGAGACCGTCGGCCGCATCCGCGCCCGGGCGTTCGACGCCCGGCCGGCACCCTGGCGCTGCCGCTGGTGCGAGTACCGCCGCGAGTGCCCCAACGCCACGTCCGACGGGGACGGCTGACGGCGAGGAGGCAAAGCCGGCGCCCGTCCGGATCGACGGCCGCCCGCCGCGAGGTGCGAGATGCTGGACGACATCCTGGACACCGTCGAGGACCTCCTCGACCCGACGACCCCCGAAGGCGTCGTGTTCATCGCGGGCTCGGGCTTCCTCGACGACGAGGACGACGAGGCCGATGGCGACCGCTGCACGTGCTGGTGCGGCTGCCGCCGGCGCGCACCCTGGGGCGAGGACGAGTGCCGCCGCTGCCAGGCCAACCGCCACCGCGACGACTGGTAGCACGGCACCGCCCGACGGGGTCGCGGCTGCACGCCGGCCCCCGGCACGCACCCCAGGCCAGACCGCCCTCCGGTCTGGGCGATCGCGTTGACCCCGGCCGGGTCATCGGTAGAATGTGGTTCTCCCGAGCGGGAGTAACTCAGTTGGCAGAGTGTCTGCTTCCCAAGCAGAATGTCGCGGGTTCGAATCCCGTCTCCCGCTCCACCTTCCCCTTCGTGCGCCGCGCGAGACTCTGCCTGTAGCAGGCCATGCACTTCGGGAGGCTGTAGGGCTGCCACAACGCTCAGTCGGTCTCCTGGATAGGCCCGTCCGGCGCCGTCAGGCCGGCGGCGGGTGTGGCACGCCGAGATAGGGGAACTCGTCGAGCAGGTCCGCGTGCGAGCCGACCCCCTCGCGCATGACCCGGCCCATGCTTAGCATCGCGATCGTGCGGTCAGCGACGTCGTCGGCGCGGCGTCCGGCCGTTGGGGGCGCCGTTGCGCGGGCCCGGACCCCGCCTCAAGCGCGAGCATTTCGGCACCGTCCGAGCGTTCGCGGGATGCATCGCGGCCGGGAACGGCTACCCTTGCCGGGGAGGTGCATCGATAACGTACAGGGTGGGAAATCGATCCGCAGGTGCCGCCCAGCGGCCCCGGCTGCGTCGAGTGCCTTGCTTCCGAGGGCTGGTGGTTCCACCTGCGCCGGTGCGCGCAGTGCGGCCACGTCGGCTGCTGCGACTCGTCGCCGTCGCGGCACGCGAGCCGGCACGCGTCCGAGACGGGGCACCCGATCGTCCAGAGCTTCGAGCCGGACGAGGACTGGTTCTGGGACTACACGACGGAAGATGGCTTCGAGGGACCCGTCCTGGCCCCGCCGCACGCGCACCCGGCCGACCAGCCGGCGCCGGGACCGGCCGGTCGCGTGCCCGCGGACTGGGAGGAGCGCCTGCACTGAAGTGATGTGCCCGGCGCAGCGGGCCTGCAGGCTTGGAGGGGACCGTGGAGAGCTACGACATGACCGAGGCGGCCGAGCGGGCGGGCGTCAGCCCCGCGGAGCTGGGGCGGCTGGTCGAGCTCGAGATCGTCCGCCCGGGCGCGGACGGACGGTTCACGGGCGGTGCCGTCCGTCAGGTGGGCATGGTCCGCAGCCTGGTTGCCGCGGGCGTCCCGCTCGACGGGCTGGGCGCCGCGATGCGGAGCGGCAGGTTCTCTCTCGACTTCCTCGAGGCGCCTGCCTTCGAGCGCTTCTCGGCGCTCGGCGAGGTCACCTTCGCGAAGTTCGCCGAGCGGGCCGCGGTGCCGGTCGAGCTGCTGATGCAGATCCGTGAAGCGGCTGGCTCGCCGGCGCCTCTGCCGGACGACCGGATCCGCGACGAGGAGCTGCCGTACGCCGAGCTCATCGCGCTCCAGGTGAAGGCTGGCTTCAACCAGGCCTCCACCCTGCGGCTGTTGCGCGTCCAGGGCGACGCGCTGCGCCGGATGGCCGAGACGGAGTCGGCCTTCTGGGAGACCGAGATCGTCAGGCCGGCGATGGAGGCGGGCAAGCGGCCGGACGAGGTCCTCGGGATCGAGTTCGGCGACCAGATGGCCGCCATGATGGAGCGGGCGATCACCGCGATGTACCACCTCCAGCAAGCGCAGGCCTGGACGACCGACCTCATCGCGAACCTCGAGATGCAGCTTGCCGCAGCCGGCCTGCACAGCCGTCTCGAGCACCCCCCGGCCATGTGCTTCCTGGACATCACGGGCTACACGCGGCTCACCCAGGAGCGCGGGGACGCTGCGGCGGCCCAGCTGGCCGAGCAGCTCGGCCGGCTCGTCCAGCGGACATCGGTCAAGCACGGTGGCCGCCCGGTCAAGTGGCTGGGCGACGGGGTGATGATCCACTTCCCGAACCCGGGCTTTGGGGTCGCGGCCGCCCTCGAGATGGTCGAGGGCGTGGTCGAGGCAGGGATGCCGCCGGCGCACGTGGGCCTCCACGCCGGGCCGGTGATCTTCCAGGAGGGCGACTACTACGGCCAGACGGTCAACGTCGCAGCGCGGATCGCGGCATACGCGCAGGCCGGGGAGGTTCTCGTCAGCCGGGCGGTGATCGACGCCTCGGGCGGGGCTGAGGTCGCCTTCCGCGAGGTGGGCCCGGTCGAGCTCAAGGGCGTGGCCGGGCCGATCCGCCTGTATGCTGCCCGTCGGCCTGGCTGAGCGAGACCGGTTGACCCTGGACCTGGCGTCCTGGAACGGGAAACGAGATCATCTTGCCCGCGGTGTTCATCGCTCGTTGGACTGCCTGAGCGGACATGCTGAACCCCGGCCGCTGGTGCCCCGCGGGCGGTCTCGTTCCCAAGCAGAATTTCGCGGGTTCGAATCCCGTCTCCCGCTCCACTTCCCGCAGTTCGTGCTCAGCCAGCGCGCCGTCATGCCTCCAAGGGTGCGGGCGGCGGGCCGCGGTTTCTAGTTGGCCGATTGGGCCATGCGCGTGCCTGCGGGACCATGAGGTCCGAACCGCGCAGGAGGTGGGCATGGACAGGTGGTCGATCCCGCCGGGCCGGCTCGAGGCAAGCTACGCGAGGGCGGCGGTGCTCCAGCGCGAGATCGAGCGCAAGGAGCGCCTCCTCGCGCGGAGGACGTCTGCGACGCGCTCCTCGGCCTACGACTGCGAAGCTGCCAGGCCGAGCACCATGCGCGCACGCCGGCGTGCGTCGATCCGCCGCAGCGCGCCGCCCAATTCGATGTGCTCGATGACGAGCCCGTCGAGGAGCGCCGCGACCGTCCGGGCGACCTCGTCGACGTCCGTGTCCGGGGCGAGCTCCCCAGCGGCCACCGCCTCCTGGAGGATGACGGAGGCAACCGTCACCACCCGCTCCCGCCGCCGCGCGACCATGTCCCGGATGAGCGGCTGCCGCGATGACGCGGCCCAGACCTCGGCCAGGAACGCCGGCACGCCGGGGGCGTCAATCGTGAAGTCCCACCAGCCGTCGATCGCCTGATCGAACTTCGCCGCGAGCGTTCCGCCCGAGCGGGCGCTGGCGAGGACGGCGTCGGCCTCGGCCTTGTTGGCGGCCAGTACGCAGGCCCGGATCAGCTCGTCCTTGCTCTTGAAGTAGGAGTAGATCGCGCCCACCGAGAACCCACTTGCGGCGACGACGTCGTGGACGCTCGCCGAGTGGAAGCCCTTGGCGACGAAGACGTCCCGGGCGGCCTTCAGGATCGCCTGCCGGGTTGCCTCCTCGCGCTCGGGCGTGATCCGCGGCATGTCGCCGGCCTCCTCATCGAACGATTGCTCGCTACATCCTACCGTACCATTCCTCCGAAGATAGGGCCAACCGGCAGGTGCAAAACGATCGCTCGTTCTTTTAGACTCGGTGAGGCAAGACCGTGGTGCCCGACCGGGAAGCGTTCAGGGGAACGGGAGGCGATTCTCATGACCGGGGTACGGACGTCGGCGGGTGAGGAGCTCGAGCGTCGCCTCGACGCCGTCGGTTGGGGAGTCTTGCTTCTCTACTCCGGGGTTCTCCTGCTCGTCAGCGCGCCCTGGGGGGCGTGGCTGGCGGGCGTCGGCCTGATCTTCCTCGGGGCGAGCGCCGCGAGGAGGGCGCTCCGTCTCAAGGTCAGCGGGTTCATCGTCATCTGTGGCGCGGTCGCCCTCGGCACGGGGCTCGGCCGGCTGGCCGGCCTCGACGTCCCCGGCCTGGCGCTCCTGCTCATCGCCTGTGGCCTCGCCCTCATCGCTGGAACCCTTGTGCGGCGGGGCGAGGCGGCGAACCGGCGGGCCTGAAATGGCTACCTCTTCGTCGCTGGCCGCCGTGGTCCGGTCAGCTTCGCGCTGAGCTATTGGACCGGAGGAGCCTTTCCATGGCGCTCATCCAGCTGCGCGAACTCCGCAAGACGTACAAGACGGGCAAGCTCGAGTTCGAAGCCCTCAGGGGCGTCGATCTCGACATCGAGGAAGGCCAGCTCGTGGCCATCGTGGGGCCGTCCGGATCGGGCAAGTCGACGATGCTCAACATGATCACCGGCATCGACCGACCCAGCGGCGGCAGCGTCACGATCGCCGGGGATCGCATCGACCAGATGAAGGAAGACACGCTCGCCGCCTGGCGGGGCGCCAACGTCGGGATCGTCTTCCAGTTCTTCCAGCTCTTCCCCACGCTGACGGCCCTCGAGAACGTCATGCTGCCGATGGACTTCCTCAGGCGCGGGAGCGTTGCCGAGCGCAGGCAGCGCGCTCGCGAGAGCCTGGAGCTGGTGGGGCTAGGCGACAAGGTCGAACACCTCCCCTCGGAGCTCTCCGGCGGCCAGCAGCAGCGTGTCGCGATCGCCAGGGCGCTCGTCAACCAGCCCAAGGTGCTCATCGGCGATGAGCCGACCGGCAACCTGGACTCCAGGACCGAGGCCGCGATGTTCGAGCTGTTCGACGAGCTGAACAAGCAGGGCAAGACGGTTATCTACGTCACCCACAGCCCGGCCCTGGCCGCGAAGGCCCGCCACAGGGTGGAGATGATCGACGGACAGCTCGTCCAGGCGTAGGGGGTCTCGGGCATGTCAGCGCTGCTGAAGAAGTCCTGGAAAGACCTCTCCCGACGCAAGGCTCGCACCATCTTCACGATCATCACCGTGGCCCTCGGAGTGATGGGCATCGGGCTGTTCGCGATCACGCCGCTCGCCGACGGGGCTGTCCAGGCGGAGCTCACACGCCGAGAAGATGCACAACATCGGCGTTCGCGTGACCGATGTGCCGCTCACCGCCGAGCAGCTCGCTGAGCTCGCGTCCCTGGACAACATCGACCGGATGTCCCCGCAGGCCGAGCTGCTGGTGACGATCGAGATCGGCGGCAGGCGCGAGAGGGCGCTTCTCGTCGGCATCCCCGACTATGCCGACCAGGCCGTCGACGTGGTCCGTGTCACCTCGGGCGAGGTGCCCCAGGGAATGCAGGTCGTGACCGACCAGGGCAACGAGGCCAACGGCGTCATCACCCTGGCCGAGGGCGACGACATCACCGTCCAGGACCCGGCACACGCCACGCACCAGCTGCTCGTCACCGGGGTCGGCAAGAACTTCATCCACGGCGCAGCCACCCGCAACGGCGTGGCCGTCTTCTACACCAGCATCGACGCGATCGAGCAGATCAGCGGCCGAACCGGGTTCACGAACCTGAGCTTCACCGTGAAGGACACCGACCCGGCGGCGATGGCCGGGACCGTGGAGGTCATCCGCGACTACCTGGTGGCCAACACGTCGGTCGTGGCGTTCGACAACCTGGCCGACGTGCGCGAGGAGGGCTTCTGGGAGGGCCGGGAGATCTTCTCGCAGATCATGAGCTACATGGGGATCCTGGCCCTCATGATCCTGTTCGTGAGCCTCTTCCTCATCGCCAACACCATGAACACGATCGTCTCCGAGCAGACCCGGGAGATCGCGATGATGAAGGCGATCGGGGCGACTCGGGCCACGGTGTTCCGGTCCTTCCTGACAACCTCCGCGCTGATCGGCTTCATCGGGGCGGGCATCGGGGCGGGGCTCGGGATCCTCGTCGCGTTCCTGGTAGAGCGCACGCTGATGAAGCAGAGCTTCGGGTTCGACGCGCCCTTTGGCGTGGAGTGGCCGACCGTCGGCATCAGCCTGGCGGTCGGCGTGGGCGTCGTCGTCCTGGCGTCCCTGCCGGCCATCTTCCGGACCCTCCGCGTGTCGGTGGTGGACGGCCTGGAGAGCCATGGCATCTCGGCCGACTACGGCCACACCTTGCTCGATCGCGCTCTCATGCGCGTCCGCGGCCTCCCCCGGGTCGTCCAGATGGGCGTCCGCAACGCCGCCCGCCGCAAGGGAAGGAGCGTCTCGACGATCCTGCAGGTCGCCTTCGCGGTCGCAGTGGTGATCGCCATGCTCAACGGCGGCGATGCGTTCGTCTACATGACGCACAGCGCCTACGACCCCTGGACCTGGGACCTGCGGGCGACCGTGGCGGACGACTCGAGCAACCCCATGGCCATCGAGACGGCGGCTCGCGTCGAGGGGCTCGAAGGGGTGATGTCGGCTGAACGGGTGTACCGCACCGTCGCCAAGGTCAACGATCGCGCCGTCTCGCTTTCCGGGTACGTGCAGGCCACACAGGCGCTCGCCTACGACACGACGTTGCTGGAGAAGGGACAGGGACGCTGGTGGACTCCGGAGGAGGCCGCAGCAGCCATACCTGTTGTCGTCATCGGCGAGGCGCTCTCCCGGTTCGAGGACATCGGGCTGGGCGACACCATCGAACTCATGACGGCCACGGGCGCTCACCCGTTCGAGGTCATCGGCATCGACACCGCGTTCCCAGAGAACGGCCTGTACGCCTACGCCCCGCTGGAGGCGGTTCAAGCGGTGCTGCAGAAGGGCGACGCGGTCAACGGCTTCTTCATCCGGACCGCCAGCAGCCAGCCCGACACCATCGATGCGACATCCCGCCGGGTCTCCGACGCCTTGGAGGGTCTCGGCTACCAGGCAGACGTCACCGTCAAGTACGTGGTGGCGGGACAGGCCGTCGCCCAGAACCAGGGGCTCGCCGGGATGTTCCTGATGATGAGCTTCATCGTGGTGCTGATCGTGCTCATCGGGCTCATGAGCACGCTCGTGATGAACATCCTGGACCGCACCAAGGAGATCGGGATGCTCCGGTGCATCGGGGCGCGGTCACGGGACGTGCGACTCGTCTTCTCGTCGGAGGGTCTCTTCCTCGCCCTCTTGGGGTGGATCCTGGGCCTTCCGCTCGGGTACATTGTGAACCAGGTCTACGTCGCCGCGATGGCAATCGGGATGAAGCTCACGATGCCCGACAGGTACGCCCTGGTCTACGTCGGCTTGTCGCTGGTCTTCACGCTGGTCGGCGCCCTGATCGTGATCTCCTTCCCTCTCCGACGCGCCACCAGCATGAAGCCGGGTGACGCGATCAGGTACGAATGAGCGCCGTGCCTACCAGCCCAGGCGTGATCCCGGAAGGAGCATCTGATGGAAGCGCAGACTCAGCCTCGGCAGCGTGAGCCGGGTCCGAACTGGGCCTACCGGCGGCGGGGCTTCTCGAATCTCCTGAGGATGGGGCACTGCGCTCCGACGGTGATGCAGACGATCGTGGATGTCTCGTCGACCGAGGCGCCGACCGACGGGGAGTGGCTGGTCAGGCTCAGCGCCGGCATGCCGGGGGGCATCGGCAACACCGGCCACGAGTGCGGTGCGGTCACCTCACCCCTGGCGCTCATGGGCGTCCAGGGCGGCCTGCGCGAGATGGATCGTGGCCTCCCGGTGCTGTTCGACAGGGGGCACGCGCTGTGTCGCAACTTCGTCGCGCGTCACCAGACGCTCCAGTGCCGAGAGATCCGAACGAAGGACGGCTTCCCGCGGCAGTGCATCGGTCCGGTCCTGCGCTCGGCGGAGCTCTGGCGAGACGCCGTCGACGGCGACCATTCGGACGCCATCCCGCAAGGCACCAGGGCAGGCTACTCGAGGCTGTACTCGCACTTCACGGAGAACGGATTCCACTGCGCCAAGGCCGTGCTCACTGATCTCGGCTACTCCGCGGCCGCCGACCCGGAGCTCTTCGATGCCACGTCGGCCCACATGGGCGGAACGCTGTTCATGGGAGGGACCTGCAGCGCCTTGGCCGCGGGGGTGATGGCGATCGGCCTGGAGGCCGGCGAGATCGAGGGGAGTCGCCTGCGGGTCATCCGACTTCTCGCCATCATGACGGTCGGCGGCGACGCCTTCGACGACCGCCTCAACAAGTTCAACCCGAGCATGAACCGCGGGCACCGGCTGTCGCGGTGGTTCGCGAGCGAGTTCGGCAGCACCCAGTGCCGGAAGATCACGGGATGCGACTTCGCCGACTCACAGGGCGTGGCCCGGTACATCGAGAGCGACCAGCTCACGAAGTGCAGGGCCATCGGGTGCCGGGTCGCCGAGCAGGTTCGAACGGTGCTCGCCGAATCCGGATCCCCCGCGGCGGCCGTGCCGTGAGCGTCGTCGACGACCACCGCCGGGATCAGTCGCCGGCGCCGGATGGCGGGCGGTCCGGGCGCGTCAGTGTCCTTCGCCGAACCCGTGTCCCGGCCGGTGTTCCGGCGGGCGTGCTGGCGACGATCACGATGGACGCGGCCATGGTGGCTGCCGGCAGCCTCGGTGGGAGCGCCTTCGCCTCCGACCGTCTCGGCCCGGACATGATCGGCCGCTGGGCGGATGGCCTGCTGCGCGGCCGGTGGCGCCACGACGACATCAGGAGGGCGCCGGCGCGGCGCGGCGAGCTCGGGCTCGGCCTCCTCACGCACTACGCCACGGGCGTCATCCTCACGCAGGCATTCCTGCTGCTGCCGCGTCGCGGGAATAGGCGGCCGGGCTTCGCGGCGGGGACGGCGTACGGCATCGCGACATCCGTGCTGCCGCTCTTCGTCATGTTCCCCTCGATGGGCTACGGCTGGCTCGGTCTCCGCACGGGCGACGCGGCCCGGATGAACCGGATCATGCTGCTCGGCCACGTCGCGTTCGGCGTCGGGATCGGGCTGTGGGCGCCCCGCTTCGCGGAGCGCAGGCCAGGATCGGGACTCCCTTTGCCCTGAGGAGGCTCGCATGAAGAAAGCATGGGTCATCGCTGTCGTGGTCGCCGGTGTAGCGCTCCTCGCGAAAGCGCTCGGGTCAGGAGTCGGCAAGACGGACATCGGAGAGCGGATCGCCGCGATGCCCGACACGTCACCGCCGAAGTGGATCTACACGAACGTCACCGCGATCAGGGCGAACACCGATCGTATCCTCGCCCTCCTGGAGGAGCAGGGGCTCACCTCAGCGGGTATACAGCAATCGCCGCCAGTGCCGGAGGCCGGGCGCGAGGCCTGACTCGGCGGGCCACGATCGGTCCTCGCTGCTCGTCTCTTCCGACCCACCTTCAGGTTCGGGCAGCCTCGGCCCCAGGATCCACACCAGCTGCGCCGTGGTCGCCGCGCCCACCTTGACCGCGCGTTCGCCAGGTGGTGCTTGACGGTCGAGTGCGACAGCCCGAGGCGGTGGGCGGCCGCATTCTCCGACCCCGCAGCGAGGACGGCTTCAACGACGCGGACCTCTCCCTCGGTGGCGCGTCCGGCGGGGTGGCGAGGCAAGCCCCCGAAACCGTCGGGATGGCAAACCGGCGCGTCATGCGCTTCGGCTCGGCGAGCCGCATCGTGATCGGAAGGTCCGCGGTGGCGGGGCTATACCTCGCGCCCCGACCAACAAGAGCGCCAACCATGCTGATCGCGACACTCTGACTACTCGACTTTCGCTCGCCCCTTCACGCTCGTGCTACTGCGCTCACGAGCTCGTGACTTCCCAAGCAGAACGTCGCGGGTTCGAATCCCGTCTCCGGCTCCACTTCCCCCAGCCTTCGTAGCCGGTATGGCACTGGCCCTGGCTGCCAGGGGTGGTGTACCGAGCGTCGTTCGCACGAAGCCTGGCGAGCGCCTGACCGCTGCGCTGCTCCGGCCGCGTCAGCCCTCCCGGCCAGGTGCCGGTACCGCCCGCACCACCAAGCCGTCGATCCCGGCGAAGTCGGCCGGATTCGCGGTGTAGAGCGGCAAGCCGTTGGCGATGGCCGTCGCTGCGATCATGGCGTCGAACGACCGGGCGGTCGGCTTCCGCCCGGACTGCCGGTACGCAGCCGCGACCTGCGCGTAGGCCCGTGCGGCCGGAGCGTCGAACGGAATCGGGTCGAAGTCGGCCTCGGCCTGCTGCACCTGGGCGAGCCGCCGCGCCCGCTCGGCGTCGTCGGAGGCGACCAGGGGCCCGACCGAGAGCTCGGCGAGGGTGATGGCCGAGATCAGCGCGACGTCGGGCAGCAGGGATGGGTCGCGCAGTCGGCGCAGGGCCAGCACGGCGCTCGTGTCGAGGAGGCCCTCCGGGTCGCTCACAGCGACTGGTCGATGATCGCGTCGATGTCCCGGCGGAGCGCGTCGGCGTCGACGGCAGGGAGTTGGCGCCATCGCTCCAGGAGGGTGGTCGACGGGACGCCTCTCGAGCGCACCGGGCGCAGCTCGGCGACGGGGCGACCGTCGCGCGTCACGGTCACTCGCTCACCGGCTTCGACGCGGTCGACCACGTCGCCGCCGTGGTTTCGCAGGTCGCGGATGGTCACGGTTTCCATGCCGAGCATGGTATCACCGGTGATACGGAAGTCAAGCCTGCCACGGCGGCGGCCCGGAACGGCACTCGTCGCCCCGACGGTCCCCTTCCCAAGCAGAATGGCGCGGGCTCGAATCCCGTCTCCCGCTCCACTCCCCATCTCGCTGCGAGTCCGTGACCGGCGGCGGCTGCGCCGGCGGCGCGCGCCTGGGGTCAACTCATCCCGCCCCGTGCGGGCCTGGCTGATGCTTCTCGCGCGAGGGCGGTTGACTCCTCGCCTCCGTTGTCATACTGTGTATGACATGAAGCGAACGTCCGCGGTCCTCTCGGTTTCTGTCCCCCCGGAATCCGCGCGCGAATTCGAGCGTTTGGCAGAGCGCGAGGGGCGGAACAAGAGCGAGCTCTTCCGGGAGATGCTGGCGGTCTATCTCACCTACCAGGAGACGCAGACGTTCGAGTCGCTGCAGCGCTACGGGGCGTCCGCGGCCCGGCGGGCCGGCATCCGAGACGAGAGCGACGTGGAGCGGCTGATCCAGGAATTGCGAGGGCAGTGAACCTCGGGGCCGTGCTTCGCCCCCGGTCGACATTGTGGTCTCGGTCAGACGCATGAAGGCCATCCTCGACACGAACGTGCTGATCTCGGCATACGTCTTCCCGGGCGGCACGCCGGAAGCGGTGTACCGCCTGGCCCTGGAGGGGCGCCTCGAGATCGGAACGTCGCTGACGCTGCTCGCCGAGTTCGGCCGCGTCCTCGGCCAGAAGTTCGGCTGGATCCCCGACCAGGTTGAGGCGGCTGTCGCCCAGGTGACGCGGATCGCCGCGGTCGTGGAGCCGCGCGAGGTGGTCCAGGTCGTCAGGGCTGATCCGGCAGACGATCGTGTCCTCGAAGCCGCTCGCGCCTTTGACGCCGACGTGATCGTGAGCGGCGACCGGCACCTCCTGGACTTGGAGACCTGGAGCGGGGTCGAGATCATCTCGCCCGCGGAGCTCATCGCCCGCTGGAGGGCCTGAGCCGGCAGCCTGAACCCGGGCGGCGGACGCTCGACACTCGGCGATCGTTCGAGCCAACGAGCAGAGCGACACATACCCGAGCCCGGCCAGGCATGTGCCCGACCGGGAGGTTCGATGGCGTCGGTATGATGACCAGATCGTGGAGGTCGTCATCGACACGACCGACGACACGATCGTCAGCGCGTGGATCACGCGGGTGAACCCATGAAGGTCGATCTCGACACGCGGCACGACGCCGCCTACTTCGCGTTCGGCGACGCGGATGCGGTTCGTCAGGAGAAGCTGGACGGCGGGCGGATCGTCGACTACGCGGCCGACGGAACGGTGGTGGGCATCGAGTTCCTGGAGCCGTCGCGCGGGCTCAACCTGGACGGTCTCCCGCACGCGCCGGAGATCGCGCGCGCCGCGCGCCGGCGAGGCCTGCGCATCCTCCCGGCACCGGGGGTGGCCCGCGCAGGTTGACGCGCGTCGCTTCGCGCGCCCTTCGCGCCCCGCACGCCCGAGCCGCCGCCCCGGTGCCGTGGGCACCCGCGCACCGGAGACGTCGCCGCGGCCCTCGCGCCCAGCGTCCCATCCTCTACCGTGGCCCCGTTCCGGGCGACGGGCCCGGGTGTTGCCGGGGAGCCGCGTGGGTCCGACGAGGCGGCGGAGCTGCCCCGGATGCGGGTGAACCTCGCGCGCGTCGAGTGCCTGATCGACGAGGGCGAGCCGGTCGGCGACGAACGCTTCCTTGCGCCGCGCACGAAGACCCGGATCGACCTCGGGTTCCCGTCGGGACTCATCGTCAGCGGCCTCCTGTCGCTGCGCGAGGGCGCCACCTGGGTCACGGCGATGGACGTCATCGGCGACGACCGCCTGAAGCCGCTCGAGGAGTCGATCCTCGTCTGGGACCGGCAGGTGGTCCGCAGCGGGGTGACGGCCTTCGTCCGCCTCAAGGCTGCCCTCTACGCCCGGGAAGACGTGAACGGGGAGTTCGTCCGGCGCCTGGTGGGCGACGTGCCGGGGCTCGGCGCGGCGCCGGCGGCCGCGTTGGCCCCGTCGGCCCCGCCGGCGACCGCACCCGGGGAGCCCCCGTCGGCCGGCTGATCCCGCCGGGGGCGACAAAGGGCCACGGCTCGAGGGGCACCCGCGCCGGGCAACCCGAACCCAGGGAGCGGACGCTGGTGACCCGCACTCGGCGGGACCGGACGCCGTGAGGATCGTGACCCTCGGCACGATCGGCCGCCGAGGCGCGCGTGGCACAGTCGGCCGGCAATGACGTTCGTTCCCCGGGATCCTCGGCCGCCCTCGACGCTCGACGACGGGCCCCGTCAGCCGGCCCCGGTGCCCGAGCACCGGCCCGGCCTCCGCGGGCCGCTGCGCATGCCGATGGCGACGGCCGCCGCGAGGCTCCCCGGGCCCGCCGGCGCCGCCGCCTTCATGCGGCGCCAGCAGCGCGACTGGAATGTCACGGTCGTCCGCACGTCGCTCGACCGGCTCGCCTACCAGATCGTCTTCCCGTACCTGTCGGTCTACATCGTCGCCCTGGGCGCCAGCGCGACCCAGCTCGGCCTCGTCAACAGCCTCGGGCTGGTCGCCGCCGGCCTCGCGAGCCCGTTCATCGGCTGGCTCATCGACCGCCACGGGCCGCGCTCGTTCTACCTCGCCGGCATCGGGCTCCTCGCCGTCTCGTACCTGGCCTACGCCGTCGCCCAGAGCTGGACGATGGCCATCGCGGCGATGATCGCCTACTGGCTCGGCTACTCGATCAGCGGCCACAGCTGCGCCACGATCTGCGGCAACTGCCTCGTCAACCGCGACCGGGCGACCGCGATGATGGTCTGCGAGACCGTCGGGGCCGGGCTCCTGGGCATCGTCGGGCCGCTCATCGGCGCGCTCGTCGTCGCCTCGTCCGGCGGCGTCGACCCCGATGCCATCCGCCCGCTCTTCGTCATCGGGCTGGGCATCACCGTCGTCACGTTCGTCATCGTGCTCACCCAGCTGTCGCCCCAGCGCTGGTCGAGCGGCCTCACCCGTGGCGCGCTCCTGGGCGACCTCGGTGTCGTCCTGCGGGGCAGGCATCGCGGGCGCTGGCTGGTCATCGCGGGGATCGGCCAGCTGCCGATGGGCATGGTCTTCGCCTTCTCGCAGGTGTACGCCCACGAGGTCAAGGGGGCCGATGCCTTCATCCTGGGCGCCATGGCGGCCGCGACGGCACTGGTCTCGATCGTCCTCGCGATCCCGCTCGGCCGGCTCGCCGACCGGATCGGCCGCAAGACGGTGCTCTTCCTCACGATCCCCCTGTTCGTCCTCTCGAACGTCGTGCTCATCTGGGCGCCGACGCCGGCGTTCCTCGTGGTCGCGGGCGGGCTCCAAGCGTTCTTCTACCTGGGCGGCCCGATCCAGGCGGCGATGGAGCGGGAGCTCGTGCCGGCCGACCAGATGGGCCGCTGGATCGGGATCGCGCGGATCGTCCGCCTGCTCATGAGCGCCGCGATGGCCCTCGTGGCGGGGCTCATCTGGGACGGGATCGGCCCGGCGTTCGTCTTCCTGGCCTACGTCGCGATCGACCTGCTCATCCGCGTGCCGCTGCTGGCGACGATGAGCGACACGCTCGGCCTGGCGCCGGTGCCGGTGCCCGTGCCGCCGACGCCGGAGAGCTGACGGGCAGACGCCCCGTCTTCAGCTGCGCTGCGACGACGCGGCGACGAGGCGGTCGCGAAGGTCCGCGGCGGGCAGGAACTCGAAGCGTCGACCGACCACGCGACGCTCGAGGAGGCCGCGTCGCTCGAGGTCGATCAGGTCCGTCCGCGCCGACTGGCGGGTCACGCGGTGGCTCTCCGCGTGCGAGTGGACCGTGTAGATGGCGTCCTGTTCGCGGAGCGCGTTCGCCAGGAGCGCGACCTGGCGGTGGTTGAGGTCGGTCCGTCGCAGGAGCCCGGTCGTCGCGAGCACCTCCTCCATCTTGCGGACGAGGTAGGCCCGGAGATCCTCGATGGCGCGACGGAGGATCCGCAGGTTGTGCAGCAGGAAGTACGTGGCGTCGAAGCCGTCCGTCTCCGTGTAGAGGAATGAGCGCCCGTACTCGGCGGGTGCCCGTAGGAGCAGGCGGGAGATCGACGCGTACTCGACCAGCCGGTAGCCCTGCGCCAGCATCTCGCGGTAGAAGAGCGCCCGCGCCACCCGGCCGTTGCCGTCCTCGAACGGGTGGTCGTAGGCGAGCCACAGGTGGAGCAGGATCGCCCGTGCGACCGGGTGCAGGAACTCGGTCCCGCCGCCGTTGGCGAACGCGCACATCGCCTCGAGCCGGCCCGGCAGCTCGGCCGCCGGCGGGGGCACGTGGGTCACCGTACCGTCCGCCGCCACGACCCGCACCCGCACCTCGTCCGGGCGCTGCAGCCTCCCGGCCGCGCCGGGGTCGTCGAGCGTGTCGACGGTGAGGATGCTGTGCAGATAGAACACCACGTCCGGCGTGAGCGGGGTCTCCGTCAGCTCGCGCAGCGCGGTCATCGCCCGGTAGCTGTTGAGGATCATCCGCTCGCTGCGGTCCCTGGGCCGGCGCCCCGACCGCAGCATCTCCGTCGCGACGCGACGGGTCGTGCTCGCGCCTTCCAGCTGGCTGGACGTGATGGCCTCCTCGATGAGGGAGCTCACGAGGTACCGGCGTCGGGCGGCCGGATCCCGGATCGCCTCGGAGACGACGAGCTCGCCCGCGGCGTGCTGGTCGATCCAGTGCAGCAGCTCGAGCACGGGATCCGGGAGCGAGTAGCGGAAGGGCCGACCGTCGACGGCGCGCAGCGGGATCTCCCGCAGCATGGCCTGGCGAGCAACCTGGATGCCGAGCCACCACTCCTCGTGGGTCAGCCCCGAAGGCGGCGTGCGCCGCCGCAGACTGTCCCAGTGCAGGTAGCGACCGTCGACCAGGGGGCCGGGGGCCGCGCCGAGCACGCGGGGCAGGCTCGCGGCGAGATCGGGCCGCTGGAGGAGCCCGGGAAGGGTGGGGGCCTGTTCGGGGAGGCGCATGGCAAGGTCACGGCTAATCAACGGCGGATTTGCCATGAATGTGCGCCCAACGGCCATTCTTGTCAATGTTGGCCGTAGACGTGGCGTCGGCGTCGCGCTCGAGTGCCCGAACCTACCACCTCCCCGTCATCGCCAGTCCCGCGAGTCCGCGGCCCAGCGACTCCAGCCAATCGCGGTCCTCGAGGCGGGCGAGCCAGTAGCGGGGCGACGCGCCGCTCAAGCGGCCCGCCGATCGTCGCGGCACCGCGGGCCCGCACCGGGCACCCCGCTCTGCCGGGAGCCGGCAGTCCGCACCGACCGGCGGCACCGATCGACCGGCGGCACCATGAACACGCTCAGCGCAGCAGGCCTCCGATCGTGGATCCCTGGTCGATCGATCGCAAGTGGCCTCGGCAGACGCTCTCAAGATAGGATCATGGAGCATGAAGACGCTTCCGTCGCTCCCTGGGCCCGGTCTCCGGGCCGTCCTCGTCGGAACCGAACCGGGAGGCGAATCCCTGCGAACGTTCCAACTCGCGCTCATCGTCGTCAGCGACCAACTCGGGGCACTCGTCGCGTGACGGAGAGGATCGTGTTCGGGCTGAACGGCGGGCGGGTGGTGGTCGAGACCGACCCAATGCGGCGGCTGGCGGACGTCCTTCACCACGACCTGGGCCTGACCGGCACGAAGGTCGGCTGCACCACCGGCGACTGTGGGGCATGCTCGGTTCGAGTCGACGAGCGCGAGGTGGCCGCCTGCCTCGTGGCGGTCGCCCAGGTCGAGGGCAGCGAGGTCGTCACCGTCGAAGGGACGTGGGACGACGAGGGTCCCTGACGCGCCGGTGATCACGGTGGCACCGGCCGCCCCTGGGCTGGCGGCACGCTGGCAGCCCTCCCCGCCCGCGCAGGGGGCCTTGTCTGGCGCACCGCGCGAACGCGCCGCGGCCACCGTCCGTGGGGACTACCTTGGTGGCGGCGGGCAGGGCAGCGCCCAGGATGCGGCAGCGCCGGCGCCTCGCGCCGCCGAGGAGAGATCCGATGCGCACCGAGATGGACGACGAGCGGAACTCGACACTGTCACTGCTCCGGCGGACGCGACGCATGACCCTGGCGGCCGTCGAGCCGCTCGATCCCGACGCGGTCGCCCACGACGACGAGCAGGCCTGGCGGGTCCGCGACGTGCTGGGACACCTGGGCGTCTGGAACGGCGAGGCGGCCCGGTCCCTGGAGGCGCACGCGGCCGGGGACGAGTACACGTGCATCGCCACCCCCGGGCTCTACGATGCCTACAACGAGCGGGCGGTGACTGAGCGTCGGGCCTGGCCGACGGCCGACGTATGGGCCGAGTACGAGGCGACGCACGACCGGCTCGAGGCGGCGATCGCGACGATGCCGCCCGACCGCTGGGACACCCCGATCCAGTACCCCTGGACCGAGCTCGGCTCGGTGGTGGGGCTGGTCGTGCTCATGACCGAGCACGAGACCTCGGACCACTGCGAGCCGATGCTGGCCCGATCGGGCCCTGACTGACCACCCCGTCGGCCACGTCGTCGCGGAGCCGGAAGCCGGTCAGTCGAGCATCACCAGCGGCTGGATCCCGGCCAGGGGGCCGTCCGGCCGAGGCGCGGGCAGCTCCGGTTCCGGACCGCGACCCGCCTGGCGGGCTGCGAGCTCGGCCTCCAGCTGGGCAAGGAGCCCGGGCACCCCCGACCGCAGGGCCGCCCCGTAGGCGGGGCCGATGTGCTCCATGAGCCCCTTCTCGCGCTTCGTCTTCGGCGGGGCGAACCGGTAGTGGACGACGGTGCCGTCCGGGACCGGCTCGAGCTCGATGGTGTGGAGCACCCTGGTCGGGCCGCCGGGGGTGTCGAGGATCGTCCGGTCGGTGACGTAGTCGTAGGGGCGCCAGTCGAGGATCTCCTCGACGACGGCGTCCTTGCCGTGCATGCAGTGGTTGGCCGAGCCGAGCCCGCGCCGTCCGCCGGTCGCCCCCTTGATCTCGACCGACGTCACCCAGGGCTGCCAGCTCATTCGCTGCCCGGGCTTCGTCAGGAACTCCCAGGCCACCTGCGGGGGCACCTTCGTCGGCACCGACACGCTGAGGATGGCCTCCTCCGGGGTGACGAAGACGCGCCGCCGGGATTCCTCCTCCTGCCAGCGCCGCTCCAGGTCGTGAACCCAGGCCGGCACGTCGCCGATCCGGTCGTAGGTCTCGGTGTGCTCGCGCATGCCGAGCGCGGCGGGTTCGATGTCGGACGCATCGACGCACGCCTGGCTGATCAGGGCGTACGCGGCGATGCCGCGCTTCTCGACGACCTCGTTCTTCAGGAGCCGGTGCGCAATGATCACGTCGGACCCGAGGAGCTCCTGCCGGCCGGCGACCTTCTGGAGGATCGCGGCGCCGTGGTGGACCACGAACTTGAGGTCGAGGTCCGGAATGCGGCTGCACGCGTTGCAGTCGCACGACGTCGCCTGGCGGACATCGCGGCGGCGCCGGCGGAACCCGAAGTAGCAGCGCTCGATCGTGTCGAGCAGCATCGAGCCGTCGATCCGGTCCACCGTCGCGAAGGTGAACGCGGCGTCGCCCTCGAGCTTGGCGAGCCGGAAGTTCGGCCGCAGGGCGGACACGACGGTGCCGATGAGGTCGGCAAGGATGTCCTGCGCGTGGTCCAGCTCGACATCGCCGAGATAGCCGGTGTAGCCCGAGATGTCGGCGATCAGGAAGCAGGTGGGCTGGGACGCCTGGATCATGGCTCCTCGCCGGGGTGCGACCTGACGGCACCACTCCGGCACGAGGGGGCCGGGGTCCTGCGCGCGGTCTCGGTCGGGCGCAAACGGAACCGGGAATGGGAGGCGCCGGCACCTCCTCGACCTGCTCGACGAGTTCGAGCTCGACGCGTTCACGCCGGCTCGCGACGGCGAACGCGACGGTCATCGCCCCGGATGGAGCGGTCAGTAGACGCCCCGCTTGCGGACGTGGAAGGTGCCTGAGCCAAGGTCGGCTCGCCGAGCTCCACGACGCGGCCTTCGATCCGTCCCGCGTCCGGGTACTCCTCGCCGTGCGCGACGCCTACCTCCGACAGGCCGAGCGCGACCGCCGCGGCGTTGGTCAGGAACAGATACGCATGGACGCCGATCTGCTCCCGGACGGTGTTCTTGAGCAGTCGGTGCGCGACCGTCACTGCGGGGCCGAGCAGGTCATTCCCGGAGCCGACCGCCTGGCGGACGGCCTGGCCCCGATGGAGGATCACCTTGAGGTCGAGGTGGGCGACGGCGGGGCAGGCCGTGCAGAGGTGGTCGCTGGCCGGGATCGCCCGCGTCCGGGTGTCCACGAACGCCCGGTAGGTCACCCGGAGCCGGTCGAGGACCCGGTCTCCCGCGCCGTCGAGACCTGCCACCGGAGCGGCGGCGAAGACGGCATCGCCCTCGAGCTTGACGAGCGCGAAGTCGGGCTCGACGCCCCGGATGACGACGTCGAGGAGGTCGCCGAGGACGGAGTAGGCCGCCGGGATGCCGGCCCCGAAGTCGACCCCGTGCGCCATCTCGACGCCGGTCATGAACCCCGAGTACCCGGAGATGTCGGCGAGCAGCAGGTACCGCTCGCCTGCTGGCGCGTCTGCCGCGGCCGGTGGCCCGGATCGCCCTGCCTGGTCCACCTGGTGACCCCCCTACCCTTCCGCCCCCGTGCGATGGGCCCGGTCCACGCGGAGCCGGGCCATCGCGATGCCCCCTCGGGGACGGTTCGGTCAGGCGGGCGGCCCCGCCGGCGCGAGACCGAGCTGCTGCATCATCGTCAGCTGGTCCATGACGCCCCAATGCTCGTGGGCAAGACCGTCGTCGCCGAAGCGGAAGATGTCGATGAGCTGCACGTCGACGCTCTTGCCGGTTGCCGGCGCACCCATGAACTCCCCGCGGTTGGTGCCCGTGTACCTCACGCGGGCGACGACCTTGTCACCGCTCGCGACGATGTCCTGGACGTCCATCCGCGTGTCAGGAAACGCCGCCAGCTGCATCCGGAAGAAGGCCAGGACGCCGTCCTTCGTCGGGGCGAGGCCGGGCAGCTCCTCGTGATCGACGAAGTCGTCGGCCATGTGCCTCCCGAAGCCCTCGATGTCGCCGGCGCCGATGAGCTCGTAGATGCGTCGCACCGTGGCTGCGTGATCCATGGTCACAGGAACCCCTCCCTGGGCGCCCCACGCGCCCGTCCCGGTCGGCCCGGTCTCGCCATTGGCCCTGCGCGACGATCGAGGCGACCGTCTGGGGACGCCGCGCTGGTGGGAGCCCGGGGGCTCCCGTGCCTGCCTGCCGGTCGGCGGAGTATGCACGCGGGCGTCCTCCTTGTCACGCTGCGCCATCCGCGCCGCCGACCGGGCGCGTCATGCCGAGGAGCGACCACTCGGGGTCGAGCGCCGCGACGTGCTCCACGTGGAAGCCGTGGCGGCCGTAGAGCCGCTCGTGGGAGGGCCGCCCGGGCCGCGCGTAGCGGACCGTCTCGAGGTACCCGGGGAGCCCGGCCTCGTCGGCGCGGCGGCAGTACTCGGCGAGCAGGAGCGCCCCGATCCCCTGGCCCTGGCACCCCGGGTCGACCCCGACCATGGGCAGGTGCCGGTGGGCCGTCCGGGGGTGCATCCGCAGGATCGCGATCGTCCCCCGCACCATCGCCGGCAGGCGCCGCCCGTACACGCGCAGGTAGGTCCGGGCCTGGAGCGCGCTGACGGCCATGCAGTCCGGGCTGTCGGCATACGTCAGGGCGCCGACCACCCGCCCCTCCTGCTCGGCGACGAGGACGTGGAGCTTCCAGGGCGGCGCGAGGAGCGTCGCCTGCATCATCCGCCGGCGCCGGTCGTCGGCCCCCGCGTCGATGCCGACGATCGAGGCCAGCGGCGGGAAGTCCCGGAACGACGTCGTGAAGATGCGGACGATCGGACGCGCGATCGCCGGCCCGGGCGTCCCGGATCTCGACCGACGGACCGACGTCGCCTCCGGCCTGGCGGACCTCGGCTCGCGCGTTCCGGACGGGGGGCCGGCGGAGCATCAGCGAGAACCGCTGGTCGATCTCCTCGACGGTCATCTCCTCGAGCGTCTCGAAGCCGAGCCGCTCGTAGAACGGGGCGTTGATCGCGGTCTCGGCCTCGAGGTAGACGGGCACGCCGTCGCGGTCCGCGCGCAGGAGGCCATGCCGGACGAGCTGCGACCCGAACCCCCGCCGCTGGTGCGCCGGATCGGTCCCGAGCGCCATCAGGTACCAGTGCGGCTGCGGCATCAGCTCCTTCCGTCGCCGATCGAACCGGCCGAGGACCGCCATCATCCGGCGGCCGTCCCGGAACGGGACCGTGGCCACCAGGCGCACCGAGGCGAAGCGCGACCGCAGCGCCGCCCCGAGCCCGATGTCGCGGCCGGGGGCGAGCCACAGCGCGACGGCCTCGAACCCCGCGGTCCGCTCGGGACGCCCGTGCGCCGCGGCGGTCAGCCGCACGACCCCGTGGAACATCTCCGGCAGCCGGGCGCGGCGGACCTCATCGACGGGCACGAGGGCAACCCACTGCGGATCGTCCACGAAGGCCCGGCCGAGCACCCCGCCCGCGCGGGCGTACTCCCCCGGGGCGACGAGGGTCACCGCGGCGAGCGGCGGGGCTTCAGCCGTCACGGAACGATCCTTGGCCGTCGCCGTCCCCGACAGGGCATCAGCCGGCACCGCGGCCGCCGTCCGGCTCGGGGCCCCGCTCTGCGCGCCGGGCGATCGCCGCGAGCCAGCGGCGGCGGATCAGCCCGCTGCCGGCCTCGATGACCAGCCAGTACGCGGCGAACCGCCGCCGCAGACCGGGATCGGGCACGTGAACCCTCGTCTCGGTCTGGAGGATCGTCCGGCCGGGCTCGGGAGCCGGTCGGACGGCGATGTTCGCGACGACCTTCGCGAAGTTCGGGTCGGCGAACGCGATGAACTCGTCGGTGCTCGCGACCGCCGGCCCGGAGACGTCCCGCAGCGACCAGTACCGGCCGATGTCCCCGAAGACGATCTCGCGGTCGGCCTCGGTGCGGAGGGTCCGGAACCCCAGGTCACCCATCGCCTCGAGGAGCGGTCGCTGCCCCGTCAGCGGCCGCTCGCCGGGAGTCCCCAGGAGACGGCCGGGCAGGCCGCGGGCGGCGAAGAGCGCCCGGGCCACGGCCCCGAGGTCCCGCGCCGGGAGCTCGAGCGCCGCGCGGTAGGTGGCCGCCGGCTCCGCGGCCACGGGGATGGAGAAGACCGAGGAGAACTCGTACTCGGGCAGGACCTCGTCCAGGAGCAGCGGGCCCGCCACGCGCCGGACGGCCGCCGCTCCGCATGTCGCGCACGAAGATGGCAAGGGCGGCGAGCAGCCCGGCAAGGGCGAGGGTAACGATGGAGCGGCGGCGCACGCGCAGAGTCTGGCGGGCCGCGCGGCGCGGCGACAAGGGACGAAAGGCCCTCTGGCGGCCCGAGGCACGGTCCGGGCCTCCTGTCCGGCCCCGTGAACGCGGCGTTCACGCTGCGTTCATGTCGGTCGCGCACCGGAGGCGTGGGACCGCCCCGGACAGGGCTACGCGACGCGGCAGACGAGCATCCACTCGCCGTCGCCGTGCAGGAGATGGTCATGGCGGTGTGGCTGATCGCGAAGGGGCTCAGCGCGCCCGAGACGGCGCGGTTGCCTCGCGTCGCTGCACCGGCCCCGGGGACCGGGACGCTGGCGCCGCGATGACCGGGACCGCGACGCCGATGATCTACCCGCCGAGGACCTTGAACGCCCGGTAGACCAGCAGGGCCGGCCAGACGAGAGCCTTGCCGAAGCCCAGGACGTAGTCCCGCCCGGACTCCGCGGACCCCAGGAAGTAGACGAGGGCGCCGATCATCCCGAGCCCATAGACGGCCCCGCCGCCGGCCGGGGGCGCACTCTTCGTCGACGCGCCGCCCTTCCACTTCGTCATGCCCGCCTTCGTCCCGACCTCCGGGGTGGTCGGCGTCCCATTCAGAGTCACGATCGTCTCCCTCTGCTGCGTTCCTCCGCGGCCGGGCTCGTCGACGGCCCCGACCTCCGGGTCGGGGCGCTGCTGGAGCATCGCCGGCGCGCGACAGGCCCATGGTGCAACGCCGCCGCGCCCCTGGCCAGCCGGCCAGCCCCCGCCGGCTCCGGGGGATAGCCCCCGTTCGCGGAGCTCGCCGGGCGGGCGCGACGGGTCACCCGATTCGCCGTGCGGGCTAGCCTCGCACGGGGGCTCCGTGCCCTGGCAGCAGCAGCCGCGGCTCGAGCGAGCGAAGCGCCGCCGCGGACGCCGACGCCTGGTCGGGATCGAGGCTCAGCCCGGGGTCGGGCTGCCGCAGGCGGCCGTGGCGGTCGCCGAGCAGCGCGTCCCCGGTGAGCAGGACGCCGTCTGCCCGGCGCATGGCGATGCTGCCCGCCGTGTGGCCCGGGACGTGGATGACCTCGAGGCCGCCGATGACGTCGCCGGACCGGAGGGTCACGTCGGCGACAAGGGGGGCGACCCGGAAGATCCGCAGCAGGAGGCCCATCGTGCGCCGGCCCTTCGCCGGCCGCACGCGCCCCGCCAGGACCGGGGCATCGAGCTCATGGATGGCGACACGGGCGCCGGTCAGCCTCCGCAGCTCGGCGGCGCTGCCCATGTGGTCCGGGTGCCAGTGGGTGAGGACGATGTAGCGGAGGTCACTGCGTTTGACCCCGATCTGCTCGATCGACGCGAGGATCCGCTTCGCGCTCCCCGGAATCCCGCTGTCGACCAGCAGCAGCCCTTCCGCGCCCCGCACGAGATACGCGTTCCCGACCCGCAGTCCCTCGACCGTGTCGATGCCATCGGCGACCTTCACGATGACATCATGCGCGGCGAGGGCGCCCGACGCCCAGGCACGTCGTCGACCTGCGCTTCCCAAGCAGGACGTCGCGGGTTCGAATCCTGTCTCCAGCTCCACCTTCCCGCTCATCGCCCTCGTCGTGGCAGGGGCAAGGGGAGACGCTGAACGGAAGAGCCCGAGGCAACACCGACTCAGCCGAACGGGTTCTCGACCACAGCGCGCCACGGTCGGAGCCACCAGACCACGACGCTGCCCGCGATCCGGCTCAGGGCACGATAATCGAACCGCGCCTGGGCAAGGCCGAGGATGGTGGCGCGGGCATCTGCCAAGTGGATCCCACGGTCTAGATTTCGACCGGCAAGCGCTGGGCGGAGGGCATGATGAGACCCAAGGTCGAACTGCTGAGCTCGGACCTGGTCGAACGCATCATCGGCGAGGGCCTGGCGCTCCTCGTGGACCCGGGCGTCCGGGTCCACAACGAAGAAGCGCTGGGGCTCCTGGCCGAGGCGGGCGCCGACGTGGACCGGGGGCAGCAGATCGCGCGCATCCCGGAGCATGTGGTGCGGGGGGCCCTCGAAACGGCGCCCACGGAGTTCTACCTTTTCAGCCTCGATGGCCGGCCCGCCGTCCACTACGGCGGCGACGACGTGCAGTTCAACCCGTGCTCGACCGCGCTCACCATCCTCGACAGCCACACGCAACGGCAGCGCCCGCCCGTCACCGCCGACCTGGTGAAGTTCGTGAAGCTGGTCGAGACGCTCCCCCAGCTGGACGCGCAGAGCACGGCGCTGGTCTGCTCGGATGTGCCCGGGGAGATCGCCGACCTGTACCGGCTCCATGTCGCCCTCAACTTCATGCGGAAGCCGATCGTCACGGGCGCGTTCCGCAAGGACACGCTCCGGATCATGAAGGAGCTCCTGGTCGCGGCGGTGGGCGATGAGGCGACCCTGGCGGCAAAGCCCGTCGCCGTCTTCGACGTCTGCCCCTCGCCGCCGCTCCTCTGGAGCGACCTGGGCTGCCAGAACCTGATCGACTGCGCCCGGAGCGACATCCCGACGCAGCTGATCTCGATGCCGCTGGCGGGTGCGACCGCACCCGTGACCCTGGCCGGGTCGGTCATCCAGCACGCGGCGGAGAGCCTCAGCGGCGTCACGATCTGCCAGCTGGCCAAGCCGGGTGCTCCCATCGTCTGGGGCGGCTCGCCTGCCGCATTCGACATGCGCAAGGGCACGACACCGATGGGTGCCGTCGAGACCTGGATGATCGACATGGCCTATGTCCAGGTCGGCAAGGCGCTCCAGCTGCCGACCAACGCCTACCTGGGGTTGAGCGACGCGAAGATCGTCGACGCGCAGTGCGGGCTGGAGGCAGCCGGCGGCATCCTCATGGCCTTCCTCTGCGGCGTGAACATGGTGTCCAGCCCGGGCATGCTCAACTTCGAGAGCGCCCAGAGCTTCGAGAAGGTCGTCATCGATACGGACATCATCGGCATGGGGCGCCGCCTGGTCGCCGGCATCGAGGCGCGCGAGGAGCCGATCGCGCTGACCCTCATGCGCGAGATGGGCCACAACGCCGACTACCTGGCCGATCCGCACACGCACAGGTGGTTCCGCCGCGAGCTCTTCTTCCCCTCCGAGGTGGTCGACCGCTCGTCGCTCGAGGAGTGGGAGATGGCGGGTGCGACGTCGGCCTTCGAGCGGGCGACAGCGCGCGTCGAGAAGCTCGTCCAGGGCTATCGGCCGGTGCCGCTGCCCGACGCGGTGCGACAGGAGCTGGACGCCATCACCCTCCGGGCCGCCCGGCCGTACGGCATGGGCGAGCTGCCACTGCGGGTTGCCGGCTAGGGGCGGCCATCGACCAGCCCGGCAGCCAACCCATGGCCACTCCAGGAAGCGGCTTCCGAGCCGGCCCTGGGCGTCATGGCACACCGAGCCAAGTGGCCCCTCGTCGATGGACCCGGCCACCCGTCCCGTCGAGGCGGGCTGCCGCTGGGACGACGCCGTCCGGCTCGGGGCCGGTGCCCTCGTCGTCATCGCGAACGTCGACACGTCCTACCCGATCCTCGAGCGCCTCGGGTTCCGCGCGGTGGGGCGGGTGCGATTGCTGGCCGACCGGAGCGCGACGCGCGGGTCCGCTCCGTCCGCGGCCGTCATGTGCTGAAGGTCGCTGGGCGAGTTGCGGTCGCCACCGCGCCGCCCGCATCGGCCCGCCCAGGGACGGCCTGCCCGGACGGTCCCGTTCCCCGGCCGAATGTCGCGGGTTCGGATCCCGTCTCCCGCTCCACCTTCCCCCCCTCGCGAACGTGCGGCCGACCGAGCACCATCGGGCGAGACTGGCAACGAACCGTCTTCGAGGTCTTCTCGGGGGCGGTCGTCCGCGTCAGGCCATCAGCGCGAGAAAGCGTTCGATGTCGTAGGTGGCCGCCTGAGCGGCGGGGGCGACCCGCCGGGACACGCCGAAGTACTGGTCGAACGCATGGACGGTATCCGGCAGCTCGACCAGGACGGAGGGGACCCCGGCCTCCAGCAGCGCGGCGTGGAGGCGCCGGCCATGGGAGATGTCCACCACGAAATCGTCGTCACCGAACACCTGCAGGGTGGGTGGACACCCATGCCGAACGTGGGCGATGGGCGAGCCGAGGCGATACGCCTCTGGAACCTCGTCGGGTGTGCCGCCCAGCAGGTCGACCAGGAGCAGGGGCCCGCCCGGCATGTTCCCATGACGATACGGCGGGAAGACGCGGGCCCTTGTCAGCGCACGGTCGAGGACGGTCGAATCCCGGCGGCGAGGGCGCAGGTTCTCGGTGATCCCCGCGCTGGATCGGGGCTGCCTGGGATTCGTCCGCCCGTACTCGACGAAGAAGGCTGCAAGGTCGGTGATGCCGGAGATCGATACGACGGCGCGGACGGGGGGCGCGAGCGTCGCGGTGGGCGTATCGGATCCCGGGTCGCCGGAGGCGTAGGCCGCGAGGAGGGCCAGGTGTCCTCCGCCGGACGCCCCCATCAGCACGATCCGGTCCGAACGCACCCGGTTCTCGTGGGCGTGCTCGTGCAGCCAGCCGACGGCCTGCCTGACCGCGTCGACCATCCCCTCCAGGTCGGCTTCGGGCGCGAGCGGATACGCGACGTCAAGGACGACGTGCCCCTGTCCGGCCAGGCGACGGAACAGGGGACGTGAGAGGAAGTCCTTGTCCAGGGCCTGCCACAGGGAGCCGTGCAGGAAGACGACTGCCATGCCCGAGGCGGACATGCCGGCCGGCGGCCGCCACAGGTCACCGAGCAGGGTGCGGCCGGCGCCCCAGCTCCCGATCACGACGTCGGCCGAGCGGACCGCTCCCGGTGGCACCGGCTGCACCACCCGGTAGCGGCTCGACGGCAGGCGTGCCCGCAGCTCCGCCGGGATGTGCTCCTGCCAGTCGGGGCCGAAGGCCGCCTCGAACTCGCCATGCTGGGCGGTCACCCGCACCGTATGGCGCACGCCAGCCAGCGCTCCGAAGAAACCGGCCAGCACGGCTCCGCGATCGCCGCGGAACAGGCCGACCAGGGCTCCCAGGGCACCGGCGGTGGCGACGAACGGCGCCCAGGCTCCGGCCCAGAGCTTCGGCAGCCACACGATGCCGCCGGCGATGCCGCGGGGAGATCGCACCATGGTCAGCGAACCGAGCAGGGCCGAGCCATAGCTCAGCACCCGTGCGAGAGTCCGCATCGCACTATCTTGCGCCACCGCGGCGCCGATTCGAGCCATCGGCGCGGTCACGCGGTCGCGCCTCTCCCTGGACCTCAGGCCAGGGGGTCGAGCACCCCCAGGTCGGGAGCGCGACCGCAGCGCACGAGGCGGGCGGGATCGCCGTCGACGGCTGCGAGCGCCTGGTTCGCCCCGCACGTCGTCGCGATCGCGAAGGCGCATCGCGAGGCGAACCGGCACCCGGCGGCGGTGTCGATCCGCGCCGAGTCGATCGAGGGCATGAGCGGGGCTCGGAAGGGCACGCCGATCTCCGGCATGCTCCTCCGGAGGGCGGCGGTGTACGGGTGGCGCGGCGCCTCGAGGAGGCCGCGGGTGAGGCCTCGCTCCACGACCTCGCCGCGGTAGAGCACCACCGTCTCGGTACAGAGGCGAGCCACGACGCCGAGGTTGTGGCTGACGAGCAGGAGCCCGAGGCCACGCTCGACGCGCAGCCGCTCGATCAGCTCGAGGATCCGGACCTGCACGGTGGCGTCCAGGCCGCTGGTGGGTTCGTCGAGGAGGAGCAGCCGCGGCTCCACCGCGAGCGCGCGCGCGATGACCGCCCGCTGGCGCTGGCCACCGGACACCTCGTGGGGATGGCGACGCGCGACCGAGGCCTGCAGGCCCACCTCGCCGAGCAGGCGCAGGACGACCGCCGGGGAGCCGGTCCGCGTTCCGCCGCCCGCCCGATACCCCTCGGCGATCGCAGAGCCGATGGACTGGCGCGGGTCGAGCGCGCCGTCGGTGTCCTGCTGGATCGGTTGGACGGCACGCCGGAAGGCGCGCAGCGCGTCGCCGCGGAGGCGGTCGAGGGCGACGCCCCCGAACTCGACGCCGCCCCCGCTCGGGCGCAGGACGCCGAGCAGGGCGCGCAGGGCGGTCGTCTTGCCCGACCCGCTCTCGCCGACGAGGGCGACGCTCCGGCCCGGCGCGATCGCGAGCTCGTCGAGCGAGAGGGCAGGGCGAGCGGCGGGGTCGGAGCCCGGGTACCGGACGACGAGGGCGCGGGCGACAAGGCGAATGGCGTCGTCGGGGGTCGACGCGGCGAGCCTGGGCGCGGCCGCGGGGGTCGCGTCGCCGGCAGACGGGGTGCCCGGGGCTGCCGCGGCGGCGCTCGGGGCCCCGGCGCCGATCGGGGCGCCGCTCACAGCGCGGCCTCCCGCACGCGCTCGAGCGTCGGGTTCGCGGCGACGAGGTCGTGCGTGACCTGGTGGTGCGGGTCCGACAGCACCGACGGGCCGCCGCGCTCGACGATCGACCCGTCGGCGATGATGTCGATCCGGTCGGCCAGCCCCGCGACCAGTGCCAGGTCGTGGCTGACGATGAGGAAGGACGTCCCCTCGCGGGCGCGGAGGTCGCGGAAGAGCTCGGCGACCTCGGCCTGCACCGTGACGTCCAGGGCGCTCGTGGCCTCGTCGGCGAGGACGAGCTCCGCGCGGAGCGCGACCGCGAGCGCGACCGCGACCCGCTGGGCCTCCCCGCCCGAGAGCTGGTGCGGGTAGCGTGACATGAGGGCCGGATCGAGCCGCACGGCGTCGAGTGCGTGGGCGACGCGCGCCCGCCGCTCGGCGGCGGGGACCCGGTGCAGCACGAGCGCCCGCTCGATCCAGGCGCCGGCCCGAAGCGTCGGGGTCAACGCGGCCCGCGCGGCCTGGAGCACCACCGCGATTCGCCGCCCGCGGACCTGGCGCAGCAGCCGGTCCGGCGCGCCGCGAAGCTCGATTCCGTCGAACGTGATGCTGCCCAGGACGGTCGCGTCGGCCGGCAGCAGGCCGATGATCGACGAGAGCAGCAGGCTCTTCCCGGCACCGCTCTCCCCGACGAGCCCCACGATCTCGCCGCGCGCAACGGTCAGGTCCGCGACGTCCACGAGGCGGCGGCCGCGGATCTCGATGGCGAGGTCGCGGATCGACAGGAGCGGGGTGTCCTCGCTCATCGGCGCGTCTGCCCCTTGGGGTCGAGGCGCTCGCGCAGGCCCTCCCCGAGGAGGGTGAAGGCAAGGGCCGCGATCATGATCGCGGCGCCGGGGAACAGCGCCACCCACGGCTGGGTGAACGTCAGCGTCCTGCCCTGCTCCACCATCAGGCCCCACTCGGGCGTGGGGTCCTGCGCCCCCAGGCCGAGGAACGAGAGGGCAGCGAACGTCAGGATGACGCCCGCGAGGTCGAGCGACGCCTGGACGATGATCGGGCCGATCGAGTTCGGCAGGATGTGGCGCAGCGCGACGCGCCACCGCGCGATGCCGAGCAGGCTGGCCGCCTCCACGTAGGCGCGACCCCGGATCGCGGCCGCCTCGCCGCGCATCTGCCGCGCGTACCAGGGCCACCAGGAGGCGGCGATCGCGATCGCCGCGTGCTCGAGCGAGGGGCCGAGCGTCGCCGTGATGGCGAGCGCGAGCAGGAGCGACGGGAAGGCGAGGAAGACGTCGACGATCCGCATCAGGATGTCATCCGTCTTGCCGCCGACCGTCCCGGCGATGAGCCCGACGGGGACACCGATGAGGAGCGAGGCGGCGATCACGACGAGGGAGACCCCGACCGAGATCCGGATCCCGAAGAGGACCCGCGACCAGACGTCGCGGCCGGCGATGTCCGTGCCGAACGCGTGGGCGCCGCCGGGAGGCAGGAGAGTGGCGAGGAGGTTCGTGTCGCTGCCGGCATCACCCGGGAACGGCGCGAGAACCGGCGCGAGGATCGCCCCCGCGAGGAGGATCGCCACGATCGTGGCGGCGATGAGCAGGCCCGGGCGGCGGGCGAGGTACCCGACGAAGCTCCCGGGCACGGAGGCGGGGGCGCCGTCGTCCCCGTCGCGGGGACCGGGCTCGCGGCCCAGGTCGGCGGCGGCGGTCATCGGCCGGGCTCCCGCAGGCGCGGGTCCATGACGGGCCGGACGAGATCGACCACGAGGTTCGCAACGAGGTACGCGAGGGCGACGAGGATCGTGGTCCCTGCGATCGCGGGCGCGTCGAGGGCGTCGATCGAGTCGACGGCGTAGCTGCCGAGGCCCTGGAAGTTGAACAGGTTCTCGACGAGGAACGTGTTGCCGAGGGCGAACCCGAAGACGAGCGCGAGGGCCGAGAGGACCGGTCCCAGCGACGGCCGCAGGGCGAAGCGCCAGATGATCGCGCGCTCGGTGTAGCCGATCGCGCGGGCCATCCGCACGTGCTCCTCGCCCATCGTCTCGAGCAGACCGGCACGCGTCAGCCGCGCGAACAGCCCGATGGGATAGGCGGCGATGACGAGCGCGGGCAGGATCATGTGCGAGACGCCCGAGAGCAGCAGGGCGCCGTTGCCGGCGAGGATCGAATCGACGATCACCATGTGCGTCCGGGTCGCCGCCTGGGCCGCCTCGTTGAGGGTGCGGTCCCAGCGACCCGCGACCGGGAGCCACTCGAGCTGGGTCGAGACGACGAGCTGGAGGACGAGCGCCATCCAGAAGACGGGGATCGCGACGAGAACCGACGACGCGAGCCCGGCGAGCCAGTCGGGCGGCCGCCCCTTCCAGCGTGCCGCCAGCACGCCGAGCGGGATGCCGACGAGCCCGGCGATCACGAGGGCGAAGGTCACGAGCTCCAGCGACGTCATGAAGCGACCCGCGACGTCGCTCAGGACGGGCTGGCGGGTGTGGATCGAGACCCCCCAGTTGAGCGTGACGAGATCGAGGAGGTAGCGGACCGCCTGCTCGGGCAGGGGCCGGTCGAGGCCGAGCTGGACGCGGACGCGCGCCAGCTCCTCCGCGCTCGCGCGCGGCCCGGCCCAGCTGGCGGCCGGGTCACCCGGAAGCAGCCGGGCGATGACGAACGCGAGCAGGCCGATGCCCACCATGACGGCCAGCGACTGGAGTCCGCGGCGAACGAGGATCCGTCGCATCGTCGCCGGCCGTCGTCGCGCGTGGTCTGGCTGCGGCTGGGTGGGCGCCCGGGGATGGGCTGCGGCTCAGCTCTAGGGGCCGGGGGTCAGCTCGTACGCGAACACGACGCCCGCGTACGCGGGGTTGTCCACGAACCCGCCGACCGACGCCTGGAGGACTCGTTGGTAGTTCTGCACGTACGGGACCGCCACGACCGCGTCGTCGATGAGCGTCTGCTGCATCGTCACGTACTCGGCCGCGGCCTGGTCGCGGTTCGTCGCCGTGAGGGCCTGGATGCCGTCGATCTGGGCGTCGAGCTCCGGGTTCGAGTAGTAGGCGAGGTTGAAGTTCGGGGTCTCCTCGCTGTGGAAGAGCGAGATGAACCAGCTGTACGGGTCGGCGTAGTCGGGCCACCAGTACATGATGAAGACGTCCTGGCGCTGGGCGACGTCCGACGACTTCGCCTTGTCCCACTGGGCCTGCCACTGGAGGGCCTGCACGTCGAGGGTGATGTTCAGCTTCGCCAGCTCCGACTTCAGGCTCGTCGTCACGAGCTGCTCGTCGTTGTCCCCGGCGACGATCGTGGCGACGATCGTGAGCGGCTTGCCGCCCGGGCCGTAGCCGCTCTTGGCGAGGAGCGCCTTCGCGCCCTCGAGGTCGAGGCCGGTGCCGGTCAGCGTGTCGCTGTACCCGATGAGGCCCTCCGGGATGACGCCCTTCGCCGGAACGACGGAGCCGCCGAGGGCGGCCACGATGCCCTCCGTGTCGAACGCTTTCGCGACGGCCTGGCGGACGTTCGGGTCGGCCAGCGGGCCTGAGGCGGTGTTGAGCAGGGCAACGAGGTTCTGGAACGACGCCGTCTCGACCACCTGGAGGTTCTGGTCCCCCCGCAGGCTCGTCACGAGCTGGGGCGTCAGGCGGTCGGCGTAGGACAGGTCGCCGGACTGCAGGAGCTGGGCGGCCGTGGTGACCTCCGGGACGACCCGGAAGACGACCTGCGTGTACTTGCTGCCGTCCCAGCCGCCCCAGTAGGCGTCGTACTTGTCGAGGGTCATCTCGAACTCGTCGCCGGCCTTCCACGTGGAGATGGTGTATGGGCCGGTCCCGGCGTCCTTGCCCTCCTTGAACCAGGCGACGAGGGCCTCTTCGCTGGCGTCGGCACCGGCGGCCTGGGTGTCGTAGATGTAGCCGGCGTAGTTCGCCGAGGCGATGAGGTCGAGCGGCGCCGGGTAGCTCAGGGTGAAGACGAGCGTCTCGGGGTCGGGGGCCTCGATCGACTTGACGACTCCCCAGATGTAGCCGGCGCCCTGGCCGAGGGTCGTGGTCCGCTCGATCGCGGCCTTCGCGGCCGCGGCGTCCATGGCGCGACCGGTGTGGAAGGTGACGCCCGGGCGGAGCTTGAACGTCCACGTCGTGCCGTCGGCGCTCGCCGTCCAGGAGGCCGCAAGGGCGGGCTGGAGCGTCTTCGTGGCGGCGTCGTAGCGGGTGAGCGTCTCGTAGATGTTGTGCATCGCGATCACCTCGTTGGAGTACGAGGTGGCCGGGTCGAGGTCGGTCACGACCTGCGAGTGGCTGCCGTAGGTGAACACGGCGGCGCCCTGCGTCGGGGCGGGGCTGGCCGAAGGGGCGGCGGACCCCGACGCCGGGGCGCCGGATGGCGCCGCGGTCGACCCGGAGCTGCCGCAGGCGGCGAACAGGAGCACGGCGACGCTTGCCAGCGCCGCCACCCGGATCCGGAAAGGTGCATGCCGCGGGCTGTGGTCCACTGCGGATCTCCTCCTGCCCCATGGGAGCGGCGGGTCTGCATCCGACCGTCGGGTGCCGTGGCGCGATGATACAGGCGATCTCGTCCACGTCCACCGCGAGCCGCGGCGCGGCCCGCCGACGCGACGGGCCCGCCAGGTGGCGACGGCGCCCGGGCGTCAGTACCCCGCGACGCCCATCTCGCGACAGAGGCGGGCGAGGTCGGGGTGGACGAAACGGCCGGCCTCCTCGATCTGCTCGTCGTCGAGCCAGACGGACGGGTCGAGGACGACGCCGTCGCTGTGGATCGGCGAGCCGAGGTCCGTCGCCCCGATCCCCAGCTGCACGCAGCCGAAGATCCGCTCGTCCTCGAGGATCCGTCCGCTCGGCCGCCGGACGCCGGGGTTGAAGCCGTAGCAGAGGTGGTCCACGAGCATCGCGGCCGCGTTGCCGAAGCCTCGGAGCCAGCGGTCGTAGATCGAGGCCTCCGCGCCTCCCTCGACCCGCGTGACGTAGCCCCCCTCGATCACCAGGCTGACGGGCGAACGCAGGATGCCGATCTCCGCGGGCGGCCAGATCGCCCCGTCGAACACCAGGACGCCCTCGAAGGACTCACGGTGGGCCATCGGCCCGGTCTGGCCGCCCAGCATCTGGGCGTACCCGCCGTGCTTCTCCTCCTCGAAGAACGGGTCGCCCTTCTTGTCCACCGTCATGCGAAGGGCGGTTCCGGCGGGACTGGTCAGCCGGATCGTCGTCGCCGCCTGCGACATCCGGTAGAGAACCCGGGCCATCTCCTCCAGCGGCGCGTAGGGGACCCGGCCGATCGTCCGGACCATCATGTCCACGTCCATCCCCGTCAGGCAGACGTAGATGCAGCCGTTCGCCACGGCGGCGTGGTAGGCGGGGCTGTAGAGCTGGTAGGCGACCGCGAAGTCGATCCAGACGTCCGCGCCGAGCGCGGCCTTCGCCAGGGGGCGGGGCGGCTCGCTCATCGGCTCCGGCAGAGTCGGGTAGACGACGAGCGTCGGGACGCCGCCGACGGCCTGCACGGCGGCGGCGGTCGCCCGGGCGACCCGCACGTCCCCGGCACTGTCCACGGACACCAGGACCTGGTCCCCGGGGCGGACCGGCCGCACCTCGGTGACGAGCTTGAGGGCGGCCGCGGTCAGCTCGAGGCTGAGGTAGTCGTCCCGGCTCTGGTTGCCGATCGCGAGTCCCATGGCGGCCTCCGGGGATCAGATCCGGTCGAGCAGCTCCTCGATGGGCCGGTAGTCGATGTCGAACCCGAAGTAGCGGGGGCCGGCGCAGCCGAGACCGCGCTCGCTGCGGAAGCCCTCGAGGCCGCGGATCCCGACGGCGGCGACCTCGTCGCCCGCGTCGATGAGCGTGTTCGTGTAGCCCTCGCCGGTCTTCGGGTCGGCCAGGACGACGACGTCGGGACTGCAGATCCACGGCGACCCGTCCAGCCAGCTCACGTGGTTCTCGTTCTTGAACCAGACCGCGAGCTCGTGGCCGGCGTAGCGACCGGTGCCGGCGATCGTCGTGGTCCCGAACATGTAGCCGTCGCGGTCCTCCCACTCCTTCTTCGTGACGCGGCCCTCGAAGAGGAGGTGGCCCCCCGTCGCCTCGGCGGCGGCCGCGACCGGGTCGGCCCCGGCCTCCCGGGCGCGGCGGATTGCCCGCCCGAGCTCCAGGCTCCGGGTGAGCGTCCCGGGGACGACGATCTCCTTCATCTCGGTCGCCGGCAGGAGCGTGGCGGCCTGGTAGCAGTGCCCGAAGGCGGCGATGCTGAGCATCTTCCCGATCCGCTCGAGCATGAACGGGTTCTGCGGCTCCTTGAGGATGACGATGTCTCCCCAGAGATCCACGCTCGCGAGCGGGTGGCTCGACTTGCCATACAGGTAGGGAGTGCCCTGCATCTCGTCGGGGATCGCCCGCCCCGCGTAGTCGCCGTCCACGCACGTGATCCCGAGCTGGGCGGCGGTCACCAGCGGCGCGGGAGTGTTGCCGGCCCCGAGCTCGGAAGCGACGATCACGGAGATCGGCTTCCCGGTGTACGCGGCGAGCTCGCGCACCGCCTGCGCCATCGCCTCGTGGCCCATCCGGTCGGTGAGTCCGAGCGCCTCGATCGCACGGGCCGTCTCGGGGCCCGTCGGCGCGATCGATCCCATCCCGAAGGCCGTGCATGTCCAGGCGTCGTCGGGGATGTCCGACAGGTCGGTCCACCGCAGCGGCAGGCCCGCCTCGAGCCCTTCCCGGAGCATCCCCATGCCCCAGTCCACGTCACCCCCGCCGCCGGTACCCATGAAGAGGCAGCCGCTGACGAAGTCCTCGCAGTCCTGGATCGTGGTGAGTGCGTGCTGGGTCACGAGTCGCTCCTTCGGCGAGGCCGAACCGGTCGACGCCGGTCCTGCGGCGTGTGGCATGGGCGCTGGCCACCGGGCCGGGCACCACTGCCCCTCGGCAGGATCTCGTCAGTCGCGGTCCAGCGGGCTTTGCCGACGAGCATATCCCACGCGACACGCCGCTCGAGGCGGGCGAAGGCGGTCCCGACGCCGTGCCGCCCCCGCGATGCGGGCGCTACCTGCATCCGGGCTCGTTCGGGTTCGGGCGGGCGGGCGTCACCCCGCGCGGCTCGGCAAGGCAGTACAGCTGCCGCGCCCCGGAGACCCCCTTCAGCTCGTGGGCCCCGGCGTCGACGAACGTCAGTCCCGAGTCGGCGACGAGCTCCCGGGTCGTCGCCGACACGAAGACCTGGCTCGGGCCGGCGAGCGCCATGACACGCGCGGCGACGTGGACCGCCAGCCCGCGGACGTCGCCGGCCGCGACCTCGACCTCGCCTGTGTGGATCCCTGCCCGGATCGTCAGCCCGAGCGACTTCGCCGCCAGACAGATCGCGGCGGCGGCGCGGACCGCCCGCTCGGAGCCATCGAACAGGGCAAGCACGCCGTCGCCCGTCGTCTTCACGAGCCGGCCGCGGAAGCGGTCGAGCTCGAACTGGATGCGCTCGTTGTGCATCCCGACGAGCTCCCGCCAGCGCGTCGGACCGAGCGACTCCGCGAGGGCGGTCGAATCGACGATGTCGGTGAACAGCAGGGCGCCGAGCACGCGCTGCGTCCTCTCGTCGACTCTCGCGTAGGATCGGACGCCGGCGACGTCGTAGGCGACGAACGCCTCGTCGCCGATGACCCAGCCATCATGGCCGGGCGGGATCTCGTAGACCTGGCCCGGGCCGATCTCGCTGGTGGTGCCGTCCTCCATCCGGTTGCCGAGCCGCCCCGAGATGCAGATGCCGACGTGGTGGTACTGGCACAGGCTCGTGCCTGCAATAGGCTGGACGTGCTCGGCCCAGTGCCAGCCGGGCTCGAAGACCATCCTGCCGATCACGAGATCGTCGAGGTTGTAGATGTCGATCCGCCCAAACGGCGTCGGGCGGACCTCGTCGGGGTTCTCGAGCGACTTCGCCTGGAGACGGGCCACGGGTCAGTCCTCACGCCACGCGCCACCCCCACACGGGCCTTCCGGCCGGGCGCGTCCGGGGAGATGATGCGCCATCCGCCACCCCGGTGGCGAGCGCAGGTTCGGATTCCGTTCCTCTCCGGCCGCCAGGGCGGTTCGTACCCCGCGGTCAGCCCTTGGGCTGAACGACCGACAGCACGTTCCGGCTGGGGTCGATGAACCATGCCGCCCAGGAATGGCCCATGTCGGCGACACCGTCCACCGTCACCGGATCGGGCGCCTCGTACTCCTCGATGCGCACCCCTCGAGCCCGCAGGTCGACGAGCGCCGCCCGCAGGTCCGGCACGCGCCAGGCCATCTGCGTCTGGGTGTCGGCCGTGCCAATGGTGCTGCGCGTGATCGCCAGCTGGGTTCCGCCACCGCACCGCAGGACGATCCGCTCCTCGTCCTCCGCCAGGATCTCCAGCCCGAGGGTGTCGTGATAGAAGGTCCGACTTGCCGCCATGTCGATCGACAGCAGGATCGGGAACACCGGATGATCGCTGAGCATGCGCAGGCCTCCTTTGCCTTCCTCCTCGTTCTGGCCGGCCCTCAGTCTGGCGCATCGAACGACCTGACCTGGGGCGATCGGGGCCTACCGTCGGCTGCCGCTGCGGGACGCGATCGACGCCGCCGGCACCACTGCGACCGGCGTCGTCCAGCCGCCTTGACTGCCGGGCACGACGTCCTCTCTCCCTTGCGAGGCGAGGCCAATTCCCGCTGCTGGCGCCACGACCAGGAGCACGGCGCGACAGCCCTGACGATGAACGCCGTCGACTTCGTCAGGCTCGCCGAGGCGACAGATGGCCACGCTGGCCTGCTGCTTGTCTGCCGTGAGAACGATCCGACTCGCGACTTGAGCGCCGCGTCAATCGTCGCCGCCGTCGCCCGGGAGGTGGAGTCGTATCGCGAGGGCCTGGACGGCGCAATCGCCGTTCTCAACCAGTCCCGCCGGTAAGGTCCCTGCGGACGGGCGGCCAGGGGCCACCCATCCGCGCGCCCAGGTGGGTCCGCCGGCTGCGCTCAGGCGAGTGCGGCCCTGCCCTCGGCGGGTGAGGCCTCCGGCGCAGAGCGCCCCCGGATCTCGGCCAACCGCTCCAGCGGCAGGACCGTCTCGCGCAGCGGCAGCAGGATGAGGAACGCCGCGGCGACGGCGCCGATCCCGAGCCAGAACGCCGTCCCGGTGGCGAGGCTGAACGCCTCGTGCATGCCGGCCACGACCGCGCCGATGAACGGCTCGACGATCGCCCGGGCCTCCACGGGCAGAGCCGCGAGGATCGAGGCGCCGAGGTCACCCACGTTGGCCGTTCCCTCCGACGCCACGGCCCCCGATCCGCTCGTCAGGCCATCCGCCAGCGGCCCGGGCACGCCGTTCGCCGTGAGGCGTCCCGGGAGCTGGTCGCCAAACGCGGTCGAAAAGATCGAACCGCCGATCGCCAGCCAGATGGACGCGCCGAGCTGGCGGACGAAGGTGATGGTGCTCGTCGCGACGCCCATGACGGCGGCCGGCACCGTCGTCTGCACGACGGCCGTCAGCACCGAGGAGATGGGACCCAGGCCGAGCCCGGTGAGGAACATGGCGCCCCACACGAGCGGCATCGGCGAGTCGGCATGCAGGCCGGTCAGCAGCAGCATGCCGGCCATCCCGACCGCCATCGAGCCCAGGAGGAGGGCCTTCCAGCGTCCCGTCCGGGCGACGACCTGGCCGCAGCCGATCGCACCCACGAGCAGCCCCGCCAGCAGGGTCATGATCTGCCAGCCCGAGGACGTGGCGCTGGCGCCGTGGACGAACTGGAAGTAGCGGGGCATGAACATGATCGACACGAAGAGCCCGGCGACCGCGAGGAACACCACGGCTGACGCCACCGCGAACGTCGGCTCGCGGAACAGGCGGACGGGGACGATGGGCTCCGCCGCCCGGGCCTCCACGACCACGAACAGGGCCGCGATCGCGAGGCCGAGCAGCATGAGTCCGCCGATCTCGGGGTCCGTCAACGAGCCGCCGGGGAGGTTGCGGACGCCGATCAGGAAGGGCACGACCGCGGCGACGAACAGGACGACGCCGAGGAGGTCGAATGCCTTGCGTTCGATCTGACCGCGCAGGACGGGCATGAAGCGCCACATGACCGCGAGCGCGACGAGGCCGACCGGCAGGTTCATGTAGAACACCCAGCGCCAGCCGACGGTGTCGGCGAGGACGCCGCCCAGGGTGGGGCCGAGCAGGAAGGCGACGACGAACAGCGACGAGAAAGCGGCTTGGAGCCGGGCCCGGTCGGCGGGCGGGAACAGGTCGCCGATGATCGCGAGCGATACGGGCACGATGGCGCCGGCGCCCACGCCCTGGATGCCGCGGAACAGGATCAGCTGCGACATGTCGCCGGACAGGCCGCACAGGGCGGAGCCGACGAGGAAGATGACGAGCCCGATGAACAGGACGGGGCGGCGCCCGAACCGGTCGGACAGCGAGCCCCAGACCGGCATCGTCGCCGTCATCGAGAGCAGGTAGATCGTGAACACCCAGGCGTAGAGCTCGTTGCCGTGGAGGTCAGACACGATCCGCGGCAGCGCGGTGCCGACGGCCGTCGAATTGAGCGAGGCTGTCAGCATGACGAGAGCGAGGCTGGCGAGCACGCCGCGGAGGGCCCGCTGCGGCAGCTCGACGTAGCGCTCGGCAAGGTCGACGGTGGAGGTGGGTCGGGATGCCGACAGCGTCATCGGTGGGTCTTCCGGCTCCTACTCGGACCTGTTCATCGCTGCATCTCGCCCGCGGAGACCTGTCCGAACCCGGCGGCCGCAGGCATGCCTGGATAATGACATCTAGTGTCAATTGTTACATAGTGCCATATGGCACATTTCGGCACTTGACACCGTGCGCCGCGACTCCCAAGATCACGGCATGGCTCCACCGCCCGACGGACTTCGGGAGCGCAAGAAGACCGCGACTCGCCTGGCCATCGCCCGCGCCGCGATGGCGCTGTTCGAGGAGCGCGGCTACGACGGGACGACCGTCGAGGACATCGCGACTGCCGCCAACGTGTCGCGCCGGACGTTCTTCCGCTATTTCGCCGGCAAGGACGAGGTGCTCATCGTCGATCCCGAGGGCAAGCTGCGGGCGCTCCACGTGGCGCTTGCCGAGGGGCCGCCCGAGGAGCCGACGATCGACGCGCTGCGGCGCGGCATCCTGGCCCTGACAGCCGCCTACTTCGAGCCCGAGCTCGTGCTGGCCGAGGCGCGGGTGGTGTACAGGGAGCCGGCCCTCGCGGCGGCCGGACTCGCCTACCAGGTCCGCTGGGAGGATGCCCTCGCGCAGGAGGTCGCCGACGATCTCCGCGTGGACATCGACCGCGATCCGAGGCCCCGGATCGTGGCCCACGCCACGGTCGCGATCATGCGCGCCGGGGTCGCCTCGTGGCTCGGGGATGGCGGCCACGGCGAGCCAGCGGACGCGGTCGCCCGCACGTTCGACCTCACGACGCCTGCGCTCGAGGCCGTCCTGGCGATGCCCGTGGACCAGCCGGCAGCTCGACGGCGGCGATCCGTCAGGGAGCCGGCGGAACGATCCTGACGGCGCCGTAGCCGGCCGTCGCCCACGGCGGGCGGCTTCGGGGCCGGCCCACCTCGCGGTCCGGGACTACGATGGGGCCGGCAATCCACCCCCACCTCGAGGCTCGCCCATGCTGTCCCAGGCGGTCCGCTCGCTCGTCGCAGCGGGCCCGCTCGCCCACGTCGTGACCCTCGCCGCCGACGGAAGCCCGCACGTGTCGATGGCATGGGTCGGCGTCGACGGCGACGAGCTCGTGATCGCCACCCTCTTCGACCAGCCCAAGCTCCGCAACCTGCGCCGTGATCCGCGAATCGCCCTCTCGTTCGTCACCGGGGGCCGGAATCCGATCGGCCTCGACGACTACCTGGTCCTCCATGGTCACGCCCGGGTCACCGAAGGCGGGGCACCCGAGATCCTGGCCGAGCTGGCGAGGACCTACCTCGGCCCGGACGTGGTCTTCCCTCCGATGCCGAACCCACCACCCGGCTTCGTGACGCGGATCACCGTCGATCGCGTCTCGGGCCTGGGCCCCGGGGGTCCTGCCCGCTAGGGGCGACACCCAGCCCACGCCCGTCATGACCGTCCGAGAGGATGCCGGGATGAGCACGCCTCGACCCCGGATGAGCATCGTCCTGGCCGCCTGGACGATCGTGCTGGCGTTGTCCCTGCTGCCGACCGTCATCGCCCAGGAGGTCCTGGGCCGGACGGTCACTGCCGACATGAAGGCCGGCAGCTCGGTCGTCCTGATCGCGGCTGGATTCATCGTGACCATGGGCTGGAAGCCGATGCGGGTGCTCCGGCCTCTCCTGCTGCTCTTCCTCGTCCTGCTCGGGGCGCAATGGTTCGTGTTCACGCAGGTGGGCCGCCTGCCCATCTTCCGGACATGGCTGAGCGATCCGTCGTTCGGGGTCTACATGCCGGCCGAGCTGCTGCTCAACCTGATCGTGACGCTGGCGGTCATCGTCCTGCTGCTCGTGCTGAAGCGGGATCGCCGGGCCTTCTACCTCGCGAAGGGCGATCTGTCCGCCCCGGCCGAGCCCATTCGCTGGCTGCGCGTGAAGCCGGGCGACAGGTGGAGCACGCTCGGACGCGATCTCACGATCTTCATCAGCCTGGGCACGCTGGCGTTCCTGGTCATCTCCGGGCGCCCTCGGCGGATCTCGTGATCCGGGCCCTGCCATTCCTGCCCGCCATCCTGCTGGCCGCGGCCCTGAATGCCTTCAACGAGGAGGTGACGTACAAGGCCTCGATCCTGTCGGTGCTGGTGGAGCCCGTGGGCTCGCGACAGGCGCTGCGGATGGTCGCGGCCTACTTCGGGATCGCCCACTTCTACGGCATCCCCTACGGCGTCATCGGGGTGACCCTGGCCTGGTTCCTGGGCTGGATCCTGGCGAGGTCCATGCTGGAGACGCGCGGCCTCACGTGGGCGTGGTTCATCCACTTCGTGCAGGACGTGCTCATCTTCGGGTTCCTGGCGATCGGCGCGATCACAGCCGGGGGCAGCTGAGCGACGGCGTTCGTGGATCTCAGCCGATCGAGCCACGCCCGCGCGCTCTGCCGGGCCGCCGGGCCGCCGGCGCGATGATCGCCCGGTTCCAGGTGGAGGCTTGCCCGATCTCCCCGGTCCTGCGAGGATCGTCGCGCCATGGCCTTCGTCCCCGACTCCTTCACCCCGCCGGCCGGGCTCGATCACGCGGCGTTCCGCCTGCGCCCGCTCGGGCCCGAGCACAACGCCTCCGACCACGCGGCCTGGAGCTCCAGCATCGACCACATCCGGGCGACCCCGGGCTTCGAGGGGCGCTCCTGGCCCCGCCCGATGACGCTCGCCGAGAACCTCGGGGACCTCGTCCGGCACGCCGACGACTTCGCCGCTCGCACCGGGTTCACCTACACCGTCCTCGCACCCGGGGACGAGGCTGCAACCGTGATCGGCTGCGTCTACATCTACCCGGGCGAGCAGGCCGGCTGCGACGCCCACGTCAGCTCGTGGGTCCGAGCCGCAGACGCGGACCTCGATCCGGTGCTCTATCGCGTGGTCGCCCGGTGGCTCGACGACGCCTGGCCGTTCGAGCGCGTGGAGTACGCCGTCCGGCCCCAGTCGGGCTGATGGAGGCGGCCGTACGCGTCGCTCGGTGACCCGGTCAGGAGCCGGTCCTCCCCCAGGGTGTCGTGCCGCTACACCATCGGGCTCATGAGCTGGAAGTAGTTGTTGTCGGGATCGGAGAAGGTGGCGATCCATGCGTCGGGCATCTGGCCCGGCTGGTACGGCTCCCGGACCACGGTCGCGCCGGCGGCCTTGAGCCGCTCGAAGTCGCCCCGCACGTCGGTGCTCTCGATGTTCCAGATCAGCCGTCCCGGCTGGCTGTTGCTGCCGCTGACCTGGTCATGCGGCCCGACGGTGACGAAGCCGGTGCCGATCTGCCAGCCGCTGTACCCGCCTTCGTCCCAGCCCGGCGCACCGAACAGCCTCGTGTAGTAGTCCGCCAGGCGCTGCGGATCCGCGGATCCGATCAGGATGTTGTTGAGGTTCACGGAGCCCCCCCCTGCTTGATCCCCCGACCGGCTGGAGCGCCGACCTGTGCGAGGACGGCGAGTATGCACGCGGGCGTGCGTCCTGTCTCGGACGATATCGGCCCGACCCGCGGTCAGTGCGCGACCGAGAGTGGGGCCCGACGGCAGGGGCCGACGCCCGCCGCAGTCCCGCTCGTCGCGGCCCCCCGGCCGGCCGTGGGCGAGTCGAACGGCTACTTCCAGTAGGCGCCGAGCGCCCTGGAGGTGGACAAGCCGTTCGTGGTCCCGTTGCCGGGCCACTGGACGCGGACGTTGACGGCCGTGGCGCTCCTGGACCTCCAGGTGAAGGTCACGATGCCGTTGGCGTCTGCCCAGCGGGACACGAGGTACTTCGGGGCGCCCCAGACACCGTTGACCCTGGTCGCCAGGAGGATGTTCACGCGCTGGCCGGCGAGGGCCGTCCCGCCCGCGAACTTCCAGGTGACGGACCTGCCGACCGTGGTGGCCTTGGGGGTCCTGGTCGTGTAGCCGGCGGGCGGGTTGACGCCGAGGGCGCTGGCCGCGCCGATGCCGAGCGCCGGGAGAGACGCGGCCGCCGGGTCGACCGCCGGGGTCGTGACGCTGAATGCCGCGGGAGCGCTGGTGCCGCCGACCGGCGGCTGATTGAAGACCGTCACGAAGGCCGTCCCGGGCGTGGCGGTGAGCGCGGCCGGCACGAGCGCCGCCAGCTGCGTCGGTGAGACGAACGTCGTGGCCAGCGGCACCGCGTTCCAGTAGGCGGTGGAGACGCCGGCGGCGAAGCCCGTTCCCTCGATCGAGACCGTCAGGTCGCCGCCCGCTGCCGGTGCCGAGGCCGGCGCGATCACGGCGAGGACGGGCGGGGCGCTGGGCTGTGGGGCGGGCGGCAGCGGACCGTAGTTGACGGTGAGGCCGGCCAGGTCGGTGCCGTTGTAGCGGTCCAGGTCGACGCACCCCGAGATGCCGGCGACCGAGCCGCAGTTGGTGTACTGCCAGAACGTCCAACCACGCCCGCCCCAGTTGCTGGCGGGAACCGTCGGGCTCGACGTGCCCCAGTGAGCGATCCACAGGACCGAATAGCCCAGGTCGGCGAACATCGTCGTGTCGCCCATCGAGTTCTTCCAGAAGTTCGGGCTCGTGTAGATCATCGGTCGCACGCCGAGCCGCGCGGTGACCTGGTCGAGCCACGTCCCGACCCATGCCTGCAGGGCGCTCGCCGGCAGCCCCCCGGTCTGCTCCAGGTCGAGCGCCGGGACCAGGTCGCCGGGAAGCAGCGCCGCGTTCTGGACGTAACCAGTCCGCCTCGAGGGCCGCGTCGCCCGGGGAGGCCGACGGGGTGGCGAAGTGGTAGGCCGTCACCTGCAATCCGGCCGCCCGAGCGCCGGCGTGGTTCGCGGCATACATCGGATCGAGGTAGGTGTCGCCCAGCGTGGCCCGCATGATCGCGAACCGCTTGCCCGCGCTCGCCACCGCGGCCCAGTCGATGGTTCCCTGGTACCGGCTGACGTCGATCCCCTCGAGGTAGGCCGCGGGAACCGGGGGCGGCGAGGTGGACGGCCGGAACAGCCCCGACGCGGCATATGCCACGCCCACCCCGTACAGGGTCGTGACGCTCGTGCCGTCGACCGCCGTGATCGCGTACCAGGTGCTCCCCGAGACGGCCGTCACGCAGGTGGTCGACCACGACTCGCCGGGGACCGTGGCGGCGACGGTCACGATGGTGCCCGTCGGCATGGTGACGAGCGTCGTCGCCGACGCCGACGTGGAAGGCGATGCCCGGAGGCGGGTCGAGCAGTTGGCCACGTAGTCGGAATCCGCGGCGGCGACGGGCTGCGCCAGGGGGAGCAGCGCCAGCGCGACGAGGCTGGCCACCACGCCTGGAAGCCACGATCGACGAAGGTGCATCGGTTCCCTCCTCTCCGGGTTCGGAGGAAGCGGCGAAACCGCTCCCCGTGGCCGAACCCCGCGAACGAGGGCCGCGGACCCGACACCGAGGGCGATTCGGGGCCCCAGGAGCCCCGAGCGCTGCGACGAAGCGACGGGAATGCTACCAAGGCCCACCCGCGCGTGCCAGTACCCCATCGTCCCGGCCAGGACGTCCCTCGGGTCCCGTTCCCGCGCAGCACCGGCACCACGCCCATCGTCTCTGTGGCAGCGGATGCGCTGCGGCGGCCCAGGTGGGCCGGCCCACCACGATGGATCGGGCGGCGATCCGCCGAAGGCGTCCCGAGGGCCGGGCGACATGAACACGACGGTTCGGGACGTGCCGCCGGTAGTCGCGACCGCGGAACGTCGGCTGCGGCGCCGCGCGGACCCCGCCCGGACGTGGAGCTCGTCCGACGCGGGCCGGGCTTCGTGACCGAGGACTCTGGACCGCGAGCGAGGGCGTCAGCTAGGGTCCCGCCCGTGAGGGTCTACTTCGCAGCCCCCCTGTTCAGCACGGGGGAGCGGATGTTCAACGCCGAACTGGGCGCCCGTCTCCGCCAGGCCGGCCACGAAGTCTACCTGCCCCAGGAGCAGGAGACGGCCGCGGACGACCCGGAGCGCAGCTTCCGGAACGACCTCGAGCACCTCGAGGGATCGAACGTCGTCGTGGGCATCATGGATGGAGCGGACCCTGACTCCGGCACCTCATGGGAGATCGGCTACGCGTTCGGGACGAAGCACCCGATCATCCTCCTGCGGACCGACATGCGCGCCTCGAACGACACGGGCGCCCCGTACAACCTGATGCTGACCGAGTCCGCGACCGAGCGGATCGAGCTGGCGATCCCGTCGGTGGAGGAGGCCGCCGGGGCCGTGCTCGGGGCACTCGCGCGGCTGGAAGCGTCGTCTTGACCGGCGCGTCACCGATCGATAGGGCACTCGATCGCCGGCCGGCGCGAGGTCAGCCCGGATCGCGGCGCATGAACCAGATGCGCGGCCCGCCGTCCGGCGCGTCGGCCGCGCGCATCACCCGGAACCCGAAGCGCTCGTACAGCGGCACGTTGCCGGGCACGCCCGTCTCCAGGCACAGCGGCAGCCCCTGCCGCTCCGCACGCTCGATCGCGAAGCGCAGCATCGCGCCGCCGATCCCTCGCCCCTGCGCCGCCGGCTCCACGGCGAGCTGGTCCAGCAGCCAGTGCGGCTCCGGAGGGAGCATCGATCCGATCCAGGCCCAGAAGCGCTCGTAGCGGTCGCCGCCGTCCGGGGTCAGCTCCGCGAGCGCCGGCGCGACGGCGTCGGAGAGCTCCTGCTCCCGCGCGGCGGTCCCCGGTGACAGCAGGCTCATCACGCCGAGCCCCGCGCCGGCCGCGTAGATCCAGCCCTCGGCGGCGAACGCCGTGTCGACGACCTCGAACATCGTCCGGATGCGCGCCGGCAGCTGGTCGTCGGTGACCATGGGCCAGCGGACCATCGGGTCGGCAGCGAAGGCGCGGGCCAGGACCCCCGCGAGCCCGGGGACCTCCGAGGAGGCCGCGGGCCGGACCGCCACGGGCCCCGGGGGCACGTCCAGCCGGAGGAGGACCCGGAAGCGCTCGGCGACGATCGGCGTGTCGTCGGTGATCGCGAAGCCGGGCTCGCCGAGGCGCACCCGGAGGTCGTCGATGTAGCCGTTCCAGAACCGCTCGTGGGCGACCCGGAACTCGTGGGCGTTCGCGTAGCCCTCGCCCTCGTCGATCGCGTGCCGGTCGTCCACGTCGGCCAGGCGGACCACCCGGCACGCCACCGTCTCGATGATCGCGACCGATCGCTCGGCGGAGTCGACGAGGATCGCCCGGTCTCCCGGGCGGGGGATCGGGTCGCCGTCGAGCTCGTGCTCGACGAGCAGGCCGGCTGTCGTCGTCTTCGTGCCGGCGAGTGCGAGGGCGGTGAGCTCGTCGCGAAGGGGGCCGGGGAACGCGAAGCCCCAGCTGGGAAGATCGAAGGCAGGATCCTGCATGCGCCGACTGTACGACCCGTCGCCGGCAGCGGGGCGAGCCGTTGCCGGCCGGCGTCGTCGCTCGGGGACAGCGAACGGCCGGGCGCCGCGCATCACGGGGCGCCGCGTCCGGCCCGGGATGAGGACGCTTCCGGGGCGGGCGTGCCCACCCCCTCCCGCGGCGGGCGCCGGACGGCCGGGCCTCACCCGGAGCCCGGGGCCCACGCCCCGGAGAGGACCACCGCCAGGAGCCCGATGTCGATCACGACTCCGAGCACCAGCTGGGGGTCGAACGCGACGAGCAGCAGGACGAGAGACGCGACCGAGGCCGCGACGACGAGGGCCGGCCACCAGGCGGCAGGGAGGACCCCGATGGTCGCGAGAGCGGCCAGGAAGGAAGCCGCCACGATGGCCGCGACGAGCACGACGGCGAGGCGCCGCCCTCGACGTGCGCCGGCAAGGACGACGAGCCATGAGCGCCCGAGGTCGAAGGGCCACGTCGACCCCCGGCCGTCGGCGCGCGGGTCGGGCGCCGGCGCCAGGTAGAGGGCGTGGACGAGGCCGTGGCCGACGAGGAGAGCCCCGAGGACCCACGTGCCGAGGAGGACCTGGCGGTCGAGAAGCAGCCAGATGGCCGCGCCCGCGATCGCGAGCACGATCACCCAGGGCAGCATCCCGGCCAGCGTGCGCATGCGTCCGGTCACAGCTCCTTCGGCAGCTGGCCGAAGAGCTTCAGGAAGGGCTCGCGCGAGACGCCGGCGACGGCGATCCGCTTCTGGGCCAGGAAGTCGTCGATCGCCGCATCGATCGTGGGCATGGGGTTCCTCCGCAATCGGCGCCGCGCGCCGGATCGGCGCCGCGCGCCGGATCGGCGATGCTCCGCCGTGGTTCGGTTCGCGGCCCCGTGCCATGAGCCTACGACCGGGTGCGGGCGCCGCGTCCAGTGCCGTTGCGCCCGCGGCGCCGCGTCGCATGGACCTCGAACGGCGTCGGCTGTCGATCGACCGCGGGGGTCGCCCGTTCCGGCGCACCGGACATGGACCAGCTGCCTGTATCCTGCGACGAGGTCCCGGTTCCGCCAGTGCCGGCCGGGACCAAGGGAGGGGCGCGACCATGGACAGGGAGCTCGTCGAGCAGGTGGTGGCCGCTGCGCGCAGCGTCGTCGCGGGCGGCGCGATCTCGGCCAACGGGCACGGCAACGTCAGCGTCCGCGTGCCCGGCGCGGAGGAGATGTACTACACGGCCGCCCCGTCGCTGCGGGGGCTCGGGCCCGACGGCGTCGTCCGGGTCGGGCTCGACGGGACGCTTCTGGAGGGCAGCCTGCCCCCCATCCAGGGGGCCGTGGTGGCGATGCACACGGCCATGTACCGGGATCATCCCGACGTCGGCTGCGTCCTCCACACCCACTCGCCCTACGCGACGGCCTTTGCCGTGGCGAACGAGCCGATCGACTGCTGGATCGAGGCGCTCGCGATGTTCGGCCTGGCCGACGGCGTCCCCGTCGCCCCGTACGGGCCGCGGGGCTCCGAACAGGCGGTCGCCAACATCCGGGCGGCACTGCGGCCCGGTGTGCCCGCGGTGCTGCTGGCCAACCACGGGGTCCTCGTCTTCCACCGCACGCCGGATCTCGCCGTCCTCGTCGGCGGGGTCGTCGAGGAGGCGGCGCAGGCGGCCATCAACGCCCGGGCGATGGGCGGTCCGGTGGCGATCCCCGCCGACCTCCGCGCCGCCGCCCTCCAGCGGGCGATGGCGTTCGATGCCGCGGGGACCAGGTCCGCCTGAGGTGGCGTGGACCCTCCGCCAGGATGGCGACGGGAGAGAAGGGCACGATGAAAACGATGGTACGGTTCGAGTACGGGTCGCCCGACGTTCTCGAGCTCGCGGACGTCGACGTGCCGGTCGTCGGGGATGACGGCGTGCTGGTGCGGGTCCGCGCGGCATCCCTCAACGCCGCCGACCTCGACTACCTCTACGGGAAGCCCCTCCTCACGCGCATGGGCACCGGGCTGCTCAAGCCGAGGAACCGGGGCCTGGGGCTGGACGTGGCCGGGCAGGTCGAGGCGGTTGGGCGGGACGTCACCACGTTGAAGCCGGGCGACGAGGTCTTCGGGGACATGACCGAGCACGGCTACGGCGCCTTCGCCGAGCTCGCGGCCGCCCCGGAACGCGCCTGGGCGCCGAAGCCCGCCGGCTTGACCTTCGAGGAGGCCGCGACGATCCCGCAGGCGGCGATCCTGGCCCTGCAGGGCCTGCGCGGCAGGGGACGGCGTGTCCAGCCGGGGCTGCGGGTGCTGGTCAACGGCGCCTCGGGCAACGTGGGCCCCTTCGCCGTGCAGATCGCGAAGGCCTTCGGCGCCGAGGTGACCGGCGTCTGCAGCACGGGCAAGATGGACCTGGTCCGCGAGCTCGGCGCGGACCACGTCATCGACTACACCCGGGAGGACGTCAGCCGGGGCGGCCGGCGCTACGACTGGATCGTCGACGTCGCGGGCAACCACTCGATCCTCGGCTGGCGGCGCGCGCTGAGGCCCGGGGGCGTCTACGTCATGGTCGGGGGTCCCACGAGCCGAATCCTCGGGGCCCTCCTCCTGGGGCCGCTGATCTCGCTGGCCGGGAGCCGGACGATGGGCCTCATGCTGTGGTGGAAGCCGTTCGCCAGGGAGGACGTGGCCGTCCTGGTCGAGCTCATCGAGGCCGGCAGGATCGCGCCCGTCATCGATCGGCGGTACCCGCTCACCGAGGTTCCCGACGCGCTCCGATACCTCAAGGCAGGGCGCGCCCGGGGCAAGATCGTCATCACGATGTGAGGTGCCGGGATGCGGATCCAACCGAGCGATCCAGCGGAGCGATCCGACCGTACGATCGAGCCGGCGCAAGGGACGGACCATGGAGCTCACCGAAGGCCCGGCGACGCTCGGGCCCGCGGCAGCGAGGAGGACGAAGTGATGGAGACGAAGCCGACCCTCGGCCTGATCGGCCTCGGCATCATGGGCCGCCCGATGGCCCGCAACCTGCTGCGGGCCGGCTACGGCCTCACGGTCCACGACGTGAACCGGGCGGCCGTCGACGAGCTCGCCGCGGAGGGGGCGGTCGCCGGGACGTCGCCGCGCGGCGTGGCCGCGGCGGTCGACGTCCTCATCTCGATGCTGCCCGACTCGCCGCAGGTGCGCGAGGTCTACGCGGGCCCCGACGGCGCCTTCGAGGCGCTGCGGCCCGGCTGGCTGGCGATCGACATGAGCTCGATCGCGCCATCCACGGCGCGCGAGCTCGCCGAGCGGGCGGCGGCCGGCGGCGCCGAGATGCTCGACGCCCCGGTGAGCGGCGGCGACAAGGGCGCGATCGCGGGCACGCTCTCGATCATGGTCGGGGGCAGCGAGGCCGGCTTCGAGCGGGCGAAGCCGATCCTCGCCGCGATGGGGAAGACGATCGTCCACGTCGGCCCCGCCGGCGCCGGGCAGGTCGTCAAGGTCTGCAACCAGGTCGTCGTCGCCGTCGTCATCGAGGCCGTCGCCGAGGCGCTCGTCCTCGGCGCGAAGGCAGGCGTGGATCCGGCGAAGATCGCCGACGTCCTCCAGGGCGGCCTCGCCGCGACGAAGGTCCTCGAGATGCGCCGCGAGAACATGCTCACCGGTCGGTTCGATCCCGGATTCCGGGTCCGCCTCCACCGGAAGGATCTCAAGAACGCCCTCGAGCTCGCCGGCGAGACGAACGTCGCGCTGCCCGCCGCGGCCCTGGTGGAGCAGCTCATGCGGGCGATGGCAGCGGCCGGACGCGCCGACTACGACCACTCGGGGCTGATCACTCTGCTCGAGGACCTCGCGGCGTTCCCGGTTGCCGAAGCCGCGGCGGCCCACGCGAGGTGATCGCGGCGCTGGCCGCAGCGGGTTGCCCCGGGTGATGGAGGTCGCGATGGGCGGCTTGCTCCTGGTGATCGGTGGCGGCTACCCGGCCCAGGTGTAGCCGCCGTCCACGAAGAGCGTCTGGCCGGTGATGAACGACGCCTTCTCGGAGAGCAGGAAGGCGATCGCGCCCGTGACGTCCTCGACCCGGGCCAGGCGCCGGAACGGGACCCGCTCCAGCATCTCGAGGTCGATCTCGCCGGCGGCGAGCTGGTTCCGGATCAGCGGCGTATCCGTCCACGATGGAGCCACGGCGTTCACCCGGATCGGCCGGTCCGCCCACTCGACGGCGAGGACGCGGGTGATCCCGACGACGCCGTGCTTCGCCGCGGCGTAGGCGATGCGACCAGGCAGCGCGCGCATCGCGAGGACCGACGCGAGGTTGACGATCGCCGCGCCCGGCGCCAGGTGCGGGTAGGCGGCCTGGCAGGCGTAGAAGGTCCCGCTCAGGTCGATATCGATCACCCGCTGCCAGTCGGCGATCGCCAGCCCGGCAGCGGGACCCGTCCGGTTGATCCCGGCGCTGTTCACGAGCCCGTGGAGCGGGCCGAAGCGCCCGGCGACATCGGCGAAGGCCGCGGCGAGCTCGTCGGGCCGGGTGACGTCCGCCCGGACGAAGGCGCCGCCGAGCTCGTCGGCGACGGCTTCCCCGGCCGGGTCGACGTCGAGGACAACGCAGCGCCAGCCCGCGCCAGCCAGCTCGCGGACGGCCCCCAGCCCGATCCCCTTCGTCCCGCCGGTGACCACGACGTTCTTCATCCGACCGCCTCCGCTGCCGCACCGATCCGCCGCGCCGCGGGCGCCGACCCGCCGGCCCTCCGCGTCGCGCGCCCTGATCATGCACCTCCCGGCACGGCAGAATGGAGACCTTCGACCGGACCCGGAGGGAGCACGCAGATGACGGGAACGATGCGGGCGGCCCGCTGGCACGGGCGCGGCGACGTGCGCGTCGAGGACGTCCCGATCCCACGCCCGGGTCCCGGCGAGCTCCTCCTCCGGGTGAGCTGGTGCGGCATCTGCGGGACCGACGTGGAGGAGTACCGCGACGGCCCCGTCGTCATCCCGGTTGACCGCCCGAACCCGCTCACGGGCCAGCATGCGCCGGTCACGCTCGGCCACGAGTTCGCCGGCGAGGTCGCCGAGGTCGGCCCGGGGGTCGCGGGGCTCGCCGTCGGGGATCGCGTCGTCCCCGACATCTGCCTCTTCTGCGGGGAGTGCCACTACTGCCGCCGCCACGAGTACGCGCTGTGCGTCTCCTGGGCCGCCATCGGCCTCCACGGCGACGGCGGCCTCGCCGAGTACGTGAAGGTGCCGGCCCGGATGTGCGTGAAGCTCCCGGACGAGATCGCCGACGACGAGGCCGCCCTCATCGAGACGACCGAGGTCGCCGTGCGGGCGGTCCGCAAGGGCGGCGTCCGACTGGGCGATTCGGTGGCGATCGTCGGCGACGGGGCCGTCGGGCTGATCACGCTGCAGGTCGCCCGGGCGGCCGGCGCGACGACGACGATCCTCCTCGGGCACAGGCCGGCGCGGCTCGAGATCGGCCGCCGGCTCGGCGCGGACGTGGCGATCGACACGCACGACCCGGGCTGGCTCGACGAGGTGCGCGCGCTCAGCGGTGGGCTCGGCGCCGACGTCGCGATCGAGTGCGGCGGACGCGCCGAGGCAATCGCGGATTCGATCGCCGCGACCCGCAAGGGCGGCACGATCGTCCTCCTCGCCGTCATCGGGGTCCCGATCCCGCTGAACACCTGGCCGATCGTCGAGGGCGAGCGGACCGTCGTCGGGAGCGTCCAGCACCACTTCGACGAAGACCTCCCGACCGCCGTCCAGCTCCTGGCGTCCCGGCAGATCGACGTCCGGCCGCTGATCACCCGGCGGATCTCGCTCGAGCGGGTTGTCGAGGACGGCTTCGCCGCGCCCCCGTCCGCCGGCCCGGACATCAAGGTCCTCGTCGCGACGAGGCCGGCGCCCGAGCCGGCGTAGGCCCGGCCGGCGGAGGCGTTCCCCTGCCCTCACGGCGACATCGAGGCGGTTCTCCGCGGGTGGATCCGCGAGACGTGACCGAAAGAGAGAGGCAGCCGCCGGCGCTGGGGTAGGCTGCGCCCGAGGAGCCGGCCCAGCGATCCCCGCCCGCCGTCGCGGCGGCGAGCCGAGGCTCCAGGCGCAGTGGAGAGAACCCCCTTCATGGACCAGCAGTTCGACTTCGTGGTCATCGGCGCCGGCCCGGCCGGCGAAGCCGCGACCTACATGGCGCGCGCCCGCGGCGCGACGGTCGCCATCGTCGATCGCGAGCTGTTCGGCGGCTCGTGCCCCTTCTGGGCCTGTGTACCCAGCAAGACCCTGCTCCACGCGGCGGCGGTCCACGCCGGTGGCGGCGACTACGACTGGGAGCGGGCCTCCGCCCGCCGCGACGACATGATCAGCCGCGAGGGGATCGGATCCCCGAGTGACGCCGGTCACGTGGCCGGGCTCGAGGGCGCCGGCGCGGTGGTCGTTCGCGGCGTTGGGCGGATCGCCGGGCCCGGCCGCGTGGTCGTCGCCCACGAGGGGACGGAGCACGAGCTGCAGGCCCGCCACGTCGTCATCGCCGTGGGGTCCGCGGCGAAGGTGCCGGCGATCGAAGGCCTCGACGCCATCACGCCGTGGACGAACCGCGAGGCGACGAGCACGCGCGAGCTGCCGGCCAGCCTCGTGATCCTGGGCGCCGGGCCGACCGGCGTCGAGATGGCCCAGGTCTTCGCACGGTACGGCGTCCCGACGACGCTCGTCGCATCCCAGCCGCGCGTCAACCACCGGGGCCACCCCCGCAACTCGGCCGCGCTCGAGGCGACCCTGCGCCGCGACGGCGTCGACGTCCGAACCGGCGTCCGCGCGGTCCGCGTGCGGGCCCGCGCGGGCGCGTCGGGCGGGCACGCAGTCGACCTCACCGACGGCACGACCGTCGAGGGCCACGAGGTGCTGCTGGCCGTCGGGCGGACGCTCCCGCTCGCCGACCTCGGGCTGGAGACGCTCGGGGTCGACGTGTCGAGCGGACGTCTCGTCGTCGGCCCCGATCTCCGGATCGCCGACGGCGTGTTTGTCGCGGGCGACCCGGCCGGTCCCGACATGCACACCCACGTCGCCCACTACCAGGGCGAGCTCGCGGTCCGGATCGCGCTGGGCGACGACGTGCGCCCCGACTACCGGGCCATCCCCGGCGCGGTCTACACGGACCCCGAGGTCGCCGGCGTCGGGCTCTCGCTGGAGCAGGCCGTCGCCGCCGGGCACGACGCGTTCGAGGAGGTGGCCGACCTGGCGACGACCGCCAAGGGCTACGTCGCGGAGGCAACCGGCCACGTCACGATCGTCGTCGATCGGCCGACGCGGACCCTCCTCGGAGCGTTCATCGCCGGCCCCGCCGCGTCGGAGGTCGTCCACGAGGCCGTTCTCGCGATCCGAACGCGGACGACGCTCGACGTCCTTGCCGACACGATCCACGCCTTCCCGACGACCGCCCGGGTGATGGGCGGACTCTTCGCGCAGGCGGTCCGCACCCTCGACGCCGCGCCCTGACCGGCCGATCCGCACCGCGACGGCCTCCCGCGGGGGGGCACCTGCCCGCGTCGGGGCCGTCCACTGGATCACATCCCGAGAGCCGGTCTCGGCCGAAGATGAATGCATGAACCTGCTCCGTGCGCTCGGCGGCGCGAAGACCGCCTGCTCCCATGTTCCCGAAACCCTCGCCACGCCGTCCGCGGATCGCTGCGAGGAGTGCGGCAGCGGACACAGCCTGCGGATGTGCGCCGCGTGCGGCCACGTCGGCTGCTGCGAGTCGCAGGCCGGCGACGCCCGGCGCCACGCCCGGGAAGCCGGCCACCCGGTGATCGTCGCGATGCCCGTGGACCGCGGCTTCAGGTGGTGCTATGACGAGAACAGCTACCTCGGCTGACGCGGACGCCCGGGCGAACGGGCCGGCCACGGCCCACGCGCTCGACCTGGCCCGGGCGTTCCTCGAGGCGGCCCGGGCGGGCCAACCCGACGGCGCCGCGCGGGCGGCGCTGGCGGCGCAGCGACCCCACGAGCTGGCCGCGGCACTCCCCGACGACGCGGCACGGCTCGCCTTCTGGCTCAACGTGTACAACGCCGCGGTCCGGGCGCGGCTCCTGGCCGATCCCGCGGCCTACGGGCGCCGCTGGCGCTTCTTCGGTGCGCCGGCGGTGACCGTCGCGGGACGCCGCCTCAGCCCGAACGCGATCGAGCACGGGATCCTCCGCCGCTCGGCCTTCCTGGCCGGGTTCGGCTACCTGCGGAACCCCGTCCCGTCGTCCTTCGAGCGGGCCCTCCGGGTGGACCGCGTCGATGCGCGCATCCACTTCGCGCTCAACTGCGGCGCCCGCAGCTGCCCGCCGCTCGCGGCCTGGGACCCGGCCACGCTCGACGCCGACCTCGATCAGGCGACCGGCGCCTACCTGGCGGCCGAGAGCACCCGGTCCGCCGACGGCCGCGAGGTCCGCGTCCCCCGCCTCCTGCTCTGGTACCGCGGCGACTTCGGCGGACGGGCGGGGATCCTCGTCCTGCTCCGGCGCCACGGGGTGATCGCACCGGGCGAGGCGTCGCGCCTCCGCTTCGCCGGCTACGACTGGACGCTCGACGTCGGCGGCCCGGGGGCCGCAAGCGACGGCCGGCACGGCACCGGAGCGGCGCCGTGAACCCGCAACGCAGGCTGTTCAACCGGGCGGGGCGCCCCCGTCGGCGGCCAGCGCCTGGATGTCGGCGGCGGCCGCCTGGAGCTCCTCGAGGTCGGGGCCGCGGAGGATGAAGCCGTCGTCGCCGATGGCGGCGGCGAAGACAGGCTCGACCCGGGCATGGAGGACCAGCCGGTCGCCCGCCCGGGCAAGCGCCTCGTGATGGCCGAGGCGGTACCGCTTGCCGTCCTTGCGCCCGGCCCACAGGCAGGCGTACGGGCGCTCGGTCGTGACCTCGGCCGTCCCGTGCACGACGACCCGCGCCCAGGCCCGGTAGATGTCGACCTCGTTCGCGTAGTTCCACATGTCCACGGTCAGCCCGCCGGGGTGGCGCATGTTGACCTCGAGCGCGACGAGGCTCCCGTCGGGGCGCCGGAAGTACTCGAAGTGGAAGGGCCGCTCCCGGACGTCGAACGCCGCCACGGTGCGCAGGCCCATCGCCCGGACGTCGGCCGGGATGTCCCGGGGAATCCAGTAGGTCATGTCGCCGCCCCGGACCACGTCGAGGACGGACGTCGCGTAGGTCAGCGAGGAGTCGAAGACGACCCGCCCGTCGCGGTCGGCGAGGCCGTCGTAGGTGAGGAGCGTGCCCTCGATGCACTCCTCCACGATGTAGTCCAGCGGCGGCTTGTCGGCGAGGTAGGCGGAGAGGTCGGCGTCGTCCTCCAGGCGATAGGTGCGCGCGGCGCCGACGCCGACGTCCGGCTTGGCGATGACCGGGTAGCCGACCTCGGCGACGAGCCGGCGCGTCTCGGCCGCGGTGCGGCAGACGCGGCCCCGGGCGGTCGCGATCCCGGCCCGCCGGAAGACCTGCTTCATCACCGACTTGCGCTTGATCCGGGCGATCCCCGACATCCCGATGCCGGGAACGTTGAAGTCGGTGCGCAGGCGGGCGTCGGTCTCCAGCCAGTGCTCGTTCAGCGATTCGATCCGGTCGATCCGCCCGTGGCGGTGGGTGAGCCAGCCGAGGGCGCGGACGAGCTCGTCGTAGTGGTGCATGTCGCCCACGCGGTAGTAGTCGGCGAGGGCGGCGCGGAGTTCGTCGTGGAGGTGGTCGTAGGGCTCGTCGGCGACGCCCAGGACGGCGGCGCCCTCGTCGCGCAGCCGCATGCAGAACCGGCGGGTCGGCGGCGGGAAGTGGGGCGAGAGGAAGACGACGTTCATCGTGCGGCGGAGTGTATCCGCAGCAGGTGGAGCGGCCGATCGCGCCGCGACGGGCGGCGATGTCGGCGCCAGGGTGGGCGATCCCCCCACCGGGAACGGGGGCTGGCCCCACCTCGAAGACGCCTGCTGCCCGGCTGGCCCGGCGCGTCCCCGGACCGTAGCATGAGGGCATCGAACGCGATCGGATCCGGACCCCCGAGCGGGACCGGGCCGGAGCGGCGCCGGGACCGGGCAGCGGCCCGGGGCGCCGACCGGACAGATCGATCGCAACCGGGAGGCAGGATGCAATGACCATCAACCGGAGGCTCCTCCACTGGGGCCTCTTCTTCATCACGACGGGCGCCGTCGTGCTCGCCGTCCAGGCGGGCCCGGTGACGGCCGACGGCGTCGAGGCCGCCCTGCGGCTCTGGCCCGTCCTCGTCATCGCCCTCGGCGTCGGCGTCCTCCTGCGGGCGACGCGGCTCCGGGCGGCCGGCGGGATCATCCTCGCCGTCGTGCCGGGGCTGATCCTCGGCGGGATGCTCGGTGCCGCGTCCCTCGTCGAGTGGGACGACATGCGGCACATCCGCAATGCCTGCACGGGCATCCGGCCGACGAGCATCGAGACGCGGCAGGGGACGTTCGCCGCCGATGCGTCGGTCGACCTCGACCTCGCGCTGGGCGAGCTGACGATCACGACGCAGCCCGGGAGCAGCTGGAACCTTGACGTGGCCGGCTACCCGGGCCTGAGCCCCGACGTCGACGCCGACCCCACCGACCTCTCGGTCGCCTCCGCGAGCCGTAGCGGCTGGCGCTGGCTCGACTGCGCCGACGACGTCTGGCAGCTCGCGCTGCCGACGGCCCACCGGCTCGACCTGGCGACCGAGATCGCCGCGGGCGAGGGCACGCTGGACCTCGCGGGCGCAACGCTCGGCGACGTCGACGTCGTCGTGAAGGCCGGCGAGGCGACGGTCGACCTCGGCACGGCGACGGCCCGGGACGTGTCGCTCCGCGTCGAGGGCGGCGCCGCCGCGCTCACCCTGCCGGCGACCGGCGAGCTCACGGCCGGCGTGACCGTGGACGCCGGCGCGGTCCGGCTCTGCGCCCCCGAGGGCCTCGGCCTCCGGGTCCGCTCGCAGAGCACGCTCGCCTCGATCACCTACGGGGACCTCGTTCGCGTCGGCGACGCCTGGGAGAGCCCCGACTACGCAACGTCAACCCACCACGCGGACGTGACCATTGCGGTCAACGTTGGTAGCGTGGACGTCAACCCCGTGGGAGGGTGCAAGTGAACCCGCGTCGTCTCTACCGCTCTCGTCGCGACCGGCAGCTGGCCGGGGTCGCCGGCGGCATCGCCGAATACCTCGACGTCGATCCGACCGTGGTCCGGATCCTCTGGATCCTGTCGATCTTCTTCGGTGGCTTCGGGATCCTCGTCTACATCATCATGGCCTTCATCGTCCCGCTCCAGCCGCTGGCCGGGTCCCTGTCCGGGCAGGGACCCGCGGGCGGACCGGCCTGGGGAGCGCCGGCGGGCGCCGCCACGGGCGAGGCCGCGGCCACCACCGAAGGTGAGCCGGGCGCCCCTCCCGCGGACACGTCAGCCGCATGGGTGACCCCCACCTCCGGCTGGCAGCCGGCGGCCGAGCGGCGGCCCGGCCGGGCCGGGCTCGTCCTCGGCGTCCTCCTCGTCGCCTTCGGCTCGATCGCCCTCGCCGGCGTCCTGCTCCCGGGCTGGGCCGTTGGCGTGGCCCTCGGGCCGGCCTTCCTCGTCGCCCTCGGCGTCGCGCTCCTCGTGGGCGCGCTCCGCCGGCCGGCCCCCGATACGGCACCCGAGTCGTGATCGGCGCCCCGTTCCTGGTCCTCGGCCTGCTCCTGGTCCTGGCCGCCCTGCTGGGCGACCGGGTCCGGGAGCAGGACCGCGGCATGGTCGGGGCGTTTCTCCTCTCCCCGCTCCATCCGGCCACCTGGCGCGCCACCGGCGCCATCCTCCTGGGGCTGTGGGTGGGGATCGGCGCGTTCGCCGTCGTCACCTCCCTCTTCTCGGCGGGCGCCTCGCTCCTCGTCATCGGGATCGGCGTGGTGCTCATCGGCCTGGGCATCGAGGGCGCCCGGCTCGTCGCCCGCCTCGAGCGCTGGCGCGCCTCGCTGGCCGACCCGCGGCCGCTCCGGCCCCACCCCTACCGTCCCTACGGCGGCGGGCTGCAGGAGCTCCTCATGGCCGCCTTCGCGGACGGCAGCCGCTGGCGCGACGTCGTCTACGTCTTCGTCGCCTTCCCCCTGACGATCCTCGAGTTCGTGGTGGTCGTCGTCCTGTGGGGCGCCTCGCTCGCCTTGCTCTCCGTCCCGCTCTGGGTGGCCGGTGGCGGGGCGGTCGCCCCGGTCGTCCCTGGCATCGACGTCGCGCTGCCGGGGATCGCGCAGCCGGAGGTCCCCGGGGCCGCCGCGCTCGTCGCCGCCCTCGTCGGCCTCGTCCTCCTGCCGGTCGCGGCGTCCGTCTCGCAGGGACTCATGGCCCTCCACCGCGCCGTCGTCGCCGGACTGCTCTGCGAGTCGGAGGAGCGGGCGCTCCAGCGCCGGGTGACGACGCTCGAGGAGAGCCGGCGGGCGGTGCTCGACGTCGAGGCGACCGAGCTGCGACGGATCGAGCGCGACCTCCACGACGGCGCCCAGCAGCGGCTCGTGGGCCTGACCATCGACCTCAGCCTGGCGGCCGAGAAGATCGAGGCCGACCCGGCGGGCGCCCGGGAGCTCGTCGAGGGCGCCCGCGACCAGGCCCGCCTGGCGCTGGCCGAGATCCGCGACCTCGTCCGGGGGATCGCGCCGGCGATCCTCCTCGATCGGGGGCTCGTGCCGGCGATCACCGCGCTGGCCGCGCGGGCCCCCGTGCCGACGTCCGTCGTCAGCACGCTCCCCGAGGGGATCCGCCTGCCCGACGCGGTGGAGCGGGCGGCGTACTTCGTGGTCGCGGAGTGCCTCGCCAATGTCGCCAAGCACGGGGCGGCGACGCGCTGCGAGGTCCGCGTGCTGGCCGAGGAGCGGGGCCTCGGTGTCGAGACCTGGGACGACGGCGCCGGCGGCGCGCGGGTCGTCCCCGGCGGTGGGCTCGCCGGCCTGGCCGGTCGCGTCGAGGCTCTTGACGGCACGCTGACGGTCAACAGCCCGGAAGGCGGGCCGACGCTGGTGCGGGCCGAGATCCCGGTGCGTGCGGGCGCGGGCCCCTCGGGCCCGGCGCAACCGCTGCCGGCACCCCCGGCCGCCCCCTACCCCTCCAGGTAGGCCAGCACCGCAAGCACCCGGCGGTGGTCGTTCGGCGACTCCGGCAGCTCGAGCTTGCCGAAGATGTTCGTGATGTGCTTCTCCGTCGCGCCCTCGGTGATGTGGAGGAGCTCCGCGATCCCGACGTTCGTGCGGCCCTCGGCCATCGCCGCCAGCACCTCGCGCTCGCGGGGGGTGAGGGCGTGCAGCCGGTCGTCGGCGTGGCGGGGCACCATGAGCTGGGCGACCACCTCGGGGTCCAGGGCGGTGCCGCCGCGGGCGACTCGCCGCAGGGCGTCCATGAACTCGCGGATGTCGGCGACCCGGTCCTTGAGGAGGTAGCCGACGCCGCCGGCCCGGTCGGCCAGCAGCTCGGTCGCGTACTGCCGCTCGACGTACTGGCTGAGGACGAGGACGGGCGTGCCGGGCACGCGCCGGCGGGCCTCGATGGCCGCGCGGAGGCCCTCGTCGCGCTGGGTCGGCGGCATCCGCACGTCGACGACCGATACGTCGGGGTGGTGCTCGACCACGGCCTCCACGAAGGACGGCCCGTCCCCCACCTTGGCCACGACGACGCCGCCCGAATCCGTGATCAGCCGGGCCAGGGCCTCTCTGATGAGACCGGAGTCCTCGGCGATGACGACGCGCAGCGGCTGCTCGTCCACGGGTCGATGATGCACCACCGGTCGGCACGTCGGGGCGGGGCGTGCGCCGGCGGCGTGGCTGGCGCGAGAAGACTCCCGGATACGCGCCAATGAAGCGGCGAACGCTACCGTCGCACCGTCGGCACGCATCCGGGCCACGATGATCAGCTTGACATCTTGATGCACAACCATGATGCTTCGATGCATGAGGACCACGATCAGGATCGACGACCAGCTGCTCGCGGAGGCGAAGGCACGCGCGGCCGCCTCCGGGCGGACGCTGACCGCGGTGGTCGAGGACGCGCTGCGGGAGGCGTTCGCGCGTCGGGCAGCCACCGTCGTTCCCGCCCGACCCGAGCTGCCGATGTTCCGTGGCAGCCGGCTGATGCCGGGCGTCGATCTCGACGACAGCGCGGCGCTGCTGGAGCAGATGGAGAGGGCCGACCCCTGATCCTTCTCGACGTCAACGTCCTCGTCCACTCCTTCCACGAAGGGGCTCCGGATCACGGACGCTTCCGCGCGTGGCTCGAGGAAGCGGTCGCCTCTGACGAGCCGTTCGGCCTCTCCGAGCTCGTCCTGAGCGGGTTCGTGCGGGTGGCCACCCACCCGCGCATCTTCGATCCCCCGGCCTCCACCTCGGCCGCCCTGGCGTTCGCCGACGCCCTCCGTTCGCAGCCCAACGCCGTGCTCGTCGCGCCGGGGTCACGCCACTGGGAGATCTTCGGGCGCCTGTGCCGGGCCGCCGGGGCCAGGGGCAACCTGGTTCCCGACGCCTACCTGGCCGCGCTGGCGATCGAGTCCGGGAGCGAGTGGATCACCACCGACCGCGACTTCAGCCGCTTCCCCGGCCTGCGCTGGCGCCACCCGCTGGCGGAGGGATGACGGCGCCGGCGATCGTCAACGGCCGGCCGTCCGGAACGAGGCCGTGAGGCCGGCCATCGATCCCGAGGCGCTCCTCGCCGGCCTCGACCCGGCCCAGGCCGAGGCCGTCCGGATCACGCGCGGGCCGCTCGTCATCCACGCGGGCGCCGGTCGGGGAGACGCGGGTCGTCAGCCACCGCGTCGGCTACGCCGTGGCGACCGGCGCGGTCGACCCGCGGCGCGTTCGGTCGTCACGTTCACCGACACGTACGGGCACGGGAGCGATCGGTCACCGGTGTGGACCTCGTCACGGGATCGAATGCGGCGGATCGGGCGGCCCACCGGCGGGCCGGCGGGGAGGCGAGCGGCGTCCGGCGCGCTATCGGCCCGGTGGCCAGGCGCGCACGTACGCCTGCTGGTCCGGCAGCGTCAGGGCGCCCCGGCGGGCCGCCTGGACGCGCCCGATCGCCTCGCCGGCATCGAGGCCCGCCTCGCGCAGCAGGCAGGCGGCCGCGAGGCCTGACCGGTCGAGGCCGCCGCGGCAGGCGATGGCGACGAAACCGCCCTCCCGGACGCGCCGCAGGAGCGAGGCGATGGTCGCCCGGAAGGCCGCCCCGTCCCGGGGGAGGAGCGGATCGCGGACCGGGAAGCGGACGAGGTCCACGCCTCGGCCGGCCAGCACCTCGCCGATGTCGGCGACCCGGCAGCGCTGGAGCTCGCGGTCCTCGACGAGGAGGAGCAGGGCGTCGACGCCGAGCTCACGGAGACGGCTCGCGTCGGCGTCCAGGTCCCGCCAGTGCGCCCCGGTGTGGTAGCCGACGTAGCGCTTGCCGGGCAGGAAGGTGATCCCGACGGTGCCGGGGACCGGGACGTTGTCCCCGCGCTCGCCGTTCGCCGGGCCGGCCGTCGCCGCGACCCCCGCCAGGTCGAGGACGTCGACGCGGAGCGGGCTGGAGGTCGAGGTCCGCCACGGTCGGCCGTCCCAGGCGGAGGTGTCGGTCTCCACGAGCCGATCGATCAGCTCGCGGGCGAGATGCCCGTCGCGCAGCCCCCGGCGCCACGCCGCCGGGACGGCCGAGACGCCCCAGTAGAGGCCGGCCAGCCCGCCGGCGATGGCGGCCGTCGTGTCGGTGTCGTTCCCGAGGGCCACGGCACGGGTGACGGCCTCCCGGTATGTCGCGGCGCCCGCGAACGCGTCCCAGGCCGACCAGAAGCTGTCGACGACCCGGCCGCGACCTGCCCGTCCCGGCCAGGCGACGAAGGCGTCGAGCGCCGCGAGCGCGGCGGGAGGCTCGGCTGCCTCGCGCGATCCGGGCAGGCCGCGCTCCGACAGGACGTCCCGCAGGTCCCGCGCCGCGCGACGGAGCGTCCTCCCCCGATCCCGCTCCCCGTCCAGGAGCCGGCGCGCGACGAGCGCGTACAGGGCGCACGCGACCTGCGCCTCCGCGCTGCCGTGCGTCACGCGCGACGCCCGCGCCGCGAGGTCGACGAGCTCGGGGTCCCCGCACGAGCGCATCACGAGGGGCAGGGGGAGGATGCGCATGAGCGAGCCGTTGCCCATTGCGTCCACGCTGCCGGCATCGGCCGCGGGCGTCCCCGTCGCGATGCGGGCGAGCGCGCCCGCGGTGGCCACCCCGATGTCGAAGACCCGCCCTCCCGGGGCGTAGCGCCCCTCGTCGCGCCAGGCCAGCGCCCGGCCTCCCTGGTCGCCCGGGTCGAACCCGGCGCTCAGCAGCGAGTCGAGGAGCGCCAGCATCAGCGCGCCGTCGTCGCTCCAGGTTCCGGCCGGCTGGCCATACGACCCCTGGCCGCGCCACTCCACCTCGCCGACAGGACGGGGGCCGGTGAACTCGTAGGGGACGCCCAGCGCGTCGCCCACGAGGTGGCCGCAGACGGCGCCCTCCAGCCGCTCGGGGAGCGCCGTCGCGCCGTTCCCCGCGCGATCGCGGAATGCCTCCCGGATCGCCCGCCGCCAGGGCACGCGAGAGAAGCGGTCCGCGAGGACCTCGCGCTGGGTCGGCTGGTCGGCGCGCGGCACGGGGCGGCGCTCGCCTGCCGGGGTGCCGTCGTCGGGCGGCGTCAGAGCTCCTTCGGCAGCTGGCCGAAGAGCCCGAGGAAGAGCTTCATGAAGCGGTGGCCGCCGTCGGAGGTGGGTCCGTACATCAGGGGGCAGCCGCCGGCGATCGAGGCGATGCCGCTCGCCCGGCAGAGCTCGTGGGCCTCCCGCGAGACGCTCCCGCCCCCGAAGGAGCGGTGCATCCAGACGCGGGTGATGCCGAGCTGGCGGCACTGCTCGACGACCGCCGGGGCCACGGCCGGCGCGGTGGCGATGACGACAGCGTCGACGCCGCCGGGGATCGCCGCGAGGCTCCGGTAGCAGGGGTCGCCCTCCACCGTGTCGGCGTTCGGGTTGACCGCGAAGACCTCGTAGCCGCGCTCCTTGAAGCGCTGGTAGACGATGTTCCCGCCGTGCTTGCCGCCGGGCTCGCGGGAGACGCCGGCGACGGCGATCCGCTTCTGGGCCAGGAAGTCGTCGATCGCCGCATCGATCGTGGGCATGGGGTTCCTCCTGATGGTTGGGCACGGCCGCGCGTCGTGCGATGCAGGGTGTCGCGGTCGCGGCCGGGCCGACAAGGGCCGAACGGCGGGCGCCGCGCCTCCCAAGGTCACGCAGTCCCGCCCGGGCGCGCCCCCTCAGGGCTCGCGGAACACCTCGTGCCCGCCGACTCGACGCCAGCGGACGCGGGCCTCGCCGGCGCGGACGACCCACTCGAACGTCGCCCGGCCGTCCGGCCCGGCGAAGCTCCACGTCAACTCGAGGATCCCGGTCGCGCCCTCGACGTCGCGGATCCGCAGCGAGCGGGGTGGCGCGGCCGTCGAAGCAACCGCGCTCGCCCACGAAAGCCAGCGGCGGCAGGATCGTCGCCTGTATGCAGCCTGCGGACATATCGAACGTGATGGATATGTCCGCGAGTTGCATGGGCACAGGACGGCGCCCACCCCCGGTATTCGGGGTCGAACGGGAGGCCGCATCAATGCGGGCAGCGTGGCGGGCCGCTGGCCTCCCTGACGCGTGCACGCCTATGCTTCCGCCCATGACCACCTCCGTCCTCGTGCTCGGCGCCGGCTTCGGCGGCCTGGAGCTCTCCTCCCGTCTCTCGCAGGAGCTCGGCGACCAGGTCGATGTCACCCTCATCGATCGCGCCGACGCCTTCGTCTTCGGCTTCTCGAAGCAGGACGTGATGTTCGGCAAGCGGACGCCGGAGGCCGTTCGCCTGCACTACCGCGACCTCGCGACCCCCCACGTCCGGTTCCGGCAGGAGACCGTCACCGCGATCGACCCCGAGGCGCGACGGGTCGTGACAGACGGCGGCACCTACCAGGCCGACGTCCTGGTGGTTGCGCTCGGCGCCGACTACGACGTCGCCGCCACCCCGGGCCTGGCCGAGGCCGGCCACGAGTTCTACTCGGTGGCCGGCGCCGAAGCCCTGCGCGACGTGCTCCCCATGTTCCGGTCGGGAACGGCGATCGTCGGCGTGTGCGGCACGCCGTTCAAGTGCCCGCCGGCCCCCAGCGAGACGGCGTTCCTCCTCGACGAGCACCTGCGCGAGCGCGGCGTCCGCGACGACGTCCGGATCCAGGTCGTGATCCCGTTCGGCACGCCCGTCCCTCCGTCCCCCGCCACGTCGGAGGCGATCCTGGAGCGGTTCGCCGAGCGGGGCATCGAGTTCGTCCGCGACCGCAGGGTGGCTGCGCTGGACCCTGCGGCGCGCGAAGCCGTGCTCGATGACGGCAGCCGCCTGCCCTTCGACCTGTTCCTGGGCATCCCGGTCCACCGTGCGCCGGCCGTCGTGGAGGCGTCCGGCATGACCGTGGGTGGCTGGATCCCCGTCGATCCCCGGACCCTGGCCACCCGGTTCCCGGGCGTCTACGCGGTGGGTGACGTCACCAGCGTCGGCACCCCCAAGGCCGGGGTCTTCTCCGAGCGAGCCGCCCGCGTCGTCGCCGACCAGCTCGTCGCGCGGATCCGCGGGGAGGCCGAGCCGCCCGGCTACGACGGGACCGGCGCCTGCTGGATCGAGCTCGGCGACCAGCAGGTCGCGCGCGTGGACGTCGACTTCTTCTCGACGCCGGGCCACCCCAGCGGGACGTTCACGGCTCCGTCGGCGCAGACGGCCACCGAGAAAGCGGAGTTCGCGACGAGCCGGCGCACCCGCTGGTTCGGCCTCGCCCCCGACTGAGCGGCTCAGCCAGGCGGCGTGACCGGGGTCGCCCCCCGGCGGACGACGCCGGCGCCAGCGCGGTCGCGCGCGCGCAGCCAGGCGCGGAGATGGAGCGCGAAGGCGATCGCGATCAGCGCGCTCGACCAGAGAGGGATCGTCCGGGCCACGACATCCGGCAGGAAGATGTCAGAGACGCTGCCGCGCACCGCGCCGTGGCGCTCGGCGAGCGGCGTCAGCGGGCAGACGCGGTCGTTCAGGACGAAGACCGCGGATTCCACCGCCACGAGGCCGGCAGCCACGGCGACCGTCCGGTCGCGTCTGCCGGCGAGGCCGGTCACGAGCAGCCAGAGGATCGAGCCGAGCTCGACGAGGAAGATCGCGGAGTGAACGGCGCGGATCGCCACGAGCAGGGGACGATCGAGGCGATCCAACGGCATCCTCCGGCTCCGCACATCCGAGTCGCCGCGCGCCCGCTCCCGGGTGGCCCGCGCGGCAGCGACCGGGCATCTCGTTCATGCGCCCGGCGGGGACGATGGTCGGCCGAGGCGCGCGCCACTGCCAGAGCCGCTTGGCCCACCGGCCCGTGCCACCACGGCCGGCTCGGGGGCTACTGCGGGCGGAGCGTGCCGGACCAGACCTGCCAGGCCAGGAGCGACTTCGCGACCAGGCTCAGCACCATGTACGTCTTCTCGCCCACGAGGTAGTCCTTCCAGCGGCCGACCTTTCCGTACTGGAGGACCATGGTGATCGCGAAGATGTTGAAGGCGACGAACAGGCTGGCGATGATCACGTAGACGAAGCCCGGGATCTGGGCCTCGGCGGGCAGGCCCTCCTGGGCCGAGTAGGCCCACACGATCGAGAAGATCGCGATCCAGGGGACGGCCCCGGCGATGCAGCCGAAGATGAAGTGCTTCCAGTCGATGTGCTCGCCCTTCGTCAGCCGGCCCTCGTTGGCCGCTTCCATGCTCCATCCGAAGAGGATCATCGCCACGTTGCAGCCGGCGATGGCGACGAGCGCCGGGAACTCGGTGATGAAGCTCAGGTAGGCGATCGCAACGATCATCACCGTCGACGAGAACGCGTACTCCACCCACCGCAGCGGGTTCATGCCCCGGGCGAGCCACGCCTCGTAGCGGCCGCGCAGGAAGAAGCCGGCGGATGCGTGGGCGATGGCGCTCATCAGGAAGAAGCTGGCGATCAGGTAGACCAGGGGGAACGAGACGAGCATCACGCTCGACGGCTCGATCCCGGCGAACTCGCCGTTCTCGATGACCGGGCGGGCCGTCGGCACGACGACCTCGAAGAGCACGGCGGTCCCGGAGATCAGGAGCATCAGGGCGAACTGGCCCCCGTGGGCGAAGACGAGGAAGCGGTTCCAGCGGCGCAGGGAGCGAGCTCGCTCCGGGGGGACGGTCGCGGCGCCCGCAATCGCGTCGGTGCCGGTGGTGGCAATGGACATTGGCAGGGCCCTCCTGGTGCTTCAGCCCGCGTTCCGCGGCCACGTCCCCCCGGTCAACTCTAGGCCTTCCGCACCCCCGCCGAGAGCCAGGCCGGGCGATCTCCGTGCCGGAGAGCGAGACGCTCAAGGCGAAGCTGCTGGCAAGTCCACGCCACGATGGGCGGGCCGAGATCGACGAGCGCCCCGGCCCGCTTCGTGCTTCCGGCCCGCCGAGCGAACGGGTCTACGGCGACCCGGCTCACCCGAGAAGCGCGCGGACGCGCCGCCAGCGGGCGAGCGCCCGGCGGTGCTCGCCCGGCGTGAGCGCCGACGCCCCGAACCGGGCCAGCTCATAGTCCGCAGCGAGCAGGTCCACGGCCGCTCCGAAGCGACCGCCCGTCCCGCTCGTCCGGAGCCGGCGGGCGTGCTCCGCGGGCGTCTCGTCGGTGTGCCGCTCGAGCTCCTTGTCGGAGGCCAGCTCGCGGAGGGTCGCCAGGTACGCAGTCGGGGCGTCCGTCGGCTCGCCCCGGCGCCGGAGGCGGAAGCGGGAGCGTCGGGGACCCGGCGACCTCCCCGGCATCCCGCGATCGACCGTCCGCTCCTCCGCCACGTCGCCGCCTTCGCGCTGCGGGGCCTGGCGCATCCACATCGCGGCGAGGACGCCGATGGCGACGGCCACCAGCACGAAGAGGAGCATCCCGCCGATGACGATGAGCCAGTCCGGGGTCGGCGGCTGCGCCGGCACCTGGCCCGCCGGGCCGGTCTCCGGGAGGACGGAGCCGGATGAGAAGAGACGGAAGATGACGATCAGAACGGCCCCGACGGCAAGAAGGACCAGGAGGACCTTGACGAGCCGGCGGTCGAAGCCGACGACGAGCCCGACGAAGAAGAGGGGGACGGGCAGGATCGCGATCACCAGGACCACGACCGGCCCGACGGCGTACGAGGCCGGGACGGCCACGAGGAGGGTCCCGGTCACGACGACGAGGAGGAGGCCATACCAGGCCGGGTTGCTCCGCCAGTCGAAGCCGCCGGCTCGTCCGAGCGTGCCCGCCCGGCCCAGCGCCACCGCGAGCATCGCACTCGCGACGAAGACGACGGTGGAGGTGAGCGCCGCGTCCCGGAAGGCAGATCGGCCGGGCTCCGCGATCGTCCCGCCCACCAGGAACGCGACCGCGATCACCGGGAGGGCGATCGGCATCGGCGACCGGACGACGCCGCCCGCGCGGGGCGGGCGGATGTAGGCAAGCCCGCGGACGAAGGCGAGGCCGGTGAGCCAGCCGCCCGGGTTGGCGCCGAGGGCCGACATCGGCGCCGTCGAGAGGAGCGCCGACCACGTCGCGGGCTCGCTCAGCCATCCGGCCGCGGTCGCCAGGCCGGCCGCAACGACGGCTGCCGCCGGCCACCGGGCGCCGAGGCGCGGGGCGAGCGCCCGCCCCGTCAGCAACCCGGCGCCGGCGAACCCGGCGAAGACGACGAGGCCCAGCTCGATCTCCTCCTGCGCCGCTCCCCGGAGGAACGCGTAGACGACGGCGACCCAGGAGCCCTCCGCGACGAGGGCGAGGAGCGTCGGCAGGGCGTCGAGCACGCGGCCGGCCACCGGGGCTTCGCGGCTGGCCACCGGGGCTTCGCGACCTGCCGATCCGCTCACGGTCCCACCACGAGGACGGTGGCGGTCCGCCACGGTCCGTCGAGCTGCGCCGGGCTCGACTCGATGGCGCCGGCCCTCGCCCGCGCGGCAAGGGCCGGGGCATCCGGGCCGAAGCCAAGGTGGCGGACCGGGTAGCCCGACCGTTCGAGGCGGCGGAGGGTCGCCAGGTACGGTGCCGGATCGCGGGCACTCAGCACCACCAGTGAGGTCCCGGGTCGAACCGTCCGCACGAGCCCCGTCAGAAGACGCTCGAACGAGGCCGTCGGGAGCGGGCCCAGCCGGGCGAGGAGGTCGAGACACCGGCCCAGCTGCGGCTCGGATCCCGCCGGCGCCACGTACGCCATCGGCCGGCTCCCGCCGCCGTACGCGGCGGCGGCGAGACCGACCGCCGCCCCCTCGCCGCGGAGCTGCCTGAGCAGGGAGGCGGCGGCGACGCAGAGGCTCTCGACCAGATCGTCCTCGCCGCCGGGCCGCCACGATCCGCCCGGCTTCTCGATGTCGAGGGCCACGACGACCTCGCTCTGGCGGGCGGGATCAAAGCGCTTGCTGACCGGGCGGCCGAGCCGGGCGGTCGCCTTCCAGTGGATGCCCCGGAGCGGGTCGCCGGGCTGGTAGGGGCGGACCCCGGCATAGCGGGTCGGGTCGTCCAGCAGCCCGCGCCGTGCCCGCAGCTCGCCGCCCCACCGTCGCTCGGAGACGACCATTCGGACGGCGACGCTCCTCGGCCGGACGATCCAGCCGGCGGTGCCCGGGGTCGTCTCGCTCGCGGCCGGCCGGGCGAGCAGGTCACCCACCTCGAGGCGCGCCGGGCCCAGCACGTAGACGCCGCGCCGCTCGGCGACGATGTGGAAGTGGCGAACGACCCGCTCGTACGGCGCGAGCGTCCAGGCGTTCCGCAGCGCGAACGACCCCGACGCCTCGGGCGCGAGATCGCGCTCGCGGACGACCATCCTGCGGTCTGCCTCGTCGATCGCCTGCAGCCAGGCGAGCGGCAGGGCCTTCCGGTTCCAGACGGTGATGTCCAGGGGGAGCTCGTCGCCCACCACGGCGTGCTGCCGGGGCAGGTGCCGCCGGTACTCCACGCCCTCGAGCCCACGTCGAGCCCACACCTCGAGAACGGCCCCCGTGGCGACCAGGACGAGCCCGAGCAGGATGATCGCCGGCACCTCGAGGAAGCTCGCGAGGACGATGAGAGCGACCCCGAGGGCGATCTCCCGCACGGGGCGGCCTACGTGTCCGGGCCGGCGCTCACGGGCGGGGCGGGCACCGCGGCCAGCACGGAGTCGATCACCACGCGAGCCGTCGCCCCGCGCATCGAGCGGTCGAGGTCGATCACCAGCCGGTGGCCGAGGACCGGCACGACGACGGCCTTGACGTCGTCGGGGCGGACGAACGCCCGCCCGGCCAGGAACGCCCAGGCCTGGCTTGCCCGGTAGACGGCCACGCTGGCCCGCGGGCTCGCCCCGAGCTGGATGTCCGGGTGGTCCCGCGTCGCCCGGACGATGCTCGCCAGGTATGCCTCGACCTCGTCGGAGACCAGGATCCCGCGGACGTGGTCGCGCAGGGCGCGCACCGTTGGCCCGTCGAGGACCTGCGGGACCCGGCCGAGGGGCTCCGCGTCGGCCCGGTAGCGGCGCGCGATCCGGCGCTCGGCAGCGGCATCCGGGTAGCCGACCTGCAGGCGCACGAGGAACCGGTCCAGCTGCGCCTCGGGGAGCGAGAACGTGCCCTCGTACTCGATCGGGTTCTGGGTGGCCAGGAGGATGAACGGGTCCGGCAGCGGGCGGGTCGTCCCTTCGACGGACACCTGGCGCTCCTGCATCGCCTCGAGGAGGGCCGACTGGGTCCGCGGGGTCGCCCGGTTGATCTCGTCGACCAGCAGGACGTTCGTGAAGACGGGTCCCGGCACGAACCGGAGGACGCCGCCCTCGATCAGGCTCGACCCGGTGATGTCGACGGGCAGGAGGTCGGGCGTCCCCTGGATCCGCGCCGCCTGGAGGCCGAGCGCACGGGCGAAGGCGCGAGCGAGGAGCGTCTTGCCGATGCCCGGCACGTCCTCGATCAGGGCGTGGCCATCGGCGAGGAGCGCGACGGCCAGGAGGCGGAGCGCGTCCTCGCCACCGACGACGGCCTCGCCGACGGCGTCGCTGAGCGCCGACCAGGCCGCGCGGCCGTCGAAGGGGCGCGCCTGCTCCGTGACCGATGCGGCCGGCTCCGACGGGGTCGGTGGGCTCGCGGCGGATCCCTCGTCGGGTGTCATCGAGGCGATGGTACGACCTGCGGCGGACGCGCTTCAGGCGTGCCGTTCGCTCGATCCGGCCCGTGGTCCGGGGCCGGGATCTGCCCGCGACGGGACGAGAATGGTGCGCCCGGCTCACGGTGGAGAGACGGACGGCCCTTCGCGCTGCGGGCCACGCCGGGCAGCATGGGACGACAAGAGCGAGACGCCGGCCGGTCCGTGCCCCGCCGCGTCGCCGGCGGCCGGACTGGCGTCGCGACACCGAGGAGAGCCTGCCGATGCACGTCCTGGTCGCCTACGCGAGCCGTCACGGGGCCACCCGGGGGATCGCCGAGCGCATCGCGGACACGCTGCGGGCTGCGGGGCTCGACGCGGAGGCCCGGCCCGCGGCGGAGGTGAAGAGCGCAGCGGGATACGACGCCTTCGTGATCGGCAGCGCCGCCTACATGTTCCACTGGCTGAAGGAGGCGACGGGGTTCGTGCGCCGCAACCGGGCGGTCCTCGCGGGGAAGCCCGTCTGGCTCTTCAGCAGCGGTCCCCTCGGCACCGAGCCTCTCGACGCCGAGGGCCGGGACCAGAAGGTCGCCGCGGTGCCGAAGGAGATCGCCGAGCTCCGCCAGGTCGTGAACGCCCGGGATCACCGGGTCTTCTTCGGCGCCTACGAGCGCGACCGGAAGCCGATTGGGCTGGGCGAGCGGTTCGTGTCCTTGATGCCGGCCGCCCGGGATGCCCTTCCCGGCGGCGACTTCCGCGACTGGCCGGAGATCGAGGCGTGGGCCGCCGGGATCGCGCGCGATCTCCGGTCGGTGCCCACCGGCTGAGTGTCGGCACACGCGCTTGGATGGCTCCATGAGCACCGATCGATCGCCCGGTCGGGCTGCCCCCGAGCCGCCGGCGGCGGCCCCGGTGTCGCGGCCTGCCCGGCGCGGGCTGGCCGGCCGGGTCTCGCGCCGGGAGCGCGTCGCTCTCTTCGTCCACCGCGGCCTCGACCGGTGGCTGTCGCCGCTCGGGGTCTGGGTCTATCGCCGCACGAAGGGCGGGATCACGGGTCCCTGGAAGGTGGACGCGCTGCTCCTGACGACCCGCGGCCGCCGGTCCGGCCGGGAACGGACGGTCGTCCTCCAGTTCTTCCCGGACGGCGACGCGATGATCGTGGCGGCGGCCAACGACGGCGGGACCTCCCATCCGGGCTGGTACTACAACCTGGCCGCGGAGCCGGCAGCGCACGTCGAGGTGATGGGCCGGACGATCGCCGTTCGCGCCACGGAGCTGCCGCCCGACGAGGCTGCGGCCGCGTGGGAGCGCATCCTCCGGCGCGATCCCAGCTACGAACGCTATGCGCGAGCAGCCGCGGGTCGCACGATCCCCGTCCTCCGGCTGGATCCCGTGACCGAGCCGGCGTGAGCGCATCCGCGGCAGGCGGGGGACGATGCCGCCCTGCCGGGGATGGTGCCATCGCGACCGGGCCGGGGACAGTGCCGTCGCGGCCGGGCCCGGCCGCCGCCCGACCGTCTCAGCGGCGCCGCAGCGTCCGCACGAGGCCGGAGACCGCGACGAGCGTCCACGCCACGAGCCCGACCGCGACGGCGCCCGTGATGAGCGGCGACCCCACCGCGTTCCAGGCCCAGAGCCCGACTGCGATCGGCAGCAGGAGGATCCAGGCGAGGACGGCCGCCACCGGCTCGAGGCCGGTCAGCCACGCCCAGGCATCGACGAGCAGCCCGCCCCCGGTCGCCAGGCCGACGGCGAAGCCGATCCACAGGACGGAGAAGACCGCGGCGGCGTAGAGGCCGAGGGCGACCTCAAGCGCGCGCCCGACGCGACGGCGCGGGGTGCGCCGGGGAGTCTCGAGGGCGTCAGGCGGGGACATCGGCGGTTCCGTGCGTCATGTGGCGGGGTGCTCCGCTCGATCTTCGCGCCGGCGCTCGGTCGCCCGCCACGGCCGGTGGGCACCGGTTTCGCGGGCCGGTCGGCGTCGCCCGCGTCGCGGCCGGAGGCATGTCGACGGGTCGGTGGTGGATGATGGGCCGCCCATGGAACCGATCGGCATGCGCGTCACCGGCCTGCTCCCGCTCGCGCCTGGGCGAAGGATGGGGAGCACGCGACCCGCGGGGCCATGGTTTCCATGCTGACATCGGATCCCGAGGCGCTCCTCGCCGGCCTCGACCCGGCCCAGGTGGAGGCCGTCCGGATCACGCGCGGGCCGCTCGTCGTCCACGCGGGCGCCGGGTCGGGGAAGACGCGGGTCGTCAGCCACCGCGTCGCCTACGCCGTGGCGACCGGCGCGGTCGACCCCCGGCGGGTCCTCGTCGTCACGTTCACCGACAAGGCCGCCGGCGAGATGGCCGAGCGCCTCGCGACCCTCGGCCTCCCGGGGGTCGCGGCCCGTACCTTCCACGCGGCCGCCCTCGCCCAGCTCCGGCATTTCTGGCCGCCGCGCCACGGCGGAGAGCCGGCGCCGGCCGTTCTCGATTCGAAGATCCCGCTCGTCGGACGCCTCGCCCGCGCCCTGCCCGGTGGCTACCGCTTCACCCCGGCCAAGGACCTGGCGGACGAGATCGAGTGGGCGAAGAGCCGCCGCCTTCGCCCCGCGACCTACGCCGCCGAGGCCGGGGACCGGACGCCGCCGGTCCCGGTCGAGCTGTTCGTCCGCCTCTGGGCCGGGTACGAGCGGGAGAAGGACCGCGCGGGCAGGCTCGACTTCGACGACATGCTCACGCGAACCGTCGACCTTCTTGAGTCGGACGAGGCCGCGGCCGCCACGGTTCGGGCTCGCTACGGCTGGTTCAGCGTCGACGAGTACCAGGACACGAACCCGCTCCAGCAGCGCCTCCTCGAGCTCTGGCTCGGCGACCGCGACGACCTCTGCGTCGTCGGCGACGAGGACCAGACGATCTACACCTTCGCCGGGGCCACGCCGGTCTTCCTGGCCGGCTTCGCGAGCCGCTTCCCGGGGGCCCGCGAGGTCACGCTCGACCGCAACTACCGGAGCAGCCCCGAGATCCTGGCCCTCGCCAACCGCCTCCTCGCTGCCGAGGGGCGCCTCAAGCGACTCGCGGCGACGCAGCCGCCGGGGCCGCGGCCTGCGATCCGGCGCTGCGCCGACGGCGAGGCCGAGCTCGACCTCCTCGTCGTCACCATTCGCCGGCTCATTCGCGAAGGCGTGCCGCCCGCCGAGATCGCGGTTCTCGTCCGGGTCAACGCCCAGGTCCCGCCGCTGGAGGCTGCCTTCACGAAGGCGGGGATCGCATTCCGCGTCCGTGGGCAGCGCTTCTTCGAGCGGCGCGAGGTCCGCGAAGCCCTCCGGCTCCTTCGCCGCCTCCCTGCGGCCGTGCGCGGGCAGGGCATGGTGGACGCCCTCGAGGAGCGGCTGCGCGCCGACCTGGGGTTCGATCCCGACGGCGAGATGGCGGGCGCCGAGGCGCGGGAGCGAACGGCCGCCCTGGCGCTCGTCCTCGAGATCGCCCGGGAGGCGGTCGCGGCTGGGCCGGGCGGCGGGAGGGCTCCGGAGCTCGACGCACGGGGCCTCCTCGCGGAGCTCGTGGAACGGGCCGCTGCCGAGGCGGCAGGCTCCGTCGACGGCGTGAACCTCCTCACGCTCCACCGGGCAAAAGGGCTCGAATGGGACGCGGTGCTGCTCCCCGGGCTCGAGGAGGGCACCCTCCCGATCCGCCAGGCGCTCGACGACGACCAGGCACTCGCCGAAGAGCGGCGGCTCCTGTACGTCGGCCTGACGCGGGCCCGGCGCCACCTGCTCCTGTCATGGGCGGAGCGGCGGGTCGGGGCAGCCGAGCGCGAGTCCCGCCGCCACCCGAGCCGGTTCCTGCGGGCCCTGGAGGCGGGGCATCCCGCGAAGACGGCCGGGCTCGCTCGGGAACCGCGTGCTAACCGTGCGTCCCGGATAACGAGCCTGCCCGGAACACCGGCCGTCGCGCCGGCCCCAGGACGCCCAACCGACGAGCCGCTCCTCGCCGACCTTCGGGCGTGGCGATCCGCCCGGGCCCGGGCCGACGGCGTGCCTGCCTATGTCGTCGCCCACGACGCGCTGCTCTCCGCGATCGTCGAGCAGCGGCCCGGCTCACCGGCCGCCCTGCGCCGGGTGAAGGGGATGGGCCCGGCCAGGCTCGACCGCTACGGCGAGGAGATGCTCGCCATCCTGGCGCGCCACTGAGACGTCACTCCGCCCGCGGGAGGCCCCGCGCCGCCGGCCGCGGGTTATGGTCACTCCGCGCGGCTGGGGCAGATCGCCCGGTAGTCGCAGCGGCGGCAGACGTCCCGTGAAGGCGTCGCCTGGAAGTCGCCCGAGCGGATCACGGCGGCCCGGGCAAGGAGCTCCTCGCGCGCGGCGTCGAGCTGCTCGTCGGTGCGCGTCGTGCTCATCCGGATCGCAGCCTCGGTGAAGTAGAGGGTGACCCGCTCGGGAGTGCCGAGGCCGAGGGTGTCGCGGCAGGCGAGGGCGTAGATCGTGAGCTGGAGGCTTGCATCGACCCCCTTCTGGCTCTCGACCCGGCCGGTCTTGTAGTCGACCACCTCGATGCCGCCGGACGGCAGGCGGTCGACGCGGTCGATGGAGCCGCCCACCCGTACGACCGGGCTCCCGTTGCCGGTGTGGAGCGCGAGGATGAACCGGAGCTCCTCGTGGAGCGCCTCGCCGGCGGTCGCGAGCTCTCCGGCCCAGAAGTTGTCGAGCAGCATCCCGACGCGGCGACGATAGGTCTCCTCGCTGGTCCGGTCGGGGAAGCCCGTCGGCTTCCACTCGGCGGCGAAGAGGAGACCCAGGTCCTCCCGGGTGGGCGGCGGATCGCCGCGCGCGGCGCGCTCGCGACGCTCGCGGGTGAAGGCCTCGAAGGCGGCGTGGGCGGTCGTCCCGAACGTGAAGGCGGCGACGGTGTCCGGCGTCGGCACGCGATAGACGTGGCGGAACGCGTAGAGCGCGGGGCAGCGCTCGTAGGCGTCGAACTGGCTGTAGCTGAACGCGCCCGGCAGGGGCGCGACCGCCAGGAGGCTGGCGCCGGCGCCGGCGCCGGCGGCCACGGTGCGCAGGGTCAGGGGGTCGAGGCCCGCGGCCCGGGCGGCGTCGGCACCGGCGAGAGCGGCCTCCCCCACCCTGCCGAGCTCGGCCAGGAGGCCCGCCCGGGCGCCCTCGGCCTCCGGGGCATCGGCGGAGACACCCTCCAGCAGCGACAGGATCTCGGCCGCGCGCAGGCGGAGCGAGGTCCGGCGCTCCCGCGGGCTGGGGAGGGCGGCGATCCGTTCCAGGGTGCTGGTCGCTCGCGCGGCGGCGCCGTCGCCGTTCTCGTCGGCGTCGACGACCCCTTCGCCGGCCTCGTCGTCCGCCAGGGCCCGCGCCGCGGGTGGGACGGCGACCGTCCGGTCGTGCTCGACCAGCTCGGGGCCGGCGTCCTCGCGGAGCTCTGCCACGAACTGGCTGGGTCCCTTGGCGACCGTCGGACCGCCATGGGTCGTCAGCGTGAGGGTCTCCTGCGCCCGGGTGATCGCGACGTACAGGAGCCGGCGCTCCTCCTCCGTGTGCAGGTCACCCACGGGGACCGCCTCGCGCAGCAGCTCGCGCGGGAAGAGGCTCCACTCTCCCGCACGGACCGGCCACTCTCCGTCGAGCAGATGCGGGACGAAGACGTGAGGGTACTCGAGGCCCTTTGCCTGGTAGAGGGTCATGAGCCGGACACCCTGCACATCCTCGGCCAGCTCGACGCTCGTCGGCAGCTCGCCGCCGGCCGACTGGTACGCGTCGAGGTAGTCGACAAAGTCCGCGAGGGTCCTCTCGGGGTGCTCACGCTGCCAGTCGGCAGCGAAGCGCATGAGGCTGGCGACGTTCGCAACGGCACGCTTGCTCTCGAGGGTGTCGGCGGCAAGGAGATCGAGGAGCATCCCGGTGCGCTCGAGGTAGCGCTCGAGGATCGTGAAGGGACCCTCCCGCGGTGCCTCGGGCGCCAGCTCGTCGAGCGTGGTGATGAACCGGCGAAGCTTCGCCCGGGTGGCCGGGGCGAGCCCGAGGGTCCGGCCGGGTGCGGCGCCCGGGCCGTCGTGCGCCACCGCGCCGGCGATCGCGCCCGCGCCTCCACTGCCGCCTTCGTCGCTATTGCCGTTGCGGATCCCCGGCACCGCGTCGAGCGTCACCGCGCCGGTCCCGACCGCGTCGCGGACCAGCTCCAGGAGGTGGCGCTCCGCCCGCTTCGCCGCCCGGGTGATCATCAGCAGCTCGAGCGCGTCGAGGCGCCACGGCCCTGCCGTCAGGACGCGGGCGAGGGCGACGTCGGCGAACGGATCGGCGAGCATCCGCAGCGCCTGCTCGAGGTCGCGAATCTCGGGAGCGGCGAAGAGAGAGAGCCCGCCCGACACGGTGTACGGGATGCTCTCTTCGCGCAGCCGGGCGACGATCGCCTCGCGGTGCTTGTGCTTGCGGTAGAGGACCGCGAACGAGCTCCATGGAACGGCCGGCTGGCCGCCCGTCGCCGGGTCCCAGCCGGCCAGCTCCCTGATCCGCTCCACGATCGCGGCCGCCTCGTCGTCCGGGCCGGCGCAGGTGAGGAGCTCGACGGCAGGGGCCCCGTCGCCATCGCGGTGGGGGGCGAGCCGCTTGTCGGGCTCGTAGCGGAGCTCGTTGCGGACGATCAGGCGGTTCGCGACGACCAGGATCGGCGGACGGCTGCGGAAGTTCTGCTCGATCCGCAACCGGGGTGGCGGACCGGGCGCCGGCGCCGCGGGATCGTGGGCCGGCGGACCGGAGAAGCGCCGGTCGAACTCGACGAAGGCCGCGTAGCTCGCGCCGCGGAAGCGATAGATCGACTGGTCGTCGTCGCCGACGACCATGACGTTGTCGGGCCGGTCCGGCGTCCGCCCCAGGAGCTCGACGAGCTCGATCTGGGCGACGTTGGCGTCCTGGAACTCGTCGACCAGGAGATAGCGGAAGCGACGCTGCCAGCGCCGCAGGACGTTCGGGCGCTGGCGGAAGAGGCGGATGACGGCTGCGACCTGCTCGCCGAAGTCGAGGGCGCCGCGGCGCTCCCGCTCGACCTCGTAGGCGCGATACACGAGGGCGAGCTCCGAGAGCCGGAGCACCTCCAGGGCGGCGCCGTCGGTGACGTAGGTGTCGGCGAGGCGATCGACGACCGCGCGCTGCTCCGTCGACAGGTGGTTCCGCCCGATCGCGTACCCCGTCCCCCAGGCCGTCCGGCGGGCCTCGCGGTCGGCGGCCCTTTCCACCTTCGCGAAGTCGGGGTTCGCAGAGGGATCGCCTGCCTCGGCGGCGCGCTCGCCCGCGCGGAAGCGAGCGTACTCGCCCCGGGCCGCCGCCGGTCCACCGTCGAAGGCGCCCAGGGCCTCCAGGCGTTCGAGGGCCCGCTGGTAGGGGCCGAACCGCCCCTCGAAGGCGGTGCGCTCGGCGGCGACGAAGGCGTCGAAGTCGTCCAGGCCGACCAGCTCGTCCTTGGCCCGGTTGATGAAGCCGACGAAGCGATCGAGCCAGAGGTACGGGTTCCCCTTGCCCGAGTAGTAGAGCAGCGGCAGACCGGGACGGATGTCGCGCAGCAGGAGCACCTGGCCGACCCCGTCGAGGACGTCGGGGGTCGAGGGGAGGCCGGCGTCGGGCGCGCTCTCGACGAGCAGCCGGTGGCAGAAGCTGTGGAAGTTGGCGACGGCAAGCCGGGCCCGGACGGCGGGGCCGAGGGTCGTCTCGAAGCGCTCCGCGAGCTCCCTGGCCGCCTTGACGTTGTACGTCAGGACCAGGATCTGCTCGGGCAGGAGCGGGCCGGCGAACGGGTCGTCGGGGTCGGCCGCCGCGGCCTCTGCGGGACGGACCAGGGCCCCGCCCCCGGCCGCGGGCCGGGGGCGGGGCCCGGCGGGGGACGCCGCGTCGCCCGGCACGCCCTTCGTCTCCAGCAGCCACCGGACGCGGTCGATGATGACCCGCGTCTTGCCGGTCCCGGCGCCGGCGATCACGACGAGCGGCCCGTCCTCCCACGCAACGATCCGCCGCTGTTCCGCGGTCAGGCCGTCCATCGGCGCCGTCATCGCTCCCGTCGTGCTTCTCTCATGTTCCCGCGATCGTGCTCGACGGCCGCGGGCGCCGAGACGGCCGCACCGCCCCTCGCCGCGGGCCGGAGGTCACCAGGCGCTCTCCCCCGCGCCGGTGCTGGGCGAATCGTGGCCCCTCCTCGTGCCACCTTGTCCGGCACGCCGCGCCGACGAGCGGTGCGACGCGGGGCCCTGCGCCGCTGAGTCCTTCGGCACTCGCGGTTCCGCGCGCCGCGGCGTTCAATCGCGGCGGAAGGAGCCAGCCATGACCGAGAGACCCGTGGTCGACGAGCCGTCGGAGCGCCCGGCCAGGTCGACGGAGCCCACCGGGGAGCCGTCGGAGCCCCCGGCCGAGCCGCCGGTCGACGTCTACGAGCCCGAGGACGGCCTGATCCTCGGCCGGCCTGTCGAGGACCGCAGCTTCGAGGTGGTGGAGGTCGCCACCGGCGCCTCGCTCGGCATTGCCATCGGGGCGGTCGTCGGCGGGCCGTTGGGGGCCGGGATCGGCGGCGTCGTCGGCGCAGCCGCGGGCCTCATCGCCGGCGAGACGATCGAGCACGCCGTCGGGCGCGCCGCCGAGACGACAGACGCGACCGAGCACGAGCCGACGCCGCCGAGCCATGCCTGACCCGGCGAACCTCGCCATCGCCGGCGACGTCCTCCGCAAGGAGCTCCTGGAGCTCGTCGACGGGCAGGGCGCCCACATGCCCTTCGACGAGGCCGTCGCGGACTTCCCGGCGGACGCGATGAACCGGCGCCCGCCCGGCGTCCCCTACACGTCGTGGCATCTCCTCGAGCACATCCGGATCGCCCAGCGCGACATCCTCGAGTACGTCACGAACCGCGCCTACCTCGAGCCGAGCTGGCCGGAGGAGTACTGGCCGGCCCGCGACGCGACGGCGACGCCGGAACAGTGGGCGGCGACGATCGCCGCCTTCCGGGCCGACCAGCGAGCCCTGCGCGACCTGGTGGCCGACCCCGCGACCGACCTCCTGGCGACGCTCCCCGGCACCCCCGGGCACACGATCCTGCGGGAGGTGCGCCTCGTGGGGGACCACAACGCGTACCACCTCGGCGAGTTCGCCATCCTCCGCCAGGTCATGGGGACCTGGCCGGCCGGCCGCGAGGCCTAGGCAGCCGCGCTCCGGGACCCACGTCCGGGTACGAAGAGGCCATATCCGGAGCGCCGCGGTCCGCCGTACGCTCGCGGCGCGATGGCCGAACCGAGTCGCTTCTGCCTCGTCCTGGAGCGCGCTTCCGAGGACGTCCACGAACCCGAGTTCGTTGCCGACCTGCCGCTCGTGAGCTTCGACGCGTTCGTCGCCGGGCACCGCGTGTTCGGGTGGATCCGCCTCGACGCCGATCGGCTGACCGATCTCCTGAACGACCACGAGGAGCTCCTCCTGGTCAACGTCATGGTCGAGCACCTCGCCGACGGCTCCACGGTCGCGGCCGACGAGGCCGTGGTGCGCCGGGCCGACCTGGTCGCCGTGCGGGCCAGCGGTCCCCGGGGCGAGGCCTCGCGCCGAGAGGACACGCAGCCGCACCCGGTCATCGTCGAGTCCGGGCCGTACCGGATCGGGGGCCACGTCCACGCCGCGCCGGGCATCGGTCCGGCACGCAGGATCCGTGGCGGGGATCCGATGATCCCCCTGACGGAGGCCTGGATCGAGTACCGCTCGGGCGACGAGCTGCAGCGCCGGCGCCTGGGAACGATCATCGTCAACCGCGACCTCGCGGCCCGGATCGACCCGGTCTCCGAGCTGGAGGTCGAGCCCGGAGGGCTGGCCGCGCCGGGCCTCTCGCGAGGCTAGGCGGGCCGGTCGCCCGCCCGATCCGCCGGCCGCCCCATCGCCGGCGCGCGCCTCACGGGATCGGGGCGAGGTCCAGCAGGGTGCTCCGGGCCGAGGGGTCGCCCGACGGCCGCTCGGCATTGAAGGCGTTGATGAAGACACCCCCCGACACCGTCTTCGAGCCGCCCGAGCCGACGAGGGTCACGCTGATCAGCCGCCCGGAGATCCCCCGGTTGCGCAGGTCGAGAGCCTGGAGGGTCCCCACGTTCGTCCGGGCGTCGGCGGCGAAGATCGCCGAGAGCTGGGCGAGCGTGTAGGTCTTCGTCTGCCAGGTCGCGTAGGGGGACGTGGCGTCGTAGGGATACCCGCCCGGGTCCCGGTCCGGACGACCCGCGGAGGTAGGCGACCGCCGCCGCCACCTTCGCCCCCGTGGAGGAGACGTAGACGTTCTCGTTGTGCTCGGTCGCCCCGCCGCCGGTGGAGTGGAAGAGCGTGTTGGCGATCCCGGTGCCGCTCACCAGGACCTGGCCCGCGGTGGCGGCGACGAGCGCGTCGGCCGCCTGGGATTCGGCGCGGACGCCGAGGTACACCTGCGACCGGGTGTCGTCGTAGACGTCGAAGGTGGAGGCGCCGGGCCGGAGCCGGTACGCCGCGTACGAGCGGGCCGCGATCGTCTGGGCCGTGCGGGCGGCCTCCGGCCAGCTCGACGGCATCTCCGCCGGTACGACGCCCCGGAGGTAGTCCTGCATGGCGAGCTCGTTCACGACGTCGGCCTTCGCGCCGGCGAGGAGCACGCGCAGGGTTCCCCGGTAGGTGTTGTACGTGGCCGCACGGGCCGGCAGCTGGAAGGTGGTGACGGGGTCCGCGCCCCGAACCCGGAGGTCGGCGGGGCTGGCGACATCGACGAGGACGGTGCCGCGCGGCGTCGTCCACGAGCATCCGCCACGTCGTCGCCGTGCCGGACGTGGCCGGGACCAGGCGGAGCCGCGCGTCGGCCGGGAAGACGGCCCCGATGCCGTCGATCGTCCAGGGGCCGCCGCGGCCGATCACGGCCAGGGGGCCGGCGGCCGTCGGCACCGTGTCGTCGAGGAGGAGCACCCGGATGGCGGAGTCGGGGGCGATGAGCCCGATCGCCGTCCCCGGGTAGTAGTGGGCCAGGATCGTCGCCACGTCCTGGCCGGCGAGGGCCCGGCCGCGGGCGCCGTACTGCGAGAGCCCCACGCCGTGGCCCCAGCCGCGGCCGTAGAAGGTGACGCTGGCGCCGAGGGACGTGGGCCCGGTCACCGCCCCCGGGACCGTGGCCGCGGGAACCACCGCGGGGGCGGCAGCCAGCACGCCGGTCGCGGCGTAGAGGGCAGCGACGCCGTAGAGGGCGCCGACGGCCTGGCCGTTGACGTGGCTCACCTGGTACCAGGTCGAGCCCGACTTCGGGCCCGCGCAGTCGGTGCTCCAGCTTGAGCCGGCGACGGTTGCCACGACGGTGAGCGCCGCGCTCGTCCCCAGGGTCGCCTTGACCGCGGCGCTCGTGGTGGCACCCGTCCGCAGGTTGACGCCGCTGCAGGCCGGCACCATCGCCTGGGCCGCGGGCGGGACGGCCGGGTCGGGCGCGGGCGACGGCGGGGGGGTCGCCGCCGCGTCGGGGGCGGGCGCGGGTGACGGCGACGGAGACGGTGCCGGCGCCGGCGACCAGCTCGAGCCGCCGTTCGAGAAGAGGCAGGCGAAGTAGGTCTTTGTGGTCCCCGGCACCGACGCCGAGCCGCAGCCGAAGCGCTGGTAGGAGGCCAGCTGGGACGTCCGGTGCGGGGAGGAGCTCATGAAGCTGCGCTGGGCGAGCGCCACCGTGTAGGGCGTCGTGGTCGTGCCGCCGGCGCAATTGCCGCCGCTGATGCTGCAGCCGAGCTCGTAGGCGGTGGCGGCCGACCCGTACGAGTTCCAGTGGAGGATCTCGCTGCGGGCCTGGGCGTACCCGAAGACCGTCCGCACGATGTCGAGCGCCGGGTACGGCGTCGTCGTGCCGGCCAGGTAGCAGCCGGCCACCGTGTGCCCGAAGTAGGAGCGGTCCGCCATGTCCGCCGCCCGGCCGCGGAGGACGAGGCCCGGGTTCGTCGGGCAGGTGAACGGCGCGTCGCGGGCGATGGCGACCAGGCCGGCGTCCACCGCGAAGGGCGGCAGGCCGAGGGCGGCGCGGTCGAGGTTGACCAGGCGCATGAGCTCCGCGCCGTAGGGATCCGGGGTCGCGGACTGCGTCGTGGTCGGCGGCGGCGTCGGCGTCGGAGCGGACGCGGTCGGAGCGGTCTTCAGGACGCCCTTCGCCGCGTAGAGGTAGGTGACGCCGTACAGCGAGCGGACCGTCTTCCCCTTGACGTGGCTGATCCGGTACCAGGTCGAGCCGGACTTCGAGCCGGCGCAGACGGTGCTCCAGCTCGACCCGTTGACGGTCCCCACGACGGTCACGGTCGTGCCGGTCGCCAGCCGCGCCTTGGTCGCCGTGCTGGTCGATGCCCCGGTGCGAAGGTTCACGCCGTTGCAGGCGGGGACCATGGTCCGCGCGGCCGCCGCGACCGGCGCGGGCGCGGCGGCGAACCCGGCGAGCAGCAGCGCGGCGAGGGCGACGGCCGCCCAGCGGACGGGTGCCCCGCGGCGCGCGGCGCGCGGGTCGGGAACGGGCACGGCGTACTCCTTCGGTGCCGCCAAGCGTGGCGAACCGGGAGGCCCTGCCCACGACCCAAGGGGGCCAGTGGCGCCCCCACCCATAGGGACTACGACCCGCAGGACCGGCTCAGGAACCGGGCGCGGAGGGGGCGGCCGCTCGCCGGTGCCGTGCCGCCGCTCGCCGGTGCCGTGCCGCCGCTCGCCGGTGCCGTGCCGCCGCTCGCCGGTGCCGTGCCGCCGCTCGCCGGTGCCGTGCCGCCGCTCGCCGGTGCCGTGCCGCCGCTCGCCGGTGCCGTGCCGCCGCTCGCCGGGCAATCCTCGCCAATGCTCGGCTCCGCAGCACTACCCGAGACCGCCTCGATGGAGTCGGCATCCCGAACGACCTCGGCGCGCGTCAACCGCGCGAGAAGCCACGACAATGCTCGGCCAGCGACTCATTGACGAGGATTGCTGGCCCCTGATGTGCCCGCCACCCGGGTTCATCCGCCCGGATGGACACCGGCGGGCTAGCAAGCCTGGTTAGTGTTCCCCTGGCGATCATTGGCGAGGATCGCCTGCCGGGGGCGCCCGGGTCGCCACGATCGGGTGATCACCCGCGCCGGCCTCGACACCACTACGATCGACGCGGGCCCGCGCCTCCGGCCGGAAGGACGCCACGGCCGAGTGGATCTACTTCATCCATCCGCCGCGCGAGGACTTCGCGGCGACGATGACCGCCGAGGAAGAGGCGGCCTGGGCCACCCACTTCGAGCGCTGCCAGCGACTCCTCGCCGAAGGCGTCATCGTCCTCGTGGGGCCGACGCTCGGCCGGCTCCAACACCGGGATCGCGATCTTCGAGGCGCCCGACGAGCCGGCGGCGCGGCGGATCATGGACGAGGACCCGGTCATCGCCGGCGGGTTCGCGCGTGGCGAGCTGCGCCCATTTCGCGTGTCGCTCCTGCGTGGCCACGACTGACCGAGGGCGGGACGCGGACGACGACCGAGGGCGGGACGCGGACGACTGACCGAGGGCGGCCGGCCTACGCGGCGGCGACGATCTCGACCAGCACACCGCCGGCGCGGCGCCGCTCCTCGACGACCCGGAGCCCCGCGTCCCGCACCGCGCGGTGGACGTCGTGATCCAGGCGGCAGCCGCCGCTTGCCCGCGCCCACGCGGGCGCGAGCCGACGCTGGGCAACGGCGAGGCGCGCGTGGTGCGAGCGCGCATGCTCGAGCAGCCGCACGGCTCCCCCCGGGCGAAGGACGCGGCGCGCCTCGCGCAGCGTCCCGTCGACGTCGTCGACGGAGCACAGGACGAAGGTCGCCACGACCGTGTCGAACGAGGCGTCCGAGTACGGCAGGCGCGCGGCGTCGGCAGTGCCCAGGACCGGCGACCGACCCAGGCGCCGTGCCCGATCCTCGGCGAGGGCGAGGACGGCGGCGCTGGCGTCGATCCCGTGGACGGTCGCGTCTGCCGGGTAGACGTGGAAGTTCAGGCCGCTCCCGATGCCGATCTCGAGGACGTCGCCCCGGGCGCCGCCCGCGATCCGCCACCGGGCGCCCGCGACCCCCGCGCGATCCAGGGCCCGCATCACCAGGTCGAGGAGGCGGGCCGTGCGCGGGTCGCCGACCTGCTGGGCGGCCGAGCCCGGGCCGGCGGTCGGCGATGCGGCCCGCCGCGCGAGCCGCCGCGCCTGCCGCGCGCTCCGGCTCGCCGCGGCCCGGTTCCCGGCGAGGTTCGCCAGCTGCATGGCCAGGGCGGCCGCCTCGAGCTCCCGCCGGTGCCGGCGTGGCAGGTATGCCGGCGGGACCGCCCCCGCCGGCCCGGCGATCGCCAGCTCCTGCCCGTAGGCGAACGCGGCGGCCTCGTCGGGCGCCGGGCGGTCGATCTCCAGCCCCACGACCCGGCTCCACCGATGGTGGACAGCCTGGCACGCGGCGCAACGGTTGACCGAGGTCACGCCGAGCATGGCTGCCTCGCGGACGCGTGGCGGCACGCGCCCCGGCATCACGTACGCGGCGAGCAGGTCCGGGGAGCGTCGGGCGAGCAGCGGCAGCCAGCGCCGGAGCGCGCGGGTCGTGAGGACCGGCCCGGGCGCCCGACCGGTCGGGACGCTCGAAGGCGGCTCGAGCCCCGTCGTCCCTGCGGTCATGCCACCTCCATCAGCTCTCGCGGCGCCGTCCGCGCCCTCGCCCGAGAGACGAGCGAGGCGATCGGAACGATACCCGCCCTCGGGTCGGCGGGCCCGTCGGTGCATGCGGGGCCCCGCAGGACGTGCTGCCCTGCCCGGCCGGCGGTCGACGCCTGTCGTGCCCGATGGGAGGCCCATCGGTGTGCCGAGGTTCGACGATGACGACATCCGGGGTCGCGCCCGGATCGGTGCGCTCGCCGGGGCCTGGCGCCAGGTGATCGATGCGTACCACGCGTCGGCCGGCCAGGATCTGCCCGGCCTCGGCCGCGACCCGGTGATGGTCCGCATGACGGCGAACGTCGATGACCAGCGCGACCACTTCGCGACGGTCGACCGCGCACCCCGACGGTGCCCCCGAGGGCCGTGACCACCCCCAGGCAGGAGTACGGTTCGCCGGTGGATCGCCGCTGGCTCGTGCTCTCGGCCGTCTCGATCGGCACGTTCATGGCCACCCTCGACGGCTCGATCGTCAACATCGCCCTGCCCAGCATCGGGGGCGCGTTCGGCGTCGACTTGGCGCTCGTCGAGTGGGTCGTCGTGGCCTACCTCCTCGTCGTCGGCAGCCTGCTCCTCCCGTTCGGCCGCCTCGGCGAGGTGATCTCGTTCCGGAAGGTCTACCTCGCCGGGTTCGCGGTCTTCACCGGGGCGAGCGTCCTGTGTGGCCTGGCGCCGGGGATCGGCGCGCTCATCGCGTTTCGGGCGCTCCAGGGGATCGGGGCGGCGATGCTCATGGCGATGGGCCCCGCGATCGTGGCCCGCACGTTCGGCCCCGGCGAGCGCGGCCGGGCGCTCGGTCTCAACGCGATCAGCGTCTCGATCGGGCTGAGCCTCGGGCCGGCGCTCGGCGGCCTCCTGACCGAGCTCGCGACGTGGCGGGCGATCTTCCTCGTCAACCTGCCGATCGGGCTGATCGCGATCACCTGGGCCGCCCGGGTCCTGCCGCTCGACCGACCGGGGCGGCGCGAGTCGTTCGACATCCCGGGCGCCGCTCTCGCCGCCGCCGGCCTGCTCGCCCTCTTGCTGGCCCTCAACCAGGGCGGCGCCTGGGGCTGGACGAGCCCTGCCACCCTCGGGCTGCTCCTCCTCGCCGCCGGGCTGGGGATCGCGTTTGTCGTCGTGGAGGGACGGACGGCGGCGCCGATGATGGACCTGCGGCTGTTCGGCATCCGGGCCTTCTCGGCCGGGCTGGCGAGCGTGTTCGTGGCGTTCGCCGGGCTCTTCACGGCCACGTTCCTGCTCCCCTTCCTGCTGCAGGAGGGGGAGGGTTTCGGCCCCCTCGAGGCCGGGCTCCTCATCACGCCGATCCCCATCGCGGCCGCGGTCGTGGCGCCGTTCAGCGGCTCGCTGTCCGACCAGATCGGCCCGCGCCTCCCGGCGAGCCTCGGGATCGCACTCTTGGCGGCCGGGCTGCTCAGCCTCACAACCCTGCCGCCTGCCTTCGGTCCCGGCGACCTGGCGTGGCGCCTCGTCCTGGTCGGCGCGGGACAAGGGCTTTTCATGTCGCCGAACAGCAGCGCGGTCCTCGGCGCGGTGCCGCGGCCGCGGCTCGGGACCGCATCGGGGATGTCGGCGGAGACGCGGGTCGTCGGCCAGGCGATCGGTATCGTCGTCAGCGCGGCGGTCGTCGCCGCCCGGCTGCCCGTTCACCTCGCCGAGCTCGACGGCGCAGCCGGGCAGGACGCGGCGAGCCAGGCCTTCGTCGCCGCGATTCACGACGCGTTCATGGTGGCGGCGCTGATCTGCAGCGTCGGCATCGCCACCAGCCTCGTCCGCGGCGGCGGCGGCCGGGACGCGGGAGCGCCGACGGCCGCGGGCCCGGAGGCGAGGGAGGCGGTCGCCCCGCCGGGCTGACGGCGGGATGATGGCGGGATGATGGCGCCGGGCGGCCGCGTCCGGGCCGTCCGGGAGTCCGGGAGTCGGCCTCGGCGCCGCCAGGGGGAGCGGCGCCGAGGCCGAGAGAGGATCTAGCCCCTGGAGGCCCCGTTCCCGCCGCGCGTGGCGCCGACGAGCTCCTCCATCCGCTTCGCCGAGTAGGCCGGGCCCTCCTCGCGGGTGAGCTGGCCGAGGACGTCCATCGGCAGCTCGTTGAGGATCGCGCCGTTCGAGTTGAAGAGGAGGTGCTCGTCGACCATCAGGCCGAATGTCGCACCCTCCTTCACCGCCTGGTACAGGTTTCGCGGCCGCACCGCGTCGCCGACGTTGATGACGTTCACACCGGCCGCCCGGAGGTCCTCGAAGAGCGCGGCGGCGGGCCGCGTGTGGCATGTCACGACGTCGTCGACCTCGATGGTCGTCCGGTTGAAGTCGCGGTCGCGGAGGACGACGGTCGTGCCCTCGATCGACTCGACCGTCGTGCTCGTGATCACCGTGACGGGGTGCTTGTACGGCCGCGAGGTGAGCACCTCGGCGTCGCCCTGCGCGAACCGCTTGCGCAGGACGTACATGTGGATGACCTCGCAGTCGGCGGCGAACTCGCGGTTCTCCGTGACGATCGTCAGCTCCTTGCCGATGTCGGCCAGGAAGGCGGCCGTGTCGGTCGCGGCGTAGCTGTCGCCCCACAGGAGGACCCGCCGGCCGATCTTGCGCATCCGCCGTCCACCGGGGTGGCACTCGCAGGCGATCTTCGGGCACGCCATCGCCTCCTCGAAGGGGACGACGCGCGAGGCGTCGCCGGCGACCTCGGGGACGTACGAGACCGCGCCGGTGGCGTTGAGGACGATGTCGAACCCGCGCAGCTCCTCGACGGTCGGCGCGTGGTTGAGGCGGATGTCGACGTCGAGATCGAGGATCTGGTCCCGGATCCAGTCAAGGTACCAGCGCATCTTCTCCTTGCCGGGGACGAGGCAGACGTAGAGCATCGCCCCGCCGAGCTCGGCGTGCTTCTCGAAGAGCGTGACCCGGTGGCCCCGCTCGGCCGCGACGCGGGCGGCCTCCATGCCGGCCGGCCCGCCGCCGACGATCGCGACCTTCACCGGCCGGGCCGTCGGCTTCATCTTCGCGAACGCCGGGTTGCCGCAGGCGGCGTTGATCGAGCAGGCGATCTCCTTCTTCGCCATCAGCGACTCCTGCCAGCAGCCGCCCAGGCAGGAGATGCAGCGGCGGATCGACTTCACCCGGCCCATCTTGGCCTTCACCGGCCAGTACGGGTCGGCGAGGAGCTGGCGGGCGAGGCCGACGAGGTCGGTCCTGCCCTCGGCGAGGATCTGCTCGCAGTACTCCGGGTCGCGGAGCGAATGGCTCGTGATGACCGGGATCCTCACGACCTTCTTCGTCGCCTCGGCCGCGTACGTCGCCCAGCCCTGCGGGTAGGGCGGCGGGTCGAAGCCGGCACCGGGGCTCTCCTGCATGCCCATGCTCAGGTCGAGCGCGGCGCAGCCGGCGCGCTCCAGGACGCGCGCTGTCTCGATGCCCTCCTCCATGCCGCGGCCGCCCTCGCACCACTCCTCGAAGGAGTAGCGGACGAGCACCGGGTAGCTCTTCCCGCACTTCTTCTTGATCGAGTCGATGACCGCGAGCGGGAACCGCATCCGGTTCTCGAAGCTGCCCCCGAACCGGTCGGTGCGCATGTTGAGGTACGGGCTCATGAACTCCGAGAGGAGGTAGCCGTGGGCGGCGTGGAGCTCGACGGCGTCGAAGCCGGCCTGCTTCACCCGCCAGGCCGCCTCGGAGAAGAGGTCGACAAGCTCGAGGATCTCGGCGATCGACGCCTCGCGAATCTCCTTGCCCTTCTCCTCGGCGTTCTCGTAGATGATCTCGTGGCCGGCCGACCAGGGGAGCTTGAGGACGCGGTCGGTGGCGCCGAGGGTGTTGTAGCGGGGGATCGCGCACTGGCGGCCGGGATGCTGGAGCTGCACCGCGCACGTCGCGCCGTAGCGGTGCATCCCCTCGGCGAGCCGGGCGAGACCCGGGATGTAGTTGTCGCCGTCGGCGACGAGGCAGGTGACCGTGGGGCGGCCGGTTCTCATGTCCGGCGTCGTCGCCCCGACGATGACGAAGCCGGTGCCGCCGCGGGCGATGTCGGTGTGGTGGTGGATGTCGCGCTCGCTCACCTCGCCGTCGGCGTGCGAGGAGCTGATGTCCGTCGGCACGTGGACGATGCGGTTGGGAAGCTCGATGCCTCCCATCTGGAGCGGGCTGAACAGGTGCGGGAAGGCCATGACCGGGTCTCCGATGTGGCGAGGCAGATTCCAACGCCTGATGCTGGTCCGTCGGGCCCGACGCCCGCAATGCCAGAGCGGGCCGATGAAGTGGCAGAAGCGGCTGCAGGAGCCGCTCGGCGCGCGGAATCGCGCCATGTGGCCCTGTCGGACGCGGCTGCAGGAGGCCGAGGCTCCGGCCCGTGGCCGTCTTCGTCTGGAAGCAGGAGCTCGACCCGGCGTTCCCGCTCGCGGTGCTGGAGTACCGGACCGGGGATGGCGAAGACCGCATGCACTGGCACGATCACCTGGAGATCGCGCTCGTCCTGGCGGACGCGGTCGCTTCCTCTTCGGCCACCGCGAGCTGCCGGCCGAACCGGGCGACGTCTTCTTCGTCGACAACTCGCAGCCGCACGTGGCGCTCGGCGCCGGTGGCCGCTCCACCTCCTCCTGGTGCTCTTTCGGCCCGAGCTGTGGCCGGGCCGGCTGCCGGGCGTTCGACGCTCGGCTACCTCGCGCCCTTCCGCGGCGACGGCCGTGCCCCTCGCCGTGCCGGGTGGCCCCACGACCGCGCTCGCCGAGGATCTTGCCCGCGCCCTCGCGAGCTCCGACGGATTGGGACCGCAACGATCCGGCCGATCGCCACCTCCTCGACGCCGGCCTCCGGCGGGTCCTGGGGCTGGTCATCCGCGCCCAGGCTCCGGGCCGGGGCCGCCGCCCGCTCGGCCGGCGACCGTCGCGAGCAGATCCGGCCCGTCCTCGCCTACATCGACCGCCACTGCCGCGAGAGCATCACCCTGCACGACGTCGCCGGGGTCGTCCACGTGAGCCCGTCGCGCGTTCGCCACGTCTTCAAGGACGTGACCGGCGTCGGCTTCAAGGAGTACGTGACGAACGTGCGGGTGGCGGAGGCGAAGCGGCTGCTCCTGGGGGACGATCTAGTCGTGGCGGATATCGCCCGCGCGGTGGGGTACACGAACCTCAACCAGTTCTACCGGGTCTTCTACCGTTCCAGCGCCATGTCGCCGGCCGAGTATCGGCGCTACTACGCGCTGTCCCGGGCTGACGACCGGGATCGGGATGCCGCGCCGGGGGCCGAGATCGGGGACGGCGCCGTGCCACCGGGGCGGGCGTCATGCCGGGCTGAGCGCCGGGCCGGACACCGGGCCGGGGCGGGCTGCACAACCCCTCGACGCTCAGGTCGCGGATGCCGCATCCTGTGCGGATCCGGGAGAACCCCGCAGTCACTGTCGAGGCCCTCACCTGACCGCACCCGTCGTCGAACCCGATCCCCGACCGCTCGTCCCCGACTGGCTGGCCCAGTCCGCCAGCCTGGGCTGGCGCCTGCTCGTGGTCGTCGCGTTCGGCCTCGTCGTCCTCGGGGCGGCCGCCCTGCTGGGGACAGTCGTCGCGTCGGTCGTCCTCGCCGCGGCCGTGACGGCCGCCTTCGATCCGCTCACGGGCGGCCTTCGGGCCGGCGGCCGCGCTCCCCTGGCGACCGCAGCCGGCTCGTGACGCTCGCCGCCGCCGGCCTGGCATCGCCGTCATCGCCTGCTCGTCGTCGTCGCCTTCATGCCGGCCACGGCCGACCTCGTCCGCGCCGTGAAGGCCGGCCTCGAGACCGCCGAGGCGGCCTCGTAGAGCGGCCCTCGCGCCGCCGGCTCGACCATCGTCTCGGCGACGTCGCCGACCGGGGTCTCGGACTGGCCGTCGTCGGCGGCGCTGGCGCCGCCGCGCCGGCGTCGCCTCCACGGCCACGATCGCTCTGCTGGCGCTCTTCCTGCTCTTCTTCATGGTCCGGACACCGACCGCTCGATCGGCTGGATGCTCCAGTCCGCGGCGGACCCTGGCAGCGGGACGAGATCGCGGCGGGGCCGCCACGGCGCGGGCAAGCTCGGACGGTCGCTTCGCGAGACCGCCGCTGCGCGCCGCCGCCCTGGGCGCTGGTCGGGCTCGCTCGTCGCCCTGGTGCTCGGCCTGCCGGCCCCCCTTGCGCTCGGCGTCCTCGTCTTCCTCGGAGGGTTCGTCCCGCTCCTCGGGCCGTCACGACGACCGCCCTCGTCGGCCTGGTCGCCCTCGGGTCGGGCGGGCTGTCGCCGCGCCGTCGCGATCGGCGTGCTCGCGGCCGGCCGTCTTCCTGCCGCGGATCGTGCGCCCCGACCGCTGGCACGGCCACGGCGTCCACCCGGGCGTCGTCCTTGTCGCCCTCACGATGGGCGGGGTGGTCGCGGGCCCGCTGGGCTGATCCTGGCGATCCCGGTCGTCGTCGTCCTCCGCGAGGTCGTCCCCGCGGTGATCCGCGCCCTCAACGGCGGCGGCGCGGTCGGAGCCGGTGGCCGGGATCGTCCCCCGCTGGCTCGACCGGATCGCCCAATGGAGCTGGCGCCTCCTGGTGCTGACCGCGGTCGGCGCGGTGGGGCTCGTGGCGCTGGTCCAGGTGCCGCTCATCGTCGTCCCGCTCGTCATCGGCGGCGTGCTCGGCGCGACGCTGGCCCCCGGGGTCGGCGATCCTCCTGCGGCGCGGCGCGTCACCGACGACGGCGTCGCTGGCCCTGACGATCGGCGGCTTCGGCCTCATCCTGGTCATCCTCATCCTCACCGTGGCGGCACTCGCCGGGCCGGTCCAGGAGATCGCCGCCGAGTCCGGGATCGGCGCCGGCACGATCGACGACATCCTCGGCTCGGGCCAGACGCTGGCCTCGGTGCTGGCCGCGATCGTCCCCGAGATCGTCCAGGCCGTCGCCGTCATCGTCGCCGGCTTGTTCGGCCTGGCGATCTCCGTGACCCTCGGCGCGATCCTGACCTTCTACCTGCTCCGCGACGGGGCGCGCGGGTTCGAGGCCGCGACGGCGGGCCTGAGCCGCTGGCGCCACGACGAGCTCAAAGCCGCCGCGACGCGGGCGACGGGCATCCTCGGCGGCTACATGATCGGGACCAGCGCGATCTCGGCGTTCGGGGCGTTGACGCAGTTCGCGATCATGTGGATCCTGGGAATCCCGCTCGCCGGGCCGCTGGCGGTCCTGTCGTTCTTCGGCGGCTTCATCCCGTACATCGGGAGCCTCCTGACCACCGGCCTCGCCTTCCTCGTCACGGTGGCGACCGGCGACGTCCAGGACATCCTGATCATGGGGATCTTCACCCTGGTCTTCAACATCGTGCAGGGCAACATCGTGGCCCCGCTCGTGTACAGCCGGGCGGTCAGCATCCACCCGGCCGTCGTGCTGCTCGCCATCCCGGCCGGCTCGGCGGTGGCGGGGATCGCCGGGATGTTCCTCGCCGTGCCGGTCATCGGCGTCGTCGCCACGACCTGGCGGACCGTCCTGCGGGTCTTCGGCTCCGATCCGCCCGACCGTGCCAACGAGCCGGGCACGGACGTGGACGTGGAGCCCGCCGGCGCCGTCTCCCGGGCCGCCACCACCTGACGGCGCTCCGGGCCCTACGCCGCTCCCGTGGCGGTGGGACCGGGCCGAGCGGCAGCGACGTCCCGATGACCCGCCGTCACGGCCCCGTCATCGTTGCCCTTCATCCTCCGGCAGGCGATGATCCATCTCGTGCCCGCTCGCCCGACCGCCCCCATCCTGGTCGTCGACGACGATCCCAAGATCGTCGCCCTGGTCCGCACGTACCTCGAGCGCGAGCGCTACCCGGTCGTCACCGCGAGCGACGGGCGGGCGGCGTTGCGGGCGATCGAGGAGCACGCCCCTCGCCTCGTCGTCCTGGACCTGATGCTCCCCGAGGTCGACGGCATGAGCGTGATCCGGCGGGCGCGGGCCGACGGCGATGTTCCGATCCTCGTCCTCTCGGCGCGCGGGGCGGTCGGCGACCGGGTCCTGGGCCTCAGCGAGGGCGCGGACGACTACCTCCCCAAGCCGTTCTCACCCGCCGAGCTGGTCGCACGGGTGCGGACGATCCTCCGCCGGACGGAGCGCGGGCCAGAGAAGGCGCCGCCCGATACGCTCATCCTCGGCGACCTGGAGCTGGACCAGGCGCGCCACCGGGTCACCGTGGGTGGCCGCGAGGTGGCCCTCAGCGCCCTGGAGCTGCGGCTCCTCGGGGTCCTGCTGGCGGCGGACGGCCGCGTGCTCAGCCGCGATCGCCTCCTCGACGCGCTCTACGGCCACGCCGAGGGCGACGTCACCGACCGGGCGATCGACGTCTACGTGAAGCGGCTCCGCGAGAAGCTCGGTGACGACCCGGATGCCCCCCGCTACGTCGCCACGGTCCGAGGCGCCGGCTACCGGGCGGCCGGGGCGGTGGAGCGCCGGGGCGAGCGATCGTGAGGGCCGGCGGCATCGGGAGCCGGATCCTCGCGGCGTCGCTGGTCGTCGTGGCCGTGGCGCTCGGGATCGTCGCCGTCGGCGTCGTTCGCGTCGGCGGCGACCTTTTCGCCTCGCTCATGATCGCGGCCGGCGACACGGCCGACCACGCGCGGGCGGTCTTCGACCAGAGCGTCACGATCGTCCTCCTCGTCGCCGCGGTCGTCGCGGTCGTCGTCGCGCTGCTCCTCGCAGTGGCCTTCGCCCGCCGCCTCGCCCGCCCGATCGAACGGCTCGCCAGTGCCGCGGAGCAGATCGCCGACGGCGACCTCGCGGCCCGCGTCCCCGAGGAGGGCCCGACCGAGCTGCGCTCGCTCGCGGCGGCCTACAACACGATGGCCGAGCGGCTGGCCGAGCAGGAAGCGATCCGCCGCGAGTTCGTGGTGAACGCGTCCCACGAGCTCCGGACGCCGCTGACGAACCTGCAGGGCTATCTCGAGGCGCTCCGCGACGGCGTCCTGCCGCCCGATCCGGCCACCTTCGACTCCCTTCGCGAGGAGGTGGACCGGCTGACCCGGCTCGCCGCGTCGCTCGACGTGCTCGCTGGCGAGGAGGGCAGGCGCCCCGCCCCGGGCCCCATCGACCTCGGGGCGATCGTGCGGACCGCGGCCGATCTCGCCGTCCCGGCGCTCGCCCGGCGCTCGATCGAGCTGGCGGTGGTGGTCGATGACCCGCTGGTCGTGCACGGCCGGCCCGACGAGATCACCCAGGTCCTGGCCAACCTCCTCCAGAACGCCGCGCGCTACACGCCGGAGGGCGGCCGCGTCCGGGTGGAGGCGACCCGGAGCCCCGATGGCGTCACCGTCGAGGTCGCCAACTCCGGGCCCGGCATCCCGCCCGACGACCTGCCCCACGTCTGGGAGCGCTTCTACCGGGTAGAGAAGTCACGGGATCGGGCCCGCGGCGGCGCCGGCGTGGGGCTGGCGATCGTGAGGCAGCTAGTCGAGGAGGCCGGGGGACGCGTCGGCGCGGCCTCCGACGCCGGCTGGACCACGTTCTGGTTCCGGCTCCCCGCCTGACCGCCGTCATCCGGCCGTCATCCGGCCATGGGATGGTGGAGCCAGTCGATCCCGTACCCGGAGTCACCCATGGAGCTGCTCGGCGACCTCGAACGCTTCGTCGCCACCACCCTCTACCCGCTGCGCCTCCCGCTGGCGGCGCTCGCGGTCGCCGTGGCCGTCATCCTCGCCGTCGTCGCGGTCCGCCGCGGCTGGCTTGCGGCCGCGCGGCGCCATCCCGGCCGAACCGCCGTCTGCTCCTGCTCGCCGCCCTGATCATCGCGCCGACGACCTGGTATCTCGGGTCGCCGCTGCTGGTCCGGACCGAGCTCGACGAGCCACCGCCCGCGGCGATCGCCGGCGCGCCGGACCCGACGAACCCGGCCGCCCCCGACCCATCGGCCGGCCCGTCCGACTCGCCGGCCGGGACCTCGGAGCCGACACCGCCCGCGACGCCGATCGTCCGCAGCGGCACGTTCGTCGGCGCCGACGACTTCCACTTCGGGCGCGGCAGCGCCACGCTCACCGAGGCGGCCGACGGCAGCCACACCCTGCGCTTCGAGGACTTCTCCGTGCGCAACGGACCCGACCTCTTCGTCTACCTCTCGCCGGATCCCGCGGGCTACGCCGACGGTGCCATCGAGCTGGGGCGCCTGCGGGCCACCGACGGGAGCTTCAACACGCCCATCCCCGCCGGGATCGACGTCGGATCGGCGGGCAGCGTCGTCATCTGGTGCAAGCAGTTCGCCGTCCTGTTCGCGGTCGCCGCGCTCGACGGCTGAGGGCGCCCTCCGGCTCGCGGATGACCTCCACGACGCCGGCCGCGCCAGGCTGCTTCGCGGCGGCAGGCTGCTTCGCGGCGGCAGGCTACTCCCCCGCCGCCGGCCAGCCCTCCGCGACGAGGTTCGCGACCAGCGCCGTCCAGCCCGCCTGGGCGTCGGCGCCGATCCCCTCGCCGGTCTCCGCGTCGAAGTACTCGTGGAAGCGACCGGTGGCCTGCCAGTCGGCCTCGACCGCCGTCACCACCGCTTCGCGGATCGTCTCCGCCAGCTCGGGGTCGACCGGCGTGAGCGCCTCGACGACCAGGTAGTTGATCGGGATCCAGACCGGGCCGCGCCAGTTGGAGTTGACACCCTTCTGCTTCGCGTAGCCGGGCTGGAAGATGACGCTCCTCGCGGAGACGGAGCGGACGCCGTAGGGCGAAAGGAGCTGCGCCGGGTCGCGCAGCGCCTCGAGGACCCGCACCATCCGGTCGGCCGGGACGATCCCGGCGATGAGCGGGGTGAGCCCGCTGTAGGACTTCGTGGGGATGAAGCCCGAGCCGTCGTCGTCGACGTCGAAGTAGAAGCCGGCCTCCTCGTCCCAGAGGCTCGCGTTGACCGCCGCGGCGATCCGCTCGAGATCGGCGGCATACCGCTCGGCCGCGGCGGTGTCGCCGAGCGCCTCGGCGATCCTGGCGAGGTAGCGGGCCGAGAGCGCCATGAACCCCGAGGCGTCGGCCGTGGCCCGGCCAACCGCCCAGGGCAGGTTGTCCATGCCGGGCCGGAAGTACTTCGAGAACCCCTGGTCGGCGAACCCCCACGTGAAGAGGCCCACCGGCTCGACCGCCTTGGTCTCCCACCAGTGGTCGTAGTGGCGCTGGAGCCCCGGGTAGACCTCGCGCAGGAAGTCCGTGCCCGCGCCCGCCTCGTGGACGCGCCAGGCGGCCCAGGCGAAGACCGGCGGGCAGTCCTTGTCCATGACCCACTCGGCGCAGGGCATCGCGCCGCTCGGCTGCTGCCACCGCTCGCTGAACAGGAAGCGGAGCTGGTCGGCGCCGATCTGCGGGTCCGCGAGAGCCGCGGTCACGGCCTGGAAGCCGGTGTCCCAGGAGGCCAGCCAGGGGAACTCCCACTTGTCCGGCATGACCAGGACGTCGCGGGCGTCCACCTTCCCGGACCAGGCCTGGTCGTAGGACGTGGTGCCGTCCCAGGTGTAGAGGCTCTGGCTCCAGAGCAGGCTCATGAGCGCCTGGCGGTAGACCTCCTCGTGCTGGGTGACCGCGCCGCGGAAGAGGCCGTCCGCCTCGTCGCGCCGGAAGGCGACGATCTCGTCGGCCCCGCCCAGGAGCTCCCCCGCCCGCGCCCGCGCCGCGTCGGCGTCGGCCGCCTCGGCCCACGCGACGTCCACGACGCCCGGCGCCCCGGCGGCGAGCTCCAGGCGGTAGGCGAGGGCGCCGATGTGCCCCGGGCCCTCGCCGGCGAGCGCCCCGTCGCGGAGGTTCCTGTCGAGCGCCCGCTTCTCGCCGCTCACCTGGGAGCTCGTCGGCGACGCTCCGCGGATCGCCACGACCGACGCCGGGCCGTGCAGCAGAAGGCCGTCCGGGAGCAGCTCCACGCGCTGCGCCGGGTCGTGGAACCAGCCCTTCAGGACGACGTCCAGCGGCGCCGCCTCCTCGCCGGCGTTCGTCGCGGTGGCACGGAGAACCCCGGAAAGGTCATCGGCCCGGGCGCCCTCGAAGACGATCTCGAACCGCGGCTTCGCGGCCGGGTAGTCCAGGTCGTAGCGGTGGTAGCTGCTCGTGGGGGTGTTCGGACCGAAGGTGCGCCGGTCGACGATCGCCTCGCCGTGCTCGCCGGACGGGTTGCTCCAGCCGAAGAGCCGCTCGCTCACCCGGATCGCGCGCCCGTCCCACACGGCCCAGCCGATGGCGAAGTCGCCCTCGCGCGTGGTCAGCCCGGCGATGCCGTCCTCGCCGAAGCGGTACTGGGTCTTGATCGCGTCGAGGAAGTCGAGACCCCAGCCGTCGCCGCCGACCGCCTCGCGCGGGGTGCCCCACTCGCGCTCGGAGAGGTAGGTGCCCCACCGGTCGTCCAGCTGGCTCCACGCCGGGAGGCCGCGGGTCGGGCTCGACCCGAAGGCGGCCCAGGCGATGCCGGCGACGGCGAGCGCCGCGATGAGGATGACGATCGCGACGGCGGCCCGCGTCGGCCGACGGCCGGGGGTCGCGGCCCGGGTGGCCGGCCCGGGTGGGGCGGTGGCCGCGTCGGGCTCGGGCGCCGGCGAGCTGGACGTGCGGTCGCTCATCGTGTCTCCAGGGAGCAGGGCGCCGGATGCGCCGGGCGACGAAGGCCTCGTCACATGATGACCGAGCCGGGCCGCTCGCGACAGCGCCGACGGCACTGTTCGAAACGAACTGTTAACCCCTCCGAGCCTACACTCCCGGTGAGTCGCCCCAGGCAGCACCCGGAAGGAGCGCGGACGCGATGATCGACCACGGGACCAGCGCGGCAGGTCCTCTCTCCCCGGCCGAGCTGGAGCGGATCAACGCCTACTGGCGGGCCGCGAACTACCTCTCCGTCGGCCAGATCTACCTGCTCGACAACCCCCTCCTCCGCGAGCCGCTGGGTCCCCAGCACGTGAAGCCGCGGCTCCTCGGCCACTGGGGAACGACCCCCGGCCTCAACCTCATCTACGCCCACATGAACCGGGTCATCCGGAACTGGGACCTCGACGCGATCTACATCATCGGTCCCGGGCACGGCGGCCCGGCGACCGTCGCCAACGCCTACCTCGAGGGGACCTGGAGCGAGGTCTACCCCAGCATCACCCGCGATGCCGACGGGATGCGCAAGCTCTTCCGCCAGTTCTCGTTCCCCGGCGGGATTCCCAGCCACGTCGCGCCCGAGACGCCGGGCTCCATCCACGAGGGCGGCGAGCTGGGGTACGCCCTCTCCCACGCCTACGGCGCCGCCTTCGACAACCCGGATCTCCTCGTCTGCGCGGTCGTCGGCGACGGCGAGGCCGAGACCGGCCCGCTGGCCACCAGCTGGCACTCCAACAAGCTCCTCGACCCCGTCCGCGACGGGGCCGTCCTGCCGATCCTCCACCTCAACGGCTACAAGATCGCCAACCCGACGATCCTGGCGCGGATCCCCCGGGAGGAGCTGCAGGCCCTCATGGAGGGCTACGGGCACACGCCCTACTTCGTCGAGGGCGACGACCCGGCCCTCGTCCACCAGCAGATGGCGGCCACCCTCGACACCGTGATCGAGGAGATCCACGCGATCCAGCGCGCGGCCCGCGAGGGCGGCGCCACCGAGCGGCCGCGCTGGCCGATGATCGTCCTGCGGACGCCCAAGGGCTGGACCGGCCCCAGGGAGATCGACGGGAAGCCGGTCGAGGGGACCTGGCGCTCGCACCAGGTGCCGATGGGCGAGGTCCGCACGAACGCCGAGCACCGGGCGATCCTCGAGGCCTGGCTGCGCAGCTACCGGCCCGAGGAGCTCTTCGACGAGAACGGGGCCCTGGTCCCCGAGCTCGCCGAGCTGCCGCCCAAGAGCTACCGCCGGATGAGCGCGAACCCCCACGCCAACGGCGGCCTCCTCCTGCGCGATCTCGTGCTCCCGGACTTCCGCGACTACGCCGTGGACGTCCCGCAGCCGGGCGCCACGTCCGCCGAGGCGACGCGCGTGCTGGGCACCTTCCTGCGCGACGTCATGGCCCGCAACATGGAGACCTTCCGGGTCTTCGGGCCCGACGAGACGGCCTCGAACCGGCTGGGCGCCGTCATGGAGGTGACCGACAAGGCGTGGATGGCCGAGATCCTCCCGGTCGACGAGGGCCTCGCGCCCGACGGGCGGGTCATGGAGGTCCTCTCCGAGCACCAGTGCCAGGGCTGGCTGGAGGGCTACCTCCTCACCGGCCGGCACGGCCTCTTCAACTGCTACGAGGCCTTCATCCACATCATCGACTCGATGTTCAACCAGCACGCGAAGTGGCTGAAGGTCACCCGCGACATCCCCTGGCGGGCGCCGATCGCCTCGCTCAACTACGTCCTGAGCTCGCTGGTCTGGCGCCAGGACCACAACGGCTTCAGTCACCAGGATCCGGGCTTCATCGACCACGTCGTCAACAAGAAGTCGGACATCATCCGGGTCTACCTGCCGCCCGACGCGAACACCCTCCTCTCGGTCGGCGACCACTGCCTGCGCAGCCGCCACTACGTCAACGTCATCGTCGCCGGCAAGCAGCCCTCGCCGAACTGGCTGACGATGGACCAGGCGATCCTCCACTGCACCCGCGGGATCGGGATCTGGGACTGGGCCAGCAACGACCAGGGCGGCGAGCCGGACGTCGTGATCGCCTGTGCCGGCGACATCCCGACGCTCGAGGCGCTGGCGGCGGTCGACCTGGTCCGGACCCACCTGCCGGAGCTCAAGGTCCGCTTCATCAACGTCGTCGACCTGATGCGCCTCCAGGACGAGAAGGAGCATCCGCACGGCCTGTCCAACGCCGAGTTCGACTCGCTGTTCACGACGGACAAGCCGATCGTCTTCGCCTACCACGGCTACCCCTGGCTCATCCACCGCCTGACGTACCGGCGGACGAACCACGCGAACCTCCACGTCCGCGGCTACAAGGAGGAGGGCACGACCACGACGCCGTTCGACATGGTCATGCTCAACGACCTCGACCGCTTCCACCTCGTCATCGACGTGATCGACCGCGTGCCGGGCCTCGGCCCGCGCGCCGGCCACGTCCGCCAGCTCATGGTCGACAAGCGGATCGAGGCCCGCGCCTACACCCGCCTCGAGGGCGAGGACGCCCCCGAGATCCGCGACTGGGCGTGGCCGCATTGAGGGGCGATGGATCGGCGTCGTTGACAATGTAGCCTCACGTGGCTACATTGACGGGAATGCGCGCCGTCGGCATCCGGACCCTGAAGAACCGCCTGAGCGAGTACGTGCGCCTCGCCGCCTCGGGCGAGACGGTGCTCGTGACCGATCGCGAGCGGGTCGTGGCCGAGCTCGTGCCGCCCCGTTCCGGTCGTTCGGCCGACGTCGCCGACGCCTTGCTGGCGGACGCCGTGCGGCGCGGGTGGCTGACACCCGCGCTCGGGCCGGTCGACGCGTCCCCGCCCCGCATGCCGGTGGCGCCCGTCGCGCAGATCCTGGCCGAGCTCGACGACGATCGCGGCGAGCGATGATCTACATCGACAGCTCGGTGGCGCTCGCCCAGCTGCTCGCTGAGGATCGCCTGCCCGACCCGACCCTCTGGGAGCGAGGCCCGCTCGTCTCCAGCCGGATCCTGGAGTACGAAGTCTGGACCCGGATCAACGCCAGGGGCCTGGCAGCGAGCCACGAGGAGGCGGTTCGAGCGCTCCTCGGCAGGATCTCCTTCCTCGAGCTCGCGCCGCCGGTCCTGGCGCGGGCGCTGGCGCCGTTCCCCGTGCCGGTCCGCACGCTGGACGCGCTCCACCTGGCGTCCATCGAGTTCCTCCGCGGGCTCGGCCAGCGACCCAGCCTGGCGACCTACGACCAGCGCCTGGCCGTCGCTGCCGAAGCGCTCACCATCCCGCTCGCGGCAGCCTGAGGGGTCCGGGATGCGCGTGCTCGTCGTCAACGCGGGATCGAGCAGCCTCAAGCTGCGCGTCCTCGACCCCGACGACGCGATCACCGGCTCCGCCGACCTCCCCGCCCCGCGGGGCTCGGCCGACGCCGCCGAGGTGGCCGCCGCCGTCCGCGGCCTCGGCGAGATCGGCGCCGTCGGGCACCGGATCGTCCACGGCGGGACGGTCTACTCGGGGGCCGTGCTGATCGACGCCGCCGTCATCGACCGGCTGGAGTCCCTCACCGACCTCGCTCCGCTCCACCAGCCGAAGTCGCTTGCCGCGATGGCCGCGGTGGGCGCCGCGCTCCCCGACGCGCCGGCCGTGGCCTGCTTCGACACCGCCTTCCACGCGGGCATGCCGGCGGCGGCCACGACCTACGCCCTCCCGCCCGAGTGGCGCAAGCGCTGGGACCTCCGCCGCTACGGCTTCCACGGCCTCTCCCACGCCTACGCCTCGCGCCGCGCGGCGGAGCTGCTGGGGCGGCCGGTCGAGGAGCTGCGGATCGTCAGCTGCCACCTCGGGGCGGGCGCCTCGCTGGCGGCGGTCGCGGGCGGGCGCTCCGTCGACACCACGATGGGCTTCACGCCCCTCGAGGGCCTCGTGATGGCCACCCGCTCCGGCAGCGTCGACCCGGGCCTCGTGATCTGGCTGCTGGAGCACGTGCACATGCCGCCGGCGGAGCTCGCCTCCACGCTGGAGCACCGCTCGGGGATCCTCGGGCTGGCCGGGACCGCCGACATGCGGCAGCTCCTGGCGGCCGCGGCCGCCGGCGACGAGACCGCCACGATCGCCCGCGACGTCTACGTCCACCGCCTGCGGGCCTCCATCGCGGCGATGACGGCGGCGATGGGCGGTCTCGACGTGATCCTCTTCACCGGCGGCGTCGGCGAGAACGCACCCGAGATCCGCGAGCGGGCTGCGGCCGGCCTCGGCTTCCTCGGCGTCCGCCTCGACCCGTCCCGCAACGCCGTCGCGGAGCCGGACGCCGAGATCGGCGCCCCGGACGCGCCCGTCCGGGCGCTCGTGATCCGCGCCCGCGAGGACCTGGAGATCGTCCGCGAGGTGCGCGCCGTGCTGGGGCGCGCGACGGCGTAGCCGGCAGGCCGGCGCTGGGACCGCGACCCGCCGGATCACCGCGCGGCTGCACCCCCCGTCACCGCGGCGGACCGCGGCACCGCGGCCTTGGAGGCCGCCATCGACCGCACGGCGACCGCCGGCAGGGGCGCCGGGAGCACGACGGGGGCGCCGGGACCCCCTGACCGGCTCAGCCGGTCAGGGTCGGGGCCGGCGAGCGTGAGAACGCGGCGAATCGCCGGGTTGGCTGCATCTCGGAGCGCGGCCCGCCGCTCCGTGACCGGCTGATCCGGTCAACCGCACTCCCTGGCGGCCAGACCCCTGCGAGCCGGCTCGTCCCCGGCCCCGGAAGCAGGTCGGAAGCTGCGGGCCGTCCGCGAGGCCGCGGCGCACGCCTACCCCGCCGGCGACATCGACGAGATGCTCGACCAGATCGAACGCGGCTATGCCGAGGGCGGCCGGGCGTGATCTTCGTGGACTCGAACATCCCGATGTACCTCGTCGGCGCCGACCACGCGAACAAGCCGGCCGCACGGGCGCTCCTCGAGCAGGCGATCGTCGACGGAGAGGTCCTGGTCACGGATGCCGAGGTGCTCCAGGAGATCCTCCACCGGTACGTCGCGATCGACCGCCGCGACGCGATCGGGCCGGCGTCGGAGGTCCTCCTGGGCGTCGTCGACGAGGTCTTCCCGGTCGAACGGGCCGACGTCGAGCGGGCGCGCGAGCTCGTCATGGCGTCGCTGCTCTCGGCGCGCGACGCGCTCCACCTGGCGATCATGCGGCGTCGCGGCGTCGACCGGATCATGAGCTTCGACCGCGCCTTCGACGACTTCCCGGGGATCACGCGGATCGGCTGACGCGACGGGGCCCGCCGCGACGGGCCGTCCTACGGGGACTGCGCCGGTGGCAGCCCCGGGAAGACGAGGCCGTCGATCTCGTAGGTCCCGTTCGATCCGTGGAACTGGAAGTAGTAGCTGAGGCCGGCGTAGCCACCCGCCCCGATCAGCCAGACCGACGCGTCCTCGATCGGCGGGACGCCCGTTGCCCCATAGGCGATGCCCGCCCAGGTTCCCTCCCAGCTCCCGCCCTCGTTCTCGAGCCGGTAGGTCCCCCACTGCGTGGCACCCCCGACCCACCGGTCGTAGTTGCCGCCGATGGTGCCCGTCCCGCTGACGCGCGGGTCGCTCGTGGTGTCCGTGGTGGTGGCGACGATCCCCCGCACCTGCACCACGCCGCCGACGGTCGTCGCCGTCCCGCCATCCGTGACGGCGACCACGACCTCGGTGCCGGTGACGTGCACGGCCTGGTCCGCCGGGCCGGCGGTGGCGGGAGCCGGCGTGGCGGTCGCGGCCGGCGTCGCCGTGGGATCGGGGATGGCCGCCGGTGTCGGCGCGGCTGGTGCCGCGGTCGGAGTGGCCGTCGGCGTCGGGGCGACGGCAGCCCCGCATGCCGAAACGAGGGTTCCGGCGATCGCCAGGGCGGCGAACGACCGAACGATCGAGCGCATCTCGGGCCTCCCCCTGCCTACGGAGCCGGGGGCGATCCCGGGAAGATGATCCCCTTCACCGGGTAGGTCCAGCCCGCCTCGGCAAGGGGCAGGACCGCCCACATGCCGTACGCCAGCCCCTCGTACCCGCCGGTTCCCTCGAACCAGAAGAGGATGACGTCGCCGTTCGCGGTCGAGAATGAGCCGGTCAGCGTGCCCTCCCAGGCGCCGCCGGCGTTCTCGAGCCGCCCGCTGCCCCACTGCACGTGGGCGAACTCCATGCCGCTGCCCCACATGTCGTAGTTCCACGAGTAGATGACCGTGCCACTGACGCGCGGGTCGTTGCTCGTGTCGGTGCAGGTGAGGATCCAGCCCCTGCTCTGCTTCGTGCCGTCGGCGGCGATCGTCTCGGTCCCCTCCTTCGCGTCGCAGGCCTCGGTGCCGGCGACGATCGTCGCCGGGCCGTAGTCGTACGGCGCGGGGGTCGGCTCCGGCGTCGCGGCGGGCTCCGGGACAGCCGTCGGCGTCGCGTCGGGTGCCGGCCAGCCGGCGGCGGCCTCGCGCAGGGCGGCATCGTCCCCCGGCTCCGGCGCCGGCGGCGAGCCGGGGAAGATGATCCCGTCGACTCGGTAGGTCCACGCCACCTCCGCCGGCGTCATCACGGCCCACATGGCGTAGGAGAGCCCCTCGTAGCCGCCGGATCCCGTGAACCAGAAGAGGAGCAGGTCGCCCCTGGGGGTCGAGTACGAGCCGGTCATCGTGCCGTCCCAGGCGCCGCCCTCGTTCTCCAGCCGTCCAGTCCCCCACTGAACGTGGGCGCTCATCGCCCACCCGTCGTACTCCCACGTGTAGGTGACCGGGCCGCTGACGCGGGGGTCGTTGGACGTGTCGATGCAGGACAGGACGGCGTCCCGGTACTCGTAGGTCTCCCCGACGAGCGTGGTCGTCCCCTGCCTCTCGAAGGTGCAGGACTCGGTCCCACTGACGACGGTTGCCGGCCCGTAGGCGATCGGCGTCGGCGTGGCGGTTGGGGCGGGCGTGGCGGGTCTTGCGGTCGGCGCGGTCGGCGCGGCCGGAGTTGCGGTCGGTGCAGGTGTCGGGGTGGCGGCCGCCCCACACGCCGCGACGAGGGTGCCGGCCAGCGCCAGCGAGCCGAGCGATCGGACGATCGAGCGCATCTCTCGCCTCCCCTGCCTACGGCGCCGGGGGCGAGCCCGGGAAGATGATCCCCTCGACCTTCACGGGTTCGCCCCCGTGCGCGTGGAAGTAGTACGTGTAGCCCTCGTAGGCGCCGCTGCCGACGAGCCACGCGGTCACGTCGGAGACCAGGCCATCGCCCCACAGCGCGCCCGTCCAGCGGCCCTCCCAGGCTCCCTCGGCGTTCTCGAGCCGATATGTGCCCCACTGCGGCCCGACGGAGCCGTACGAGTCGTTCTCGCCGTGGATGACCCCGGTCCCGGTGACGCGCGGGTCGTTCATCGTGTCGACGGACGTGGCGACCACGCCGCGCATCTGCGTCACGCCGTCCACGCCCACCGACGTTCCGTACGTCTGCACCGAGATGACCTCGGTCCCGCTGACGAACTCGGGGCCCACCCCGTCGGTGGTCGGCACGGGCGTGGGCGTCGAGGTCGGCGTCGCGGCTGCCGTCGGGGCCGCCGCGGGGGTCTCGGTCGGGGCCGGCGGCGGCACGACGGACGTGCGCCCGTCCCACGGACCGCCCACCTGGACGGACCAGGCGAGGAGCGCGAGCAGCAGGCCGAGGGTGATCAGGACCGAGGCGACAACCGGGAGCGGTCGTCCGAGCCAGGCGAAGGTACCGACCCGTCGGCGCCCGACGACGCGCTCGGCCACCTCCATCGCGTCGACCTTCGTCTCGGCGCGGTCCGCGAAGGCGTGGACGGCCGCCGCCAGGCGGGCTTCGAAGGGCTCGACCTCAGGCATCGGAGAGCTCCTTCCGGAGTCGGGCGAGCAGTCGGGCGAGCCGCCACCGGATCGTCGCTGCCGGGCGCCCGGCGAGGGCGCCGATCTCGGACGAATCGAGCCCCGCCTCGAAGCGGAGGGCGAGGAGCGCACGCTCGTCGGCGGAGAGGTGCCGGAGGGCGCGCTGCAGGTCGAGCGTCCCGGCCCGCTCGGCCGGGTCGCGCCCCGCTGGATCGGCGACGCCGACGTCGATCTCGACGACGGCGCGGCGGCGCTGGCGGCGGCAGGCCTGGCGGGCCTCGTTCGCGGCGACGGAGACCAGCCAGGGCTTGAGACTCTCCGGGTCGCGGAGCGAGCCGAGCTTCCGCCAGGCGATCGCCCAGGCCGCCTGCACCGCGTCGGCGGCGAGGTCCTGGTCGCCGCCCGCGACGACGTAGGCGACGCGGGTCATGTCGGCGTGGTGGGCCGCCACGATCCGGGCGAACGCCACCGCGTCCCCGGCTGCGGCGAGCTGGACCGTGGTGCTGGCCATCGCGACGTCCCGCGCGAACCCTGCCATACCCAGTAGATGCCGGCGGGCGGTCGGGTGTTGGCAGCAGTCCCCCGCTCGCCCCGCGCGCACTCTGGTCGCAAGGCTCGCCGCAGGCCAAGTGCCGGAGGTACCGTCCCCCGGGCGCGGGCGCCGTCCGTCCGCGACCGTGAGCCGGCTCGCGGCTGACACGTGCACGGGTGCGCATTTCTCTCTTGACCCGCTCGCTGCGACCCCTACAATGCGTTCCTTCGGTCCTCACGCTCCGTTTGCCCAGGAGGTGACACGCCGCCACAGAGATTTCGAGCGCGGGGGGCGCCCGAACCAGTGGCCTTCGCCGCTCCCCGGTATCTGCCGCCCTGACCACGCGCGTCCAGATCACTGCAAGGAGCACACCTCGTGAGCGTCCCCATCGCCGTCATGGCACGGCGATCCATCCAGCGGTTCAAGGCCGCGCTCGGCGTCGGGCTCGTCGGGGCCCTGGTCCTCACCGCCAGCATGGCCGGAACGGCCCAGGCGGCCTCCACCCTCAACGTCAGCGTCGGCGTCGGCTCCGGCACGGTGGCCGGCAACGTGTATGCGCCCGGCGACGTCACGGTCCTCGTCGGCGACAGCGTCAAGTTCACCATCGCCTCGGACGAGCCGCACACCGTCACGATCGGCAACGGGCCCGCCGGCGTGCCGCCACCCAACTGGCCGGCCGCCGGGTTCACCGGCACGGTGCCTCCGCCACCCGCCACGGCGGCCCTCACGGCGACCTACAACGGCACCGGCTTCCTGAACACGGAGGTCATCTTCAAGGGATCGACCGCCACGGTGACCTACACGAGCCCCGGGGCGTTCGGCTTCATCTGCGCCATCCACCCGGGCATGGCCGGCACCGTGAACGTGGTTGCCTCGGGCGCAACCACGACGCAGGCGGAGGCCGACTCCAAGGCGGCCGCGACACGCACGGCCATCCTCGGCGCCGTCGACGCCCTCGAGCAGGCCACGACGGCCCAGGTCAAGGAGACCAAGCGCTCCGACGGGACCAGCCGGTGGGACATCTTCACCAACTCGATCCAGCCCCCGAGCCCGCAGCCGGGCGGCGGCACCGGGTTCCTGGAGCTCATGCGGTACGTCCCGCCGTCGCTGGCGATCGGGGCCGGCGACTCGGTCACGTGGACCGCGACGGCCCCGCACACGGTCACCTTCCCGGCCGCCGGCCAGGATCCCACGACCATCGACCCGTTCACCACCCCGGCGACCACGAAGACCGTCTACGACGGGAAGAGCTTCTTCAACAGCGCGCTGCTGGCGACCGGCGCGCCGGGCGTCCCGTCCTCGTTCGAGCTGACCTTCCCCTCGCCGGGTACCTTCGACTACGTCTGCGCCCTGCACCAGTTCCTGGGCCAGACCGGCCGGATCGTCGTGGCGGCGGCGCCGGCTGAGACCCCGGTCGCGACGCCGCCCCCGACCGACACCCAACCCCTCACGTCGAGCGTGCCGGGAGGAGGCCCGCCGTGGGCCGCGATCGGGCTCCTCGCCTTCCTCGGGCTCTCGATCGGCGCCGGCGCGCTCGCGCTTCGCCGTCGCTGATCCCCCTCGCGTGGCCGGGTCGCTTCACCCGGTCGCGAACCGAACCTCGAACGGCCGGGTGGACGCGGGTCCCCCGGCCGTTCCATGTGCGGGTCAGTCGACGGCCAGGCTCCCCGTCATGTTCGGGTGCACGATGCAGACCAGCGTGTAGCTGCCGGCCGGCAGGGCCGCCACCGAGTAGGTGGCCTTCGCCACGCCGTTGATGATCGGGCCCGAGAAGACCTGCGCCCCACCGGCGTTCCGGATCGCCACGTTGTGGGGGATGCCGGTGTCCTCGTTCGAGAACGCGATCCTGAACGCCGTCCCGGCCGGGGCCCTGAGCGCGCCCGGCTGGAACACGAAGTCGAGCGCCGCCAGGGCGAGGGTGACCGCTGCCGGGCGAGGTGTTGGCTTGGGGGTCGGCTTCGGCGTTGGCTTCGGCGGTCGGCTTCGGTGTCGGCTTCGCGGTCGGCGCGGCCGTGGCGGCAGCCGTCGGCACGGCCGTGGCGGCAGCCGTCGGCTTCGGGGTCGGCTTCGGGGTCGGCGCAGCAGTCGGACTGGGTGTCGGGGCCGGCGTCGGCGCCGCCGTCGGGTCGGGGCTCGGGGTCACGAGCGCGGCCGGCGTGGACTCGGCGGTCGGGTCGGGCGTCGCCTCGCGGGGGGTCGCGGCCGGCGTCGGGGTCGGGGCAGCCACCGTCGGCGTCTCGACCGGGGGCGCCGCAGTCACAGGGGTGGCCCCGCCCGGCGACGCACCGCCTCCGCCGCACGCGGCGAGAAGCACGGCAACCATGAGAAGGGCGGGACGCGGGGACGCTCGCACGGGCGCATGGTACCGCACGGGCCGGACGTGCAGTCGCGGACGGGTGGCTTCATCATCTGGGGCACCCCACCTCTCCCGAGCCTCGAGGCCATGCCCGCGTCGTCCCCCCGCATCCTCGCCACGTCCTACGCCAGCTTCGCGCTGGTCGGGTGGTCGATGCTCCTCGTGCCGTCGCTCATCCGCGACATCCGCGACGAGTTCGGGCAGACCGACGCCGGGTTCGGCCTCCTCTACCTCGCCGCGTCGCTCGCCTTCGCGACCGGGGCCTTCCTGTCGGGGGCGCTGGCCGGGCGGGTGGGGCGCCGGGCGATCCTGCCGGCGGCCGCCCTGCTTCTCGCCGCAGGGCTCGTGACGCAGGGCCTCGCGCCCGAGTGGCCGCTCCTGATCGTCGGGGCGGCCCTCGCGGGCGGCGGCGCGGGTACCGTCGACGCGGGCGTCAACAGCGTGGTCATGGACCTCTCCGTGACGGGCCGTGGCGACGCCCTGAGCCGCCTCCACCTCTTCTACAGCCTCGGGGCGCTGGCGGCGCCGCTCGCGCTCGGGATGCTGCTCTCGGCGGGGGTCGACTGGCGGGTGCCGATGCTCGTGACGAGCCTCGTGGCCCTCGCGCTCGCCGGTCCCCTGCGGCTCGTCGGCACGGTGCCGCCACGCGCCCGGGCGGCGCCGGCGGAGGCCGGCCCCGGGGCGGTCGAGGCGGACACGGCGGCAGTCGCCGGTCGCCCCGTGGGCGCTGCGCGCCCCAGCCTGCGCGTGCCGCTCGCCGCGCTCGCGATCGCGGTCGCCTGCTACGTGGCCGCGGAGGCCGGCGTCTCCAGCTGGCTCGTCGCCTTCCTGGCGAACGAGCCGCTGTCGACCGCAACGCTCGCGCTCAGTCTCTTCTGGATCGGCCTGGCCCTCGGCCGGCTGACGGCGGGACGCCTGGGCAGGAGGATCGCGCCCGTCCGGTACGCGGTGACGAGCTCGCTCCTCGGCGCAGTCGCGATCGCCGGGGCCGTGCTCGGCCCACCCGGAGCGGTCCAGATCGGGCTGTTCGCGATCGCCGGCTTCGGCCTGGGCCCGGTCTACCCGATGATCATGGCGGTCGCCGGCACGTACTACCCGCACCGCGCCGCCGCGGTCAGCGGGCTGCTCACCACGGCCGGCGTGGCCGGTTCGGTGATCTACCCGCCGCTGATGGGCTTCACCTCCGCCTCGGTCGGGCTGGCAGCCGGGATGCTGGGGGCGGCGATCCTCGCGGCCGTCTGCGGGCTCGCGGTCGTCGTGGCCGCCCGGACCGCCGGGCATCGGCAGGCGGCGGCGCCGATCCCGGTCGTCCCGCCTCCGGCCGCCTGACGGGTCGCGCCGGCGCCCGCGCGCGCTCGCCCGCGCCCCGCCCACGACCGCCGCCCTCGCGCGCTCGCCCGCGCGCGAGGGTCCTGCCGGGGCATGGGACCATGGTGCCCGTTGACGGAGCGCACCGAGGCGGGCACGGTTGAGCTCCGCTCGACGGGGGTCGGGCGGCGTTCCAACACCCGCTGCGCGAGCCGTGATCATGACCTTCCCCCGGCGCCTCCGCCCCCTCGTCGTCGCTCTGCTCGCGACGTTCGTCGCCGCCTCCACCGTGCTGGGCGGCGAGCCGGCACCGGGGGCGTCGACGGATGACGCGGCCGGCGGAGGCCAGCTCCCCGCTGCCGGAGGCCAGCTCCCCGCTGCCGGAGGCCAGCGCTCCCCGCTGCCGGAGGCCAGCCCCTGCGCCGACGGACGACCCAGTCGCCGGCGAGCCATCCCCCGCCGCCGCCGAGGCACCCGCTGCCGACGAGCGCGTGATCGTGCTCCTCGCGCCCGACGCGAATGTCGCCGCCGAGGCGTCGGCCGCCCGCGGTGCCGGCGTCGAGGTGGAGCGGACCTTCAAGAGCGCGGTGCGCGCGTTCTCGGCGACCGTGAGCGCGGAGGAGGCCCTCCGGCTGGAGGCCGACCCGCAGGTCGTGGCCGTCGTGCCCGACGAGAAGATCGAGGCCTCCGAGGCGTTGGCCGGGCAGGCCGTGCCGACCGGCGTCAGCCGCGTCTTCGGGTCGCGCAGCGCGGCCGCCCTGATCGACGGCATCGACAGCGGGGTGGACGCCGACGTCGCCATCTACGACACCGGCATCGACCCGACCCACCCGGACCTCAACGTGGCCGGCGGCTACAACTGCACCAGCTCCAACCGCGGCAGCTGGACCGACCAGTACGGGCACGGCACCCACGTCGCCGGCACAGTGGGGGCCCGGGACAACGGCGACGGCGTGGTGGGCGTGGCGCCGGGTGTCCGGCTGTGGGCCGTTCGCATTCTCGACGCGAAGGGCGAGGGCTACTTCTCGTGGTGGATCTGCGGCCTCGACTGGATCGCCGCCCAGAACGACCCGGCCAACCCGAGTCGACCGCTCATCGAGGCCGTGAACATGTCGGTCACCCGCTGGGGCCGAGACGACGGCAACTGCGGGAAGACGAACGACGACCTCTTCCACCAGGCGATCTGCCGCGTCGTGGCCCGCGGGATCACCGTCGTCGCCGCGGCGGCGAACGATTCGGGCCCGGCCTCGTACCGGGTCCCGGCGGCCTACAACGAGGTGATCACGGTCTCCGCGCTGGCCGACACCGACGGGCAGGCGGGCGGCCTCGGCGGCAAGCTGTGCTCCAGCTGGGGCGGCTACGACGTCGACGACACGTACGCCGACTTCTCCAACTACGGCGGGGACGTCGATCTCATCGCGCCGGGCAAGTGCATCCTCTCGACGAAGCGCAACGGCGCCTACGGCCTCTCGTCGGGGACCTCCATGGCGGCCCCCCACGTGACCGGCGCGGCCGCCCTCTACAAGGCGACCCGGCCGGATGCGCCACCGACCGAAGTGCGCTGGGCCCTCCAGGTCCTGGGCAACAGGGGCTGGAAGACCACGACCGATCCCGACGGCAAGCCCGACATCCTCCTCGACGCTTCCGGCATCGGGCCGCTCGGCGATTTCACGCCGGCCGCGGCGGTTCCCCCGGAGGGCCTCGTCGCCGGCGAGCTCGGCGCGACGTTCTCGATCCCCCTCGCGGCGGGCCGCCTTCCCGGCTTCATCGAGCCGATCACCTTCCGCATCGCCGCGTCGCCGGCGCCCCTGCGGGCTGCAATCGCCGGGCCGGCCACGCTGTGGGGAACCGCCGCCGTCAACGCCCTCGCGATCACGGTCCCGGCCTCGGCGCCGGCCGGCACCTACGACATCGTCGTCCAGGCCGCCTACCGCACCACCCGCGTCCACGAGATCCACGTCCCCGTGACGGTGGAGAACGCACGGCCGATCGCCGCGCCGCCCGGGGCGGCGTTCGTCCGCGGCACCCGGACCACCCCGACGGGCGTCCCGATCCGCCTCTCCTGGGCGCCCGCGGTCGACCAGTCGCCGATCGCCGGCTACGAGCTCGGCGAGGTCGCCCCGGCCGGGGTCGATCCGGGGGTCGATCCCGCCGTCGCTCCCCCCGTGACAGTCGTCGCCGCCACCGGCGGCGCGGTGCGCACTGCGACGCGCACCGTCCCCTTCGCCACGCCGCGGTCGTACGCGGTGCGGGCCAAGGACGGCCCCGGCAACGTCGGTGAGTGGACTGCGGCCGCGCCCGTCGAGGCCGTCGTCGTCCAGGAGTCGAGCGCTGCCGTGCAGCGGAGCGCCGGCTGGCTGGGCTACGCCTCCTCGTACGCGCTCGGCGGCAAGGCCACCTCTGCGACCCGGGCCGGGGCGTGGATGCGGCACTCCTTCACCGGTCGGGGGATCGCGCTCGTCGGGCCGAAGGGGCAGGGGCGCGGCCGGGCCGAGATCCGGCTCGACGGCGTCCTCGTCTCGACCATCGAGACCCGGGCGGCGACCTCGGGCAGCCGCTGGCTCCTCTACGCGGCGGCCGTCGATCCGACCGTCCCGCACACGATCGAGGTCCGGGTCCTCGGCACGGCCGGGCGCCCGCGCATCGACGTCGACGCCTTCCTCGTCCTGCGGTAGCGCTCAGCCTGGCGAGGAGCCGCGGCGAGCCCGACCGCCACGGTCGCGGCCGCCCGCGCGCCCGCGCCACGATCAGCCGGTGACGAGCCGGCCGATGAGGACGCCGGCCGCGGCCGCCGCGGCGGCGATCGCCAGGGTCTGGATGACCGTGGCAACGACGCCCGTGTGACCCACGCGAGCGCGCCCGATGCCGAGCACGACGAGCAGCAGGGTCGTCATGACGATCGAGACGACGCGAGCCACGTCGAGCACGAAGATGGCGAAGGGGATGACCGGCGTGGCCGCGGCGATGATGTCGGCGACGAACATCCACGTGGCGTGCTCTCCCGGCGACTCCCGGGGCGCGGCGCCGATCCCCAGCTCGATGGAGGCCACGTACTCCAGCATCGCGTCGGGGTTGCGGGCGAGCGCCGCGCCCGTCGTCGCCGCCTCGGCCTCGGTGAAGCCGTCGGCGAGGAGGCGCTCCTCGATCCGGCCCCGGTTCCCGTCGGGGTCGGTGGCGATGGATCGGGCGGCCTCCTCCCGGAGCGCGATCGCGCGGTCGCGGGTCGACTGCACGTCGAGGTAGGTGCCGGCCATCATCGCCACGGCCCCGGCCGCGGCACCGCTGGCGCCCGCGAGCAGCACGACCTGCGCGTCGTTGGTGCTGGCGGCGACGCCGAAGACGAGCCCGGCGATCGAGACGGCGCCGTCCTCCATGCCGAAGGCGACGTCGCCGATCGAGGCGTGGAGGCTCTCCCGGAGGCGGGTGAGCAGCGACGGGGCGTGATACGGCTGCCATCGGCCCCTAGTATCGGCAACGCGGACACCGGCCGGCGCGCGGGATGACTGCCGCGCGGCCATCCCCTACCCGCGGTCCTCCAGGTTGACGCCGCGCAACGCCCACAGCAGGCTCGCCGACGCGAGGAGCGCCCCGGCCGCCAGGATCGCCACCGCGAGGGCATAGGCGAGGGGCGCCTCGAGCCCGTCGGCCAGCGTCCCGGCGCCGGCGCGCGTCACCCACGCGTACGCGAGGACGCCGACGGCGACTCCGAAGAGGCCGAGCGCACCGACGAGCAGGATCCGGGTCGCCAGCCGGCTCGAGCCGGCGTGCCAGGTGTGGCGAGGCATGGAGCCACGGGTCGCCACCACGACCGCCGCGACGAGCCCCGACCAGGCGAGCGCGACGAGGATCGCGCCGACTGCGTCGGCCAGGCGATGCCAGCCGGCGGTGAGCGTGCTGATCCCCACGACGCCCACGTAGGCCGCGCCGCCGAGCGCCACGAGGGAGCGGAGACGCCGCGGCGCCACGAGGAGCGCGGCGAGCGCGAGCGACGCCGCGAGCGTCACGTGGCCGCTCGGGAAGCTGTTGCCGTAGGCGTAGGCTCCGGGCCCGACCAGGTCCGGGCGATCGAGGACGACCTCCTTCAGGAGCTGCGTGGTGAGGTTCGCGCCGGCGATCGCGACGACGACGCCGAAGGCCAGGAACGGGCGCCCGACCGCGAGGGCGACCCCGGCGAGGCCGGCCGTCGCCCCGGCGGCGACGGCGAGGTTGAGGGTGGCGAGGGCGCGCCAGGCGAGCTCCACCGCCTCGGCGTCGCCGGTCGGCCGGCCCCACAGGACGAGGTCCTCGAGCGCCTGGCCGAGCGGGCTCCGGACAGCGGCGACGTACAGGAGGCCGACCCCGGCCGCCGACGCGACCGCCACCAGGAGCAACCGGCGCACGCTCTGCGGAGCGGTCGCGACGGGCGTCGTGCCGCCCCGGAACCGGGGGCGACGGAGGCGCATCCGAAAGCGTCGTGCCATCCGGGAATCCTAGGGCGGCGCGGCCCTCGCCGGCACGCGCCCCCGGCCGGCTCTCGGCATCCGCCGGTGCAGGCCCCGACCTACCGCGCCCGGACCCGGTTGTTCCGCGGCAGGTGCTCCAGCTCGACCAGGCCGAGCGCCTCGAGGAGCGGCGGCACGTACATCCCGAAGCGGCCGCGGTAGCCCTTGCGAAGCCCGTACCAGCCGCCGACGGGGTTCTCCGCGGAGCGGCCCCAGGCCTCGACCGACCCCTCGGCGGCCGGCTTCTGCTCGTCGGCGGCGCCGAGCGGGACCCAGTCGCCGCGCTCGGCCAGCCAGGCGTGGAGATCCTCGATGCAGCGCAGGTGGTAGCGCAGCTGGGTCGAGCCCACCTGGCAGACGAGGGTCGGCGGGTCGGCGGCCTCGTCGCGCCACATCTGGTACTCGGCTCCCCCGCTCGCGGTCTGCAGGATCCACGGATCCTCGCGCGTGCCGCTGCCTCGTGTGGTCTCGGTCATGGTGTCCCCCGTCGCTGGCCCGCCGTCGGCGGCGCTCCAGTGAAGTGAACCACACCTCTCGAGGGGCCGCGGCCGGAGGGCGCGGGGGCGGCATCGGCCGGCGAGACGGCCGCGCCGCGCAGCTCCCACGTCGTCCCTCGCCGCCGCGGCCGCTGGCGCCGGGTGCTCGCAGCGTCGCCCGACGTTCGGGCCGTTCGGCCGTCGGCAGGCGGGGCGTGGCACGGTACCGTTGCGCCCCACGGAGGTGCGACGATGTCCACGCAGCACGACCCGGCGGAGGCGATCGGGAGAGTCACCCACTACTTCGGTCACCTGTCCGTGGCCGCGGTGAGCCTGACCGAGCCGCTCGCCGTCGGCGACCGCATCCGAATCCACGGCCACACCACCGACGTGGTCGAGACCATCGCGTCGATGGAGATCGACCACCAGCCGGTCGAGCGGGCCGGTCCCGGCGACGACGTGGCGATCAACGTGAAGGACCACGTCCGGGAGCACGACCTGATCTTCCGCGAGCCCTGACGGCCCCGCGGCACACGAGGTCGTCGGGCCCGACGCCACGGCCGGCGCCCCGGCCGGCGACCCAGCGCGAACCCGGTCGAGAGGCGGCTACCGGCTGTCCCGGTCGAGACGGACTGCCAGGGTGCGCCCACGGATCGTCGCACCGCGCAGCGCCCGGACCACCTGGTCGACGACATCCCCGGCCACGTCCACGAGCGAGAAGCTGTCCGTGATCTGAATCGCCCCGATCACGGATCCCGGCACCCCGGCCTCCGCCGTGATCGCCCCGACGAGGTCGGCCGGGCGGATCCCGGCGCGCCGCCCGCCGCCGACGAAGACCCGGACCCAGGGGGCGCCAGCGGGAGCCCCGGGCCGCGGCTCCTGCCGTCCGGGCGGCATACCCGGTCGCGGGCCGCGTGGCTGACCGCCCGGTCCCGGCCCGAACGCAGGCCGGCCGCCAGGTCGCACCGGCCGCGGCGGCCGGTCCTGGGGCAGGACGGCCGACGCGATCTCCACCTCCTCGTCGTCCGGCGCCTCGCGGGCGTCGAGCAGGGCGATCGCCCCGAGCGCGATCTCCACCGCGTCGTACTCGTCGGCCAGCGCCTCGACGACCGCACGGTAGCGATCGAGGTCGGGCGAAGCCGCGCCGGCCGCGCCGGCTGCACCCTCCTCGCCGTCGGTCCCGCCCTCACCCGCCGCCAGGCGCTCGCGCAGGCTCGCCCGCAGCAGCTCGAGCCGCCGCTCGCGGAGGAAGGCCACCGTGGGCACGCTCTCTCGGACCAGGCGCGTCCGCATCGCCGCCTCGATATTCTGCAGGAGGCGGTGCTCCCGCGGCTCCACGAGCGTGATCGCCGTCCCCTCGCGCCCCGCCCGACCGGTCCGCCCGATCCGGTGGACATAGTCGTCGGGCGAGGACGGCACGTCGAAGTTGACGACGTGCGAGACGTGCTCGATGTCGAGACCGCGGGCGGCAACGTCCGTCGCGACTAACACGTCCAGCGCACCTTCCCGGAAACGGCCCATGACGCGGTCCCGCTGCTCCTGCGAGAGGCCGCCGTGGAGCGCCGCGGCGTCGTGCCCGCGCCCGCTGAGCGCCTCGGCCAGGTCGTCCACCTCGCCCCGAGTCCGGGCGAAGACGAGCGCGGCCGCCGGGTCCTCCACGTCGAGGATTCGCCCCAGCGCCGCCAGCTTGTCGGCCCGCCGGACGACGTAGACGACCTGCCGGACCCTCGCCGGCGCCTCCTCCGTCGGTCGGTCGGGACGCACGGAGACCCGCACGGGCTCGCGGAGGTGACGCGCCGCGACCCTGGCGATGGTGGGCGAGATCGTGGCCGAGAAGAGCGCCGTCTGGCGCCCCGCCGGCGTCGCCGCCAGGATCGTGTCGAGCTCCTCGGCGAAGCCCATGTCGAGCATCTCGTCGGCCTCGTCGAGGACGACCGCCTCGACGGCGTCGAGGCGCAGGCTGCCGCGGGCCAGGTGGTCGACCGCCCGGCCCGGCGTGGCCACGACGACGTCGAGCCCGCGCCGAAGCCCTCGCAGCTGAAGGCCGATCGGCTGCCCGCCGTAGACCGGGAGGACGCGCGCACCGAGCCCCCGCCCGTAACGGTGGATCGCCTCCGCCACCTGCATCGCCAGCTCGCGCGTCGGCACGAGGACGAGGGCAAGCGCAGTCCCCGCCGCGGCCCGGCCCAGCCCCTCGACCGCGAGCCGCTGCAGGATCGGCAGGGCGAAGGCGGCGGTCTTGCCGGTGCCCGTCGGCGCTTCGGCCAGGAGGTCCCGGCCGGCGAGGAGCGGCGGGATCGCCTCGACCTGGATCGGGGTGGGCTCCTCGTAGCCGAGTTCGGCCAGCGTGTCGAGGAGGGCGGGCTCCAGGCCGAGGGCGGCGAAGGAGGCCGGGCCGGCGAGCCCGCCGGCGTCGGGGGGCGCCGCGGGATCGGGGGGCGCCGCGGGATCGGGGGACGCCGCGGGATCGGCGGGCGCGCCGCGAGATCGCGGCGTGCCGCGGGATCGGCGCCCGGGTTCGTGTCGGTCACCCGCGCAGCGTACTCTCCGGCGCGGTCGGGGCCGGAGAGTACGCTGACGACTGGCCATGGGCCCGTGCCGTCGTCGCCCAGGCCAGTGGCCGTTCGGTGCCGCGGGGCACCGAACGAGACCAACGCCGGGCCGCTCCGGTACCACCGGCGTGCGCCGCCCGATCTGCCCGGGGCTATCGTCGACCCGTGGCGCACCCGCCGGGGGATGGCGCCCGTCCGGAGCGCACGGTGGACCTCGCGAGCCAGTTCTGCGAACGCTGCGGCCGGGACCGGGATAGCTTTGCGCACGGCCGCGACGAGTACCGGCCGTGCCCCGCCTGCGACGCCGTCGCCTGTCCCGACTGCTGGAACCTCGTCGATGGCGCATGCCTCAAGTGCGCCCCCTTCCGGCTCATCGATGACCCGGGCCACCCGCGGATCGTCATCGCGACAGCCGCCTCCGCAACCGACAGTGCCGATCCGTACGCCGACCTGCGCGGCGGCGCGCCCGGGCCGGCACCTCGGCCTCCATCCCGTGCGGCGGCGCGCCAGCGGCCGAAGGATCAGCCGCCGGCCGGTGCAGGCCCAGCCGACCTGCCGCCCGACGCCTGGCGCGCGGCTGCGGCACTCCCGGAAGTGGCGGTGGTCGAACCTGCCGGGCCGCCGTCTCGCCGCGGCCCCCGGCGCCGGGCCGGACGGATCGGCATCGCCGCGACGGTGGCCTGGACGGTCGTCGTCGCCCTGGCCGTGGCGGCCCTCGGCGCATCTCCGGGCCGCGCACCCGCGCCGGCGGAGGAGCTTCAGACCGCGAGTCCGTCCCCGGCGGACGCGACGCCTGCGATCATCGCTCCGACCGCCCCCGGCGCTCCGACCGTCGCCCCGGAGCAGACCTCGCCTCCCACCACGCCGCCGGGAACCGTCGCGCCCGGGCCGATCCTGCCGTGGCTCCCCCCCGCGGCAACCGCGCCACCGGGGCGCCGGGCGGCCCCCCTCATCGGCCCTCCGGCGCCGGCCCCGAGCCGTGCACCGGGCACCGTTCCGACGCCGACGCCCTGGGCGACCCCCACGCCGACGCCCTGGGCGACCCCGACGCCGACGCCCTGGCCGACGCCGACCGAGGCGCCCCCGCCCGAGCCCGACCCGACCCCGCGCGTCACCCCGACCCCGACGGCGACACCCGAGCCGACGCCGGAGCCCACGCCGGAGCCGACGCCGGAGCCGACGATCCGACGCCCACGCCGGAGCCGACGCCGGAGCCCACGCCGGAGCCCGATCCGACGCCCACGCCGGAGCCCGATCCGACGCCCACGCCGGAGCCCGATCCGACGCCCACGCCGGAGCCGTAACCGACGCCCTGACGGTCGGCCCTCCGCGGAGGGCGGCGCTCCCGCCCTCCCGCGACCCTACGGAAGCAGCTGCCGCAGCGCGAAGACGACGTTCGCGGGCCGCTCCGCGAGGCGGCGCATGTACCACGGGTACCAGTGCTTCCCGTACGCGATCAGGGTGAAGGGCGGGAAGCCCGCCCCCTGGAGGCGCCGCAGCTCGCCCGCCCGGATGCCGTAGAGCATGTGGACCTCGAGCCGATCGCGCGGGACCCCGGCGGCCTCGGCGAAGTCGGCGATCCGCTCGACCAGCCCGCTGTCGTGCGTCCCCAGGGCGAGGCGGGCCTTGCCGTCCCGGGCTGCCTCGGCCAGGACGAGGGCCGCCGCCTGAAAGGCACCGTCGACCATGGGCCGCTTCCGCCAGGCGACGTCGGGCGGCTCGTCGTAGGCGCCCTTCACCAGGCGGACCGCCGGCTCGAGCGGGAGGAGGCGGCGGAGGTCGGCCGGGGTTCGGCGAAGGTAGGCTTGGAGACAGATGCCGACGTTGCGGTGATCGGTCTTGAGGCGCTCGTAGAGGACCAGCGTCCGCTCGACGTACGCCGACGACTCCATGTCGAGCCACAGCCAGGTGCCGGTGACGTCGGCCCGCGCAGCGAGGCCACGGAGGTGCTCGAGACATGCTGCTTCGTCGATGTCGAGCCCGAGCTGCGTCGGCTTCACCGACAGCTCGATCGGCCGCACGAGCCCGGCGCTTCGATCGAGGATGCCGTGATAGTGGGCGGCCACCTCGTCGGCCTCGGCCAGCTCGACGAGGTTCCATTGAAGTTGTCACATTATGGGATTGATATTTTAATGTAAGACGTGCGCCTTTATGCAATGATTAATTGCTATGAGATTTACGGGCATCGAACTTGAAGCGGGCGCCCGAAGGAGGTTTTCCGTGTTCAGGCAGAAGATTTTGAGCATGGTTTTACTGGCGGGGATGTTGCTGGGGCAGGCTGTGCCGTTGGCGCACGCTGCCACCTATTGCGACCAGGCGCAGTTCGTTTCGGATATCACTGTCCCGGACGGTGCGGCTTTCACGCCGGGCGCGTCGTTCACCAAAACCTGGCGGTTCATGAACGCCGGTACCTGCACATGGACCACATCCTACAAGCTTGTCTATGCTGGGCGGGGATGCGATGGGCGTCGACAACTACGGTCAATTTGCCGGTGAATGTGCCGCCGGGACAGATGCTCGATGTTTCCGTGAACCTGACCGCGCCAATGGGCGCCGGTCACTACAAGAGCTTGTGGAAGTTCAGCCAATGCTTCCGGCGGTCAATTCGGCATCGGCGCATTCTGCAACCGACGCCTTCTGGGTGGATATCAACGTCGTGGATACCAATGCGGTCATCTATGATTTCGTTGCCAACGCGCCCACGCGCAATGGAAAAGCGGCGCAGGCCCGCTGCCCTACCCGGGCACAAGCGGGGACAGCCGCGGTTTCGCCTATCAGGTGAACAGACCCCATCTCGAGGACGATTCTTTCGATCCACTCGCCAGGCTTGCTGACCGTCCCGCAAAACAAATACAACGGCTACATCCAGGCAACCTATCCCGAATTCCAGATCCAGCAGGGCGATACGGCTGCAAACACTCGTCAACTGTGAGTTCGGCGCGACGGGTTGCTATGTCACCTTCCGCATCGATTACCTGCTCCGAACGGCGCACAAAAGACCTTATGGTCGTGGAAGGAGGCGCACGAAAAACGCTTCTATCGCGCCAACATAGACCTGAGTCGCTTGCGGGGCAAAAGGTCCGTTTTGTGTTCATGCTTTTATCAACCGGTCTGGCTAGCGGCGACCGCGCCATCTGGGGATCTCCGCGCATCGTCCGCACTGGGGACGGTACAACCACCGGCTCCTCCGGCGACCCTTACCCCGCTCCCGCCCCTGACGCCGACTCTCACCCCGATCGTGCCCCCGCCTCCCACCATTACCCCCGCTGGTTGTGACCGTGCAACCTTCGTCACAGATGTCACCATCCCGGACGGCACGACCTTTACCCCCGGCGCGGCATTCACCAAGACCTGGCGTTTGAAGAACTCTGGTTCCTGCACCTGGACCAACGCCTACAAGTTGATGTATTACAGCGGCGAGCTGATGAGCGCGCCGACCTCGATCAACATCCCCTGGAACGTATACTCCGGCGAAACCGTTGACCTGACGGTCAACATGGTTGCGCCGACTGCTCCCGGTCAATACCGCGGGTTTTGGATCCTCACGAATGCCAACGGGACGATTTTCGGCATCGGCACGAACGCCTCGAAATCCCTTCTGGGTGGAGATCAACGTGGCGGGTAAGGCGCCCTATGAAGGCGGTTACCAACTATGGTCGAATGCCTGTTCAGCGCAGTGGAAGAGCGGCGCAGGATCGCTGCCCTGTCCGGGTGCGGAAGGCGACAGCAAAGGGTTCATCATCCCATTGAACTACACACATCTCGAAGATGGGACGATGGGTCCTGCGCCCTCATTATTACTTTCGCCTGAGAATAAATATAACGGATATATCCAGGGTTATTTCCCCGCCTTTACCGTTCAACCCGGAGACCGCTTCCATTCAGGAGTGGGATGCGAATATGGTTACAGTTGTTATGTGACCTTCAGGCTGGATTATATGACCGCCAACGGCGGGATCTTCAACTTCTGGTCGTGGCGCGAACAGAACGATAAAAAGAACAATAGCGTGGATGTGGACCTGACACCATTGGCCGGGAGGAGTGTGCGCTTCATTCTCACCGTCCTTGCCACCGGCAGCGCCGCAGGGGACCGGGTGAGGTGGATCGGACCGACCGTTGTCCGCATGGAAGGGGCCACACCTCCACCGATCACACCTGTTCCGCCAACCACGCCGCCAACAAACGATTGGCTGACCTACACAAACACAACCTACGGATTCGAGTTCAAGTATCCGCCGCAGTCCCAGGTCGCCGACCAGCAGACTAATTTTGTGCGCATCAACCTGCCCATTCAGTCCGGCACAAACCTTGGCCGCAAGTACCTTGAAACGGTGATCACCGAAAATACCAGCGTCTGTCAAAGTCCCTTCGCCACACTTTCCATACTTGCCGCATCCGAAACGGTGAACATCAACGGCACAGCCTTCCTCAAACAGACAGGCGGGGATGCCGGCGCCGGCAACTACCATGACTGGGTCGCCTACTCCACCACCCGCAACAACTACTGCCTGAGCATGAGCTTCGTACTCCACTACACCAATCCCGGTAATTACGACCCGCCGATACCGGTCTTTGACCGAGCCGCAGAATCCGCAGTGTTCCTGCAAATCATGCAAACCTTGGCATGGACACCTCCCCGCCAACCGATACGCCCACCCCCACGCCCGGCGCCGATCTATTCGCCAACCATCCGTTCGCTGCATATGATCGATCCATGAATGGATGGGCGATCAGCGACCGCTACGTCCTGCGCACCTATGATGGCGGCGCAACCTGGTACATCGCCCTGTTCGAAAGTTTTCCCCGGGCGGATTCTTCCCATCCTCCAGCAAAGGCTGGGTGATCAGCAATTATGCCGAAACCAGCATCGGTTCGCTGTACCGCACAACGAACGGCGGAGTGAACTGGACAAGATACGATGTCCCGTTCAACAGCGGCTATATCCAGTTCGTGGATGACAACACCGGCTATCGTGCTTCAGATCACCGGCGCGGCGATGAACAAACAATCCGTCGCACTGTATCAAGACCGTCGACGGCGGCGCGACCTGGACCTCAAATACTACACAACGATCCCAACCACTCCAGGTCCAGGCAACAGCCTCCGTTCGGCGGACATAAAAACGGCATGACTTTCCGCAATGCCACCACCGGCTGGGTCGGCGGCGACTACCCCAACAACGGATTCGTTCTACCTCTACAAGACCTCCGACAGCGGCGTGACCTGGTCACAGCTCCCTGCCCATGCCCGTTGGGTATCAGAATCGCCTACATCACCACCACCGCGCCGAAATTCTTCGGGACGAACGATGCCATCCTGCCGGTCTGGATGACCCTCGGCGCAGGCATGCGTGACCTGTTCCTGTACACCACCCACGACGGCGGCAACACCTGGACGCCCTCGCCCGCCTTCGCCCGCAACGCCGAACAGACAGACATCATCTCCATGAACCATGCGATCAGTTGGGATTGGGCGAACGTGTTCCACGTCACCAACAACGCCGGCAACACCTGGACAACCGTCACCCCCAACGTCAACTTTGGCGAAGACTTCCGCGGGCTGGACTTTGTCTCTGCGACCACCGGCTGGGTACGCCAACAAACTCCCGATGGACTTACCGTCCTCTACCGGACCCTGGACGGCGGCTACACATGGACACTTATCTCCGGCAATCAGCCTGTTCCTCCAACCGCTACGCCCGCTCCTCCACCATCCACACCTGCGCCTGATCCCGCCGCATTCGCCCAATCCATTGTGAATGTATTGAATACACGCAACTTTAATGCGCTGCCAGCCATGATGGATCAATCCCTTGGATTCGCTTACTGGCAGTCACAGGGAACATCCTACCCATCCGATCAGGCAATTGAGTCATTGCGGACGGGTCTTCACTATCACGTTGATACCAGACCCGGCAAAGATTTGAATTCCCTGCTGGACGGAATGAATCCCGTATTGGATCATGGGACTCGATCCGTCTAAGTCATACGGTTTGTTCATTGCCGGTTGGGGCTCAAATAGCCAGACGGAGGTGATCCTCTACGTCACACAACGCGCGGATGGGAGCCTGTACTGGCACAGTGTCCTCATCGCACCGACACGGATTCATTGCGCCACACACAACGCTGATCGGACCGTATGCGGTCATCAATGTAGCAGAGAATGACGTGCTGAACATCCGTGCAGGGGCAGGCGTCAGCCAGCCAATACTCGGGTACTTCCCGTCAGACGCCAGAGATGTCATGCGGACCGGACCAGGCGCGAGCGCAGATGGAGCCGCGTGGGTCGAAGTCCGCAGGAACGACGGGCTGACCGGCTGGGTCAATTCGTATTACCTGACCGAATATGTCACGCACGAAGCCTTCTGCGCGGACGCACGTATCTTGCCCCTGATCGAGCAGTTGAAACAGAGCATGGGACAATCCAACGGAGAGTCTGCTCGGGCCGATCGTGAGCCCCATCCATGGTGTGAACATGCACCTGTGGGCATACGGACCCGGCATCAACTTTACGCAAGTCACAGCCGCGAATATTTACACAAACGCCACTGTCTATAACTGGGGCGGCGGCCCCAGCGGTATACCAGATACCGGCACGTTCAATACGCGGTGAAGCCAAAGTATCTGGAGGTTTTCAATGCGACGAACATGGAAATCTACTGCGACGACCTGACAAAGGTCTTCCCGCTCTCCCGGCCGTGGCCCTATACAAATATCCGCTTCTATAACCTGTACAAACCCGCCTCCGATCAATTCTTTGACTTCCGCACCCTGCTGGTCGGCATCGAATACATCAACGGACAGCCGTATATTTACGGTATGGTCACCATCATTTGGGAGCCGTAAAAAAGAACACTGTCATTGCAGCGGATAAGGCGAAGGAAACGCAACCACGGATAACCGCCAACCAGATGTGGGGATTGCTTCTGTCGGCTAAAACTCCGCAATGACGGATTTTACTATACATTCGCGCTCTTGATGAACTTCGACAGATCCTTCTTCATCTTCCTCAGCGAAGGCATGTGGATGTACATCATGTGCCCGGCCTCATAATATTCCATGTGACATTCTTGCGCAGGTTTTCATCCAGACCGAGATGGTTGAACGTGTATTCCGTGGCAAAGTAGGGAGTACCAAGGTCGTAATATCCGTTCGCCACGAACACCTTGAGATACGGATTGTACGTCATCGCGGCGCGCAATGTCTCGCCCACGTTGACGTAGTGCTTTTCAAACTCTTCGTACGACCACGGATGGACGAACCCGCTCAGGATCTCATAGGGCAGGTCTGATTCGAACTTCAATTCGCGCGCGGATATATTCGTAGAACGCGGCGGTGTACGGTCCCATGATATTCGTCAGCAGCGGATCATATTCGGCGTCGTTCTGTCACGCCCAGATCTGTCGCGCCCGATGAGGCGGCTGTCCAGGCGGCCAACCGTCTGTCCGCGTTCACGCAGGAGTTCCTTGAAGTAGTGCTGGTCGTTGATCCGCAAATTGGAACGTTCGATGAACTGCTCCGAGATGCCCGTGTAATACGAAGTCCGCTTCACGATGTCGGCGCGCTCCTCTTTGCTGAGCGAATCGCCCTTGAGCAATGCCTTTGCATATTCGCCGAGCGCGAATTCCTCCGCCTCCTTGAGCCACTCCTTCAAAGTCCGTTTGAGGTCTGAGCACACCGTGATACCAGGCGGTGGCGGTGTAGCCTGGGAGGAACAGGATGTATGGGAAGTTCATTGTTCAGGTTGAAATCAATGGTCGTGAAATCGAGCACCACCGAGATCAGCATGATGCCGTTCAGGTACATGCCGTGCCGTTCCTGCAAATAGCCCGAAAGCCCCGCCGACGCGCGTCGTGCCGTAGGATTTGCCGATCAGGAACTTCGGGGAGAGCCAGCGGTTGTTGCGCGTGGCATACAGGCGGATGAAATCGCCGACCGTCTCGATGTCCTTCTTGAAGCCGTGCCACTCCTTTGGCTTCTGCCCCTCCACTGGGCGGCTGTAGCCCGTGTTCATCGGGTCAATGAAGACCAGGTCGGTCTCATCGAGGATCGAGAAACTCGTTATCAGTCAACTTGTACGGGGGAGGAGGCAGTTCCCCATCGTCCTTCAGCAACACGCGCCGCGGACCCAACACCCCAAGATGCAGCCACACGGACGACGAACCCGGCCCGCCGTTGAACGAAAATGTCAGCGGACGCTTCGCCGCTCGCGGACTCCGTCCTTGGTGTACGCGACAAAGAATATCTGGGCGCGCGGCTTCTCCCCCTCCGCTTCCTTCTCACGATCGGCTGTCTCCTCTTTCAGGACCATCGTCCCCGCTGTGACCGTGTACTTGATCTCCCTTCCCCAATCTTAACCGTATGTTTCGTTACGACGAGATTGTCCTTAGGGGTCGGTTTCTCTTCCTTCTTCTCTTCGGGTTTCTTTTCTTCTGCCATGTTCTGCTCCTTAGGGGTTATATCTTTTCATTTTCATCTTCGTCGGGATAAAGCGAGTAATAGATATCGAGACCAAGATGGAGCAAACGGGAAATGCCCTGCAAAATACAGAAATACACGAAGCCCATTATCAATACATACAACACATTGACCAGGGATGCCGGTTGCTTGAACAATTCTGAAAGCGGAACTGACCCGTTCAACAGTGGCAAATAGTTTGCAACAAAAGTTGCTATGAAAATCAGCAGAACCAGCCATGATGTGATGTTGGCGGTCGTGGCGATCCGCATCACACTATTTTCATTGCTGAATATGAAACCAAACTTATCTTGTTGTTTTGACATTTTTCCTCCGGTTGATGTCTTGACTGGATATCCTCATCAAGCACCCTCATTATAATTCACCAAACCCCGTACCTTATCCAATGGCAGGGCGATGACCGTCCTCCCCGGAAGCCGGTCATCGTCTCTGCGGTGCACAGGGAGTTGTAGATCGCTTCCTCAGTCGCCTCGATCGCCGCCTGAAACAAAGGCAACATCAAGTCATCGTTCCCAGGAATTGTTCCGTCAAAACGGCTTGAACACCATCAACCACAATACAATCATGGGGATTCCGTAGCCGACGATCACCAGGTCAGCGACCTTCATCTTCTTGAGTTGCGCCTCCACTTCCGCCTGGCTGGCGGGTGGTTCGGCAGGGAATTCCTTTCCGCCGATCATATAGGGCAAACCGACCATTCTCCGCAAATGCTTATAGCGTTTATCGTTCATGAACATCATGTGGAAAAAGACAACCAGCATCAAGACCACTGAAGCCCAGATCCAGCCCTTGTTCCAGATCTTGAGAATGAATGGCATGACCAGACCCGTCAGCCCCATTCCAAGGAACGCGATGACCATCGCCATGAACATGGAACCAGAAAGATCGAGCATGGCACGGATTCGGGCAAAATCCGTTTCGGAGCGTACTTTGAACGCCATTGCTATGGAGGCTCCATGCGCAAGGAAGAACGTCAGAGCCGACAGAATGTGCAGAAAGACCAGCCAGGGGATTAATTTCAAGTAACATCACATCCTCCATACATTAAGTTTGAAGCATTATAGGACAGAACCTGTCCAAATTCAACTATTACGGAGGTTACTGGTGTATCACCCCGTGTGACGATTTACAAGTTCTTGAACCATATCCAACGGCAATGCATTGACCGTTCTCCCCCGATAACCGGTCATCGTTGTCGCCATGCACAGTGAGTTGTAGATCGCTTCCTCAGTCGCTTCGATTGCCGCCTGAAACAAAGGCGACATCAAATTGTTCGGTACTTCGGGATACGCCCACACTTGACTTCGCCGCTCCGGCGTCCGCCGCACATCTTCCGCAGTAGAGAACGCGATCGCGTAATCTCCCGAGCCATTGCTCATCGAAGCGCCTGTCCGTGCCAGCCCTGCGAGTCCGCGCTTCGCAAGCCGCATCAGGTTCCGGTCCGATAAAGAAGCGTCGGTGGCGATCACGATCATGATCGAGCCGTCGGCAGAGGCTTCGTCCAGTTCATCCTTCAAATAGTATTGACCGAGTTTTTTGCCAACAGGAATTCCATCCATTTGCAGGGTGCCGCCAAAATTGGACTGCACTAACACGCCCACCATATACCCGCCCAAGGATCTCGGCAGGACGCGCGAACTGGTGCCGATGCCGCCCTTCCACCCAAAACAGACCGTCCCCGTCCCCGCGCCGACGCATCCTTCCTCGCCGGGACCTGTTGAGGCGATAGTCAGCGCCTCGATCACCAACTCCCTATTCACTACACGCAAACGGATATCGTTCAGCCAGCCGTCATTCGTCTCCCCCACAACCGGATTCACACTCCGAACATCCTCGTTACCGTCCTGGTTCAACGTCCAGTCAATGAGCACATCCGCCGCAACCGGAACAGCCAGCGTATTCGTCAGAACGATAGGCGTTTCGATCTCGCCTAATTCCTGCACCTGCGTGGACCCCATCAACTTCCCAAAACCATTACCAACAACAATCCCCGCTGGGGCCTTGTCCTGATACAAATTCCCGCCGTGCGGCAGGATCGCCGTCACCCCCGTACGGACATTCCGCCCATCGATCAGGGTGACATGTCCCACCTGAACACCCTGAACATCGGTGATGGCATTCCATTTACCCGTGGCGAAATACCCTGGCATAATTCCCAACTCACGTGACGCGTTTACGTGGAGTTTCCATTACCGTCCGAATGTTTACATGAAGGGCTTCCCGATCAACTCCAGCCTGAGGCGCATCTTCACATCGTTATCCACGAACAGGATACCATGCACCTGACGCACGGGATGGAAGTCGGCGCCTTCGAGGATCGCGCTGTTCTCTGGGACAGAACCATCGCCGTTGGTTCTCGATTCGTAGACCGACTGCGTGATCTTCTCCCGCGGGTCCCGATGCAGTTTGATGCGGTCCACGGTCTTTTGACCATAGCCAAAGATGCAGGTCGTTGGGACGCTTGTGGTCAAGCCCAGTTCACGTTTGAAATCGCGCGCCGCCTGCCACAACACTTTTTGCTCAGTCGTAAGCCAACCATCGTCCTTCATGAAATTATACAGCTGACCGAACTGGTCCACGCCACAGGCATAGACCGGCAGGATCTGGTACGAAGTATAGAACGTGGAGATCACCTTGCGCAGGGTCTCACCCATCAGACCAAACGGCAGGACATCCGGTCCGAACAACAGGCTCGAGACCGCTGCTGGCGTCCCCAGATGCGGACCGCCCATCAGGATCAGCTTGTCAACCTTATCCTTGCCTCCCAACCGTTCTACGTAATAGCGGCTGACCAGTGTCCCCAGGCTGTGCGCAACCAGTTTGACCGGCTTGACAGGCAACGCGTCAATAAACTGGGAAAGTTGCTTTGCCGTCAGGCGGATATCCTGCCGCCAGTCATAGGCAAACTCGAAGAAATCCTTCCCGCGCGTGTACCCCAGATCCTCCACCAGATAATCACCCATCTGACTGTACTGTTCCAGCTTGATCAGGTTCGGCACGACCACCACTTCCTGCAAAATGCCGCGCGGCTCGATGCCCGGAATGCCCGGGATATTTCAGGAACTCCGGCTCCTTGAACAACAATTTCAGGTTGGGCCAGATCCGCTCCTTGCCAAGCCACAGTTCGGAGCCCATGATGCCCGGCACGAACACAACCGGGTGTCTCTGCGGTATTTTGAAGGATGTCCCCGCGATCGTGAGGTGTTCCTCGGTAAAACCCTTTTTGAAAATAATGGTCGCGTACCCCAACTTCACGGTCACACCGCTGTCGAGAACCGCCTCATCCCGTTTTTCACCGTTCACATACATCCCGTTACTGCTGTACAAATCCTTCATTTTGAACGTGCGATGATCGCGGACGATCTGCGCATGCGCACGCGAAACGCTCGGATGTTCGATCACAATATCATTGCTCGCACTACGGCCGATGGTCAGTGAATCAACTTTATCGTCCAGTAAAACTTCCCAGGTCTTGTCCGGGGTATAAATGACGATGCGGTCCTCGTTCGTATCGTTGAGCACTGTAGGCAATATAAATTCGGCGATGGTGCGGTCAAGATCGAACTCCGAATCGATGATCGTCATCCCTTCATCATCATCGGATGACCTCTCATACTGGATCTGACTCTCACCCATTTGGATAATATCCCCCGGCTGGATGACCGCTTTATCAACCTTGTTCCCGTTCACCCTTACGCCGTTGGTTGATCCTGCATCAATGACAGTCACCTCCCCTCCGTCATTGAACTCGAATTGCGCGTGCGTACGCGACATCTTCGAATCCGCGATCACAATATCGTTCGTTTGACCGCGTCCCACCGTGATCTCCGATTTGGAGATTTCAAACTCCTGTTCACCGCCGCCGGGGAGTTTAAGCTTTAAATAGCCAAGGGATGCTTGCATAAATTCAACCTCTTCTCAGGGATTTTTATTGGGGCAGGTCAAAACAATTTCCGCTTTCGGGGATGATCGAGTGGTTCGGATTGGCAACCAGGGCACACATCTGTGTGGCGGCGACTGGACGTTTCGCCGGGGACGAACTCGAGCACCATGTAATTGACATCGTTGTCGGTGTTGAAATCGTACACCTGGATGATGTTCTGGTGGCGCAAGGCGGCAACCGCCGCCGCTTCCTTTTTGAAGCGGTAGACGAAGTCGCTGTCGGTTGAGAGGTGGGGATGAATGAGTTTGATCGCGACGACGCGTTTCAAATTCGGGTCTGTTGCCTTGTAGACAGCCGACATGCCCCCCTGCCCAAGCAAAGCGTCAATTTTGTATCTTCCGTTGAGAGAACGACCGATCCAGGTTGATTGCTCCATCCTGCTCCTCTTGTCACGCGCAAACGGTCAATGGCTGAAAATGGACGGATTATACAATCTTACAAATCAGACTGCAATACTGCGATTATTTTATTATGTTGATTTGCGCGTAGATTTCCTTTTTATTCCACCCGCTTTGCTCTGCCAAATCGGCAGAAAGTTCCTTTGCGGATTTCCCAGACTTAACCCCCGCTTCAATCGCCACCGATAACTGCTCCTCCGTCCATTTTTCGTTCTCGTCCCGAGGCTTGCCCTCGACCACCAGTGTGAATTCCCCCCGTGCAGGCTGTGACTTGAAGTGCTCCACCGCCCCGCTGATAGTCCCGCGCCAGTATTCCTCGAACATCTTGGTCATTTCACGCGCCACGCAGATTCGACGATCACCCAGCACGGAGAGCAGGTCTTCGAGCGATTCAACGATACGGTAGGGGGATTCGAGGAAGATCAAAGTATAGGATAAATTGGCAATTTGTCCCACGGATTTGTGCCGTTCGCTGGTTTTGTGAGGGAGATAACCGAGATAGAGGAACGAGTCCGTGGGCAGGCCGGAAACTGCCAGGGCGGCGAGGGAGGCTGACGGACCGGGGACAGGTTTCACGTCGAAGCCGGAAGCGAGCGCGGCACGGACAAGTTCGTAGCCTGGGTCGTTGATGGCAGGAGTCCCCCGCGTCCGAGACCAAAGCCACGTCACCGCTGGAGAGTTTGCCGAGGATGAAATCCAGTTTGTGGATCTTGTTGTGTTCGAAGTAACTGGTGATGGGCGTTTCGATCCCGAAGTGCTTGAGAAGTTTGCCCGTATGACGTGTGTCCTCCGCCGCGATAAGACCCGCCTCTTTCAAAATACGGACGGCGCGCGGTGACATGTCTTCGAGATTACCGATGGGGGTTGCAACGAGATAGAGTGTACCCATGCGATGATTTTATCACTGGTGTCGTTCCCTCCTTAATACCCGATTTTCCGAAGGAACCGACAATTCAAAATTCCAGTTTGGATAATCATGCGGCAGCCTGAGATGCTATAATGTTTTCGTTGAAATGAGCCAGAATCCACCTTGAAAAGGAGTATATGATGCCGAAGCCGAACTATAAATATGAGAAACGTCAAAAAGAGATTGCCAAGCAGAAGAAAAAAGAGGAAAAGCTGAAACGTAAACTGGAAAAGGGCAAAGATGAAGTTGTTGAAAAGACCGAAGAGAAAAGCGAAGAAAAAGAAACAACCAGCCAGGATCAGTAGCCAACTTTCCTTATTGCACTGCGCAGACCAGCCCTCCCATGGGCTGGTTTCAATTTCAAGGGGTGCTATACTTACCGAAAACCATTGGAGCAGAGATGATCGTCGTTTCAGACATGATGGGCACACTGACCACAGGCTCGCCGTTTTTGGGTCTTGTGGATTGGGTCAAGCATAATCAAAGCAGGTTACGCGCAAGTTACTACATGGCTGTGATCACCCCATCCTATTTACTGGCGAAGAACGGGCTGATCGACTGGCAGTCGTGGGGGCAGAATTTGATGGTGAAAAGCCTTTCCTATATCAGGAATGCGGATGAGGAAAAGGTGCGTCATGCCTCCGAATGGGTGGTGGAACATAATTTGTGGAAGATGCGTCGTGAGGATGTTGTGGCGCGTCTGGTCAGGCATCGCGAAGAAGGCGCCCAAGTGTACATCGCCAGCAGTGTGGTGGAACCGTTCATCGAGCCGTTCGCAAAACGCATCGGCGCACAGGTGATCGGAACTCCGACGGAGATCGTCAATGGGCGGTTGCGGACATCCGGCGAACTGGCGGCAAAAGAGAAAAAGATCGAGCAGGTGCTGAGCCGTCTCGGCGTGGAGCGCGTGGATGTTGCCTACGGCGACACTTGGATGGATATCCCCCTGCTCGAACACGCCGATCACCCTGTGGCTGTCTATCCCGACGTAAAACTAAAGTCTGCCGCAAAGGAACGCGGCTGGGAGGTCATCGGGGAAACTCCCTGAGACAGTAATCTTTATAAAAATAATGATTTTTGATGAGAGTAAGTCAAATTGACCGGGATGAAATCCAACATGACGAGTAAAGGAGGTTCACGATGATCAAGAAACTGTCCAGGTTGACCTTGCTGTTGGCCTTATTGCTATCCGCTTGCGGTGGTGGACAGGCTCCCACTGAAACTGCCGCGCCGGCGCCGACTGAGACACAGCCTCCAGCCGCGACTGAAGCGCCCGGCAGAGACCCCCTGCCGCTGGCACAACGGAAATTGCAGAAACGCCGGCCGCGACATCGGACGCGCCATCCACGCCTTCCGTTCCAAGGCCCGCCAATGAGCCCGGCTGTACCAACAAGGCCGCGTTCGTCATCGATGTGACCGTCCCTGATAACAGCGTCATCAACGCCGGCGAAACCTTCACCAAGACGTGGCGCATCAGCAATACCGGCACGTGCATCTGGGCGGGGGACTACACGTTGACCTATTATTCCGAAAACCGCATGGGCGCGCCGGACTCCGTTCCGCTCGATATTACCTACCCCGGCCAGACCCTTGATATTTCGGTGGGACTTACCGCGCCGGGCAGCCCGGGCGCCTACCGGGGCAACTTCGTCATCAAAAACCCGGAAGGTCTGATCATGCAGGTGGATGAGGACTCCCGCCTGTGGCTCATCATCAAGGTGGAGAACACCGCACCCACTCCCACCGCCGGATCAACGACGAACACATCACCCACCAGCGCAGCCGGTGTCACTCCAAGCGGATCGGGCTCGAGCGGTTCGACCTGCTCCTTCACCACAGACGTTTTCAAATTGACGGATGCGATCAACGCGATTAATGCCTATCGCACACAGAACGGCCTGCCCAACTTTACCGTGAATACCCTGCTGGTCCGCGCCGCGCAGGCGCACGCCAACGATATGGCGTGCAACAACTTCTTCACGCACAAAGGCTCGGATGGTTCCACGCCGCAAACACGCGTCGCAGCCCAGGGCTATATTGCTTCCGCCGTGAGTGAAAATGTCTATGGCAGTAATCCTCCCCTGGACGGCGCGGGAGTGACCAATTGGTGGAAAACCGACACGACCGACCCGCTCCACAACCAGAACCTGTTGAGCAAAACCTATACGGAGATCGGTGTGGGATATTCCTTCTTCAACAACTTTGGTTATTACGTGCTGGTGCTTGCCAAGCCATAAATCAAGACACTTCCGCCCTGAGCGGAGCGTTAGCGCAGTCGAAGGGCAGTTTTCACAAAATTTGCGCTTCGACGACGGGCTTCATTGCCATTCGACCTCCTCTCAGTGCGGACAAGAACGCAGGGAACAATGGGGGAACTCCCTGCGTTCTTTCAATGCAAATTTCAAAGTAAAATCCCCTTATGAAGAAAAACTGGATTTTCATCCTGGTTGTTTTAGCATTGGCCTCCTGCGTGAAGGTATCCACAGAGGATGTAGGGACGGCTACGCCCGCCCCGCCTCTTTTCGTGACCTCGACCCTGCCGCCGACCAAACAAGCCTTACCCGTGCCGACGAAAGTTCCGCCAACCTCCACCGCCGATCCGTCCACCACAGCCACACCCGGCGGGACTGCTTCCGCGGACAGTGCATCCTGCAAAGACGGCGCAGTGCTCGTCCAGGATGTAACCGTGCCCGATAACGCGCTCATGCCGCGCGGAGAGAAGTTCACTAAAACGTGGCGTTTCATGAACACAGGCAAATGCAACTGGAGCGGCTATACCATCGCCTTTTTCGCAGGCGACCGCATGGACTCCCCCAACTCGGCTCCCATCCCGCAAACGGAGACAGGCAAGACCGTGGACGTTTCGGTCGAACTGACCGCCCCCTCGCTGGATGGAATCTCTACAGGATTCTTCGAGTTGAGAAATGCAGACGGAGAAACCCTCCCCATTGGGGCAGAAAAAACCTTTTGGGTGAAGATCCTGATCGGCATTACCAATCCGCCCACCATTGCAGCCGTTGCAACACCCATCAGCGGCACGCCTCTTGCCCAGCCCAAGGGCCCGGCAAGCTGTACCTACAGTTCAAGTTCATCCTATCAAAATGAGATCGCCACACTCATCAACAACGCCCGCACACAAAACGGACTGCCCGGGCTGGCGATCAACCCACAACTCTCCGTCGCCGCACAGGGGCACAGCATCGACATGGCCTGCCACGGTCTGCTCAGTCACAGCGGTTCAGATGGCTCGTCTGCCTACGCACGGGTTGTGGCGGCAGGATATACTCCCTCCTACTCCGAGGAGATCATCTACGGAAGCGGTTACCCGCAGACCGCCTTCGATTGGTGGATGAACGACCAGATCCATCGCGACGCGATCCTAAATCCAAATGTTACTGAAATGGGCATCGGATACGCCTACGTTGCAGACACCGCCCATGGAGGTTATTACACGGTGGATTTTGGACGCAAATAGAAATACCCATGAATAAAAGAATAACCCTCATCCTCATACTTGTTTTACTTTTGACATCCTGCGTTGACATATCCACAGAGGCAAAGGACACGGCAACGCCCGCTCCGCCTCTTTTCGTGACCTCGACCCTGCCGCCGACCAAACCGGGCTTAACCGTCCCGACGCAGATTCCGCCCACCGCTTCGCCGACGTTGGATCCATCCACAACAAGCACCCCCGCTCCGGCACCACTTCTACAACCTCCTGCAGGGACAGCGCCATCCTCGTCGAAGACGTGACCTATCCTGATAACACGCGCCTCAACGCAGGGGAGAAATTCACGAAAACATGGAAATTGCAGAACGTTGGGACCTGCACATGGACCGGTTACACCGTCGCGTTTGTGAACGGCGACCGGATGAGTTCCCCCGACTCTGTTCCCGTGCCGGAAACGGAACGAAGCAAGCCGGTCGATGTTTCGGTGGAACTCACCGCGCCTTCAACCGACAATACCTATCGCGGCAATTTCGAGTTGCGGAACGCGGCAGGTGAGCCGGTCCTCATCGGAACGGAATCCATTTTCTGGGTGCAGATCGTTGTGGGTGCAGGCGGGATCTCCAACGCGTCAGGCACGCCTGTCACTTCGCAGGTCGGCAATTGTGTCTATACAACCAATGACGGTTATGTGCAAACGCTGATCAATCTCATCAACGGAGCCCGCGCGGATGTAGGTCGCGCCGCACTGACGGTCAATGCCACTTTGATGAGCGCCGCGCAGGCTCACAGCCTGGATATGGCTTGCAACAACTTCCTGCGTCACAGCGGCTCGGACGGTTCGTGGGTCGGCGACAGGCTGGTGAACGCCGGTTACCCCAATTCCTATTACCTCGAGATCATCGCCATCGGTCTCCCCCAGGATGCCATGAACCAGTGGCGGGACGACCCGTTCCACTGGGACGCGGTCATCAACTCACGCGTGACAGAGATCGGCGTGGGATATGTCTATTCAAAGTTCAGTTCGTATGGCGGTTACTGGACGGTGGATATGGGGGGACCGTAATTACCTCCCCCACCTCGGTTGGACAGTATATGGTATGAGCATGTTAAAGCATTATTGACTTACAACGCCTTCTCCTTCCAATATCTTGCGCGGCTTTTATAATTTCCATCTTCATTTCGCGAGAATGTTTCGCTTCCTGAAGGAAATCAAGCGTATCTTTCCCGCCCATGTCATCACCAGTGGATTGCTTTAGGAGTTTCCTTTCATCCATCCCTTTTACTGAAACAGAAAACTGCATTGAGCAGTTTCTTCTAACATGAGATTATTGCTTTTCTAACCCATCCCAAGTCTTTGAGTCACCTGATATAAACCTCATGCTTCATGTGCATGCACATTTCACATCCTCAATATTTTGCATGAAGACTGCTTTTCATTGTTAAGTTGCTCATCTGTTTCACGGCAAGCCAGTTGCATCCAATTACGCTATAACCCGTTTCAAGCAAAATCTGCTCCAGAAAGCATCATATCAGAAATTAATCAAATTTTTCTACTGTCGTGTAATCAGTTCCCTGGCATCGGCCTCTAATAAATGCAAACCACTTTGAGCGTTTTCGTATTGGTCAAATAATTACTCCTATACTGTGTGAGTTCCTCCAGCGTATGCGCACCGCTCATCAAAACAGTGAAGCGCGGATATCCTTGGATCTTGCTGTCCGATCATCGTAATACGTGTGCATCAATACGACCTGCATCCTGCATATCTCCAATTATCTTGTATTCATCCAAAGCCAGCAAAACCTAATTGTCGCCAAGAACGTTCTCCATTTCTTCCAACATTCTGAAAAACCTTATAAGGTCCTTTTCCAATTGTGCTTTTGCCAATTCAGGCATGGTTAACCGTCTTGCCTCTAATGCACCTTTGTATCTCCAACGTGCCATAAGATAGAGAAGACCTACCGTGTTCTCCACCGTGGAAGCTTTTTGCAGGTCAATGGAGACCGGGACGATCTGTGCGCCCAATTGCACAGGTAACTGCTTAAGCGTGGACGTTTTACCCATACGCCGCGCCCAAAAAGCAGCATGGCAGAGCGTTGACCCAGGATCGACCAGTTCATTGTTCAATGTCGCAAACAGGTCTTTACGTCCTTTGAAAGACTTGCTGTTCTTGATCAGGGGTGAACCAGCCACATAGACGTTCGGAATGGTCTCGTGTAATTTCTTTGGTTCTGGATTGCAAAGATCTTCTCCATATCTGTAGAGCGGGGATCATTTGACGGCAAAATTCCATTTTTCCTTGTCCACAAAACCCTGATTTCTGCCGTTCGGAGATTCCCAAACTCATGCGCAATTGTTCTTGTCCGTTATAGTTGGTTTCTCTTTCAGTAATTCCTTCCGCGTGACAGTCACTTGTTCTATGCCAAGCTAAAAACTCTTATATTCATCTCGGTTATCCTCGTGTAGCCATGCAAGTGTTTTCACGATATTCTTAATGGCAGGCAACTTATCCGCCTTTCCTACATCCTGTGCGCTCAATTCAAGTATTGCGTTACGCGCCGCCCACCCCTGACGAAACGAAGAAGCAACAAAAGCAATGGAGTCTCAGCCCCTTTTGGCTGTCTTCCTCACTGATCTTAACTAGCATTCGTCTTACCCCAGTAGATTAAAACAGATCATTTCATCCCACCAGATCGGTATGATTTTTATCCCCCCCCCCCGGAACCAACGTGTTTGCAAGATGGCCCTAGGGGGCTTCGATAATATAAAGTGGTATACGAAAATAAGCCAAGATGGCCGCCACACCTCCCGCCACGCCTAACGCCAAGCCTAACGCCACGCCTAACGCCAAGCCTAACGCCACACCTAACACCAAGCCTAACGCCACACCTAACACCGCACCTCGCTCCACGCCTAACGCCACGCCTACCGCCACGCCTACCGCCACGCCTCCCGCCACGCCTACCGCCACGCCTAACACCACGCCTAACGCCATGCCTCCCTCCATGCCTCCCGCCACGCCTAACGCCACGCCTAACGCCACGCCTTCTGCCACACCTACCACCACGCCTAGCGCTATACCTAATGCTACTCCACCCTCCATGCCTCCCGCCACGCCTACCGCCACGCCTATCGCTACGCCTAACGTCACCTGCTTCCAATCTTCTTCGCCATCCATCAATTTGAACAGGTAAGCCAGTTGAAATACAAAGAAGGGATTCAACAATATGGAAAAAGCCTACTTGCTTAGTTCATCAAATTCAGGTGTTGTTTCCAGCGTCTCCACACTTTTAAAAGACTGGGATCTATTTCCTTCACATAGAAGGATCAATCGAATATTTCTAGCGATAAAGCGTCATAGGCTTGAAGAACATCCAATACACGAGCGCAGGATGTCAATTGCGAATGTAAGTGGGCGGATTTTTGCGTCCAGCATGTCATTTCTGATTGAAAGAACAGTTCAGAAAGACGACGAATGTATTTTGTAACCACAGACCAGGGAATGATCCCAATCAACAAGCCAAGCACAACAAGAATTACCACATAACCGATTATTCTGTCTGTGGTTTCGTTGGTATGCTCCCCACGACCTATCACCACCATAATTGCATTTCCAAATGTTGATACACCATCCAAAATAACCAATTAACGTCTTCCACTATCGACCGTTCATATTCTTATCTTGTTGCTTCCATAATACTCTCTCTTCGAGATTCCCTTTTTACAATCTTCCTATCTGCTTTTCGTTCTTTTGCCTTTGCCTCATACACCAGATCGGCTACAGCCTCCAACCTTGCATATGGTTACCCGCTATTTTTTGGATCTGACCACACTCATCATCTGTGCAAGCTAGATCGCTTCCATGCTTCCCTTGGAGCAGCCTATCCACTTCATTCTGGCTGAATTCTTTCAATTCCACCTGGTGGAAGATATTGAAAAAGGGCGAGGTGGACTGGCCCTGTTCGGCAAGATCACTGAGCGCGTGCTGGCTGGCTGTCACCAAGCCAACAATATTATTGTTCCCCAGGCTCCGAAGCGTTTCGTAAAATTCGTCTGGAAATTCCTTCGCACGTTTGCGCAAATGCTCAAATTCATCCAAAAGAAGAACGAGCCACAATCCTTTTTTTGGCATGTTCCTGTTCAACCAATTCATAGAACCGTTCCAATGTGCGTTCCTTCGGCGCAGGCAGGCTAAGCGCCAGGAGGTTTCTTAACAAGCCGTTCTGTGTATGACAATGCGTATCATCCAGATCGACAATACAAATCGATATTCTGGGAATTTTGAAGGTACTCTTGATATATCTACTAACATGTAAACTAGGAAAGCCTTTCCAACTGCTTTTCGCCAACAATCGACGCTGTTGACTTGCCTGTATGATTTACATCCAAATACCCAAAGATGCGCTTTAATTCCTTTTCCCTCCCCACTAAATATTCAGTGTTCGTGATCTTTCCCGCAAAAGAAAAATGGGTTATTCATCTTACTCCTCCTTCATTGATCATGAACCAATTATATACCCAGATTTAATATATGCTACCTCCCCCACTGAGCTTGCCCTGTTTTAGTGGACACAATTAATGTCCAGTGTTGCCGTTCAAATTCGACAGGGCTAAGATAGCCGAGTGTGGAATGTAAGCGTTGACGATTGTACCAAACCTCAATATATTCAAATATTGTAGTTCGCGCCAAAGCATGTGTAGCAAACTGACGCTGTGACACATTCGGCTTTCAGTGTGCCGAAGAAACTTTCAGCCACAGCATTGTCATAACAATTTCCAACCCGACTCATACTCGTCTGGATCTTCGCATCTATCAAATTGCTCTGGTAAACCGCACTGGTGTATTGACTACCCTGATCCGAATGGTGCAGTAAAGGAACTTCCTGTTGGCGGCGTCCTTGTAAGGCCATGCGCAAAGCATTTTCCACCAGAGCCGTGTTCATTTGTTCGGCCATTGCCCAGCCCACCACTTTGCGCGAGAACAGATCCAGAACGATCGCTAGATACAACCAGCCTTCAGCTGTATCGATGTAAGTGAAATCGCTCACCCATTTCGTATTCGCGATATGCTGCAGAAAAGTCCTGATTCAAACGGTTTGGTGCTGGGATCACGCCAGGTTGCCGTTGGGTGGTCACAGGATGCCATCTCCGTCGTTTTTGAGGGCGTATGCCTTCTCTGGCGCATCAGGCGAGCTACACGATGACGCCCGCAAGCCATGCCTTGCCCTTGCAAGGCTTGCCCAGATGCGCGGACTGCCATAGGTCTTGCGACTCAGTTTTGTATTCCGCATGAATTTGTTCTACCAATACCTGGTTTTCCTATTCTCGCGGACCTGCCTTTTCTGGTTGCCAGGCATAATATCCGCTCCGTGTCACATCCAAAAGATGACACATGCGCTTGACACTAAATTCATGCTGATGTTCACGAATAAACTGGTATCTCATTCGCTTTTCCGGGAGAATATATTGATTGTTTTTTTTAGGATTTCGCGTTCTTCTTCCACTTCTGCCAATCGCCGTTGTAGTCGTTTGATCTCACGCTTGGCCGCTTCCATATCGCTCAGCTCCAAGTGCATTTGTTCTGCTCTCTTTGCGAAATCACTTGGTATCGATCGCGCCATTTCACCAACAATCCAGGCGTGATCCCCAGATCCGCGTTCAATCTGCCGAGCTCTTTTTCCGCTGCTCTTGAGCAAGTTCCAAAGCTTCTAATTTGAACTCTTCTGTGTACTTCCGATATCCTGCTTTCTTTTCGTCCATGATCCTGCTCCTGTTCTTCCTAGTCTACTGGATTATGGACATTTTTCGTGTCCACTTTATCGGGGCAAGATCAGTGCCAATCCGAGATGGGAGTATTCGTCAGGCGCGTGAGACCCGTTCCGTCCGGATGGACGATGTAGATCTCGTTGTTTCCGTCGCGGAAGGAGGTGAAGGCGATCCAATTCCCGTCGGGCGACCAACTGGGACCAAGGTTATCGCCTCCGTTCGTGAGTTGTACTAGCCCTGCCCCGTCCACGTTGATGACGTAGATGTTCCTGTCGCCGCGCGGACCGCGGTAAAAGGCGAGGCGCGTTCCATCGGGCGACCAAGTACTGCGCCCGCCCATGTTATCGAGGTACGTGACCTGACGGATGTTCGTCCCGTCCGCGTTCATGACGAACAGTTGACGGTCTCCCGCGCGCGAGGAGGCAAAGGCAATCATCGTCCCATCGGGCGACCAGGTCGGGTCAATGTCGTCGCGGTCGGTCAGCGGGCGGGGATTTCTGCCATCGGGCCGCATCAGCCATAGTCCGTTGCCCTGGTTGGCAAAGACGATCCACTCGCCGTTCGGGGAGAGTTCGGGACCGTAGAGACTGCCGATGCCATTTGTCAGTTTCTTGCTCTTCCCGCCGTTGACAGAGACAGAGTAGATCTCGAAAGTACCGCTTTGTCGGGAGGAGAAATAGATCGTTTCTCCATCCGGTGAAATGGACGGGTAAAAGGCGGTCGCGTCAAAGTCAGTGAGTTGGCGGCGCCCGCTCCCGTCCGCGTTGATGATGCAGATCTGGTCAATTTGTTTGACGTAGCAGGCGAAGGCGATCTTGCCTGCCAGAGGGTCAGTGATGCCGTAGGTTGGAATTGGAGAGGGGATTGAGGTGAGGAAGACCGTCGCTTCGAGGGTGGAGGAGGAGTCTCGGTCGGCGGGGCGAAGAGAAAAGGCGTGGGCGTGGAGTTGTCAATGAGGGGGGAACAGATGTCGGGTCGGGGGAGGCGAGACGCGCAGGTTCTGTACGATGTAGACGAAGTATCCCATTCCAAGGCAGGCAAGCACCATCGTGCATCCCAATCCGCCAAGCAGGTATTTGTCAGTTTTGGACATCCCGGATCAAGTTCCTGTGCCCGAATAGTGTTTCAACCCAACCAGCCAGAGGCGGTAACCAATGAACATCAGAACCGCGGCGACGACAGGGCCAAACCAGACAAGATTGCCAAAATCGCGGTCGAGGAGGTAACTAGCAGGGTAGAAGGAGGCGAAGCCGTACGGGACGATCCACGTCAGCAGGATGGAAATGGCTTTCGGGTAGATCGTGAGCGGGTATTGGGCGAAGAGGTGGTTGTCAAAGACGAGGCGCGTGATCGGGACCGAATCCACGATCCAGAAGGCGGTGACGCAGGTGATGAGGTTGAGGGCGATGAAAATAAATCCGCCGCTCACCACGCCGACGATCAACACCAACAATTTCGAGGGAGTCCAGTCAATGCCCAGATCAACGGACGATTTGACGACGAGCGCGACGCCAACGAGGAAATTGCCAACGCCGTCCTGACAGAATCGATCTGCCAGCAGATGGAACAAGGGGTCAATCGGGCGGACAAGGAAGCGCTCAAACCCGCCGGAGCGGATGTAGACGCGGCCGACCGTCCACAGGTTGTCAGCGAACATGTGGTTGATGGATTTTGCAAGGGTGACAAGTCCATAGACCAGCAGGACCTCGTCATAATTCCAGCCATTGAGGCTCGGCACTTGTTGCATCACCACCCAAACGGCGGCAATACTGGACGCCTGCCAGACAATGGTGGACGACGCGCCGAGGATGAAACTCGCGCGGTATTCCATCAACACCTTTAAGCGTTGGATGAGGAAATGCCCGTAGAGGTCGAGGTAGCGTGTCATAATAAAATTACCATGTCATGCTGAGCCGCAAAGCGGCGAAGCATCTCTACCACCGTGAGGAGAACTCTTCGCTTCGCTCAGAGTGACATAACAATCAGCCTCCCTGCACCGTGATCTTGCGGACGGCGACGCGAAAGAATAAAGTGGAGAGAAGCCACATGCCAACGATCCACAAGATTTGCACGAACCAGACGCGCGGTGCATCGCTCAACGGCGTGATGCCGGTCAGCAAGCCGACGGGCACCGCCAGCGCCTGCGCAAAAGGAACACTCAAAACAACGGATCTCAGCCATTCGGGCATCATGACAAGCGGGACAAGCGCGCCGCTGAGGAAAAAATTCATCCCTTCGATAAGCACGCCCAATCCCCAGATCTCGGTTGTGTAGAACGTGAAGCAGGCGAGGAACCAGTTGAAATAGAACATCACGGTAAAGCCCAGCACTGCCGAAACAAGGAAGGCCAGCCACGTGAGCAGATCCGTGGGGAGCCGCAAGCCGAACAATAGGATGGCGACAAAGAGCATGGGGAGTTGCAGCACAAGGCGGGTCGCAAGTCCGCCCAATGCCTGGGCATAGTGCATGGCTTGGAAATTGACCGGGCGCAGGAGGTGATGGATCATCAGTCCTTCGCGCAGGTTGGAGCCAAAGTCCCAGACCAGGTCATTGCTGGTGAGCGGCATGAAGATAAAGGCAAGCAGGATGTAGCGGATCGTCTGGTCCAGAGCCAGACCGGAGATCGAACTGGTATCCGCATAGATGGCGCGCCAGAAAAAGACGAGGATCGCCATGCTGATGACGTTCATCACCAATCCAGCCCAAAACCAGATCACATACGCCATGAACATTTTTGGGATCATGCCAAATAATGCCCCATAGATGGAGAAGCGGCGCCGCGCGGACTGGATCATCTCGCCTCCCGCTCCAATGCGCCGTTGTAGATCTGCTTGACGATGTCCGCCAGTTCAGGCTCGGAGAGGGAAAAGTCGGTGACCTCGATCTGGTTCATCACGGCGCTGGCGACCTTGCTTGCCGTACTCAGCGTGCGGTCAAACCGGACCTGAACCTTGCGTTCCTCAACCGATAGGACCTCCGCCCCCTGCGGCAGGGTCAACGGCTTCGCCTGTTCCACTGTATCGAAGGTGATCTCGCGGTATTTACCGAACCTCTTTTTGATGGTTTCGATCGGTCCGTCGTAGATGATACGCCCGTCATCGATGATGATGACGCGCTTGCACAGTTCCTCGATGTCGCCGAGGTCGTGCGTGGTCAGGATGACCGTCATGCCTTTGGCGATGCACTGCGCCTTGATAAAGTCACGGATGCGTTCCTTCACGATCAGGTCCAGGCCGATGGTTGGTTCATCCAAATAAACGACCTTCGGTTCATGGATCAGCGCGGCGGCAAGTTCCGAGCGCATCTTCTGTCCCAATGACATGTTACGCACGGGAACGTTCAGCAATTCATCCAGTTCGAGCGTTTCCGTAAACTGGTTGAGCATTAGTTTGTATTTGACCGGATGCACGCTGTAAATTTTGGCGATCAGGTTCAACGACTCGATTAACGCCAGGTCCCACCACAATTGTGTGCGCTGACCGAAGACCACGCCGATGTCCTTCGCGTTCTCCACGCGCTGCATGTGCGGGTCGCGTCCCAGCACTTTGACGCTTCCGCCGGAGGGCATCAGGACACCGGTCAGCATCTTGATCGTGGTGGACTTCCCCGCACCGTTCACGCCGATATACCCGACGATCTCTCCTGCATCCACCTTGAAACTGATGCGGTTCACCGCCGTTTTATCTTCGTACTGCGGATGGAAGAGTCCCCGCACCGCGCCGCCGAAGCCTGGTTCCTTTTTGGGGAGTTTGAACACTTTCGAGAGTTCTTTTACTTCGATGACCGTCATATGTATCCTTCACAATAAAGTATGGAAGGCTTGAATTCTACCCCCAATCGGTGTCAGCGGAACTAGCCCATAGGATGGTTATCCCTCAACCGGTTGATGAAAAATGCCCCAGCAATTTGCCGGGGCATAAAGTCTTGTTCAAATGTTGACTACCTGCACTTGAGGATCTTCGCCTTCATGGCTTGAATGGCAAGCGGATGGTCGCCGTACTGTCCCACAAATTCGACCGTGATCCCCTCAGGCAGACCAGCCTCCTCGACCGCATGCGGCACGTCCACGTCGCTGTGGATCGAATTCCGCGCTCAGGCTGACAGCGAAGACCAAAATCCGTTCGACGCCGAGTCCAGCCAGGGCGCGGGCAGAGGCGGAAATGTCCGGTTGCTGGAATTCCATCCAGCCGAGGACTACGTTCTGGGGCGGGAATCCAGCCGCAATCAGTTTTTCACGGATCGCCTCCCGATACTGGCTCTCCTGCTTGTTCTGCTGCGGATAGATGTTCTCCCATTCGGTCGGCTGTCCGTGACCGACCAGCAAGATACCCACTTTGGATTTGTCCAGCCCGTTCAGCATCTCGTCCGCGCGTTCGACAAAGACGTTGTGGAGCGCGTCCAATTCCGATAACGCGCCAGTGTAGCAGGTTTGGACGCCGTATTGCTCCGGGTTGACTTCTGCGACCATCTCCTTGCCCGCCTCGGTGTGCGTGGATTCGGTGATAAAGACCGGCAGGATGATGATCTTGCTCGCCCCGTCATTCATGGCGCGGATGGTCATCTCGTCCGGGCGGGGGTTGCTGTCCAGGAAGGCGAGGTAGAACTTCATCTCGGCGGCGGTCTCTTCGGGCATGGCGCGGCGCAGGTTGTCAATGAAGGTCTCATGGAGTTTGTTATGCGCGCTCCCGCCCGCCAGGAAGTATTCGTGCCGCACGGTGTTGAAAAAGATCGGGCGCACCAGCCAGGGAACGAACGGCACTTTGTCGTGGTCCAGTTCGCGGATGGTTTCGATCCACGGTTGGGCGCTGTACCCGGGCGGTTCACCGTGCGTGAAATACAGGACGGCAGTGTGACCGTCGCCGCCGTCCGTGCGGACGAGTTGCGGCAGTTCGCGCTGCTCCTCTTCTGCGAGGAACGCGGCATTGGCGATTACATAGCCAAGGGCAAAGCCCGCCAGGATGACCACCCCGGCCCGAACATATTCCCTGCCCCGGAAGGAGCGGGCTGACATAAACAACAGTCCCGCGAGCGCGAACGCGAGCAGGACCGCGTATAAGCCAATCCTGTCCGTGGGGCGGACCAGATACTGTATCAGAAAGAAACCGGAAACAGGGCGAAGCCTGCCAACAGAAACCAACGCGTACCGTTCATGGGAACCTCCGAATGAGTCAAGACAGATGGATGATTGTCTTCATTATTTCAAATCGCCCACCCAAACTCAAATGACATATATCACTCGTTTTATGACAATGTTCCTGCCGAGGTTACACAACGCCAAAAATTCTTGAAATAACCTTTGCAATTGTTCAGCAGAATATTTCAGAAAGCTGTTCAGAAGCACGAGCATTGGAAACCCGTACAACCCAACAAAACTGTCATCTGAAGGTCAGGGATTCCGCGCATCCGCTTGTATTCAGAACAAAGCCCTATGCTATACTTCGAGAAAATTCCTTAAGGCAAGGGCACGATGGACAAGACCATTCTTGAGATCCCAACCGAATTGTTACAGGCTGCGAAAATCACACCCGAGGAAGCCAGAAAGGAACTGGCAATCCGCCTTTACCAACTCCATAAATTGAACGATAGGCAGGCTGGAGAACTGGCGGGTAACTCGAAAGCCATCGAGTCACTGGTTTGGAGCAACAGCGAAACGGGTCACTTCGACCTCGACGATTTCCTTTCATGGGCATCGCACGACCTGAAAACACCGCTCAATTCCGTCATCGGCTTCAGCAAGGTGGTGCTCAAGGGCATTGACGGTCCCGTCAATGAAACCCAGCAAAACGACCTCTCGACCGTCTTCACTGCCGGGCAGCGCATGCTGGCATTGATCAGTTACCTGGTGGAGATCGCCCGCCTGAACAATGGTCACACCCAACTCTCGCGCGAAGACACCAATATTGACGAGATCATCACGGAAACAACCAACCGCTGGAAAACCCAGAACCCATCCAAGCCACTGACTATCGAGACGAACCTGACAAATCCCGTTTTCAACGTGGACAGGGCACAGACGCGACAGATCATCTCCCACCTGCTGAGCTTCGCCTCGGTTCGCGTGACCGAGGGAACTGTCTCGCTTTCAGCAAACGATTCTGAGGATACCCTGGAAGTAAGAGTGCAAAGCTATGGCAGGAAATCAATTGACAAATCCGAAATGGACTCTGCCATGCTGGGTTTCATCATCACTTCGCTGGTCAAACTGCACGGCGGGCAAATGGACGATCCGCAGGAGACCGAGGACGGATTACTGCTGAAGTTTCCGCTGCCCCGATAAACACAAAAGCCCCTGAGAGTCTGCAACTCTCAGGGATTTATAATTTTGACGTGGGGACCCCACCCCTACATTTATCACACACGATACTCACCAACCGTCCCTTCGCCACGATCACCTTCTTCGGCTCCTTGCCTTCCAGATATTTCTGGACGATTTCGGAGGCCAGCGCCGCGGACTTGATCTCGTCCTCGCCGGCTTCAGCCGGGACCGTGATCCTGTCACGCACTTTGCCATTGATCTGCACCGGCAGTTCGATGCTGTCTTCCTTTGCGGCGGCTTCGTCCAACTTGCGGCCAGGGCTGCTGATGGATCGAGTACGGTTTGCCCAGTGGTTCGTCCACAGTTCCTCGGCGATGTGCGGGGCGACGGGCGCCAGCATCTGCAGGTAAATATCCTGCGCTTCCTTCCATTCGGGTGAACCAACTGCACCAGCTTCGCGCGCCTTGTACATTTCGTTCATCAACTCCATCAGGGAGGAGATGATCGTGTTGAATTCAAAGTTCTCGAAGTCGTGCGTGACTTGCGCAGGGTCTGGTGAACGCGTCGGCGTCAGATTCTTTTTCGTTTCATCAGAAGCAGCGCCCGGGCCGGGTCGGATCCGTGAACAATGTCCAGATACGGCGCATCCAGCGCGCAGTCCCTTCGATGCCTTGTGAGTCCCAGGGCGCACCCTTCTGCCAGCGCGCGAAGAACATCATGTAGGCACGCACTGTATCCGCGCCATATTTGTTCACCAGCACATCGGGCGCCACCACATTGCCGTGGCTCTTCGACATCTTGTCGTCGTCTTCGCCCAGCACCATGCCCTGATTGCGCAGCTGCATCATGGGCTCGTCGCCTTCGATAATGCCCGCATCGCGCATCGCCTTGTGGAAGAAGCGCGTGTACAGCAGATGCATGGTGGCATGTTCGATGCCGCCCGTGTACGTGTCCACGGGCATCCAGTAGTTGTACTCGGCATCGTCGAACGGACCCTTGTCGTAATGCGGGACTCAAATAGCGCAGGTGATACCACGACGAACACATGAACGTATCCATCGTGTCGGTCTCGCGCGTGGCAGGTTCACCGCAGACCGGGCAGGTGGTGTTCTTCCAGGTCGGGTGCAGTTTCAACGGGCTTTCGCCGGTCGGCTTCCACTCCACATCATCGGGCAGCAGCACGGGCAGTTGATCTTCTGGCACAGGGTTCCAGCCATGCATCTCGCAATAGACCATCGGGATCGGCGCGCCCCAATAACGCTGGCGCGAGATCAACCAATCGCGATAACGATAATTGACCGACTCTTTGCCGATGCCTTTTTGCTCCAGCCATTCAGTGACGGCCGTGATGGCGGGGTTCTTCATGCCCTTTTCTGTGTTGACTGGCGTGCCGTTGAACTGGGCGCGAGTTGATCATCACGCCTCACGCCGCATACGCAGCTTCCATCGTTCGCCCGTTCAGCTCCGCACCCTCAGGCTGGATCACCGGAATGATCGTCAAGTCCAAATTTGCGGGCAAATGCAAAGTCGCGTTCATCGTGCGCAGGGACAGCCATGATCGCGCCGGTGCCATACGACATCAGCACATAGTCCGCGATCCAGATCGGGATGCGCTCTCTGATTGACGGGGTTGATGGCATAGCCGCCGGTGAAGACGCCGGTCTTCTCCTTATCCGCTGCGCTTCGCGCTGGATGTCGGTCTGCCGCGCGGCTTGAGCCTTGTACTCGCCGACGGCATGCTTCTGTTCCGGGCGTGGTGATCTTGCTCCACCAGCGGATGCTCCGGCGAGAAGACCATGAAGGTCGCGCCCCACAACGTATCCGGGCGGGTGGTGAAGATCTCGATCTCGTCACCGATCTTCAGTTTTGAAGATGACCGACGCGCCTTCACTGCGGCCGATCCAGTTCGTTTGCAGAGTCTTGACGCGCTCGGGCCAGTCGATGCCATCGAAGTTCAACAGTTCATCGGCATACTTCGTGGCCCTGAAGAACCACTGATCCAGGTCCTTCTTGATGACAGGCGTGCCGCAGCGTTCACAGACGCGGTCTCACCCTTGACCTGCTCGCGCGCCAGGGTTGTGTTGTCCTTCGGGCACCAATCCACGGCGGACATCTTGCGATAGGCCAGACCCGTGTTTATATAACTGGATGAAGAACCACTCCGTCCATTTGTAGTATTCGGGCTCGGCCGAGACCGCTTCACGTTCCCAATCGAACATCGCGCCCATGGTGCGCATCTGCTTGCGCATCCGTTCGATGTTTTGGAAGGTCCACTTCTTCGGGTGGATGCCGCGCTTGATGGCGGCGTTTTCGGCGGGCAGACCGAAAGCGTCGAAGCCCATCGGGAACATGACGTTATAGCCCTGCATGCGCTTGAAGCGGGCGCGCGCATCCGGAGGGCGTCATCGAGAACCAATGACCGATGTGCAGGTCGCCGCTGGGATAGGGCAGCATCGTCAGTGCATAATGTTTTGGTTTGCTTTCATCGATGACGGCACGATACAGCTTATCCGCTTCCCATTTCTTCTGCCAGCTTGGCTCCATCTCCTGCGGGTTGAAGGAAATATCTTTTTCGTTTCGGATTTTGTTTCACTCTTCACAGGCTTCACCTCGGTCACCGCTTGAATAGCGGTCTGTTTTTTCTCAACCGGCACCACAGCCCTGGCTTGCTCCTTCATGGGCACGATCGCTTTGATCGTCTTCTTCGGTTTCCTGCGACTTCTTCTTCGTGGTAGTCGCTTTCTTCACGGCTATTTTGTCACCAGTTTTCGCCTTCGTTGCTTTTCAAAGGCTTTTTCGCTGTAGCTTTTTTCTTCGTTTTCTTCCTTTTTGGTCTTTGCAATTGCCAGTCTTCTTGCCTTTCATTTCTTTGTTGAAAAAGTTTTTCTCACTTTCATTATTTAGACTTTGAATTTTCAACATTCAACGTTCGATCCAAGGAGGGCGCGGAAGAAGCAGGACCTTCTTTCCAGAAGATATAGTTAATCCGAATAACGCTTTTCATTTGTGCCTCCTTTTCAAAATATGGAGTCGTGGAGCAAGCTCCACGCCGTCAGCAAGCTGACGGACTCCATAAAACAAAAAACCCTTCATCCACAACAGGGACGAAGAGTTCTCTCCGCGGTACCACCCGATGTTTTTCAATTGGTCTCCTAATCTCCATTCCACTTAGCCACTACTAACTCACTCATTTGCTATAACGGGCTTACCCGTGGATGACTACTTTATTTCACCATCCAGGTCTCTCTTCCGAGACAACAGGCGAGTTCGGCCTTTGGTTCGCATTCCCGTTCGATGCCGTTGCTGGGCTTCCACCCTCCTCTCCCAACTCGCTGACGGGATGACCTACTACTCCTGTCCTGACTTTTCACTTATTTTTGTCTATTATAGCATAAGAGCGACCAGGATTTCTAATCGCGAATTGCATCACGGAAAATGTTACCAAGAGTAGGAACGTTGCATCAGGAAAAATGTTACTTTCCGATAGGTGAAAAAGCTAATCGGAGGAGCGACATGATGAGCCTGAAAAGCAAGCGTGAGTTGGTGGAAGCCGTGCAACCCAGATACCTGAAAGCGAATAAAGTGGAGAAGCAAAAGATGCTGGACGAATTTACGTCTGCCACAGGTTATCATCGGAAGCATGCGATCCGTGTTTTGAAAAACAAAGTTCAAAGTCAAAACCGCCTTAAAGGGAAAACCAAAACCTATAAAACCGTGTATGGTGGTGAAGTAGTGCAAGTCCTTGAGCAAATCTGGGAAATCTATGGACAGATCTGCTCCAAACGCCTGCAACCGATATTGCCCGAAGCGCTGCGAGTGCTGGAACGATGCAAAGAAATCAAGCTCTCCTACCATACACAAGAACTGCTCCTGAAAATCAGTTCAGCCAGCATAGACCGTTGTTTGCGTCCTGTCCGAATCAAGTCGCTGCGTGGCTTGAGTACCACCAAGCCTGGGAGTTTGCTCAAAAATCTCATTCCCATTCGCACCTTTACCGAATGGGACGAAGAACGACCTGGATTTATGGAAATTGACCTTGTGGCACACTGTGGAAACACTACGGAAGGGCAATACTTGAACACTTTGACCTGCACAGATATCGCTACTGGCTGGACGGATGTGACTGCTCTGCCGCACCGTTCGCAAGAGGCTGTTTCGGAAGCGATCCACTCATGCGCCAAAGGCTGCCTTTCCCGTTGCTGGCATTGATTTAGATAATGGCAGCGAGTTGATTAACGACTTGTTGTATCGGTATTGCATGGATCAGAAAATTACTTTTACTCGTTCCCGCCCGTACCAGAAAAATGATCAAGCGCATGTCGAGCAAAAGAATTGGTCGGTGGTCCGTCATACCGTTGGTTATGACCGCTGGGAAACAGATCAAGAGTTCGCCATTCTGGAAAGTATCCATGCTGATTTACGGCTTTACATCAACTTCTTTCAGCCATCTTTCAAACTGATTGCCAAAGAACGCATTGGCAACAAGACCATCAAACGGTATGATACCGCCAAGACACCTTACCAGCGTATCCTGGACTGTAAAGATATTTCGTTGGAAGCCAAAGCACGGCTTATGAACCTATACCTTCAACTCAATCCCGCAGAACTTCGCCGCCAGATTGACCAGAAGACCGCCAAACTTTGGAACATTTCTCGGTAACATTTCTGCTTGATGCAACGTTACCCACCAAAGTAACATTTTATCTTGATGCATTACGATGCTCTCGCTAGTGGACCCAGAGGGATTCGAACCCTCGACCTTCTCAATGCCATTGAGACGCGCTCCCAACTGCGCTATGGGCCCGGGACGATTTCGGATTTTAGAATTCAGATTTACGATTTGGATCGAGTTCTCGTCAATCCAAAATAGTAGTCGTAAACACTTGCACCGCACGCAAGTGCAGGTGTCTGTGGACCTGAGGGGATTTCGAACCCCTGACCTCCTCAGTGCGATTGAGGCGCGCTCCCAACTGCGCTACAGGCCCATTCATAAGGCGAAGAACATTCTACTTGAGGCATTAAAGGATGTCAAGCAGGGTTTTCTGGTGATTACCCACAAATCGCGAATAAGTAAAAGCTCTGCTCGGTCGTGGTACAGTAGATTTGCGACCGCTCAACCACAAGAAGGAGCAGAGCCACTATGAATATAGCACTCGAAGGTATTTTTGCCAAGTTGCCCATTATGAAAATCCAGGAACGATCGAAAGCCACAGCCAGCCCCTGATGGACAGGTTGCCAGATATTCGAATGAAGAAAGTGCTGGAAAACATGCTGCTTGGAATTCTTGGGGGCAGAACCCGGTGATTACTGGAATAGCACGTCAGAACGGGAAGACAGAAGGAGAAACATGGGCTGTTGCAAAGAGCATGTATCGGTTATTGGGAAATAAGCGCTTGGAAACCAAAGTAATCTATCAAGGTCTATATGAAGCTGGGCAGCAAGTAGTGGAGCGTGAAAACCCTGACTATTTGGTGGTGGCGGTGGATCCAGTGAATTTTGAGAAACCCTACACTCAGGCGCTGGAAGGCGTGAGTGTAGTTCATAAAGCAACTCCGCCAGATTTGGCGGGGCATGCACGTTTGGCGCATGGCTATCCAGCCATCACGGCAACCATCGTCAATACCAAAGTGCCAGTCACCAGTTACGCCAACTGGTTTTCGTATCAAACGGCTGACTTTCTCAGCCAGAACAAAGAGGTGGAACAGGCGTTTGAGACGACTTGTCGGTTATATGAAGGGCGAAAGATACGTTTTGTGGGCGATTTTGGGCTGGATGATCAGAAAATGTTCGCTCAAGTGGTGAAATTGGAGCAGGAATTTACTTTTCGTGTGAGCCATTTGGAGCGAATTGTGGAAGTCTACAATGACCGTCTCCACCGCTGGGAAACAGAAAAACTACAAGGCTTGACCGAATGTGTTCCCTATCAGGCGACCTTCCAAGTGCTGTTCAAGCACGCCGGACAAACCAGACTTCGACACGATCCATTTTGGCTGGTTCATGGTGCGTATTCCGGGCACTCAAAAACCACTGTGGATTTTGGTGGCAGACGATGAAACCTTGAACCGACAATTGGTCTTGATTACCAACATCCCGCTGACCAATGTCGCCTCCATGCAACAGGTTTATAACGATTGGCGTTGCGAACTCGAATCGAACATGGCTATCGCTTCGATCAGGAACAAGGTTTAGATGTTGAAGATATGCGCGTCCAAACCGTCGAACGCATGCGTCGCCTGTTCGCAATCGTGTTGATGGCGGCTCAAATTGTTTTCGTCATTTCTGAACAATGGCCGTCCAAAGCCGTCCTGTGGCTTCGGCAACTGGGCGGCAAATTAGGTATCCCAACCGACCGGGATGGACCCTATCGGTGCTACAGGGATCTCGGCGGTCATTGTCGCTTGCATGACCTTGTCGTTTGTTTGGTTGCACCCCTTCCCTTCCAGAGTTTACTTGTGGGTAATCACCAGGGGTTTTGGTTGTAAAATAGACATATCCACATTGCCAGGGAAATATTATGCCTGAGACAAACTCCAAACCCATCTACCGTATCATGGACTTGCACGAATCGGATCGTCCGCGCGAAGGCTTGCTTCGCTGGGACCCCAGGCCTTGACCAACGCTGAATTTATTGCCATCCTCCTGCGGGTCGGCGTCAAAGGCGAGAACGCGGTCGCGGTGGACAGCGCCTGCTGAACAAATTCGGTGGGCTGACCGGTCTTCACCGCGCTCCATTCGCTGACATCAAAAAACAACACGGACTCGGCGACGCCAAAGCCGCGCAGATCAAAGCCGCCATCGAACTCGGCAGGCGGTTGACCCTGGAATCCCCGGAAGAACGACCCACCATCAACTCCCCCGCCGATGCCGCCGCACTGGTCTCATACGAAATGTCCGCGTTGGAGCAGGAGCATCTGCGCGTGATGTTGCTCGACAGAAGAAACCGCGTGCCGAAACCGTGGAAGTGTACAAGGGCTCGGTCAATTCGTCACAGGTGCGGGTGGGAGAACTCTTCAAGGAAGCTGTGCGGAAGAATGCCTCGGCAGTCATTGTGATTTACAACCACCCATCGGGTGACCCCGCCCCCAGCCCGGACGACGTCGCTGTGACGCGCGCCATCGTGCAAGCGGGCAAACTACTGGATGTGGAAGTGCTCGACCATTTGGTCATCGGGCAAGGCAAGTGGGTGTCGTTGAAGGAACGAGGGTTGGGATTTGGTAATTAGCAAAAAGATGTATATTTGGGACGCAATGAATATTGACATTCCAAGTTAGACTCTACGCATCGTCCGGGACTGCGCCGGACGATGAGGCCCCTGCGGGGCAATTGAAATAGTGTTTGTTTTCCTTTAGACTCAAGGCATAACTCCATGAGCACAAAGGGAAAACAGAAATGTTGGATGAGTATAGTGATTACTACGCTGACTTGTTGGACAACACGTATGACTGTGTGGATCGGATTGTGCTCAACGCCTACTTTCGCATGGGACAGGCGGCGGGTGGATTTCGTACCTGGTGGAGGCAATTGATGGGTTCGGATGATGAGTTGGACAATACTCATCTGATGCGGATGGCTGGACGTTTCAGCCGCCGCGTGCGCGCGCATGCCAAGGCTCATCAGATTCCTGTGGTAGATTGTGCGGCCAGGAGAGCGGAAACACGAAATGGCTGAGGAATATCTTCCCAAGGATGCCAACTTCACGGGCGTATTTCTGATCTTGGTGGCTCGTGCGCCGGCAGCGGTTTGGGATGTGCAGTGCTCCAAGAGCGGCAAAGTCGTCAACCTTGCCCGTAAGTATCCTTATGTCAATCACTACTCGTTCCACATTCTGGACCCCGATTGGGGACATGTCACGATCAAGATGAGTGGTCATCCTCCCTTCGGGGCGCAGGTCATCTTGAATGGGCATGAGTATGTGGCTTGCCAGGCCAGAAAGGAGGGTATCCAATTTACCAAAGAAGGTAATTGTTTCACTCAGATTTCTGACGCCACACGACTGGCGCAAATCGCAGACACCTTGTCTTCTCCAGACATCATAGGGCGTTTGAGCCAGGTGTGCGAGCGTTGGATTTACTCGGCTTGCCTGTGTTTTGCCCTGGATCTGGCCGCGACAGGAAAAGACCAACTTTCACTACGATTACACGATTTTTCAGGAAGAATACAGTCGCAATCTGCTCTTCTTGCGAGGCAGTGAATTCGAGCAAGTCTTTCAGGGTACCATTCGACCGCACCCGCAGCCTGCTGGATGTCAAGACTCTGAAGACCATCTTCGGAAGCCAAAAAGCGTCCATCTCGGTGCAAAAGCAAAAAAGAACCTCGCTGCGAAATCGTGGTCGAGAGACCTGCGTATGACTTGACGGTTTTCAAGACTACATTTCGGGAAGATTACCGCCAAGATGTATCCAAAGGCGAACGCGTCTTGCGCATTGAGGTTATCGTTCACAATACCAAAGAACTGCGTTGTGGTCGCTCGCTGCCCAAATTCTCCGAGATCGTCTTGCGCCTGAAAGAAATCCTGAACCGTTTCTTGAATGCCCTGTGCGGCATGGATATTGCTGCCATCTCGGAGGATAGCCTGGACGATTGGCCCAAGCCTTCCCAAGTTGGGCAAACCCGTGTCGGGGGTGTTGAATGTCAACCAGCCCAGAATGCGAGCTGTCATGAAGCCGTCATTTCCTTGTCTGCCGCTCCCGAGGATTTTGATGTGCTGACTTGGCTGTCAAAGTGCACGAATAGTGGCCAGCCCGTTACACCCCTCGCCAAGCCGCTTATGACCTGAAGAAATTGCGCGGAAAAAATTTGGTGCGTAAAATCGAAAACTCGCGACGCTATGAACCCGTCCCCGAGAGGCTGCGGGAAATGGTCGCTTTGCTCGTCTTGAGAGAAAAGGTGATCAAACCCGTCTTGGCTGGAGCAGGTAAACCCAGACGTGGGCCTAAGCCGAAATATCAAAGTCAGATCGACATCCATTATGCAAACATCCAAACCGAGATGCGTAACTTGTTTCAAACCCTTGGCCTTTCCGCGTGTCTTATCCACAAAGTTTTGTCGTTGTCGGCGCTCTAAGCGCA
>CAVPWX010000011.1:0-8691 GCA_963709605.1 uncultured Chloroflexia bacterium | reverse complement strand
GTGAGCGACGTGCTCGCGGCGGTGCTCAGCAGCGAGCCGAGTGGGCGGCGCTGCGGCGGCGACGCCGCTCGCATCCGCGGGCTCCTCCGCGCTGCCTCGCCCGCGACCCGGAAGCGCCTGCGCGACGTCGGGGAGGCGCGGCTCGTCGTCGAGGAAGTGCTCGCCGGTACCCCGTCGCCCGAAGATGCGGCGCCGTCGGGCCCGCGGTCGTGGGCGCGTCGGGGCGCGAGCGCTCGCTGGATGCGCTGGCCGCGGCATCGACGATCTCGCCATCGCCTCGGCGCCTGTGGCCGATCTCGCTCCGGAAGAAGTCTCGCCTCCCGCGCTGCGGGCGACCATCCCGCTCCCGCCGGCCTCCAGCTCGACGGGAGCGGTTCGCCGTCCTGGCGCTCTCCCGCGACGGGCGCACCCTCGCGTTCGTGGCGCGAGGGAGACGGGGGTCCAGCGCCTGTACGTGCGCGCGCTCGACGCGACCGAGGCGGTTCCCGTCCCGGCAGCGACACCGCGGAGGGACCGTTCTTCTCTCCGGACGGGCGCTGGGTCGCCTTCGCCGTCGGTGTCTCGCTCGTCGGCGGACAGCCTCCGGAGCTGCGGAAGACCGCTGGAGACGAGGCTGACCCAGAGGATCTGCCCGCTGGAGGACTACTTCGGCGGCGTCTGGCGGGCCGACGACTCGATGCTCTTCGTGGGCGCGCTCCCCGGGGGGCCTCTGGACGGTCCGGCGAGCGGCGGCGCGCCCCGGCTCCTCGGGAGCGCTTCCGGCACGCCGGTCGTGAGGCGCCGATGCGGGTGGCCTGGCCGGCCTCCTGCCCGACGGCCGGAAGGTCCTCCTGAACGACTGGGAGGCCCCGGGGGAGTTCAACCTCGTCACGGTGGAGCTGGCGAGCGGCGAGATGAAGGACCTGGGCCTGCGGGGCTGGGGGGCTCGCTGGTCGCCCACGGGCCACCTCGTGTACGCGGGAACGGACGGCTCCCTGATGGCGGCGTCGTTCGACACGCGCCTCCCTGCGCCCCAGCGGAGCGCCGGTGGCTCTCGGCCCGGCACCGCGATCGCCCGGAACAACGCTCCGGCCTTCGCCTTCTCGCTGAGCGGCACGCTCGTGCGCGCGCCGGCTACCTCAAGGGGAGCGGACGGGGCCCATGCATGTCGTGGCCGTGTCGACCCAGGGGACGAGAAGGGTCCTGTCGGCGGAGGCGGCCCTTCTACGCGCGCGGACTCGCGCTCTCGCCCGACGGCCGCCGCCTTGCGCTCTCGAGCGCGGGCGACACGATCTGGGTGATCGACGCGCGCGGCACGCGCGTCAAGCTCCCCGGCGCCGATCGTGGGCGTCATGGGCGTGCGCTGGTCTCCCGAGGGCCGCTCCCTGCTGCTGTCCGGGCCGCTGGAGCGGGGCGGCTACGGGATCCTGCAGGGGAGTGCGGACGGCACGGGCTCGTTCGAGGCGCTCGTCGAGACGTCGGCAGGAGAGTGCGAGGCGGTGGGCTGGGCTCCCCCCACCGGCGCGCTCGCGTGGTTCGTCAGGAGGGTCGGCGTGGAGACCACCTTCATGTCGCAGGAGCCCGGAGCGCAGCCGCGCGCCGTCTTCACCGAGGCCGGGGGCGTCGTCGGGGCCGGCGTGTCTCCCGACGGGCGCTTCGTCGCCTTCGACTCCGCCGCCAGTGGGGACTATCAGGTCTACGTTCGTCCCCTTTTCGAGCGGTGGGGAGCGGGTCACCGTGACCGCGGGCGGGGGGCGGGCGCCGGCCTGGTCGCGCGACGGGCGAACGCTCTTCTTCCGGCGAGGCCGCGAAGTCCTGGCCGTGGCGGCCTCGGTGGAAGGGGACGGGATCCGCTTCGGCGAGGAGCGCGTCGTCCTGGAGTGGGACGTGGCGCGCTCGTTCGAGGTCGGGCCGGACGGCACCTTCTACGGCGTCGAGCCGGTGCCGGGGGCCGCGGTGCAGACGCCTCGAGCTGCGGACGGGCTGGTTCGCCGAGGTCGAGCGCCTGGCCGGGCCCAGCGCGAGACGCTAGAATCACGTGCACCTTCACAGACGGAAACAGAAGGAATCGCCCGCTGAGCTTGTCGCCGGGTACCCGTCTCGGCCCGTACGAAGTCCTCGCCCCGCTCGGCGCCGGCGGCATGGGCGAGGTGTACCGCGCCACGGACCCGAGGCTCGGCCGCGACGTGGCGATCAAGGTGCTGCCCTCAGAGTTGGCGGCGGACCCCGAGCGCCTGCGCGCTTCGAGCGTGAGGCGAAGGTGCTGGCCACCCTGAACCACCCCGGCATCGCCCACGTCTACGGCTTCGAGAGCGCGACGCTCGGCGACGGCTCGATCGTCCGCTCCTGGCGATGGAGCTCGTGGAGGGCGAAGACCTCGCCGCTTCGGCTTCAAGCGCGGGCCGTGCCGCTCGACGAGGCGCTCGCGATCGCCAGGCAGATCGCCGAGGCCCTCGAGGCCGCGCACGAGAAGGGCATCGTCCACCGCGACCTCAAGCCCGCCAACGTCAAGATCACCCCGGACGGCAAGGTCAAGGTGCTCGACTTCGGCCTCGCCAAGGCGTGGAGCGGCGAGGACTCCGGGGGGACGTCCTCCCCCGACCTGTCGCGGTCCCCCACCCTCGCGCAGGCCGGCACCGCCGCCGGCCTGATCCTCGGCACCGCCGCCTACATGTCGCCCGAGCAGGCCCGCGGCAAGCCCGTCGACAAGAAGGCCGACATCTGGGCCTTTGGCGTCGTGCTCTACGAGATGCTCACGGGCCGCCGCCTCTTCGAGGGAGAGACGCGTCACCGACGTCCTGGCGGCGGTCCTGAAGACGGCGCCCGACCTGGACGCCCTCCCCGCCGGCGTCCCGCCGCGGGTTCGGCGGCTCCTCGGGCGTTGCCTGCGGAAGGACCCGAAGCAGCGGCTGCACGACATCGCCGACGCGCGCATCGATCTGACCGAGGAGGAGGAAAGGGAGCCGGCCGGCTCCGGGGTCGTTCCGCCGCGGCGGGCGAACGCTCTCGTCCCCTGGACAGTGGCGGCGCTGGCGGTCGCGGCCGCGGCGGCGTGGACGCTCCTGGGTGGACGCCCGGGCCGAGACCCCGCGCCCGCGCTGAAAGTGGCGGTCCTTCCTCCCTCCGGAACGGTGTCGTCGGGTCCGATCGACATCTCGCCCGACGGGCGGCAGATCGCCTTCACGGCGGTCGACGCCGACAGCCACGCGCAGCTCTACGTCCGGAATCTCGACGACCTCGAGCCGAAGGCCCTCCCCGGCACCGAGGGCGCGGAGGCGCCCTTCTTCTCGCCCGACGGGCAGCTCGGTCGGCTTCTTCGCCGGCGGAAAGCTGAAGCGCGTCGACCTGGCCGGGGGGCCGGCGCGCGAGCTCGCCGACGCTCCGGATCACCGCGGCGGAAGCCTGGGGCTCGCAGGGCCTGATCGTCTTCGCGCCGGAGGGAGGCGGGCCGATCTTCCGCATTCCCGCCTCGGGGGGCGGCGCGAGCCCGGTGACGGCGCTCGACCCCGGGGCACAGGAGACCTCGCACCGCTGGCCGCGCTTCCTGCCCGACGGCAAGCGGTTCCTCTTCATGAGCCGCAAGCCCAAGCCGCCGGGACGGCTCACGGTCGAGGCGGGCAGCGTCGACGGCGGCCAGCGAACCCGGCTCGTCGAGTCCAGCACGGGAGGTGCCTACGCCCGTGGCCGCCTCTACTTCGTGCGCGAGAAGACGCTGCTCGCGCAGGTCTTCGACCGCCGGACGCTCGCGGTCTCCGGCGATCCGGTACCGGTGGCCGAAAACGTCTGGCGCAACCTGAACACGGACGGGCTCACCGCCTTCTCGGTGGCGGAGGACGGAACGCTGGCCTACCGCGGTGGCGGCATCGTGAAGAGCCAGCTGACGTGGCTCGACCGCCAGGGACGGCCGCTCGGAACCGTCGGGACCGCCGGCGGTCCTCGGGACCTGGACCTGTCGCCGGACGACCGCCGCGTGCTGGCCGAGATCATCGACCCCGTGCGCGACACGTCAGCGCCCTCTCGTCCTCGACGCGCGCGACGGGGACGTCGACCCGCGTGACGCTCGGCACGGGAAACCAGTCCGCGGGCCTCTTCTCCCCCGACGAAAAGTCCGTTCGCCTTCTCGTGGGACGCCAAGGGAGCGTTCGACCTGTACCGCCGAGAGATCGGATCGGCGCGCAGAGCCCTCGCCGCTTCTCGTGAACAGCGTCTGGAAGTTCCCGGACAGCTGGTCGCCCGACGGGCGCTTCCTGAGCTACACGCAGAGCGAGCCCGGACAGCCCCGGGACATCTGGATCCTGCCGACTGAAGGGCGGAGCCGCGCCTTTCCCGATCGCGCAGACGCCCGCCGAGGAGTGGGGATCGGCGTTCTCGCCCGACGGGCGCTTCCTCGCCTTCGTCTCCGACGAGTCCGGCCGCTCCGAGGTCTTCGTCCGGACCTTCCCCGCGTCGACGAGGAAGTGGCAGGTCTCCACCGGCGGAGGCGACCTCGCCGGTCTGGCGCACCGACGGGAGCGAGCTCTTCTACCTCGCCCCGGACCGCACGCTCGTTGCCGTCCCGATCGCGCCTCGCCGAAGGCGGCCTCGAGCCCGGAACCGCCGCGGCCGCTCTTCCGGAACGCGGAGCCTGCGCCTGCCCTCCATCTCGGGAAACACCCCGTACGGCGGCGCCGGCGGACGGCCAACGGTTCCTCGCGATCGTCACCGTGGGCGAGGCGGAGTCCTCCCCGATCGTGCTGCAGACGGGAGCCCGACCGTGATCGGTGTAGACTCGCTTCCACCCCTTCCCTGCTTCCGGAGGTTGCCCATGTGCCGTTCGTCTCGCCTGCTGGCCGCTTGCGTCGTGCTCGCCTCGAGCACCGCCCGGGCCGACTCCCTTCCGACCTTCCCCGCCCGCAACGTCCCGGAGACGTTCTTCGGCACCGTGGTCGACGACCCCTACCGCGACCTCGAGAACGTGAAGGACCCGCAGGTCGTCGCGTGGATGAAGGCCCACGCCACCCACGCCCGGGCGACGCTCGACTCCCTCCCTGGCTACCAGGGGATGAAGGCCCGCATCGTCGAGCTCGACAGCACCGTGTCGGCCGTCATCGGCGCGGTCGAGCGCAGGGAGGGAGGCCACCTCTTCTTCACCCGCCGGGCGGCGGACGCGAACACGTTCAAGCTGTACCACCGCGGGCCCGACGGCCGCGAGCGGCTCCTCGCCGACCCGGACTCGTGGCAGAAGGAGACGGGCCGGCCGCACGCCCTCAACTACTTCTCGCCGTCCCCCGACGGCCGCTACGTCGCCTACGGGATCTCGGCGGCCGGCTCCGAGGACGCCGCCATCCACGTGATCGAGACGGAAACCCTGAAGCGGGTGAGCGGTCCGATCGACCGTGCGCAGTACCCCAACATCAGCTGGCACCCGGACTCGCGGTCGTTCTTCTACCTGCGCCAGCAGGAGCTGAAGCCGGGCATGCCCGCGACCGACCGCTACCAGGACGGCCGGTCGTGGCGGCACACGGTCGGGACCGAGCCCGCGCAGGACGTGGCCATGCCGGGCCGGCCCTGTTCCCGCAAGTGCCCGTTCGAGCCGAGGACTTTGCCTTCGTCGTCGCGGTCCCCGGCTCGAGGCACGCCCTGCAGCTCGTCGTCGCGGACGTCCAGCGCGAGTTCGAGCTGTACACGGCCCCCCTCGAGACGGTCGGCAAGCCCGGCACGCCGTGGATGCGGGTCTGCGGGTTCGCGCGACAAGGCCACGCAGTTCGCGGTGAAGGGCGACGACATCTATCTCCTCACCCACCGCGACAGCCCGCGCTTCTCCGTGATCCGAACCTCCCTCGGAGCCCCGGACATGAAGAAGGCGGCCACGGTGATCGCGGCCTCCGACGAGGTCGTCTTCGAGATCGCCGCGGCCCGGGACGGCCTCTACTTCGAGTCTCGCGACGGCGCGGTGAAGCGCCTCAAGCGCCTCGCCTGGTCGGGCGGCGCCCCGCGCCGAGGTCAAGTTCCCGCTCGAGGGGCCGGCGACCTTCTCGAGCGCCTCCCCGCCCGTCGACGGCGCGGTGGTGACCCTCGACCGCCTGGACGCGCGCAACCGAGATCTACGTGGTCGACGCAGCCGGCAAGGCCGCCAATACCGGCCTGCAGCCGCCGGGACATTCGGCGCGCCGTCCGACCTCGCCACCGACCGAGGTCAAGGTGAAGAGCCACGACGGCGCCCTCGTGCCCCTGTCCATCATCCACAAGCGAGGCATGAAGCTCGACGGATCGAACCCGACGCTCCTCTACGGCTACGGCGCCTACGGCATCACGGAGGAGCCGCTCTTCCGCGCGAACCGCCTCGCCTGGCTGGAACGGGGAGGCGTGTACGCGGTCGCCAACGTGCGCGGCAGCGGCGTCTACGGCAGGACTGGCACAAGGCCGGCTTCAAGACGACCAAGCCCAACACGTGGAAGGACTTCATCGCCTGCGCCGAGTACCTCGTCGCGCAGAAGTACACGACAGCGCGAAGCTGGGCATCATGGGCGGCAGCGCCGGCGGCATCCTCGTCGGCCGCGCCCTCACCGAGCGCCCCGACCTCTTCGCCGCCGCGATCCCGACGGTCGGCTCGCTCGACGCCGTGCGCGCCGAGACGGAGGCCAACGGCGTCCCCAACGTCCCGGAGTTCGGCACCGTGAGGAAGGAGGACGAGTTCCGCGGCGCTCCTCGCCATGAGCAGCTACCACCACGTGAAGGCCGGCACCGCCTACCCCGCGGTGATGCTGCCGCACGGCGTCAACGACCCGCGCGTCGACGTCTGGCACTCGACGAAGATCGCCGCACAGCTGATGGCCGCACCGACCTCCGGCAAGCCCGTCCTCCTCAACCTCGACTACGACAGCGGCCACGGCATCGGCGACACCAAGGCGCAGCGGCCAGCGCCGGACCGCCGACATCTACGCGTTCCTCCTCTGGCAGACGGGGCACCCGGCTTTCCAGCCCGCGAAGTGAGCAACGTGCGCATGCCGGGCAAGATGTGCCCTATGCATAGCGCCCTGCCACTTCCGTGCCGGCCCGCAGCCGTTCCAGGTAGGCGGCGTAGCCGAAGGTTCGGTCGCGCCGCCGGCCCGTGGTCTCGACCAGTGGCGGACCTCGCCCTCGGCGAGACATCTGGCCCGAGTCGGAACAGACAGTAAAGTCCTCTTGTCTGTTGCGACCCTCAGGGAAAGATCCCCTTCCTCCCCGCTCACCGCCTCCGGCGGCGGGCTCGCTGCGCAGGGCCGCACGGGATCGACCCGGACAGCGGTCATCGCGTGTGACAATCAGCTCCATGCGAGCTCCCGATCTGGCCCCGCCCTTCCTGCGCGCGGGCGCCCTGGCGCTCGTCGTCGCCCTGGCCGCGATCTCCCCGGCGGCGGACGCCGCGGGCGGGGCGGGCTGGCCCTGGTGGCGCGGCCCCCTCGGCAACGGGACGAGCCCCGACGGCGATCCGCCGCTTAGCTGGAGCGAGCGCGAGAACGTCCGCTTCAAGGTGCCGATCGAGGGTGACGGCCTCGCCACGCCGATCGTGTGGGGCGACCGGATCTACGTGCTCTCGGCCCGCTCTCTCGAGGGAGCGGGGAGGGTACGCGCCCCGCCCCGGAGCCGTCCGGGACGCCGCTCGCGAGGCAGCGCTTCCTGGTCACCGCCTACGACCGCCACGACGGCTCCGTCGAGTGGAAGCGGGTGGCCGTCGAGCGCGTCCCCCACGAGAGCCACCACCTGGAGTCGGGCTGGGCCACCGCGTCGCCGGTCACGGACGGCGAGCGCGTCTACGCCCACTTCGGCTCGGCCGGCACCTACGCCTACACCCTCGAGGGCGAGCTGGTCTGGAAGGTCGACCTCGGCGACATGACCACGCGCCTCGGCTACGGCGAGGGCAGCTCCCCCGCTCTCTGGGGCGACACCCTGGTGGTCAACTGGGACCACGAGGGAGACTCCTTCGTGGTCGCCCTCGACAAGCGGACCGGCAAGGAGCGGTGGCGGAAGGCCCGGCCCGGGGAGCTGACCTCCTGGTCGACACCTGTCATCCGGGAGCACGAGGGCCGGGTGCACGTCATCGTCGCCGGCGACGAGCGCACCCGGGGCTACGACGTCCGAAACGGCGAGCTGCTGTGGAGCGTCTCCGGCCTGGGCATGAACGTCATCCCCACCCCGACCTACGGCGCGGGGATCCTCTACCTGGCCAGCGGCAAGCGGGACAGCCCGAGGATGCTGGCCGTCGACCTGCGCGGCGCCCGCGGCGACCTCGACGGCACGAAGGCGGTGCTCTGGACCCGGGACCGGGACACGCCCTACGTGTCGACCCCGCTCCTCTATCGGGGACAGCTCTACTTCTTCAAGCACGTCCAGAGCTTCCTGACCTCGACGGACGCCACGACGGGCCGGACGCTCTTCACCGAGCGGGTGGGCCTCGGCAACGTCTTCGCCTCGCCGGTCGCGGCCGCCGGGAGGATCTACCTGCTGGGCCGGGACGGCAAGGCACTGGTGCTCGCGCCCGGGCCCCGCTGAAAGTCCTCGCGGAGAACCAGCTCGACGACGGCTTCGACGCCAGCCCGGTGATCGTCGGAGGGCGACCTCTACCTCCGGGGCAGACGCTTCCCCTACGCGCCGGCCCGTTCAGCGGGCAAGAGATCGGGCGGTGCCCGCGGTGACGAAGCCGTGATCCCAGGCGCCTCCCTCCCCCTGCCCCCCTCCCGGGTCACCGCCGCG
>CAVPWX010000010.1:0-312544 GCA_963709605.1 uncultured Chloroflexia bacterium | reverse complement strand
CGCCGCCCACTCCTCGACTGGCAGGATCCGGCGGTCGTCGCCTGGCTCGCGACCCTCCTCCCGCTCTCGTGGCTGGCCCCGCAGCGTCTCTGGACGCCGCTCTGCGTGCTTGCCGGCAGGGCGATGACGCGCCTGGCTCCGGGGCCCACCGCGTCCGGATCGAGACCGTGCGGCAGAGATGCGGTGACCGCGATGGCCTGCCCACACCCGGCGTGACCGTGGCGCGCTCGAGAGCGGGGCGCATGGAGCGGCACCTCCAGTACCTGCGGGAGTTTCGGCCCGGCGGCGGAAACCCGCGCATCGAGCTGACCGGACGCGAGCACATCGACCGCGCCCTCGAGAGCGGCACGGGCTGCATCGTCTGGGTTGGCCCGATGATGTACGCCTTCCTGGTGGCGAAGAAGGGCCTGCATGGGGCGGGATACTCCCTGACCCACCTCAGCCACACGGATCACGGCGTGTCCGAGTCGCGATTGGGGCGCCGGATGAACGCGATCAGGACCATCCCCGAGGAGCGCTACCTGGCGGAGCGCCTCGTGATGACCGATGGATCCGAGTTGAGGCGCACCCGAGAGCTCTACGACCGGCTCCGGGCCAACGCGCTGGTGTCGATCACGGCCGAGACCACGTTGGGGGCCCGGCAGGTGACGGGGCCATTCCTGGGTGGCACGATGCGATTGGCGACGGGCGCGCCGAGCCTGTCACTCGCCTCGGGCGCGGTTGTCCTTCCCACGTTCGTCATCAAGCGAGCCCACGATCACTTCGAGGTCATCGTCGAGCCAGCACTGGCGGCGCCCCCATCGAGCAGCCGTCACGAGGCGGTCGACGCGATGGTGCGCCGCTACATCGAGAGGATCGAGCACCACGTGACCAGGCATCCAGAGCAGTACGCCAACTGGTGGTGACGGACAGGCGCCGCACCGGCCACCCGTGTGACCGCGCCGACGCGCGGATCGGCACGTGCGAACGACACGCTCCGGAGGTGGACGTGGAGCGATGACTGAAGACAGCCGCGAGATCGTCGCATGGGTATCCGCCATGCTCCACGAGCTGCAGCTCACGACGTCGACGGAGTCGCTGGACGAGAACACCGGTCTCCTGGGCAGGGGGATCGGCCTGGATTCGATGGAGGTGCTGCAGCTGGTGGTCGCAGCCGAGGCCGAGTTCGACGTGACGATCGATGAGAGCCAGCTGAAGCCGGAGTACTTCAGCACCGTTGGGGCGTTCACGACGTTCCTGGAAGGGCGGATCCTGTCGTCATGAGGCAGCCACTCGCGTCGTTCTCCGACTCCTTCGACCAGCTCGTCCGCCGACGCGCCGCCCGCCTGGCCATCCGGGAGCAGGACCTGGACTGGCGCTACGCGGACGTGCACGCACGGTCCGTGAGCGTCTCCGACACGCTGGGCGACCTGGGCATTCGGGCAGGCCACGCGGTGGCACTCATGGCGCCGAACTCCGGGGCCTTCGTGGCCGCGTTCGTCGGGATCGCGCGAGCCGGTGGCGTGATCTCACCCTTCAACGTGCGCTACCGGCAACAGGAGCTCGTCTACTACCTGCGGGATACCAGGGCGGCGGCCATCGTTGTCGCCTCGGAGCTGGTCCCGGTCGTGGCGGAGGTGCTGGCGACGCTGGCGGACGCGCCGTCGCTCGTCGAGGTCGCGGCGGACGGGAGCTGCACGGTGGTCGGGACGACGAGAGGACGAGCCGACGCCTTCGCGGCATGGGGCCCCCGCCACCACCAGCAGCGAGGCAGCCCCGCTCCTGCTGCAGTACACCTCCGGCTCGACCGGCGCCCCCAAGCGGGTCATCCGGACGAATCGCATGCTGCTCGACGAGCTCGAGCGGCTGGCGACGGCATTCCGCGTGGGCAGGGACGATCGCTTCCTCGGCGCCGCGCCTTTCTCTCACGTGAACGGTCTCGTGCGGACGATGCTGACCTCGATGTACGTCGGTGGCGCCCTGTACCCGGTCCCGGCGTTCGCCAGGAGGCCAGTGCTCGACCTCATGACGCGGGAGGGGATTACCTACTTCGGCGCGGTGCCGTACATGTTCGCGATCCTGGCGAGGTCCCCGATCCGCGGGCAGGTCGACCTCTCCAGTCTTCGTGTCGCCTTCTCGGCCAGCGCGCCGCTGCTGCCGGACGACAACCGGCTCTTCGCGGCGACCTACGGCTTGTTCGTGCGGCAGCTCTACGGCTCGACCGAGACCGGGACGATCAGCGTCAATCTCCATGAACCCGCCAGCGAGCATCTCGAGTCGGTCGGCCTTCCGCTGGACGCGGTCCGCATCGAGATCTGGGACGAGGACGGGCGACCCGTCCCGCCAGGCGAAGAAGGCGAGGTAGTCATCGCCAGCCCTCACGCCATCACCGCCTACGAGGGGAATCCCGAGGCCGCGGCTGCCAGCTTCCGCGACGGGTTCTACCTCTCGGGAGACCTGGGCGTGAAGGATGCCGAGGGGTATCTGACCTTGACGGGCCGCAAGAAGTTCCTCATCAACCGCGGCGGGTTCAAGGTCAATCCCAGCGAGGTCGAGAGGGCGATCCTCACGCATCCGCAGGTCAGGGAGGTGGTGGTGCTCGCTGCTCCATCGAGCTTCGGGGACGACCTGGTGCGGTGCGTGATCGTCAGGGACGGGCCGTGCACGGAGGGCGAGATCGTCGAGCACTGCCGGTCGCAGATCGCCGACTACAAGGTCCCCAGCCTCGTCGAGTTCCGCGACGAGCTGCCCAAGAGCCCGACCGGCAAGATCCTCCGAAGCGAGCTGTGATGGCGCGCGCCGGACCTTCAACGCACGGCGTCTGATCGCGGCAATCCCGCCACACGCAAGAAGCCAGCCTCGCGGCTGGCTTCAGATCGTGATCGCTGGAGCCGACACTCGGATTTGAACCGAGGACCTGCTGTTTACGAAACAGCTGCTCTACCGCTGAGCTATGTCGGCGCGACGGCGAATCTTCCACGGAGGCGCCAGCCGGGCGGCCGGCCGAGGGATGCGTCGGCCCACGGCGGCCGGGCGGAACGAGCGTCGGCCGCCGCCCCGGCCGAACGGAGCCGCGGCCCCCGGCCGTCAGGGCACCGGGATCTGCTCGACGGTCGCCATGGCGAACGTGCCGACCGCGTAGACGATCTCGAGGGCGATTGCGATGAGGGCGGCGATGATCGCGAGCGACGCGACCACGCGGGGGTCGGGGCGGGGGCGGCGCACCTGCATGGTCTCGTCCTCGTCGCTGGCGGCGCACCGGGCGGCGAGATGCCGCACCGGGGGCAGCGCGAGCATCGCGGCGCGGCGGCCGGGACGGCTATCGGCCGGTCGTACTACCCGGGGGCGCGACCGGGATGCGCCCGGTCGTCGACCGGACCAGGCAGGACGGGCCTGCGAGCGCCCGAGCCCGTACGATCCGCGGGAACGCGGCGCCTCGAGCGCCGCTCAGCTGCGAGGTCGCGCGATGATCGACGAGCCGATCCCCCTCGAGGGGACCGAATGGCGCCTGGTCGCCTGCGCCGGGCCCGACGGCGGCGAGGTCGCCGTGCCGGAGGGCGTCCTCGCCAGCGCCGTCTTCGCCGATGGGGTCGTCTCCGGGAGCACCGGCTGCAACCGCTACCACGCGCCCTACCGGCTGGTTGAGGCCGGGCTGGAGCTCGGCCCGACGGCGATGACGATGATGGCCTGCGAGCCCGAGCGGACCGCGGTCGAGCGCGCCTTCACGGCCGCCCTCGCGGGGGCGCGCGGGCTGGCCCAGGCGGGCGACGAGCTGGAGCTTCGCGACGCCGCCGGCCACGTCACCCTCCGCTTCCGGGCGGCGCGGGGACCGGCGTTCGTCGGCACGACCTGGGTCGCGACCGGCATCAACAACGGGCGAGGCGGCGTCGTGAGCGTGGTCGCCGGGACCGAGGTCACGGCGACGTTCGGCGACGACGGCCGGGTCACCGGCTCGGGAGGCTGCAACCGCTACTTCGGCCCCTACGAGCGGGCCGGCGAAGCGCTCCGAAATCGGTCCCCTGGCGAGCACCAGGATGGCCTGTCTCGAGCCGACCGGCGCCTCCGAGCAGGAGGCCGTGTTCTTCGCGGCGCTGGAGCGGGCGACGACGTGGTTGATCCGCGAGGATCGCCTCCAGCTACGCGCCGCCGACGGCGCGCTCCAGGTCGACCTGCGGCCGGCCGACGCCTGACGCCGGGCGACGGTCGATCTGCGAACAGGCGGCCGCGCCGCCCGCCCGTCAGGATCGCGGCGTTGTCGTCGGCGAGGTGGGTGGCCCCGGCGGGAATGCCGGGCGTGTCCGGCAGGTCCCGCATGCAGATGCGTTGGTTGCATCGCCTCGTCGTGGCGGCCGTTGCCGATCGCGACGCCGTCGCGCAGGTCGACCGTCAGCATGCCTGCCCTCCCGGGTGCGCCGCGTGGCCCGCGCCGGCCCGACCTGGCCTCGTCCGCCGCCTCCGGGTAGGATCGCGCATCCACCTCGCACGGCGCATCGCCCGGGAGGATCACGATGTCCAACGCCAGGGGGCGTGCCCCGCTTCCCCCTCGAGTCGCCAAGCCCGAGAGCGGCGCCCTCACCGAGCTCCTGGTCGGCGTCGACCCGGCGAAGGCCGGTCTCGTTGTCGAGCTCGACCGCCTCGTGCGGGCTGCGGCCCCGGAGCTCGATGCGGCGCTCAAGTACCGGATGCTGACGTACGCCCTCGACGCGAACTGGTGGCGCTGGGTCGTCGCGATCAGCACGACGAAGCAGGCCGTGAACCTGCGCTTCCTCTACGGCACGCGCCTGGACGCCGGGCTCGGGATCCTGCGGCCCGGCTCGAGCCACCTGGCGAACCTCGACCTCATGCCGGGCGCCCCGCTCGACGCCGACCTGGTGACGCGCCTCGTGCGCGAGGCAGTCGCCAGGCACCCGGCGTTCCTGGCCGCGGAGGGTGCGGCGCGCTGAGCGCGGCGGACGACAGCGACGGCCCGGCGGAGTCAATCCGCCGGGATCGCCGGCTCCTCGCGGCGGAACGCGTCCGGCTCCTCGCGCCGGTACGGGACGGTCATCACGACCGTGTCCGGCCGGCCGAGGAGCGCCCGCCGCAGCTCCGCTGGTCGACTGGTTGTAGAGGAGCCGCTCCCACCAGTGGCGCGGCACGAACTCCGGGAGGATGACGATCGTGATCGGCGCCTCCTTGTCCGGCGGCCAGGCGAGGTCGAGCACCTCGAGGTAGGCGAGCAGCGGCCCGGTGAGAGCGCGGTACGGGCTCTCGACGACGACCAGCGGGAGTCCCGGCACCTGCTGCTCCCACGCGTCGCGGACCTCCGCCGCCTCGTCGGGATCCTCGGTCACCAGGACGGCCCGCACGTCGTCGGAGAGGGACCGCCCGACGTTGACGGCCTGGACGACCGCCCGGTCGAGCCCGGCGATCGGGACGATGACCCGCTCCTGGCGGTGCGGCAGCGGGCACGACCTGGTCCGGATGCAGCGCCACCTGCGCCCGCGATGCCGTGTACTGCCGGCTGATGAACCAGAACAGCAGCACCTGCGCCGGGATCAGCACGAGGACGAGCCACGCCCCGTCGACGAACTTCATGCTCGCCACGACGAGCAGGACGACGAAGGTCAGGACGCCGCCCGCCGCGTTCACCGTTGCCCGTGCCCACCAGCCGGGCTCGCGGACCGCGAACCAATGGCGGACCATGCCGATCTGCGAGAGGGTGAAGCAGACGAAGACGCCGACGGAGTAGAGCGGGATGAGGGCGTGTGTATCGCCCCCGAAGATGACGAGGAGGGCGCCGGCGATCGTGGCCAGCACGACGATTCCCCACGAGAAGGCGAGCCGGTCGCCCCGGAACGAGAACTGGCGGGGCATGTAGCCGTCCTGGGCCAGGATGGCGGCGAGGCGCGGGAAGGCGTTGAAGCTCGTGTTCACGGCCAGGAACAGGATCAGCGCCGTCGCCGCCTGGAAGGCGATGAACAGGGGGGTCCCGTCCCCGAAGACGGCAGCCGCCACGATCGCGACGACGGTGGCTCCGCCCTCCTCGGTGGGCCGGATGTCGAACGCGTTCGCGAGCACCGTGATCCCGATGAACAGCACGCCCAGCAGGATCGCCATGCCGAGCATGGTGTTGGCGGCGTTCTTCGCCTCGGGTGGCTTGAAGGCAGGCACCCCGTTGGCGATCGCCTCCACGCCCGTGAGGGCCACCGAGCCTGCCGCGAAGGAGCGCAGGATGAGGAAGATGCCCAGCGTCTGGGTCCCGTACTCGACCACCTCGTCCGGCGGCTCCGTCGCGGGACCCTGGCCGGTCGCAACCCGGACGACGCCCATCCCGATCATGAGGAAGGCGAGTCCCACGAACACGTAGGTCGGGCTCGCGAACAGGAGCCCTGCCTCCCGGAGGCCCCGGAGGTTGGCCACCGTGATGAGGGTGATCGCGGCGAGCGCGATCTCGATCCGGAGGTCGTACACGGCGGGGACGACCGAGTAGACCTGGGCCACGGCCGAGGCCGTCGAGACAGCCACGGTCATCACGTAGTCGATCAGGAGCGCCGCCGCCGCGATGAGCCCGAACAGCGGCCCCAGGTTCTCGCGCGCCACGACGTAGGCCCCACCGCCCGACGGGTAGGCCCTGCAGACCTGGCGGTACGAGAGGGAGACGACCGCCAGGAGGACCGTGATCGCGATCGCGACCTCGATCGAGATCATGAGCGCCCCGGCGCCGGCCAGGACCAGCACCCGCAGGATCTCCTCGGTCGCGTAGGCCGAGGAGGAGATCGCGTCCGAGCTGAAGATCGGCAGGGCGAGCTTCTTGGGAAGCCGCTCGAACGCCTCCTCCTCGTTCGAGAGGCGGCGCCCGAAGAGGAACCGGCGGATTCGACTCCCCGGGCCCCGTCGCGCTCGGGGCGGTCGAGGCGGCCGCCTTGGCGGTGAGCATGCCGGGGCCGGTGTAGCGGAAGTACGGTGAGTGCGGCCGCTCCGCGCGGACGCGCCGGTCGGCGACCTTGCGGCCCTGGAGCGGCCGCCTTCCCCCGATCACGCCTCGAGCGACCCGATGACGACGGCCCCGACGCCCGGCGGGGCCGCGGGCACCGCGTGGTGTGTCCCGGCGCCGGCCACGAGGTCGATGGCCGCGACGAGGTCGGCCAGGACGTGGTCGACGGCCTCGTACCCGACGGGCAGGCGGATCATGCGAGACGCGCTCACGCGTCCATGGTATGCGGCAGCCCAGGATGCCGTGTCGTCTGCGCCGCGGGTGTGTGAAGGCTCCGCCTCCTCAACATGGCGCGACGGTGCGCCCGCTCGACCTTGGCTGCCGGCCGCGTCGCCGCGCCGCGCCGGCCTGATCGCGGCGGGGGCACCGCGGCCCCACGCGGCCGCCGCCGGGCCGTCGCGAGATAGGGGCTTGACACGGAGGCCCAGGGATCGTATATATCGCGCCACGATATATCGTGAAGCGTAAGAAAGGTCCGCTCCCATGGTCACGCCGCTCCCGGAGCTCGGGCGGTTCGCCGAGCCGGCGCTCCTCATCCTGGTCAGCCTCGTCCGACGGTCCCAAGCACGGCTACGCGATCATGGCCGACGTCGAGCAGGGGACCGGCCGGCCGATGGGTCCCGGGACCCTGTACGCCGCGCTGGCCCGGCTCGAGGAGCGCGGCTTCATCGAGGCGCTCCCACCCGTGGATCGGCGGCGGCCGTATCGCCTGACGGCGCTGGGCGCCACCACCGTTGCCGAGCAGCTCCGCGAGCTGTCGGCGTTCGCCGAGCTCGGCCTGCGCCGGCTCGGGCAGGCGCCGCGGTAGCCGGGGCTGCGTCCCATGATCGCCCTCCTCCTCCGCCTCTATCCCGCGCGCTGGCGGGCGCGCTACGGCGACGAGTTCGCGGCGCTCCTCGCGGAGCGGCCGCTGGGCCCGTTCGACGTGGCCGACCTCCTGCTGGGCGCGCTCGACGCCCACCTCCATCTCCGGGGGCTGGGCTCCTACTCCGAACATCGAAAGGGGTTACCCATGTCCCTGCGCCTTGGCGGGATCGCCGCCGTGATCGGCGGCGCCCTGTGGTTCACCGGCCTCATGTGGGCCACGCTCGACCCGGCGGACCAGGACCCCGGCGCGGCCCTGGCGGCGTCCGGAGCCGCCGCGCTCTTGGTCGGCTTGGCAGGCCTGAGCGCGTTCCAGGCCCGGCGACACCCGGTGCTCGTCTGGGCGGCCTTCGCCCTGCCGGCCCTGGGCGGCGCGCTCGCCACACTCGGCCTGATCATCATGGCGGCGGTCGGCGACCAGCCCGTCGCCGGCGATCTACGGCTGGGGCCTCTTCATCATCGGGGTGATCGGGACGATCGCCGGCTCGCTCGTGTTCGCCATCGCGACCTACCGGACGGCCGCCCTGCCGCGCTCGGGCGCGGTGATCCTGGGCTTCAGCGCCGTCATCTCGTTGATCGGGTTCGTCGGCGCGTCCAGCCTGGGCGGCACCGTGCAGCCGATCTTCCTTGCCGCGTTCGGCTCCTTCTCCATCGGCTGGATCGTGCTGGGTCTCCAGGCGATCCGCCTGGACCGTCCGGCGCTCGTGGCCGGCCCCGCCTGAGCCCGCGTCTTCCGGCGGGTTCCGTGACAGGGCCCACCGGGGCGGGTCCACGAAGGCCGCGATTCCGGGCCGCCCGGCTCTGGCGCCATCGCCGGGCGCCGGGCGACCCTGCCTCCCGTCGGTGCCCACCGGGGAGTGCTTCGCCATGCGCGCGCTGGTCGTCTACGAGTCGATGTTCGGAAACACCCGGGAGATCGCGGTCGCGATCGCCGACGGGATGCGAACGAGGCTCGCGGTGGACCTCGTCGAGGTCGGTGCCGCGCCCGCGGTGCTCCCGGACGACGTCGCCCTCCTCGTGGTCGGCGGCCCGACCCATGCCCACGGCATGTCCAAGCCGGAGTCGCGGGCGGATTCGGCCAAGCGCGCCGGCGACCGGCTCGTGTCGCGAGGAATCGGCGTCCGCGAGTGGCTGGCGTCGCTGCATGGCGGCTCCTCGCGTGTGGCGGCGGCCGCCTTCGACACGCGCATCAAGGGCCCCGGCATCCTCTGGGGCTCCGCCGCCAGGGGTGCCGACAAGAGCCTCCGCGGCCTCCGCTTCCGCGTGGTGGCCGGCCCGGAGAGCTTCCTCGTCGAGGGGCCCACCGGTCCCGTCTTCGACCGCCTGGTCGACGGCGAGGTGGAGCGAGCGCGCCGTTGGGGAGAGCGGCTCGGGGCGGGGCTCGCGGTTCCCGGGTGATCGTCCGCCTGCTGCTCGCCGCCTTCCTCCTCGCCCACGGCGCCATCCACGCGGGATTCGTCTCCCGGCGCCCGCCGGCGAAGCCGGGCACGCCGCCCTGGCCCTTCGACCTCGGGCGTTCGTGGCTCTTCTCGCGCCTCGGCGCGGAGCCGGGCGTTGTCCGGGCGATCGGGCTGGCGCTCGTCGCGGCGACGATCGGCGGCTATGCGCTGGCAGCCCTGGCCACCATCGGCGTCCTGCCGGCCTCCGCGTGGGGCGCCACGGTCGCCGTCGGCTCGATCGCCTCGCTCCCGCTGCTCGTGCTCTTCTTCCACCGCTGGCTCGTCGCGGGGATCGCCATCGACGTGCTGCTGCTGTGGGTCGCCCTCGTCGCCGGCTGGACGCCCGACCTGATCGGCTGAGCTGCGCGCGCGTCGGCGCCCGGCTCGCACCGAGCACGGCCGGGCCCGCCGGGCCGGTGCGCCGGCGCACAGGCCCATCGTTCGGCGACGCCTGAACGCACGGGCGATTGGCCGGCCTGCCCGGCCGCCCCACAGTGGTGGCGATGGCCGCCGATCGCGCCCCCGTCCGCGCCTCCGCCCCCGCCGTCGCGCCTTCCGCGCGTCGGCCCCGCCGCCTGGCCGTCCTCGCCGCGGCCGCGCTCGTCCTCGCGGGGACGATGGCGGCGCCCCCGGCCGCGGTGCGCGCCGACCCGGTCGACCCCCTGGGCACGGAGCTGATGCGGCTCACGAACCTCGACCGCGGGGCGCTCGGGAAGCCGGCCCTGGCGATCGACTCCACGCTGGCGACCTTCGCCCGCGACCTCTCGTTCGCCTGCCCGACGAACGCCTCGCTCGTCCTCCGCGGACGGGCCCAGGACATGGCCGACCGAGGCTACTTCAGCCACTCGGTCATGGGCTGCCTGCGGACCGACGGTTCGACCGCCAGCGTCCTCGACATCATGGCGGACGTCCTCGGCTACCGGACGACGCGCGCCGAGAACATCGCCTGGAACAACTACGGCACCGAGGCGGCGGCCTACGGCTACGGGTGTGCGCCGGACGGCACGGGCTGCGCCGGGTCGACGCCGACCATCAAGACGGTGGAGGTGGCCGAGCGGGGGTTCATGCAGAGCTCGGGCCACCGTGCCAGCATCCTCGGCGGCTTCGACCGGTTCGGGTGCGGGTCGGCGTTCGCCGCAGACGGTCGCCGCTACTACGCGTGCGTCTTCAGCCTCGGTGGCCCACCGGCCGTGCCGACCCCGACCCCGACGCCGACCCCGACGCCGACCCCGACGCCGACCCCGACGCCGAGGGCGACCCCGACCCCGACGCCGCCCCGCGTCCGCCCCGGCCGCCACGTCCGCCCCGGCCGCCACGTCCACGCCGACGCCCGCCCCGATCCCCGCACCGGCCCCCGCTGACACGCCGCCGCCGCCGCCGATCCCGGCGCCGAGCCCCACGCCGGCTTCATCCCCCGGGCCGACCGCGACCCCGGCGCCCGCGCCGGCCGCGATCGCGACCCCGGCGCCCGCCGCCCCCGATGCCACCAGGCCGGCCTTCGGCCGTCTCACGGGCGTGACCCCGGTTCGCGCCGGCAACCGCCGGACCATCGGCGCGACGATCTCCGACAATGCGGCTCTGCGGCGCCTCGAGGTGCGGCTGGACGGGCGCCTCCTCCAGGCGTGGACGCTCAGCGGGACGCGGGCGATCCGCTCGGCGGTGGTCCCCGCATCGCGACTCCCGGTTGGGCGTCACCTCGTTCGCTGGACCGTGCGCGACGCGGCCGGCAACCTGCGCAGCACCTCGTTCTACCTGTACGTGCGGTAGCCGGCCTCGACCCCGCGGGGTCAGCGCGGGTCGAACCCGGTCGATCACCCGGATCCGATCCCGACGAGGCGCTCGCCGCCGACCGCCCGGCCGCTGTCCTCGTCAGCGCGTGCTGTTGTAGCCCATGAACCGGTCGCGGTTCGTGTAGCCGCCCCCGGCGTACGAGAAGATGTCGGCCAGCAGGCCGAAGCCCAGCCAGACCCAGTCGAAGCCTTCGACGCCGCCCGGGAAGACCAGCACGTACATCAGCACCGTCCAGGGCAGGAAGATGAAGCCCAGCAACGGCAGGATGAAGGTGTCGAAGGTCAGGTTCCAGCGAGCCGGGTCCAGGATCCACCAGAGGATGATCCCGAACCGCGGCCCAAGGAGCAGGAGCGACGCGGCGAGGCAGCACATCAGATCGGTCCTCCGTCGGCGGCGAGCGCCTCCGCGGCCTCGCCCGGCAGCCAGAACCATCGCAGGTTCTCGAAGTCGCCGTCGACCGCCGGCGCATCGGCGCCCGGCTCCGCCGTCCAGCTGATCCCGTCCGGCGCCGGGGGCGGTTCGGCCAGCAGCCCCCTCGCCTCAGCCAGGTAGTCGGCCAGGCGCGTCTCGGGCTCCCGGTGGCGGTGGGCGGCGTACCGCATCGCCCCGTCCTCGTAGCGGACGTCGAGGAGCGAGAGCGGTGGCTCGGGGGGGCCGGCGCGGTGCCGCCACAGCCCGGTCAGCGGGTCGAAGCGGTACTGCGGCAGGAGGCGCCAACCGTCGCGGGCCACGAGGTCGACCGCCTCGAGGAGGAAGTCGAAGACCGTCTCGCTGATGAAGTAGTTGAAGTTGACCCGGACCCAGCCCGGCTTGATCCCCTCGCAGCCGCGGGCGATCACGCGCTCGAAGGCGCGCGAGCGCTCGAGGTCGATCCCCAGGAGCCGGTGGCCGTACGGGCCCGCGCACGAGCAGCCGCCGCGGGCCTGGATGCCGAAGAGGTCGTTGAGGAGCGCCACGACGTAGTTGTGGTGCAGGTAGCGGCCCCGGTGGCGCACCACGAACGAGACGATCGAGAGCCGCGGCAGGTCGGGGTTGCCCAGGATCTCGAGGTCCGGGTTCGAGCGCCAGCGGGCGATCGCCCGGGCGATGAACGCCTCCTCGCGCTCGCGGATCGCCGCCACTCCGACGGCCTCCTTCAGCTGGAAGACCAGGCCGGCCCGGATCGACTCGACGATCGCCGGCGTACCGCCCTCCTCGCGATGCTCCACGTCGTCGAGGTAGACGTGCTCGGTCGGGTTGACGTAGGCCACCGTGCCCCCGCCCGGCACGGTGGGCACCCGGTTCTGGAAGAGGTCGCGGCGTGCCACGAGGACTCCCGGCGTCCCGGGGCCGCCGATGAGCTTGTGGGGCGAGATGACGACGGCGTCCTTCGTATCGAGGTCGGCGTCGCCGTCCGGCGCAGCCCCCGGTCCCGACCCGTCGGGGGCCGGCCGGCGGGGCGCCATCTCGATCTCGACGTACGGCGCAGCGGCGGCGAAGTCCCAGAACGAGAGCGCGCCGTGGCGGTGCAGGAGCACGGAGACCGCCCGGGTGTCCGAGAGGATGCCGGTCACGTTGGAGGCGGCCGAGAAGCTGCCGATCTTCAGCGGCCGGTCGGCGTGGCGGACCAGCTCGGCTTCCAGGCGGGCGAGGTCGATGAGCCCGTCGGCGTCCTCAGGGATCTCGATGACGTCGGCGATCGACTCGCGCCAGGGCAGCTCGTTGCTGTGGTGCTCGTACGGCCCGATGAAGACGACGGGCCGCTCGGCCGCCGGGATTCGCGCGTCGAGGTGGTATCGCTCGTCGAGCCGCTCTGGCAGGCGCAGGCCCAGGACGTGGACGAGCCGGTCGATCGCGCCGGTCGAGCCGGAGCCGACGAAGAGGACCACGTGCTCGTCGGTGCCGCCGACGGCCTCCTTCACGATCCGGCGTGCCTCGGCCCGGAAGCGGGTCGTCTGGAGGCCCGTCCCCGAGCTCTCGGTGTGCGTGTTCGCGTAGAGCGGCAGGACCGCGTCGCGAAGGTAGTCCTCGATGAAGTCGAGGGACCGGCCCGAGGCCGTGTAGTCGGCGTAGGTGACGCGGCGTACGCCGAACGGGCCCGCCACGGCCTCGTCGTCGCCGATGACGGAGCGGCGGATGGTTTCGATCAGCGAGGCGGAGCCGTCCACCAGCGGATGGTAGCGGCTGGCCGCGGCCCGGTTGCCGCGGTCCGCTTGCCGGCGCTCCCGCACGCGCGGCCCGCTCCCGCCGCGCCCGGGCCCGGCGCGCCAACCGCGCCCGCTCCCGCCGCGCCACGTCTGTCCGCCGCCCCCTGATCGCAGGACCAATCGCCTTGGCGACGGCTGCGCTCGTCCAGATGACGGTCCCAGCGGATCTGCGGTCGGTTCGTGCACGGTTGTCGCCAATCTGATCGTCGGCGGGCACGTCGCGGCGACGCGCGCGGCCGCCGCACGCGTCCTGGCTCACGCCGCGCCCGGGCCGGATGGCGGCATCCGGGCGGGCCGATCGCGGCGACCCCGGTGACGTCCGGCCGTGGCCCGGCGGTGCATGCGGGTCGACACTGCGACCCGCATGGATCCACACGCCCCTCGCGCGGGGGCGCTGCCTGCGCGCGCGAAGACCACGGCAGTGGGGCCACCCGGCACCCCCGCGACGACGACCGCCGGGCGGCCGGGTGCCTCCGCGACGTCCACCACCGCCGTCGGGTCGACCACCGCCCCGGGAGATCAGGCCTCATCGGACGCCTACGCTCGCGGCGTCGCCTACGTCCTCCTTGCCGCGCTCGCCTTCGGGATGCTGGGGACGCTCTCCAACCTCGCCTACCGGGCCGGGATGAGCGCCCCGATGTTCACCGTCCTCCGGGCCGGGATCGGGGCCCTCACGCTGGCCGCCCTGATCGCCGTGACGAGGCGCCCAACGGTCGCCGTCCGCCGCCTGCCGCGCCCGGAGCGGGTTTCGCTGGCGATCGCGATCGTGGCGAACGCCACCCTCAACCTTGCCCTCTTCGCCGCCTATGGGGCGATGTCCGTCGCCCTGGTGCTGGCGGTCTACTTCACCTACCCGATCCTCGTCGCCCTGGCGTCGGTCGCCCTGGGCCGCGAGCGCTTCACCCCCGCCCGCGTCGCCGGGCTGGTCCTCGCGACTGCCGGGCTCGCGCTGGTGCTCGGCTCGCAGGCCGGCCCCACGCTCGGGGTCACGGCGGCCGGGCTCGTCTTCGCCCTGCTGGCGGCGGGATGCCAGGCCACGTATCTCGTGGTCTCGCGGGCCGGGTACACCCGGGTCCCGTCCGACCAGGCGACGATGCTGATCCTGACGGGCGGCGTCCTCCTGGCGCTCCCCCTGGCCCTCGTGGCGGGTCCCGCGGGTGGCGCTGCGGCTGCGGGCGGCGCCGGCGGGGCGGCGGTCGCGGGCGACCTGCTGGCGGCCGTGGGCGAGACACTGGCCGGCGCCTTCCGCTGGATCGCGGATCCCACGGCATGGCTCGCCGCGATCCTCGCCGGCACGGTCGCCGCCGCGGGCGCCAAGGTCTGGCTCCTGCGGGGCGTGCGGCGGATCGGCGGCACGCGGACCGCCGTCCTCATGCTGGCCGAGCCGCTCTTCGGCGTCGTCCTCGCGGCGATCTTCCTGGGCCAGGCCGTCGTCCCGCTCGAGGTGGCCGGGGGCGCGCTGGTCCTCGCCGCCGCGCTGCTGGTCCAGCGCCCGGCCGCGGGCCCGGCGGTCGCCGCGCGGCCGTCGCCCCGGACCCCGGGCGGCTGACCCGGCCGCGTACCATGCCGGGATGCGCTACCGCCGGATGCCGATCGAGGTCGAGTCGCCCGAGGAGGCCGGCTACGCCACGATCGCCTGCAACCTCGCCGAGAGCTCCGTCGCCGACGCGAACCTCGACGACCTCGACGTCGACCTGCGCGGGCTCCTCCTTCGCTACGGCGACCACCGCGGCCTGCCGGAGCTGCGCGAGCTGGTCGCCGCGGACGGCGGCCGGCCCCGCCCGCCGGACGCCACGCCCCTTCGCCCCGACGACGTCCTCACCACGGTCGGCGCCGCGGGAGCGCTGTTCATCGTCGCCACCGCGCTCCTCGAGCCGGGCGACGAGATCGTCGTCGTGCGGCCCAACTACGCCACGAACCTCGAGACGCCGCGGGCGATCGGGGCGGACCTGCGCATCCTCGATCTCCGCCCCGAGGAAGGCTGGGCGACCGACCCCGCCGCGCTGGCGGCGCTCCTGACCCCGCGGACCCGCCTCGTCTCGATCACGAACCCTCACAACCCGACCGGGGCCGTCATCGACGAGGCCGCCCTTCGCCGAATCGTCCACATCGTGGAGGCGCACCCGGTCGCCCGCCTCGTGGTCGACGAGACCTACCGCGAGATGACCTACGGCGGCGCGCTGCCGCCGGCCGCCGCCCTCTCGCCGCGGGCGATCGGCATCTCCGGGATGTCGAAGTCGTACGGGCTCCCCGGCATCCGCGCGGGCTGGCTGACGACCCGCGACCGCGATCTCATGACGACCTTCCTGGCGGCGAAGGAGCAGATCCACATCACCGGATCGCTCGTCGACGAGGCGATCGCCGCGCGGGCGCTCGAACGATGGGCGGAGCTCCTCCCGGGCATCCTCGCCGGGATCGCCGGCGCGCTCGCGACCACGCGTGCATGGCTGGCCGGTGAGCCGCGCCTCGCCTGGGTCGAGCCGCGCGGCGGGGTGGTCGGGTTCCCGTGGATCCGCCCGGAGGCCGGCGTCGACCCCGATGCGTTCCACGGCATCCTCGGCGCGCGCCACGCCACGGCCGTGGGACCCGGTCATTGGTTCGAGCGTCCACGGTCCTTCTTCCGCCTCGGCTTCGGCTGGCCGCCCCCCGCCGAGCTCGTGGAAGGGCTGGCCCGGATCTCGCGGGCCCTCGGGGAGGCGACGTCCCCGCCGTGAGGCGGGCGGTCCCGCCGTTCGGTGTGCGGGCGACGCTCTCGCCGTGCAGGCGACGTCCCCGCCGCTCGGCGTGCGGCCCGGCCGACGGCGGTGGCACGCCACCATCCCGTGATCGGTTCCTCGGAGATCGGATCTCGGGCACGGGCGTCGCCCGGGAGAGTGCGCCCGGTCGTCCGTGCCTGACGGCCCCTGACGCGCGCCGGTCTGCGGCGGTACGCTGACCGGACCGCACCTCGCGCCGCACCTCGCACGGGGGACCAAGCACGGCATGAGCCTCGTCATCACCGACCTCCGGAAGTCGTTCGGGACCGTCCAGGCCCTCGACGGCATCAGCTTCACCGTCGATCCCGGCCAAGTCTTCGGCTTTCTCGGGGCGAACGGCGCCGGCAAGACGACCGCGATGCGGATCGTCCTCGACATCCTCCGGGCAGACTCCGGCTCCGTGACCTGGAAGGGCAGCCCGTCCACCGAGCTCCCCCGCCGGACCTTCGGCTACCTGCCCGAGGAGCGCGGCCTCTACCCGCGGATGAAGGTCCTGGACCAGCTCGTCTTCTTCGCCGGCCTCTACGGCGTCCCGCGCAAGACTGCCGAGAAGGAGGTCCGCGCCTGGCTGGCCCGCTTCCGGGTGCCCGAGTACGCCGACCGGCGCGCCGAGCAGCTCTCCAAGGGCAACCAGCAGAAGATCCAGTTCATCGCCGCCATCCTCCACGACCCCGAGGTCCTGATCATGGACGAGCCCTTCAGCGGGCTCGACCCCGTGAACGTGGCCCTCCTGAAGGCCGCCTTCCTGGAGATGCGCGACCGGGGGAAGACGCTGATCTTCAGCACCCACCAGATGGACATGGTGGAGGAGCTCTGCGACGCGATCGCGATCATCGACGAGGGCCGCCTGGTCGCCTCCGGCCCCACCCGCGAGGTGAAGCGCTCGACCGGCAAGCAGGTGGTCCGCCTGGCGACAGACGGCGACCCCGACCTCCCCTGGCTGGCCGGCATCCCCGGCGTGGCCGTCGTCCGGCCCGGCCGCGACTACAGCGAGCTCGAGGTCTACGGATCGACCGACCCCGAGGCGATCCTCCAGGCCGCCCTGGTCCAGGGCGAGCGGGTCACCCTCTTCGAGATCGCCGATCCGTCGATCGAGCAGATCTTCATGGAGCGGGTGGGCAAGTCCACCCGCGAGGACGTCTCGCTGGCCGGCGTTCCCGATGCGCCGGGCGCCGCCCCGGCGGCGCACCCGGGGCCCGGCGGCGGTGATGCCCGCGACGCCGGCCGTGGCGATGGGGCGGCCCGATGAACGTCACAGTCCGCAACACCCTCTCCGTCGCCCGCCGCGAGTTCTCCGTCCGGGCCCGCACCCGCTCGTTCCTCTTCGGCACGCTCCTCCTCGCCGCCGCGGGCGCCGTCCTGGCGCTCGCGCCCATCGGCATCCGCTGGCTGGAGGGCGAGGAAGCCGAGAAGATCGGCGTCGTCGACCGGGCTGCCGACCCGAGCCTCACCTTCGACCCGGTGACGCGACTCTCCCTGCAGCTCAATGCGAGCGCCACCGGGGGCGAGTCCGACTTCGAGGTCGTCGCCAGCCCGGGCGAGGCGGCCGCCCGTGCCGCCGTCGACGACGGCGACCTGAGCGCTGCCCTCGTGATCGACCGGAGCCCGGGCCCGGACCTCTCGTTCGTCGTCATCTCGAACGACCCGGCCGGGCGCCGGACGCCCGAGCTCCTGCGCCAGGCGTCGTACTCGCTGGCCGTCGCCGACCGCCTCGACCGCCTGGGCGTCGCGCCGGGAGACCAGGCCGCCCTCTTCGCCGCGCCCGAGGTCGCGGTCGAGACGCCCAAGCCGGCCGAGCCGGGCGAGCCGCAGACGGGCGCCGAGATGGCCGCCGCGGCCATCGTCGGGCAGATGCTGGTGATCTTCCTGCTCCTCGCCATCGTCCTCTACGGCCAGTGGGTGGCCACGAGCGCGGCGGAGGAGAAGAGCAGCCGGGTGATCGAGATCGTGATCAGCGCCGCGACGCCGTTCCAGCTCCTGGGCGGCAAGGTGATCGGCGTCGGCGGCCTCGGCCTCGTCCAGCTGCTGGCGGCCGCGGTACCGGCCCTGGTCGCGTTCATGCTCCAGGGCGTGATCGCCGAGGCGATCCTCGGCGCGCCGGCGTCGTCGCTCGAGCTGCCGCAGGCCCTCACGCCGGGGGTCTTCGCGGCGTTCCTGGTGTTCTTCGTCCTGGGCTACCTGCTCTACTCCACGCTCTACGCGGCGGCCGGGTCGATGGTGTCGCGGATGGAGGACGTCAACAATGTCGTCGCCCCGATGTCGCTCGTCGGGACGCTCGCGTACCTCGTCGGCGTCTACGCCACGCTCGGCGTGATCCCGGCCGACGCCGGCTGGGTGATCGCGCTCTCGTACTTCCCCTTCACCAGCCCCTACGTGATGCTGTCGCGGGTCATCGCCGGCGACGCGGGTGCCGCGGACGTGGCGATCGCCGCCGCCATCCTGGTCGTCACGATCGTCGTCTGCCTGTGGGCCGCCGGCCGCGTCTACAGCGCGGGCGTCCTGATGTACGGGCAGACGCCCAGCTTCCGCCGGCTCCTCGTCACGGCGTTCGGCCGCCGAGGGTAGGGGCGGGGGACGGCGGCGGTCTGCCGGCGGCGGTCTGCGGCGGCGGTCTGCGGTCCGCGGCGGCGGGCGGCGGCGGGCGGCAGCGGCCAGCGCACGGCGGGGGTAGCGGCACCGCGCGCGATGCCCGCCCCCGGCCGGACCCGCGCCGCCGTCCGCGCCGGCCGCGCAGCACTTTCCTCGCTGATGATCTCCCCGGGATCACTATCCGGGTCGCGGCAGCGACGGGCAGTGCCCGTCCGCCCTCGATCCTCGTCATTGACGTTCCACCACAGCACAAGCGAGGGATTCGCCTCGTCACGGGCCCTGGCGACGTCCCTCGCGGCCGGCGAGCGGCCGGGCAACACGGATAGTGCTCCGTGGCGCGGCATTGGCGAGTGAATCGCCCCCTGGGCAGCCCGCCGGCCGCGGGCAAGGACCTGGAGAACGGACGAGTGCCGGCGATCGCCCGTCCGAGAGGCGCACCTGCGTTGGGCCGCGGCGCGGGCGCGGGCGCCGGCGCGCGCGCGCGGGCGCCGGATTGCGCCGCGCGGCGTGGGCGCGGGATCGGCCGCGGGCGCGGGCGCCGGATCGGCCGCGGGCGCGGCGCGGGCACCGAGCGGAACCGCCACGCCGCCCGGGGCTCAGTAGCGGCGGTCGCGAAGCTCCACGGAGAAGTCCACCCAGCCGCGGAGCCAGGCGAGCGCCTCGCCCCAGCCCTCGGACGCCTCCGCGTACGCCTCCAGCACGCCCGGGATGCGCAGGTCGAACGGGCCGTCCGTGAGCGTGAGCAGCGTGCCGTAGCCCTGCGGCTCGAGCTCGATGCGGCAGGTGGTCTCGTACGCGTCGCCGGGAAGCCACGGCCAGCGGAACTCGAAGAGCTTGTCGTTCTCGAGCGTCACCGTGTCCCACCAGGTGCGCGAGTGGGGGAACACCAGGGTGGTCCGGGTGCCGGCGGCCAGCGAGCCGCGGACCTCCTCGGCGAACCAGCGGACCATCTCCTCCGGGTCGGACAGGCTGCGGAAGACTCGCGCCCGCGACGCATCGAAGCGACGGACCATCCGGACGAACCGGGGCGCGCTGAGCGGATCGATCTGGGTCCGGGCGTCGTCGGTGCTCACGGGCGGGGGCCTCCAGGCGGACTGCGGCGGGCGATCGAGCCGCACCACCTCAAGCGTACTCCGCGCGCCCGGAACCGGTCCGCCGGCGGCTCGCCCTGGGGCCGCAGCCGCTCCGCCCTGGGGCCGTCCCGCGTAGGCCCGGCCGCGGCCGGGTCAGTTCACGAGCCCGAGCGACCAGGACCCCAGGTATCGCGGGCAGCTCCCGGCGGCGCACGATCCAACGGTGAGCCGATCGCTGAGGAATGGGCTCACGAAGTAGCCACGGATGTGCTTGTCGGAGCCGCCCGAGGCGCTCACGACGTGGAACGTGGCCCAGCCCTGGAAGTTGCCGTTGTCGTCCACGACCGGGATCGGGACGTCGTCGCCGCTGAGGTGCGTGTTCACGGCCGTGAACAGCGTCGTGTGGCTGCCGTTGTTGTGCTGCCCGATGTACTCCCCGAACTGGATCGTCTTGTTGATGACAAGGTCGCCCTCGATGATGTTCCGGACCTCGCTCGAGTTGAGATTCCCGGTTCCGTAGTTGGTCCAGGCGAGGTCGCGGTTCGACGTCGGGACGTCGCCATTCGTCTCTCCGAAGTCGAACGGGTTGTCCGGGTCGCCGAACTGCGAGAGCGGTTCGCCGAGGGTCCCGAAGGCCCGGATGCTGAAGATGAACGGGCCCGCTCCTTCGACCGAATCCGGGATGCCCGTCTTCGCGGTCGCCGTGGTCGAAACCTGCCAAGACTGCTGGCCGGGGATGACGCGAGCGAATGTGTTCGGGTGCGGCGCCGTGATGTCGACCTGTACCCGGGCCCCGTTGCTGACGCTCAGGCTCACGTTGACCGTGACCCCGTCTGCCCCGTCGGCGTACCCGTTCTGACTGGCAACCGCCCGCGCCCGGGCATAGGCGTCCGTCGCGTTGCTGTTGAGCAGGTAGTCGTTGGCGCCGGCCAGGGCGGCAAGGTCCGCGGCGTTCTGCTGGTCGCGCCGCTGGGCGAACGCGGAGCCGCCGTCCAGGACGAGGCCGACCATCGCCAGCATCGCGACGAGCGCCAGCGCGAAGATGACCAAGATCTGGCCGCGCTCCGGACCACGATCGTTCGAGTCGAACAGGCACATCTGGCCCCACCGTTCTCATTGGAGGATCACCTCGATCTCATGGTGGTCGTCGAGGCGAGGTTCCACGTCCCCGTCAGGCCGAGCAGCGGGGTGACCGGCGTCCACGGCGCGCTGATCTGGACGCGGACCCAGTCGCCCCTCCGGCAGGTGTCGGTCCGGGATGACCCTGCCATGTCGACGCAGTAACGCCGGGGCGCTCAGCCCGGTCATCGAGGTGTTGCTGGGTCGCGACAACGTTGGTGATCTCGGCGCTCGAGCCCAGCGCGCTGCCGGGGTGGACGCTGGCCACGCGGGCGATCTCTCGCGCCGCCTGCGAGACGCCGTTGTAGGCGTAGATGCCGCGCCCCACGTCGACGATGCCCATCAGCAGGACCAGGAAGACGATGATGGCCAGCGAGAACTCGACGAGCGCCTGGCCGGCCTCGCCGCGGGCGGGAGGGGGCCGCCCCCGAGGCGGGCGATCTGCCGGCTGCCGCGCCCGTTCACGGGTTCACCTGCTTGCTGATGGTGCTCGAGCCTGCCGTGTTGCTGACCACGAGCGTCACCGTCTTCTTGCTGAGTTCCCGTAGGTGTAGGAGGGGTTCGGGAGAGAGGACGTCCCCGAGCCGTCACCGAAGTTCCACGACCAGATCGGGCTGCAGGCGGGCAGGGCCATGTTCGTCGAGCCGTCCGTGAAGTTGATCCTCTTGCCGCCGACCGCGGCCCACCAGAAGTTGGCGACCGGGGCGAGACATGGTTGGGGGTCGGCGTCGGCGACGGCGACGGCGTCGGCGAGGGGGTGGGGAGGCCGACGGGACGGGGGTAGGCGAGGGTGAGGGCGTCGGCGTCGGCGACGGCGACGGCGTCGGCGAGGGGGTGGGGGAGGCCGACGGGACGGGGGTAGGCGAGGGTGAGGGCGTCGGCGTCAGCTCGGCGACGGCGAGGGCGAGGGCGTCGGCGTCGGCGTCGGCGACGGCGAGGGCGAGGGCGAGGGCGAGGGGGTTGGGGTCGGTCATGCGGCCAGTGCTGGCGCCGTGGCGATCTGGGCCGTGGAGTTCGACGCGATCGTGAAGGTCTGGCCGCCGGTGAACACGCTCAGCAACGGCGTGATGAGCTGGAACGTGCCCGTAACCTGGACGACGACCGTGTTGCCGAGTGCCTTAGCACAGGTCCCCGGGTTGCACGTGAGGCTCACGTTCGCGGGCGCCACCGTTACGAACGAGTTCTGCGACTCGGTGATCACGCGGCACATGACCCGGTTCGACGTCGCGTTGCACGGCTGGCCGGCCTGGAACGACGTCGGGTTGACCGAGGCTTCGAGCGCGCCCTCCGGCAGCGTTCCGGATCGTGATCTGCGAGTCGAAGAGCCGTCCAAGGTCGAGCGCGCCGGCGAGCAGAAGGAACATACCGGCAGGCTGAGGCGAGCTCGACGATCGCCTTGCCGCGGGTGCGGATCCTGGTGCAGTGGTCGGCGCGTCGCCCGAGATCAACCTGTGGCGCATGTTCTCGATCTGCAGCGGGTTGTCGTCGGGCGATCCTCGCGGTCGCTCCTGTCACCCTGCCTTAAACGGTGCGCGCGTGCATAGCCCTAAGGGGGCAGCAAGATGGGCGGAAGGTACCGGGTGCTACCGCTCTGCGGTCACGCGGGAACGCCGCAGCGCACGGCTGCGGCGACGGGCGGCGGCGGGATCCTGAGAGCGTCAGGCGGCGCGATCGAGCCCGGACGACAGCTCGAACGCCGAGGCGGGGGCGGCCGCCTGGGCGCACGGACGGCCGCGCGTGGGTTGGCGCGGAACTCCACCGCACAGGGCGCCGATGGCGACGCCAGCCAGGATCCCGCCGACGCCGGATGCCGTGAAGCCTCAGCCGACGCTCCCGCGTCCCAGCCCAGGAATGCCCAGAGCGCTTCGATCAAACGCCTTCATGGTTCGCTCGTCCCGGGTGGTGCGTGCGGCTCGATCCCCTATTCCTCGGCTCTCGGTGATCCTGCTGACCCTCCGGAGCGAGCAGCCGGGTTCGGCTCTCCGCCCTCGGGCGGAATCCGCCCGAGACCGTCGTCGGGCTCCCGGCAGCGGGTGAACGCCCAACGGTCGGAACAAGCGACATCGGGAGGCGGTGCAGTCAGTCTGGCGGTGCCATCCTGCACCGGGACGTTCGGCCCATTCCCTGATGAGGACTTTCGTCAAGTAGCCTGCAAGGTCAGAGAAGCTAGGGTGCCCAAGCCGCGCCGGGACGGCATCGTGCCCGTGTCGCCCAGAGGGGTTCCGATGAAGCCACAGTCGTCTGAAACACAAGCCGTGCAGCGGCGCAAGGGTTCTCGCCCGAAGACGGCAGGACAGGCGCTCACCGAGTTCGCCCTCATCGTGCCTGACCTAATGCTGCTTCTCCTGCTCGCAGTCGACTTCGGGCGGCTCTTCTTCACCTACATTCAATTGAACAACACCGCGCGCGAGGGTGCTGGCTATGCTGCCGTCAACCCGACGACGGATGACACGACGTTGACGGCAGTCGCCTTGCGGGAAGCCAATGTGCAGGCTCAGCGAGGCGAAAGCGCGGTCGCGGCGACGGCGTCGTGTGTCGACAGCTCCGGGACCCCGTTGGCGTGCTCAGTGCTCTTGGCGGCGGCGGGGCCGGCAACCGAGTCACGGTCAACGTCGGCGAGACGTTTACGTTTTTCACCCCTTTGATCGGCAACTTCTGGCCGGAGGGCCTGCAAATCAACACATCGGTGACGGCCGCCGTAGTCGCCTGGGCGGCTGGCGGCGGCCCTGGCACGGGAGGATGCACGGCGCCGCCGTCAGCAGCAGCTTCACATGGAGTAGCCCTGACCCGGTGCAGCAACCGAACTTGATTTCGGTGGATGCCGGTGCCGCACAGCCCACCACGGGCGTCAATCAGATCGTCGGGTACTACTGGGACTTCGGTGGCCCCAGCACCGATCCAGGTGGCGACTACCTTCGCGCAGGGGTCACCCAAGACTACAACTACGCAACAGGAGGCACATACACCGTCAAGTTGACGGTCGCGAACGCTTGCGGCGAGGTGACCTCCTCCCAGCAGGTCGCGGTGGGAACCACGCAATGCATGGCACCGACAGCGTCGTTCACCGTGTCGCCAGCCCCGATCTACAAGAATGGGAAGATCGACAACTGGGTGGCATCCAACGGCAACAATGCGACCAAGTTCGTGTTCGACGGCAGCGCCAGTGCGTTCATGTCGGCCCAGGTCAACCCCGTCCGGTCCTGGGGCCTCGGCCGGCAGGGCCAGCACACCGACAGTCTCGGGCCATACGTACGGCAACTCGTACTCGAATAGGACCGTGACCGTGAGTCTCTCGGTGACGAACAAGGCCGGTACCGACTCCATGGCGATCTCCCTTCCGCTGAATGTGGAATCGCGTGCATCCAGCAGGACCGGCCAGACCCTCGTCGAGTTCGCCCTCGTCCTGCCGGTGTTCCTCGTGGTGCTGTTCGGGCTGCTTGACGTCGGGCGCTATGTGTACATGAACAGCGTCCTCTCTCAGGCGGCGCGTGAAGGCGCCAGGCTTGGCGCCGCGGGGCAAGTTGGATCGGCAAGACGACCACAGACGATCCGAGCTGCGTGGCCTCCGCAGCCCTGATTACCGCCTCGAACCCTGGCGCGCATGTCTGCCCGGCTGCCGTCACGGGAGCAACCAATAGCCTGCAGGCGGACATAACGGCCGCCGCCAACCGGATGGTCGCTGGGTTTGGTGCGGTGGAGCACGTCTACTTCAGTTGCCAGCCGGCCGGAACCGTTCCCCCTGCTGATTGGACGAACACCGACTGCGCCGCTGGCAATCGGACCCCCAGCAAGAACGTCGCGTGGGTCCGCGTGGATCTGACCTACACCCCCCTCACGCCCGTCATCGGCCAGAACTGGACGTTCACCGTATCCGGATCGGCCACGATGGTCATCAACTAGGAGACCGACATGGCACGCCACGCGACCGTTCGGGGTGAGCGAGGTCAGATGATCGTTCTGTTCGCGCTCGCGTCGACGGTGATCATCCTTGCGGTCGGCCTCGTCATCGACGGCGGATACGCGTTCTCTCAACGCCGAAATCGCAGAACGCGTCCGACTTTGCCGCACTCGCCGGCGCTCGCGTGGTTGCCGAGTGGGTCGGGCAAGACACCGTCAACGGCACCGACGCCAATGTGCGGGATGCGATCGCGAACAGCATCCTGGCCAACGGGGGCCCGCCGATCACCTTCGGGCCTCCGAACAGACCCATCTACGTCACGAGCGGCGGGAGCGCGAACGGGTTCGTCGGGACGATGACGGGGGGGGCTATCCCGGGGGGCACAGCCGGTGTCAGCGTGACTTCGAGCCGGAGTTGGACGCCCTTCTTCCTCGGGTTGATCGGGGTTGACAACTGGACGGCGACTACCGTTGCGACGGCAAAGGGCGGCTACTCGCTCGCCGGTCCGCCAGGAAACGTCTTTCCGGTCGGGGTCTCTCAGGCCACCTATGAAACCTGGCCGCTGTGTGCTGGCGACGTGAACAGCTCGGCAGCGTGCCAGCCCGTGCACCTGACCCCGGGGAGCCTCAATGCTCCCGGCGGGTTCGGCTGGTTGAAATTCGGGGCCGCTGGCAAGTGCACCGGCTTCGGCCTCGGGATGATCAATGACGGATGTGACAACTCGAAGCCGTTCCTGCAGTCGGAGATCGGCCCGCCGGCCAATAGCTACGGGTGCTGTACGGCCGTGACCAAGGGCGTGCCGCCCACGGACCGCATCGGCAGCCTCCCTGGCAACAAGGTCAGCGCCGACTGCAGCTACTACATCGACAATAAGATTCAGGTCACGGTCCCTGTGTGGGACGTGGCGGGCGGCCAGGGCGCCAACGGCTGGTACCACATCGTCGGCTTCGCGGGCATGCAACTTACTGCATGCAACGGCGGGAAGGATGTCGAAGGCGTCTTGCGCCAACTCATCTTTCCGGGGCCGACAACCACGTCGCCCCAACCCAAGGGCACGGCACTGGGCGTTCAGCTAGTTCGCTAGATCTGGCGTCGACTGCTTCTCGCAGTCGACCGGGGATGCCGGCAGGGGAGTCTGTCACTAGATAGGGGTGTCGCGGTCGGCGCCCCGTCCCGAGTTGTCGATCGCTGGCGACGCGGCCTGCCAGCGCTTGTCCGCCGTCAGATCTCCTCTGCGTGCTCCGCCGGGATCAGGAGCGTGAACGTCGCGCCCCCTCCGACCTGCCCGCGCCAGCATCAGGTCGCCGCCGTTGGCGCGGGCGAGCGCGCGGCCGACGTACAGACCCAGGCCGGTGCCGTCGCGGTCGTCGGAGGCGCCGCCTCGGGCGTAGCGGGCGAAGAGGCGCTCGCGGTCGGCCGGCGCCACCCCGGGCCCGCCGTCGGCGATCGTCAGCCGCACCTGGCCGGCCGCCGGGTCGACTCCCAGCGCGCGCCGTCACCGGCGTGCCGCCGCCGTACTTCACCGCGTTGTCGAGGAGCGCCCAGATCACCTGGTCCACGTGGTCGGGGTCGGCGACGGCCAGCCAGCCGCCCGCGTCGTCGACGAGCTCGAAGGGCACCGCGCCCGCCCCGGGCAGGGCGCCCGCCCCGAGCGCCTCCCAGGCGCGCCGGACGCGCGGGCCGAGGGCGAAGACCTCGGCCACCGGGCGGAGCACCCCGGAGTCGAGACGGCTCACCGTGAGGAGCTGGCGGACCATCCGGGAGAGGCGCTCGCTCTGCTCGGCGATGATCGCCAGGCGCCGGTCGGGGGTCGCCCGGCCCGCGGTCGGCCCCGCCCGCTCGCGTTCGGCCCCGCCTCCCGCGGCCTGCTCGGAGGCGAGCTGGTCGGCGTTCGCCCGGATTCGGGCCAGCGGCGTCTGCAGGTTGTGGGAGACGCCGCGCAGGAAGTCGTCCTTCTCGGCGTCGAGCTCGACCAGCCGCTCGTTCTGGGCCTCCACGCGACCAGCAGGTCGGCGTCGCGGAGGGCGACGGCAAGGCTGGCGGCGAACAGCTCGAGGAGGTCCTGGTCGGCCGGCTCCCAGCGCGTCGTGGCGGGAGCGTGGCCGACGAGGACGCCGGCGACCTCGCCGCCCGGTGCGCAGGTCGGCCCGGACCGGCTGCGGCTCGCCGGGGACGCGCTCCTCGTACTCCAGGTCGTCCGGGTCGCCGAGGACGATCCGGGCGTCGGTCAGTCCCAGCCCCTCGCGCGCGTCGCGGGCGGCGTGCTCGAGCAGGCGGGCCGCGCCGTCGCCCGGCGCCCAGGCGGTGATCGCGGCGACCGCCCGCTCGACCTGGCGGTTGCGGCGGGCGAGGCCGGCGGCCAGGTCCTCCTGGCGCTCGGCGAGGCGGCCGAGCTCGTCGTCGGCGAGGGGAGGCAGCGGATCGGGGCGCTCGCCGGCGGTGATCCGGTCGAGGCGCGCGCCCAGCGCCCGCAGCGGCGCGGTGACGGCGCCGACCAGGAAGCCGCCCACGGCAAGCCCGACGAGGGCCGCGACGACGAGCGCGGTCAGCACCAGGGGCAGGATCCCGCGTGCTCCCGTTGACGACGAGGAGGAGCCCGAAGAGCGCGACCGGGAGGACGGCGGCGACCATCGCGGCCAGGGTGATCCGGGCGCGCAGCCCGCCGCCGATCACGAGGGCGGCCTCGGGACGCCCGTCGGGTCGCCCGCCAAGACCCCCGCACGGCATCGGCTGGGGCGCCTCTCGCCGCTCACGAGGCCTCCGTCTCCAGGCGGTAGCCGATGCCGCGGACCGTGATGAGGTGGCGCGGCCGGTTCGGGTCCAACTCCAGCTTCGTCCGCAGGCGGCGCATCGTCACCCAGACGTAGGAGGGGTCGGCGTCCTCCGTGTCGGCCCAGCCGCGCTGGAGCAGCGTCTCGGTCGGCACCGTCTGGCCCAGGTTCGCCGCCAGCGCGTAGAGGAGCCGCGATTCGGTGGGCGTCAGGGCGACGTCGACCCCGTTGACGGTCGCCGACCGCCGGTGCAGCTCGAGGGCGAGGGCCGGCCCGAGGACCACCCGCTGCCCCGGCAGGCGGTCGCCGAGGCGGCGCAGGACGCGGTTCACCCGTGCCCGCAGCTCCGGGTAGTGGTAGGGCTTCGTGACGTAGTCCTCGGCCACCTCGTCGAGGAGCTCGGCCTTGGAGTCGGCGGCGTCGATCGCGGAGAGGACGATGATCGGCAGGTCGGCGCGGGCCTTGATGTCGCGGGCGAGGGAGAGGCCGTCGCGGCGGGGCATCATCATGTCCACGATGACGAGGTCCGGCCAGCCGGATTCCAGCCGGCGCAGGGCCTCCACGCCGTCGCGCGCGGTGGCCACGTCGTAGCCGTCGTCGCGCAGCTGCTCGGCCAGGACGACGAGGAGATCCGCGTCGTCGTCGACGAGGAGGAGCCGGGCCGGGCGCTCGTGCCCCCCGGGCCCGCCGGGGATCATCATGGCGCGCTCACCTGCCAGCCGAGATCGCGCGCGGCGCGGTGCGCGGCGAAGTCCGCGGCGCAGTCAGTCGTCATCATCGGTTGCCTCGCCGCGCGGACGGCGCGGTCAGTCGTCGTCATCGGCCGCCTCGCCGCTCCGATGCCTCTGCTTCGCGAGGTATTCGGCAGCGGCTGCCTCTTCGACCGTCTCGTCCCAGGTCTTGCCCGGAGCGGGCAGCCGGGGCGGCGGCCCGAGGATGCCGGCAGTCGATCGCGTGTGCGGCTCGGCCTTCGGTCGCTCGCGCTCGTTGCGTTCGTCGTGTTGAGCGCCCGGTTTCGTGCTCATCTCTGCAAGGATGCACGCTGCCGCCCGTTTCGCAACGTCACGGCGCCCTCGAGTCGAAGAAGCGGCAGCGGGGGGGCACCGCCACTGGTGGCTCCCTCGCGCCTGATCAGCCGCGCCGAGCGGAAGCCTTCTCCTCGCGCGACCGTTGGTCCACGTAGCCTTCGAGGAGATGGCGCATCACCTCGCTCACGCTCTTGCCCTCGGCGGAGGCGTAGAACGTCACCTCGTCTCGGAGTTCCTCGGGCACCCGGGTCACCAGGCGGGGCGAGTGCTCGCCGGCGCGCGGCGCCGCCAAGGGAGGGACGCACCGGGCCGGCGCTTCCACGTCGAGAGGTCAAAGCCGGCCTCGGCCTCCGCGGCCATTCGCGCCAGGTCGGCATCGGTGACGACGCGACCGTTCTTGGTCCTCACCGCCATAACCTTCGGTTGGCGCACGCTGTCGTCTCCAGCATATTCTGTCGGACAGAACCACATGCGTCGAGTCGGCGGGCCGGGTCGACGCCGGCGGCGGGGCGTTGCCGATCAGGCGCCTTCTACGGCGCCCTCGAGTCCAGGAAGCGGCAGCGGGGGGCGATCGGGCAGCGGTCGCAGGCGGGACGGCGGGCGTCGCAGGTCCTCCGGCCGTGCTGGATCAGGAGGACGTGGGCGGCGTGGACCTGCTCGGGCGCGAGGAGGTGCCGTAGATCTCGTGCTGCTCGTCGGGGCCGGCCTTCGGCGGGACCAGGCCGATCCGCCGGCTGACCCGGTCCACGTGGGTGTCGACCGGCATGAGCGGCAGGCCGAAGCAGAAGAGGAGGACGATCGAGGCCGTCTTCTTCCCGATCCCGGCACCTGGGTCAGCCAGTCGCGCGCGGCCCGCGGCTCCATCGTCGCCAGGAAGCCCAGGTCGTGGCCGGTGCCGCCGGTGGCCTCGCGGATGTGGCGCAGGGCGTCCTGGATGCGGGGCGCCTTCTGCGGCGCGAGCCCGCCCGGCCGGATCACCTCCATCAGCTCGTCGAGCGGAGCCCGTTCCACGGCGTCCCAGTCCGGCGCCGAGCCCGGGTCCAGGCCGCAGCCGCCCCAGCCCTCGGGGGGTGCCTCGGTGCCGTCCGGGGTGACCACCCGGTGGACCGTGACTGGTCCGGTGGTCGGATAGGCGTCGCGGAGGGCCTGGAAGGCGCGCTCGGAGTTCACGTCGGCGGTGTTCTGGGAGAGGATCGTGAGGACGAGCTCCGAGACCGGGTCGAGGCGGGTGTCGCGGCGGGGCGTGCCGTAGAGGGCGGCGAGCTCGTGGAGGACGAACTCGACGAGCCCGGGCCGGCGGCGGGCGAGGGAGCGGGCCCAGGTCCGGGCGGGGTCGGGCTTGCGGGCGCGCGGGCGCTTCTTCGCGGCTGGGGTCGCCGCGCCGGCCTGCCGCCCGCGCGCAGCCGCCGTCACCAGATCGTCTCGACGTCGTAGCGGGTGATGGCGGGATCTCCGGACACCAGGGGCAGGTCCTCCGCTTGGGCCTGCGCCACGAGCAGACGGTCGAACGGATCCCGGTGGATCCGGGGAAGCTCCGCGGTACGCAGGCAGTGGTCGAGCGTGATCGGCAGCTCGTGGAAGCTGTTGGCTGCCATGCGACTCGGCACGTAGCTGCGCGACGGCTCCGGGAGGTCGAGCCGGCCGTCGGCGGCCTTGATCGCGATCTCCCAGGCGGACACCGGGCTCACGAGAACGTCGATGTCGGGATCGGCGATCGTCTCGCGGGCAACGGGAGACAAGCGCTGGTCCTCGAGGACCCACCAGAGGAAGGCGTGGGTGTCGAGAAGGACGCGCACCCTACGTGTACTCCTCGAACTCGGGGAGCGGATCGTCGAAGTTGTCGTGGATGACGACCTTCCCCCTGTCCATTCCAGGCGTCCGACGGCGCCCGCTTTGCGGTCGGTATCAGCTCCGCGACAGGGTGCCCGGCCCGCGCGATGACGATCCGCTCTCCGCCTCCACGCGAGCCAGCAGACTGGAGAGGTGGGTCTTGGCTTCGTGGACGTTGACGACGGTCTCGGCCATGCGTCGATCATGACTTAGTCCACGGACTTAGTCAATGTCACGGGCTCGGGACGCGGGTCGGAGCCTGGGTGAAGCGGGTCCTGCGCCCTCGTGGGGCAGGTCAGGTGGACTCCTCGAACTCGGGGAGGGGGTCGTCGAAGTCGTCCCGGATGACGACGCGGCCGCGATCCATCCCCGCGACCCGAGGACGCCCGGGGGCACCCAGCCGCATCCCCAGCGCCACGAGGCGCGCCAGCCGCTCGCCGCAGCGCTCCAGCGGAGCGACTCCGGCGGCCATCGCCTCCTCGACCGACTGGGGGCGCTCGACGACGGGGACGGCCATGGCGTCGACGGCTGCCAGCGCCGCGATCCCCTCCGGCTCCACGCCGCCGCCGACGGCGACGCAGGGGACGCCGGCCGCCTGCGCCCGGCGGGCGACACCGAGGGCGGTCTTGCCGAAGGCGGTCTGGGCGTCGATGCGGCCCTCCCCGGTGACGACGAGATCGGCCCCGAGCAGCTTCTCCGCGAAGCCGGTGGCCTCCATCAGCAGGTCGATCCCGGGCAGGATCGCCAACGAGCGGAAGCGGTCGCGCAGGCAGGCGAGGCCGAAGACGGTTCCCCCGGCGGCCCCCGCGCCCGGCGTCTCCCGCTCGCGGCGCCCCGTGGCTGCCTCCAGGGCGTCGGCCCAGCGCCCGAGGGCGGCGTCGAGGTTGCGGACGTCCACCAGGCTCGCGCCCTTCTGCGGCCCGTAGACGGCGGCCGCGCCGGTTGCACCCAGGAGCGGGTTCGTCACGTCCGAGGCGATCCGCAGGTCGACCGCCGCCGAGCCGCGGGTCGAGGTCGTCCAGGTGGACGACGAGCTCCGGGTCGACCGTCAGCCCCAGGCCCAGCGCCGCGAGGATCCCCAGGCCGCCGTCCGTCGTGGCGCTGCCGCCGACGCCGAGGTCGATCCGGCGGATGCCGGCGTCGAGGACGGCCCGCAGGACCTCCCCGGTGCCGAAGGTGGAGGCGTTGACCGCGTCCCGCTCCTCGGGGGCGAGGCGCGAGAGGCCCGACGCGGCGGCGAGCTCCACGACGGCCCGGGTTCCGTCGGCGGAGACCAGCCAGCGGGCCTCGATCTCCCGGCCGATCGGGTCGTGGGCCGCCGCGGTCCGCCATTCCCAGCCGCCGGCGGCCTCGATGGCGACGAGGGTCCCCTCGCCGCCATCGGCGAGCGGGGCGAGGCGCACGTCGTCGGCCGGACGGGCGCGCCGCCACCCGTCCGCGAGGGCGCGCGCGACCTCCACGGACGTCAGCGACCCCTTGAACGAGTCCGGCGCGATCAGGATTGCCAGCGGTCGGTCGGGCACGAGGCTACGCCCGGGAGGTGGCTGTGGGTGCGGTGCCGGGCGATCGGTCCTGCGCGCGGATTGGCGACATCGGCGCTTGGTGGATCGCCCGGTTGGTGATCGGGGCGCCCGGGCGAGCGTGGCCGTCGCCAGGGTGATCGCACGACCGATCGGGCGCGGGGTGGCGACCGCCGGCCGATCGCCTGCGAGTCGACGGCATCTAACCGCCGGTGCCGGTGCCGTCGATGTCGGCCGTGCGGCTGGGCCCGCCGCCGGCGGACGCCGAGCGGTTGTCACCGGGGCTGCTGGGCCCTGGGCTCGCGTCGCCCGCGTCGGTGCCACCAACCGCGCCGCCGCCGCCCGCGCCGGTGCCGCCGCCGGCCGCGCCGCCGCCGCCCGCGCGGCGCTCCAGGTACTCCGGGATCCGGATCATCGGCGGGCGCTCGCGGTCGGCCAGCTCGATGATCTCGAGGCCCAGGTGGTCGCCGCCGAAGCGCGGCAGCTTCATCGTCGACCCGAGCTCGGCGAAGAGGCGGGCCCGTCGCCGCTCCTCCAGCCGCTTCATGACGGCCTGGAGGATGACGAAGCTCATCCGCGACAGACCCTCGAGCTCCTGGTTGCGGTGGAGCCGGCGCTCCAGGTCCACCTGGCCCAGGCCGTCCAGCCCGGTCCGCTCGCTGATGTCGATGAGGTGCCCGATCTCCACCGCGTAGCCGGTGAAGAACGGGATCGACTCGAGGAGGCTCCGCCGCCCGGCGTACTCGCCGGCGAGCGGCTGGATGAAGCCGGAGAGGTCGGGGAAGAAGAGGTTGATGAGCGGCCGCGCCACGAGCTCGGTCACCCGCCCGCCGCCGCCCTCCTTGAGGACCCCGCCCTCCACGACGGGGCGCTGGTAGTAGCCCTTCACGTACTGGATCCGCGGCTCGGCGAGGAGCGGGCCCAGCGTCCCGTAGGCCATCCGGGGGTGCCAGTTGCGGACGTCCGTGTCGCACCAGGCGACGAGATCGCCGCTGGTTTCGTAGAGGCTCTTCCAGAGGGCCTCGCCCTTGCCGCGGTAGGAGCCGTAGCGGGGGAGCACGTCGGGATGCTGCACGACCCGGGCGCCCTCCGCCTCGGCGATCTCGCGGGTCCGGTCGGTCGACGCCGAGTCGATCACCAGCAGCTCGTCGACGAGCGGGATGCCCTCCACGAGGATGCGCCGGGCCCGCCGGACGATGGCCCCGATCGTCGCCTCTTCGTTGAGCGTCGGTAATACAAGGCTGACGGTAAGCCCCTGCTGCTCCTTGAGGCCCACGAGCCGCCGCAGGTCGCGGTACTCCCCGTGGTGGAAGTTCGACTCGCCGAACCAGCGCTCGACGCGGGCCGGGATGGCGCGGGACTCTTCCGCCGCGCGATCGGCGGCGATGAGCGACTCGGCCCGGCCGGCCAGCTCCTCGAACGTTGCCCGGCCGATCCGCTCGCGGGTCTTGACCACGATGACGGGCGGCTTCGCGCGGGCCGCGATCGCCTCGGGGAGGGCCCCGAAGAGGAAGGCGTCGGCGGTCGTCCCCTCGGGCACGGCGGAGGCGCCCATGATCACCACGTCGGCGCTTTCGGCCTCGCGGAGGATGGCGTTCCGGACGTTGGGCGCCTCGCGGAGGACGCCGTCGGCGTGGCCCCGGGCGTGCTGCTTGAGGAAGGTCGCCAGGGCGTGCTCGGCCTGGGCCCGGACGGCGCTGGTGACGCCGGGCGGGATCACGTGGAGGACGACGATCCGCGCCTCGTGGCGGCGCGCGATCGCGTCGGCGAACTCGAGGGCCAGCTCGGCGTGGGGCCCGCCGCGGACCGGCACCAGGATCCGGCGGACCTCGCCGAACGGCCGCTGCTTGACGACGGCGATGTCGCAGGGGGACTCGCGGACGACGGCGTCGATGGTCGGCGAGAAGGTGGCCGACCCGGTCCGTCCCCCGGCCCGGCCGCCCCAGCCGAAGATCAGGAGGTCGGCGTCGATCTCCCGCGCCGCCTCGACGATCCCCTCCGCGGCCCGGCGCCCGATCCGCACGAGGGGCCGGATCCGGGTCCCCTCGGGGGCGTAGTCGAGGACCCGCTGCAGGAGGCGCCGGGCCTGCCGCGCCCGCGTTGCGCCGTCCGAGAGCGCGACGTCCTCCGGCACCTCGACGATGCCGAGCACCGTCAGCTCCCCGGTACGGGGGTCCATGAGGTCGGCCCCGATGCGGACGAGGTCCTCGGCCGTCGCCGGGTTGGCGACCGGGATCAGGATCCGGGCGGGGAGCGGTACGCGCCGGCTCATGGGGCGACCCTCATCCTGCCTCCCCCTCGCCCTCGGCGACCCGGGCCTCCTCCTCGGCGGCGCGCCAGCGCTCGACGAGGTACGGCTTGCGCAGCTCGAAGACCCGGGCCTGGCGCTCGACCCGCTCCTCGGCATCGCCCTGGTCCAGGTGGCGGGCCTCCACGACGAGGCTGCCGACGCGCCCGAAGTAGAGGGGCACGAGGGCGGCGACGAGGCGCTCGAGCGGGATCGACCCGAAGCGGGCGGCGACCACGAGGTCGTAGACGATCCCCGCCCACAGCTCGTCCGGGAAGTGGAAGCCGGCGACCGCGTCGCTCATCTCGTCGGTCGAGACGCCCCCGTTCGCGCCGCTCTCGGTGCCGCCGAGGCCGAGGCGCCGGGCTGCCCGGTCGGCCAGCTTCGTCGCCTCGATCGCGAGCTCCTCGGTGGCGGCGGCATGGGCGGGAGCCAGCATCGCCCGCCAGGTGTCCGAGAGGGTCACCTGCCCGGCCCCGAGCTCGGTCAGGAGGCGAAGCGTGTTCACCTTGAGGGGGGTCGGCTCGACCCAGCGCTCGAAGCCGTAGGCCGGGACCTCGTGGCTGCCGCGGATGTCGAGCCACGATTTGGAGTGGCGGCCGGCCAGCCCCAGGATCGTCCCGACCACCTGGCGGAACATCGGCCCGAGGTCGGCGGAGGGGTCCTTGGGGTCGTGGACCTTCGCCCCGAGGCGCGTCTCGCAGACCGCGAAGCCGCCGACCAGGGCGTGGGTTGTCATCCAGATGTCGATCCCGAAGCGGCTGACCTCCGGCGTCCAGTCCTCCTGGGCCAGGTAGTGGCGCACGAGGTCCCCCGAGACGCCGAAGTCGCCGCCGATCGGCTGGCGGATCCGCCGTCCGTAGAGGGCCCGCGTGAGGGGGTAGGTCACCGTGTTCGTGATCGTGCCGTCGTACTTGTGGCGGGCGTACTGGGGCGTCACGTAGTCGAAGCCGCCCTTGAGGATCGGCCCCGCGAGGAGCTCGATCCACTCGGGGGTGATCGAGCGCAGGTCGGAGTCGACGACGACGAGGGCCCGCGCGTCCAGCCCGGCCGCGATCTCGAAGATCGTTCGCAGGGCAGCCCCCTTGCCGCCGACGCCGTCGACCTCGGGATAGGTGAGGGTGAGGCGCTCGAGGCGGTTGGTGGGGCGCACGAGGAGGATCCGCTCGACGTAGTCCGGCGGCTCGGTCTCGGCGACGACGCGCTGGGTCCCGTCGGGCGAGCCGGCGTCGGAGTTGACGAGGAGGGGCCGCAGGTCGGCGAAGTACTGGACCAGCCCGGCCTGCGCGGCGCGCGTGACGTGACCGATGGTCGTCGCGTTCTTGAAGCTGGGGATCCCGACCACGAGGTCGGCCCGGCCCAGGCGGTCGATCTCGGCGCGGATTGCCGGCGTCAGCACGGATGGCGGCATCGCCTCACCCTACCACGGGCCGCCGTTCTCGGCGGCTCGAGCCGCCGGCTCAGCGGCGCGGACGCTCCCAGCGACGCCGGCGCTCTCAGCGGCGCGGCATGTCGATCAGCGCCCAGTCGTCGTTCAGAGCACCGGGCAGGTAGCGGCTGTTGGCGTCCTTGTAGGCGAGACCGCCGAAGCCGGCCGAGCGCCAGGTCGTGATGAAGGTGCCCGCCGGCTCGCGGACGAACGGGGTCCGGCGAACGCGGTCGCTCTCCGGGAGGACGCTCTCGAGGAGCCGCTTGCGCTCGAGGAGGGGCACGTCGAGGAGCGGCTGGTCGTCGAGGGCGAGGAGGTCGACGGCGACGAAGGCGATCCCGGGCGCTCCGGCGTCGATTGTCGGCGTCGGTTGGGCAACCGTGCCGGCCGTGGCCCGGCCGGGGGGGCGGCTGCGATCCCCGACGTACTCGGCGGCCTTGCTGCCGAGGAAGAACTGGGTGACCTGCTCGCCCATGCCCGGGCTGTTGTCGACGTCGACGACCAGGCCGACCCCGGACCGCAGCGCCTGGTCCGTCAGGTAGCCATCGACGACGAGCGTGTCGGCGAGCGCGCCGGCCGTGAGCTCCCGGACGATCTCCGGGTGAGCACCGCCAAGGTCCTCGCCGCCGACGTCGATGAGGCTGGCCCTGCCGCCGGCGACGTGGGCCAGCACACGGACCCCGCCCCAGGCGGGCTCCACGAGCGGATCGAGCAGGTCCTTGGGCTTGCGGCGGCCGAACGCCTGGGGTCGCCAGGAGCGCGGGTCGGGATGCATCGGTCGATCGTAGCAGCGCCGTCACGGGCGGCCGGTGTGTGGCCGACGAGGCGGGCTGCGGCCGACGAGGAGCAGCCGACGCCGGCGCAGGGCCACGAGAAACGCCCCGGCCGGGCGCCGGGGCGTTGCGAGGGACGCGAGGGGCTGGCGCCGCCGGCCCGCTCCGGGCCGCGGTGGGGTCAGGCGACGGCGTGGGCGGCGTCGGCGCAGGAGACGGCGCAGCCGCGCGCGTCGCGGCCGACCGCACCGACGAAGTGGAACCAGCTGCGGGGGGAGAAGCCGGCATCGTCGGCCGAGTCGCGGGTGGTCAGGCGGCAGCCGCACGATTCGCAGACGACGGTGTCGCTGCTGAGGCGGACGGCGCGGGCGGATGCCCCGAGGCCGCGGGTGAAGGCCGGCTGGACGAAGTCGATGGCGGTCATGTTGGCGTCCTCGCTCTGGAGTGACCCTGGGGGCGGCGCGGCGAAGGACCGCGGGTATTCCACCCCGAGGCTCGAACGGTACGTCGACGCAGGATCGCGGTCAGTGCCGCGGCGGGGCCGCTTCCGTTTCGTTTCGGTTGCCGCGGAGCCCACCGGGACCGGATCAGGCCGGGTAGCCTTCCGGGTGGGCGAGGCGCCAGGACCAGGCAGACGCGACGATCGAGCGGAGCTCGCGGTGGGCCGGCTCCCAGCCGAGGATCTCCCGGGCCCGGCCCGCGTCGGCGACGAGCACCGGTGGGTCGCCGGGTCGCCGCGGCCCGACGCGATGCGGCACCGGGAGCCCGGTCGCGGCCTCGGCGGCCGCCAGGACCTCGCGGACGCTGAAGCCGCCGCCGTTGCCCAGGTTGAGGGCGAGTGCCACCGCCGACCCGTCCGGCCCGGCCGTTCGCTGGTCCGCCGGATCCGTTGCCTCGAGGGCCAGCAGGTGCGCCCGCGCCAGGTCCTCGACGTGGATGTAGTCACGTATGCAGGTCCCGTCGGGGGTCGGGTAGTCGGTGCCGAAGACCGTCACCTCGCCGCGCCCCTCGACCGCCCGGAGGACGTTCGGGATCAGGTGGGTCTCCGGGACGTGAACCTCGCCGTTCCGGGCCGACGCCCCCGCCACGTTGAAGTAGCGGAGGCTCACGCTCCGCAGGCCGTAGGCCGCGGCGTACCAGCGGAGCGCTCCCTCGAACGTTCGCTTCGTCTCACCGTAGGGGTTGATCGGGGCGAGCGGGGTGTCCTCGCGGATCGGGACGACCGCCGGCTCGCCGTACACCGCCGCCGTCGAGCTGAACACGAGGCGGCGGACCCCGGCCTCGCGGAGTGCCTCGAGGAGCGCCACGCCACCGGCGACGTTCTCCCGGTAGTAGAGGGCGGGGTCCTGGACCGACTCGCCGACGAGCGAGCGCGCCGCGCAGTGGAGCACGGCATCGATCGGCGTCGAGGCCAGCAGCGCGCGCATCCCGGCCGCATCGGCGTAGGTGCCCTCGACCAGGCGGGCGCCGGGGGCCACGGCGTCGCGGTGGCCCTTCGAGAGGTCGTCGAGGACCACGACGTCGTGACCGGCGTCGAGGAGGGCCTCGACGGAGACGGAGCCGACGTAGCCGGCGCCGCCGGTGACGAGCACGCGCATCAGGATCTCCGGAGCAGGCGCCGGAGGAACCCCGGGCGCGCGGGGGTCGGACCGGGGTGGTCCGGGAGGCGGGACGGCGGCTCGGCCGGGTCGGCCGCAGGTTCGGGCAGGGGGGCAGGGCCCGGCGGCTCGGCCGCAGGTTCGGCCGCAGGTTCGGGCACTGGGGCGGGCACGGGCGCGGGCACGTGTGCGCCGGCGGGACGCGCGGCCGCCGCCTCCCTGTAGCGGGCGACCTCCTCGAGGCGGTCGATCATCCGGCGCGCGGTCGAGTTCTCCGGGTCGATCGCGAGCGCGTCGTGGGCCAGGGCGATCGCGGCAGGCTCGTCGCCGCGCTCCAGCGCGACGCGGGAGAGCCCGACGACGGCGATCGCGTTGCGCGGGTCGGCGGCGAGCACCTGGCGGTAGGTGCGCTCGGCCTGGTCGAGGAGGCCGAGAGCCAGGGCATTCTCGGCGGCGAGGAGGAGCTCGATCACAGCGCAGTCTCCGGCCCGGCCGCCTCCGGCCCGGCCGCCTCCGGCCCTGCGATGCCTGCGTGGCCGGCGCCAGGCCCGGCCGCCTCCGGGTCCCGGCCGCCATTCGGCTCGGCCTCCTGCGAGGCCGCAGTCTCCCGGGCCAGGGCCAGCAGGCGGTTCCGCTCGTTCAGCATCGGGTCGCCGATGACCCGCTCCAGAAGCTCGTCGAGGAGGCGCCCGAGCGCCGGCCCCGGCGCCATTGCCAGGGCCCGCATCAGGTCGTCGCCGTCGATCGCCAGGTCGCCTCGTTCGAGAGCCGCGTGGGCCGCGACCTGCTCCAGGCAGCGCCGGCGCAGCTCGTCGAGGCCCTCGACGTTCGGCGCCAGGCCGCTCCCGATGTTGTCGGCGGCGCGCAGGTCGAGCAGCTCCTCGACGTCGTCGACGCCGACCCGGCGGAGGAACCGGCGCACCGCGGCGTCGGTCCACTCCGGGCCGTACGCGAACATGTGGTGCCGGACGAGGTTGGCGACGCGCGCCGTGAACGCCCGAGGCGCCCGGAGGCCGTCGAGCCAGGCCGTCGCCAGCTCTGCGCCGACGGTGTCGTGGCCCACGAAGTGACTGTCGGCGAACGTGGCGGGCTTGCCGATGTCGTGGACGAGCGCCGCGACACGGGCCAGCGGGAGGCCGTCCTGCAGCGCCGGGGCAGCCGCGTCGGTCGTCCGGCAGGTGTGGTCCCAGAGGTCGTCGCCGGGAACCTTCGCCTGGGGGATCCCGCGCTGGCGGGCGAGCTCCGGGGCGATGACACGCAGGAGGCCGCTCTCCTCGGCGAGCCGGAGGCCGGTCGAAGGCCGCCCCGCCGCGAGCAGCTGCACGAGCTCGGCGAAGGTCCGCTCGCCGGAGACATGGGCGGCCAGCGGCGCCTCGGCCGCGATCGCCGAGCGCGTCGCGGGCTCGACGGCGAAGCCCAGCGAGGCGACGAAGCGGACGGCCCGCAGCATGCGCAGGGCGTCCTCCCGGAACCGCGCTCCCGGGTCGCCGACGGCCCGCAGCATGCCGGCCTGCAGGTCGTCGCGGCCGCCGAAGCGGTCGACGAGGTCGCCAGGCCGGCCCTCCGCGTCGAGCGGGATCGCCATCGCGTTCACGGTGAAGTCGCGGCGGGCGAGGTCCTCCGCGAGCGTGTCGCCGAAGGTGACGTCGTCCGGGCGGCGATGGTCGGAGTACGTGCCGTCGCGGCGGAAGGTGGTCACCTCGTGCGTGCCGTCGGGGAGCGGGACGGCCACGGTCCCGAAGCGGTTCTCGTAGCGGGCGCCGGGGAAGAGCGCCAGGAGCAGGTCGGGCCGGGCGTCGGTCGCGACGTCCCAGTCGCCGGGGGCGACCCCGCGCACGAGGTCCCGCACGCAGCCGCCCACGAGATGGGCCTCGTGCCCGGCGGCGCGGAGCGCGCGCGCGATCGACCGGATGCCATCGGGGATCGCGGGAGCGACGCCGCGCGGATCGAACGGAGCCAGCCGGCCGGCCGTCAGTTCACGCCCAGGAAGAGGTAGCCGCGCCATGCCTCGTTGCGCTCGTCGGAGAGATACGGCGTGAAGAGGGAGTAGACGTCGCTGCGCGGCTCGAAGGGCGGGCGGCGGAGGCGCAGGCGCGCCTCGTCGGGCGTCCGGCCGCCCTTCCGGTGGTTGCAGACCTTGCAGGCGGTGACGAGGTTCTCCCACGTGTGAGTTCCGCCGCGGTGGCGCGGGACCACGTGGTCCAGGGTCAGGTCGTGACCCTGGTGGCCGCAGTACTGGCAGGTGTGGGCATCGCGGGCGAACACCTCGCGCCGGCTCAGGCGGACCCTCGGGCGCGGGCGGCGGACGTGGTGCTGGAGCCGGATCACGGAGGGTGCCCGGTAGGCGGTGCGCGGCGTCCGGATGGTCTGGTGGTCGTACTCCACCACCTCGGCCTTCGCGCCGAACAGGAGCCTGAACGCGCGGGGCAGGTTGCACACGTTCAGCGGCTCGTAGTTCTGGTTCAGCACGAGCACGACACCGTCCATGACGGCGCGATCGTAGCAGGAGGCGACCGGTCCTTCGCGGGACGCGAGGACGGTGCGGTGCGGTCCGGAGAGAACGGCGCAGGTGCTCCTAGATCGTCCCGGTGGCGTCGACGCGGTCGCGGCGGATCCAGACGATGAAGGCGATGACGAACCGCAGGATCAGGCTGACCCCGTACATCGCGCACCAGACGCAGACCGCCTCGATCACGAAGACCTGGAGGAACATGAAGTAGGCCTCGAAGGTCACGCCGACCAGGCTCAGCCCGTAGTGGAGGGCGAGCAGGCGGCGGTCGCCGGTCCTCCACCAGCCGAGCGCAGCGACGAGCAGGATGATCGAGAGGCCGACGCCGAAGACGGCCACTGGGATGGGGCCGATCCGGCTGTACTCGCTCTGGGCCACCTCCACGCACCCCGAGACCGGACCGCAGACGGGCACGCCGCCCTGCAGCTCGACGATCGAGAGGTACGAGGCCACGACGAGCCCGAACGTGTCGAGCGCGGCGAGGATCAGGGCGGGGTGGATCCCCCGATAGCGGATGGCGGACATCGCGACCGCGAAGGTGACCACGGCGACGACGACCCAGAAGGCGACCCAGGCAAGCATGAGGTGCAGGGTACCGAAATCTCGCGATTGGAGCTGCGAGGCTCACGCCGGCACTCGGCCCCGCCGTTACCATCGTCAGGTGCTGCTGGGGATCGACCACCTCGTCATCGCCGTCCCGGATCCGGACGCCGCGGCCGCGGAGCTGGAGGGAGCGCTCGGGCTCGTCGCGACCGGCGGCGGCCGCCACGAGACGAGCGGCACGCACAACCGGCTCGTCTTCCTCGGCGACGCCTACCTCGAGCTGATCGGTGCTTGGGACCGGGGCCTGGCCCTGGCGCACCCGATCGGGGCGGCGGTGGTCCGGGCGCTCGACGGCGGCGCGCCGGGGCTCGTCACCTGGGCGCTGGCGACGGACGGGGTTCGCCGAGAGGTTGTCACCCTTCGGGCTGCCGGCTCGCCCGTCTCGGATGCGATCGCCGGGACGCGCACCCGGCCCGACGGCGCGGTCGTGGCCTGGCAATGCGCCTTCCCGCCGACCCTCGCCCCGGCCGAGCCCCCGTTCCTCATCGAGCACGAGCTGGCCGGGCCGGAATGGGGCGACGAGGCGCGCCGCGCCCGCGCGCGGTTCGTCCACCCGTTCGGCGGGACCGCCAGGCTCGTCGGCCTCGAGCTGGCCGTCCCGGACCCCGCGACGGTCGCCCGGTCCTGGGAGCGGGCGGTCGGCGTCGTCCTCCCACCCGGCGCGGGCGCGGTGCCCGGCGAGCGCGAGGGCCGCGTCGGGGACCACGGGATCCGCCTCGTGCCCGCCCTGTCGGCCGCGGCCGGCGGCGTCCCTGCGGCCCGGGTCGGCATCGCCGGCACCGCCGGCCCGCATGCGCTGGCCGACCTCTTCGGGGTCCGCTTCGCGCGCCTGTAGCAGCGGCGCCGGATCGGGCGGCCCCAATCGGGCGGTCAGCCCGGCTCGGGCGAGGCGATCTTGTGTGCCCGCTCCAGCACGACGTCGAGCATCGCCGGCGTCAGGCGCCCGGTGAACGTGTTCTGCTGGCTCGGGTGGTAGGAGCCGAGGAGGACGCAGGACCCGGCCGTCGCCTCCGCACCGTGCCCGAAGCGGGGGAAGGGGCGCGGCAGCCCGCCGCCGACGACCTCGATCGCCCGGAGCGCAGCGTCCCACGCGAAGGCGCCGAGGGCGACGATCACCCGGAGCTCCGGCAGGAGAACGAGTTCGCGGTGCAGGAACGAGGCACAGCGGTTGCGCTCCTCCGGGAGCGGCTTGTTGGCGGGCGGGGCGCAGCGGACCGCCGCCGCGACGTAGGCGCTGCGCAGCTCGAGGCCGTCGCCGCGGCCGGTCGAGGTCGGCTGGCTCGCCAGGCCGGCGCGATGGAGGGCCGCGAACAGGAAGTCGCCGCTGCGATCGCCCGTGAAGACGCGCCCGGTCCGGTTGCCGCCGTCCTTCGCCGGGGCCAGCCCGAGCAGCAGGATCCGGGCCGCAGGGTCGCCGAAGCCGGGCACGGGCCGGGCCCAGTACGACTCGTCGCGGAAGCGGGCCGGCGGGTTCGAGGCCGCAGCCTCGCGCCAGGCGACCAGGCGCGGGCAGGCGCGGCAGGCGGCGATCTCCTCCCCGAGAGCTGCGATCGTGTCGTCGCCGCGCGGGCCGGCCGATGCTGCGAGGTCGGCGGGGTTGGCCCGCTGTGGGAGCGGCATTCACCAAGGGTAGACGGGACGGCACCTCCCCGGATGACGATCGTCGGCCCGCCGGGCGCGCCTCGAGCTCGAGATCCGGGCCGTTCGGCGGCTCGCCGCCGGCGAACCCGGTCGGCCGAGATCCGCCCCGTCTCCGGGGCCCCGCCGAGCCCTCCGCTATACTCGGCTCACGTGCGCGGGCGACGGCGCGACCCGTGCGGGCATGACCCCGCGGCCGGTCGCGCCGGGCAACCCGCCGCAACACCAGGGAACCAGGCACACATGACCGTCGAGACCTCCACCTGGGCGACGAAGAAGGGGCTCGCCCAGATGCTCAAGGGCGGCGTCATCATGGACGTCGTCACCCCCGAGCAGGCGAAGATCGCCGAGGACGCCGGCGCCGTGGCCGTCATGGCGCTGGAGCGCGTCCCGGCCGACATCCGCGCGGCCGGCGGCGTGGCCCGGATGAGCGACCCGACGATGATCGAGGAGATCATGGCCGCGGTGAGCATCCCGGTCATGGCCAAGGCCCGGATCGGCCACTTCGTCGAGGCCCAGATCCTCGAGGCCCTCGGCGTCGACTACATCGACGAGTCCGAGGTCCTGACGCCGGCCGACGAAGAGCACCACATCGACAAGCACGCCTTCAAGGTGCCCTTCGTCTGCGGCTGCCGCGACCTCGGCGAGGCCCTCCGGCGGATCGCCGAGGGCGCCGCGATGATCCGGACCAAGGGCGAGGCCGGGACCGGCAACATCGTGGAGGCCGTCCGCCACATCCGGACCGTGAACGCCGAGCTGCGCCGCCTCTCCTCGCTGCGCGGGGACGAGCTCTTCGCCGCCGCGAAGGAGATCCGGGCGCCGCTCGAGCTCGTCCGCGAGGTCGCGCGCGGCCGGGAAGCTGCCGGTCGTGAACTTCGTCGCCGGCGGGATCGCCACCCCCGCCGATGCGGCGCTGGCGATGCAGCTGGGCGCCGACGGCGTCTTCGTCGGCTCCGGCATCTTCAAGAGCGAGGACCCGGCACGGACCGCGAACGCGATCGTCCAGGCGACCACCCACTACGACAACCCGAAGATCCTCGCCGAGGTGTCCAAGGGCCTCGGCGCGCCGATGCGCGGGATCGCGCTCGAGGCGATCCCCGAGGGGGAACGCCTCGCGGTGCGGGGCTGGTAGCGACGAGCCGGCGCGCAGGGCGCGCGGGAGCTCCCCGGTGAGGATCGGCGTGCTGGCGCTGCAGGGCGCCTTTCGCGAGCACCTGGCGACGCTCGCCGCCGTCGGCGTCGAGGGGGTCGAGGTGCGCCTGCCGAGCGACCTGCGCGAGATCGCAGGGGCTGATCCTGCCGGGCGGCGAGAGCACGACGATGCGCCGGCTGATCGAGCGCTGGGGCCTCGCCGAGCCGATCCTTGGCCTCGCCCGCTCGGGAGCGCCGATCTTCGGGACCTGCGCCGGGATGATCATCCTCAGTCGCTCGATCGTCGGCGACGAGGAGCCGGTCCTGCCGCTCCTGGACGTCGTGGTGGAGCGGAACGCCTTCGGCCGCCAGCTCGACTCGTTCGAGACCGATCTCGACGTGCCCGTCCTCGGCGAGCGGCCGGTCCATGCGATCTTCATCCGGGCCCCCATCGTCGAGGACGTTGGTCCCGGGGTGGACGTCCTCGCCCGCCTCGACGACGGCCGGGTCGTGGCCGTGCGGCAGGGGAACGTCATCGCCACCGCCTTCCACCCCGAGCTCGCGGGGGAGACCCGCTTCCACCGCCTCGTGGCGACGATGGCGGCCGAGCACGCGGATCCTGGCGAGGGCGCCGGGCGGCGACCCCACCCCCTGCGCCGCACGAGAGTCGACGCATGACCGGGCGTGCCGGGCAGGTGGGTCGCGGGGGCCGGGTCCGGCCGGCGCGGCTCACGGACCTGTCCGCCCTCGGGGAGCTCTCCCGCCTGGCCCAGGCGGCGGACTCGGGCTCCCGCTCGCTCGGTCTCCCGCTCGCCGGCCCGCCCATCGGCGTCTTCACGCTCTTCCGGCTCCCGCTCGGGGCATTCCGGCCCCACGACCGCCTCTACGTGCACGAGGAGGACGGCCACCTGGGTGGCCTCATCCGCGTCGAGCGCGACAGCCATCGCGACGAGTGGACGATCGTGGAGCTCGATGCCGTCGGCCTCGGCGACGCGGGGGACATCCGCTATCGCCTCGTCCAGGCCTGCCTGCGCGACGTCGCCAGGCGCGGGGCGACCCGCTTCCACGTAGCCTGCGCGGACGTCGACGGCAACGTCGAGCTCTTCATGCAGGCCGGCTTCGCCCGCTACGGCGACGAGACGATCTCCTTCCGGCCCTCGAGCCAGCCGCTGCCGGATCCTCTCCCCGAGGAGGAGGCCGGCCGCCTGGGGATCCGGCCGGCCGGCCAGAGCGACGCGGTGGCCCTCTTCCGCCTGTACGGCGCCGTGACGCCGGCGCCGGTCCAGCGCCTGGAGATGACGCGCATCGCCGACTGGCAGCTGCCGGGCAGCGGCTCCCTGATGCCGCGCTCCAGCCTGACGCCCATCCTTCGCTTCGCCGACGTGGAGACCTTCCTCCAGGAGGCGCCGGAGGGGTCGCCCGACCCGACGGCCGCCACCGGCTTCGTGCAGGTCGGCGTCGCCAAGGAGGACCAGCCTCACTACCTGCGCGTCATGGCCCGGCCGGGCGCCGACGCGGGCCCCCTCGTCCGCTTCGGGCTGGGCGCGATCGCCGCCCGGGCCGAGCGCCGCGATCACGGCCACGACCACGGGGTCATCGCCCCGGTGCGCACCTACGAATCGCCTCTCGAGCGCCGCCTGGAGGAGGAGGGTTTCAGCACGATCGCCACCGTCACGCTGCTGATCAAGGAGACGCTCGTCCGCGTCGCCGAGCCGGCCCTCGTGCCGGCCACTCGCTGAGGGGACCGCCGTGGCCGTCCGACCGAACCGCGAGCTCATCGACGACCTCGAGGCGCTGCTCGAGGCGCTGCCGCCCGAGATCGTGGCCGCGATCCACGCCCTCCCGGAGCGCACGGCGCTGATCGAGGTCGTCATGGACCTGGGGCGGCGACCCGAGGCCCGCTTCCCGGAGAGCGAGGTGACGCTCCTCGACCGCGAGGTCGGCGAGGCCGACATCGCCCACGTCGTCGACAAGATCGGCTCGTTCGGCGACGACAACCGGGCCGGCATCGAGCGGACGCTCCACCGCATCAGCGCGATCCGCAACCGCAACGGGAAGATCGTGGGCCTGACCTGCCGCATCGGGCGGGCCGTCTACGGGACGATCGAGATCATCGAGGACTTCGTCGAGTCCGGGAAGTCGATCCTCATCATGGGCCGTCCCGGGATCGGCAAGACCACCATGCTGCGCGAGGCCGCCCGCGTTCTCGCCGACGACATGGGCAAGCGCGTCGTCGTGGTGGACACCAGCAACGAGATCGCCGGCGACGGCGACATCCCGCATCCCGCCATCGGCAAGGCCCGGCGGATGCAGGTCCGCACCCCGGCGCTCCAGCACGAGGTGATGATCGAGGCGGTCGAGAACCACATGCCCCAGGTCATCGTCATCGACGAGATCGGGACCGAGCTGGAGGCGCAGGCCGCCCGCACGATCGCCGAGCGCGGCGTCCAGCTCATCGGCACCGCCCACGGCAACAACCTCGACAACCTGATGCTGAACCCGACGCTCTCCGACCTGATCGGCGGGATCCAGTCGGTCACCCTCGGCGACGAGGAGGCGCGCCGCCGGCGGACGCAGAAGAGCGTCCTCGAGCGCAAGGCGCCGCCGACGTTCGACGTCATCGTCGAGATCGTCGACCGCGAGCGGGTCACCGTCCACGCCGACGTGTCGGAGACGGTGGACGCGCTCCTGCGCGGTGACCCGGTGGCCCCCGAGCTGCGCTGGAAGGACGAGGCCGGCGTCCACAAGTCGCAGTCGCGGCCGCGTCCGTCGCCGCGCGAGCAGCTGGGACGGGAGCGGTTCAACGGCCTCGTCGGGACGGGCGGCGGCGGGTGGCGCCCCGAGCCCGGCTGGCGCGGGACCGGCGACTACCGCACCACTCCCTGGGATCCCGCGGGCGCGGCGCGCCCGGGGTTCCGGCCGGGCGCGTCCGGCGGCTGGCGCGAGTCGCGGGGCCGGCCCGGCGAGGCGGGCGGTCGGACCATGCCGGGCGAGCGCATCGCCCGCCTCGGTGACCGCGGGACGCCCGGCGGCGGCGGGCCGGGCAGTGACGCCGGCTCACGCGCCGGGGTGGCCGAGGCGCCGTTCGTCGCCGGGGAGATCGCCGATCGCGGGCCCGTCGAGCGCGGCGCGACCGAGACCGCCGCCGACGTCCGCGCCCGCGACGTCCGCGAGTGGGAGCGGCAGGTCGAGTGGCGCGACCAGGCGGCGCGCGCCCTCGAGGCCTTCAGGGCGGAGGAGGGGATCGGGCCGGTCAACGCGGTGGACCTCGTCGCCGACGACGAGGCGCTGGCCGACCGGGCCGTCGCCGCGGCGGTCGACGAGGATGGGCCCGCCCTGCGGGTGGAGACCGGGATCCTGCCCACGCTCCGCGTCTACCCCCACGGGATCAGCCGCAAGCGCCTCGAGCAGGCGATCCGGGAGCTGCAGCTGCCCGTCATCGTGGCCCGCCTGGTGGACGAGGCCGACGTCGTCATGACGCTGCGCAGCGAGTATCGCCAGAAGGGCGCCGTCATCCGGGAGGCCGAGGAGCGGGCCCTCCCGGTCTACGTCCTGAAGGCGAACACGATCGTCCAGATGCAGGGCAGCCTGACCTCCATCTTCGCCCTGGAGGTGGATCCCCGGGAGGCCGCGCTGCGGGAGACCGAGGAGGCGATCGGCCTCGTCGCCCGGGAGGCCCAGCCCGTGGAGCTCGCCCCCCAGAACGCCTACATCCGCCGGCTCCAGCACCAGATGGCCGAGCGCGCGAACGTCGTCTCGCGCTCGCGCGGCCGCGAGCCGTACCGCCGCGTCCGCCTCTATCCCGACGAAGCCCGCGCCTGGCGGTAGACGCGGGGGCCCGGCACCGTCGCGAGCCCGACGATCGCGCGAGGAGGTCTGCCCATGTCGCTCCGCGTGACCGAGGTCGTCATCGACTGCGCGAACCATGGGCGGGTCGTCGACTTCTGGGCTGCGGCGCTCGGCTACGAGCGGCGCGAGGTCAACGAGCAGTACGTGGCGCTCGTGCCGCCGGCGCGCGAGGCCGGCCTCCCGCCGCTCCTCTTCCAGAAGGTGCCGGAGCCGAAGGTCGTGAAGAACCGGGTCCACCTCGACTTCGTCGCCGAGGTGATGGCCGACGAGGTGGCACGGCTGGTCACCCTGGGCGCCACGGTCCTCGCCGAACGCAGCCTGGGCGACTTCGCCTGGACGGTCCTGGCCGATCCCGAGGGCAACGAATTCTGCGTCAGCGGCGGCTGAGGCGAGATCCGCCGCTCGAGCTCGACGCCGAGCCTGGGGCGCGCGGCTGCGGCGGCCGGCCCCGGGCTCAGGCCGGCTCGACCGGGTGGCGCAGGAGCGTCCTCAGCTTCTCGGGGGCGGAGCGCGTCGGGTCGCCGAGGTACAGCTCGTGGTGGCGGCCCCGTGGGCGCAGGCCGGCTGCCGCGATCGCCGCATGGAGGCGCTCGATCGTCGGGCGTTCCTCGGCGTACGGTCCCGAGGTGGAGGACCTGGGCAACGGCTCCTTCGGCGATCGTCTCGATCCGCAGGTTCTCGGCGATCTCCGGCGCCACCTTCGCGCGGCCCTTCGCGAGGGCGTCTGCGAGCTCGGCGTCGGTCGCCTCGTCCGGCAGCGCGATGAGGAGCGTCCAGCGCCAGGTGCCGCGGTCGGGCCCGAGGATGACGTCGAGGTCGATCGCCTCATCGGCCGTCCAGTAGAGGCCCTCCAGCATCCCGACCCGCCGCTCGACACCGCGCCGCTTGAGGGTGAACCGGAGGGAGTAGGCCGCCGTGTAGAGGCCGGGCATCCGGGCCCCGAAGGTCGCCTCGCCGGGCTGGCCGTCGCCGTCGACGAGCACCGCGCGCACGGGCGCGACCTCCAGGAAGCGGACCACCCCGGGCTTGCCGGCCAGCTCGCCGGCGCGGTCGGCCGGGCGATCGAAGGTTGCGGGGGTGGGGGATCCCACGAACGACCTCCTCCTGGTACTGGATCCGGGTGGGCCTCAGAGCCGGCGGACGGCGTCCCCGCAACGGACCTCGCCCGGCTCGACGACCCGCGCGTTGAGGCCGCGGAGGCGCAGGGCCCGGCCCTCGGGGGAGTTGACGAAGCGCATCGCCTCGCTGCCGAAGCGGGTGCTGAACTTGGCGCAGCCGGTGTGCGGGGGCTCCGTCACCTCGATCATGGCCGCGCCGATGGCGAGCCGCGTGCCGGCCGGCAGGTTCTCCACGGACAGGTCGAGATCGACGTAGAGCTGGTCGCCGGCCAGCGGCCAGGCCTGCCGGTCTCCGCCGGCGAGGAGGTCGACCAGCCGGGCGTTCATCAGCGTGAGCTGGCACTCGGGGTTGGCGGACCCGTCGGGCGTCGAGCGGCTGCCCCGCGCCCGCCAGTGGTCCCCGACGAGGCCGTCGTCGGTCGTGAGGCGGCCCTCCTCCAGGACCTCGCGCTCGTCCTGGGCCGGGCGGCGGACGATCATCTCGACGGTCCCGGCGTCGGCCGGCGACTGCCGGATCGTCGCCAGGCCCGCCGCCAGCTCCTCGTCGCTCCGATGGCGCATGGTCGACCTCCCCTACAGCTCGAACCGCTCGACGGCCCTGGCCGCCAGCTCGCGCCCGATCGCGAGGCCCGCCGTGGCCGCCGGGCTGGGGGCATTCTGCACGTGGAGGACGTGGGGCCCGCCGGTGATCGCGAAGTCCTCGACGAGGGTGCCGTCGCGGCGCAGCGCCTGGGCCCGGATCCCCGACGGCCCCCAGGCCAGGTCGGCGAGCTCCAGCCCGGGCGTGTAGCGCCGGAGCGCCCGCAGGAAGAGGCGCCGCGAGAGATCGCGGACCATCTCGGTCGCGCCGGTTCGCCAGTAGCGCCCGGCGAGCCGGAGGAAGCCGCGATCGCCGAGGATCGAGGCGAGCTCCCGGACGTCGACGTCGCGGCGCCGGTAGGCCTCGCGGCCGAAGGCGAGCACCGCGTTGGGCCCGGCCCAGACCTCGCCGTCGATGCGGCGCGTCAGGTGGACGCCAAGGAACGGGAAGCGGGGATCCGGGACGGGGTAGATGAGCGTCCGGCAGAAGCGGCGGGCCTCCGGGCGGAGGACCGCGTAGTCGCCCCGGAAGGGGACGATCCGGATCCCCCGGCCGTGCCCCGTCATCGCCGCGAGGCGGTCCGACTGGAGGCCGGCGCAGGTGACGAGGTCCCGCGTCGCGACGGGGCCGGCCGTCGTCTCGAGCACGAGGCCGTCCGGCGTCCGGCGGATCGCGGCGACCTCCGCCCCCGTCCGGATCTCGCCGCCCCGGGTCCGGACGGCGTCGCCCAGGGCGAGCGCGAAACGGCCCCAGTCGATGATCCCGGTGGCGGGAACGTGGAGCCCGCGCAGCCCCCGGACCTCGGGCTCGACGTCACGCATCTCCTGCGGCCCCAGCTCGCGGAGCTGGACGCCGTTCGCCCGGGCGCGGTCGGCGATGGCGGCGAGCCGGGGGAGCTCCACCGGCTCCGTCGCCACGATCAGCTCGCCGCAGCGCTCGTAGGGGACCTGGTGCTCGTCGGCGAAGGCGAGCGCGTCTCGCATCCCCTCGGCGCAGAGGCGGGCCTTGAGCGACCCGGGGGCGTAGGTGTTCGGGGAGTGGATGACCCCGCTGTTGCGGCCGGTCTGGTGGGCCGCGAGGCGGTCCTCCTTCTCGAGGAGGAGCAGGCGGAGGTCCGGGCGAGCCTCCAGGAGGCGGTACGCAGTAGCCAGGCCGAGGATCCCCCCGCCGACGACGACGAGGTCGGCGCGCAGGTCGGTCATCTCGTCGCCCGGTCGCCGGCGCGCGACGGGATGTCGCCATGGGCGGGCCGCCGATCGGGCATTCCGGTCAGCCTCCCAGCCGCAGCTCCGGGAGGACTTCCGCTCCCGAAGACGTCGATGAACTCCGCCTGGTTGCGCCCGACGTTGTGGACGTGGATCTCGTCGAAGCCCATGTCCACGTAGTGCTGGATGTGCGCCGCGTGGACGGCGAGGTCGGACGAGATGAGGACGCGGTTCCGGAAGTCCTCGGGGCGGACGAGCTTCGCCATCGCCGCGAAGTCCTCCGGGTTCCTGATGTCCTGCTTGGGGAAGGGCATCCCGCCGTTCGGCCACTCGCGGACGGCGTTCTCGGTCGCCTCCTCGTCCGTGCGGGCCCAGCTCACGTGGACCTGGAGGAGCTTCGGGGTGCCGGCCGGGTCCCTGCCGGCCTCGCGGCAGCCCTCGTCGCACTTGTCCCAGAGCATCCGGATCTTCTCGTCGGCGGCGCCGACCGTGATCATCCCGTCGGCGAACTTCCCGGTCTTCTTCGCGTTGAGCGGGCCGGCGGTCGCGACGTAGATCGGGACCCGGGCGTCGTCCGCCGGCCGGGTGTACAGCTTCGCGCTCTCGAGCGTGAAGTGCTCCCCGCGGTGCTTCACGACGTTCCCGGAGAAGAGCTTCGCGATCACCTCGATCGCCTCGAACAGCATCGCGCTGCGAACGCCGATCTCCGGCCACTGCCCGCCCAGGACGTGCTCGTTGAGCGCCTCCCCGGCGCCGAGGCCCAGCCAGAAGCGGCCGGGGTACATGGCGCCGAGGGTCGCCGCGGCGTGGGCGATGACCGCGGGGTGGTAGCGGAAGCCGGGGCAGGTGACGGCGGTCCCGAAGCGGAGGGAGGTCCGCTCGCCGAGGGCGCCCATGAAGCTCCAGGCGAACGCGGCCTGGCCCTGCCCGGGTGTCCACGGGTGGAAGTGCTCGGAGACCATGAAGCCGGCGGTGAAGCCGGCCGCCTCCGCCCGGGCGCACCAGTCGAGCAGGTCGGTCGGATGGAACTGCTCGAGCATCGCCGCGTAGCCGATCTTCGCCATCACGTCCTCCGCGTGCGCTCGGGCGCGCCCTGTCCGGGACCGGTCCGGCACTCCCTGGCCCGTGGGGCCTCGCCGGTGCCGCCCCGATTGTCCTCGATGCCGGGCCCCGCCGCCGCGGCCTGGGGATCGGCCGGCCGGCAGCCCGGCGGCCGACCGCGCGCCCACCAGCCCCGGAGCGCCCCGGCCGATACACTCAGGCCCGTGGACGACGAACGCCACGAGGCGGGCATGCCCGTCCTCGACCGCCAGGCCGCCCGGGTGTCGGGGGCGACGACCGCGGCCCGCGCGGGCTCATCCGCGAGCCAGGCCGGCTCGCCTCCGAGCATGGCCGGCCTGCCGCCGCGCAGCGTCCCCGAGACGAAGCCGACGCCGCTCCAGAAGCACTACGTGCTCCTCTCCGCGCCTGCCCTTGTTCTCGGCGCGGTCGCCATCACTGCCCTCGAGCTTGGCATGGCGCTCGACAGCCTCCTCGTCAAGGCCTGCGTGCTGATCGGCGTGCCGCTCCTGGCGGTCGCGAACGCCGACGCGATCCTCCGGATCTGGCGGTCGGCCTGGGCCTGGATGCCGGTGGACCGCGCGAAGGGAGTCTTCCGGCTCGCCTGGGTGGCCGCCGGCGTGGTCCTCTACGCGTTGCTCGTCGGCGCGGCGTGGCTGGTCCTCGCAGCGTGAGCGCCACGAGCAGCGTGAGCGCACCATGAGCCACGGCGAGCGCACGTCGAACCCGCACGGCCTCTCCGATCTCCGGGCGGTCGACGACGCCGTGCTGGAGCCGCCGACGGTCGACGCGGGGGCCGGCCGGGGCGTCCCGACGTGGCTTGCGGCAACCCTCAACTACTGCTCGCGATGCGGCGCCACCCTGCGGCTCGGCTCGCTTCCCGGCGAGGACCGCGAGCGCCTCGCCTGCGAGGCCTGCGGCTACGTCGCCTACGTGAACCCGCGGCTGGTCGTCACGACGCTGCCGGTGACCGACGCCGGGGAGGTCATGCTCCTGCGCCGGGGGATCGAGCCGGGGCGGGGCCTGTGGGCCCAGCCGGGCGGCTTCATGGAGATCGACGAGACGGTCCGGGAGGGTGCGATCCGGGAGACCCTCGAGGAGACGGGGCTCGTCGTCGAGCCCGGCGAGATCGTGGGGCTCTACACCCGCTCGGAAGCGGCCATCGTCGTCGTCGCCTTCGTCGCCCGGATCGTCGGCGGCGCCCCGACCGCGACCCCCGAGGCGCTCGAGATCCGCCCGTTCGTCCCGGAAGCCATCCCGTGGCGAGAGATCGCCTTCCGGACGACCGAATGGGCGCTGCGCGACTGGGTCCGGCGGGTTCGCCCCGACCTCGAGGACGGTCCCCGGTAGGCGATCGGGACCGGGCCGCCGCCGGCAGCGACCGCCGCGCCGGCTGACCAGCCCGCCGGGATGGGGACGCCCCGCCGCCGGCAGCGTCCGCCGCGCCGGCCCTACCCCCGGCCCGCGGGAGGGCCCGGATCCGGCCCGTACTGGGCCCGCCGCAGGCCCGAGGCGATCGCCGCCAGCTCGGCGCCGGAGACGCCCATCCGCTGGAGGGTGTGCCGCGCCAGCTCGACCCCCGCCTCCACCTCAGGGTCGGCCAGGCGGCGAACGCCGACCGCCCGCAGCCGCGTCCGATCGCGGCCGCCCCGTGCCCGCGCTGCGACCTCGAGGTTCGGGTTGATGTGGAGGGCTCGCTCGGCGGCGAGCCGGGCGGCGAACGGGTCGGCCAACGCGACGACGAGGAGGCGAGCCTCCCGAAGGCCCACCCGCTCCAGGATCGTCCGGCTCGCGGCATCGCCGTAGACGACCTGGGCCCCGAGCCTCGTCGCGTCCTCGAGGCGGTGCCGGTCGCGGTCGACGACGACGCAACCGAACCCGCGCGTCCGGACCGCGCGGGCGACGAGGAGGCCGACACGACCGCCGCCGAGGACGACGACGTGCGGCCGCCCATCGGACGTGTAGGCCGCCTTGACGCCGTGGCCCCCGCCCCGGCCGCCGAGGGGATCGTCGTTCGGCTCGGCTCCCTCACTGGCCCGGCGCGCCTCGAGCCGCGCAGCCACGCGGTCGGCGCCGCGCACGGCGAAGGGCGTGATGACGATCGACACGAGCGCCGTGCCGAGGAGGAGGTCGTAGGCAGGCTGGGCCAGGATGTCGAGCCGGAGCGCCTCCTCGGCGAGGATGAAGCTGAACTCGCCGACTTGGGCGAGCGTGGCCCCGAGGAGCACGGCCGACCGCGCCGGCAGGCCGAAGAGCCGGGCCAGCCCCGCCGACATCAGCCCCTTCACGACCACGGCGACGATGACGAGCACGACGAGGGCTCCCGGCTGGGCCGCCAGGCTCAGCGGGTCGACCAGCATCCCGACCGACACGAAGAAGAGGACGGCGAAGAGGTCGCGGAACGGCACGATCTCGGCGATCGCCTGGTACGACAGCTCCGACTCGGAGATGAGGAGGCCGGCGACGAAGGCGCCGAGCGCGAGGCCGAGGCCGAAGACGACGCTCGACGTCACAGCGGCGATGAGGGCCGTGCCGAACACGGCCAGCAGGAACAGCTCCGACGAACCCAGCCGGGCCACGAGCCGGAAGAGGACCGGAAGGAGGCGGGTCCCGACGATGACGGCGAGGCCGAGGAAGACGGCGACCCGGCCCGCGGCGAGGAGGAGCGGCCCCACCGGGTCCTCGCCCGCGAGGGCCGGCATCGTGGCGACACCGACGATCGTCGCGAGGTCCTGGGCAATCATCCAGCCGATGAGGGCGCGCCCGTGCGCCGCCTCCAGCTCGCCGCGCTCCACGAGGAGCTTGATGACGAGGAGGGTCGAGGAGATCGCGGCGGCAGTGCCGAGGACGAACGCGCTGCGGGCGTCGAGCCCGAGCAGCAGCGCCGCCGCGAAGCCGACGACGGTCGTCCCGAGGATCTGGAGGACGGCCGCTCCGAGGGCGATCCGGCGGACGGCGACGAGCTCGCGGATCGAGAACTGGACGCCGAGCGTGAACAGCAGGAGGACGACCCCGATGTCCGCCAGGATCGTGATCTGCTCCTGGTCGCCTTCGAAGCCCGGCGTGAAGGGCCCGATCGCGACGCCCGCGAGGAGGTAGCCGACGATCGTCGGCTGGCGCAGCCGGGCTGCGATCGCACCGCCGACCAGCGCCGCCAGGACGGCGACGCCCAGGTTCAGGATGAACCCCAGCTCCTCGCTCAGCTGCAGGCCGACGGGCAGCTCCATGGGGCCATTATCGCGTGAGCCTGCGGCATCCCCGGCCAGGGAGATCGCGGGCGGCGAGCTGGGCGGGTCCCCACGATCGCCGGAGGGGCCGGGGTGACGGCGGGCAGGCCCGCCGTCAGTAGATCATCGAGGCGTCGTCGGGGGTCGCGATCGAGAAAGCGCTGTCGGGGATCGCGGCGTCGGGGGAGACCTCGGTCGCCTCGGCGCGCCGCGTGACGTCGTCGCCGAACGACTCCACGAGGAGGGCCAGAAGGCCGGTCTCGCGGTCCACGGCGATCTCCAGCCGGTGGTCCGGCCGGTCGCCGGCCAGCTCGATCGTCCGCGGGGCGGCCGTGGTCACGAAGACGACCTCGCGCCCGGCGATCGTCCCGGTGCCGGCCACCACGCTGGCGCCCGTGGCCAGGACGTTCTGGGCGAAGCCGCCGGGGTGGACGAAGGTGTCGGCCAGCGAGTTCGCGGGGAGCGCGGTGAGCGGCACGTAGGGGCGGGAGGCGCCCGGGAGGTCGCGATCGGCGATGCCGGCGAGCGGCGGTCGGACGGGCCGGAATGTGCCCAGCCGGTGCCCCGCCCGGTAGGTCCGGACCATCTGCCCGTCGCTGAGCCAGATGTCGTGGTTCGTCGTCGTCGGGCGGTCGGGCCGGACCACCGTCACCCGCGCCAGGCCGGGGTGGCGGACGAGCACCTCGTGCACCCGGAGCGTCTCGCCGGCGGCGATCCTGACGTGCTCCTCCACGCGGAGGCGGAGGCTACCGAAGCGGAGCTCGGCGTCGCGCATGAACGTGAAGAGGGTGGCGGGGTCCGGGACGCCGGGCCCGAGCTGGGCGAGCTCCGGCACGCGCCGGCCGTCGGCGGTGGTCGGGACGAGGGACGCGCGATCCCAGCGGGCGGGGGTCGAGGCCATGGCGGGCATTCTAGCGTCCCGTCCATCGGGCGGCGATCGACTCGCCGGCGGCAGGGCGGCAGACCAGTCGGGGCCCGCCCTGCGCCACGTAGACTGCGGGCCGTGAAGGGCGAGCCCGGCACCAGGATCGGACGAGAACCCGCGGCATCTGCCCACGTCGAGGCCAACGGGCTCCGCGTGCGCTACGACCGCGTCGGCGCCGGGCCGCCGCTCGTCCTCCTGCACGGCGCCTCGTCGACCGGGCGCGAGGACTTCGGGGCCGAGCTGCCGCGCCTCTCCAGGTCCTTCACCTGCTACCTCCCCGACGCCCGCGGCCACGCCGGCACGGCCTACGACGCCGCGCTGGGTCTGCGGCTCCCGGACCTCGTCGACGACCTCGCCGCCCTCGTCGACGCCCTCGGGCTGGCGACGTTCCACCTCCTCGGGTTCTCGTTGGGCGGCGCCACGGCCCTCGCCTACGCGATGCGCCGGCCCGCCCGCCTGCGCACCCTGGTGCTCGTCGGCACGGCCACCGAGCCCGAGCCGCGGACGAGCGTGATGCGCCACCTGGCGGACGTGGGGCGCATCGAGCGCCAGGATCCGGCCTGGGCCGCCGCGCTCGCCCGGCGCCATGACCCCGTCCAGGGCCCGGGTGCGTGGCGGCGCCTGATGCCGGCGATCGCCGCCTTCGTCACCGGGGACGCGCCCCCGGCGCTCGCGGACCTCCGCCGGGTCGAGGTGCCGGCGCTCGTGGTGGTCGGCGACCGCGACCCCGTCGTCCCCGTGGGGCAGGCGTGGGCCCTCGCCCGCCAGCTGCCCGACGCACGCCTCTTCGTCGTCCCCGACTGTGCGCACCAGGTCGCGTCGAAGCGGCCGGGCCTCTTCCTGGAGGGGCTGGCGATGCTTCTACCGGTCGACCGCGGCCGTCGCCGCAGCCCGCGCGACGACCTGACCGGCAGCCCCCGGCCGTCGCCGCGGCCCGCGCGGAGGGCTGACCCGCGTGGCGGGCTGGCCGGCCGCCTGCAGGCCGTGGATACTGGGGCCGACGCCGGCGGCGCCGCCGGCGCACCCGGTGGAGGGGACGACGTGCCGGAGCCAGCGGCCCGCGACGAGCCGGGCGACCTCGTCCTGTTCGAGCAGCCCGCGCGCCGGCGCGGCGCCGGCGGCTCCCCGCTCGAGCCGCCCGAGCTCCTCGACGGCGTCGCCCTCGTGACGCTCAACCGGCCGCGGGCGCTCAACGCGCTCAGCTTCGCCCTGCTGCTCCGGCTCGCCGAGGTCGTGGAGGCGCTCGACGCCGACCCCGCGTGCCGCGCGATCGTGATCACCGGCGCCGGCACGCGCGCCTTCGCGGCCGGGGCGGACGTGGCCGAGCTCGCGGGGCAGACGGCCGAGAGCCTGGCCTCGGCCCCCGGGTTCCGGGGATGGGACCGGGTCGCCGCCGTCGCGACGCCGACGATCGCCGCCGTCCGCGGCTATGCCCTCGGAGGCGGAGCCGAGCTGGCCCTCGCCTGCGACATGCTCGTGGCGGGCGACGACGCGACGTTCGGCCAGCCGGAGATCAACCTGGGGATCATCCCCGGCGCCGGGGGGACCCAGCGACTGGCCCGCGCGGTCGGCAAGGCGCGCACGATGGACCTGGTGCTGACGGGCCGCCGCGTGCCCGCGGCCGAGGCGGATCGCCTGGGGCTCCTGACCCGGCTCGTGCCCGCCGGGGAGACGCTCGCGGCTGCCCTCGATCTCGCGGCGGCCGTCGCCGCCCAGCCGCAGGACGCCGTCCGGGCCGCGGTCGCGGCCGTGCGAGCCGCCTTCGAGGGCCCGTTGGAGGAGGGGCTGCTCGTCGAGCGGGACCTCTTCCGGGCCCTCTTCGGGACGCCCGACCAGGCGGAGGGGATGCGCGCGTTCCTGGAGCGCCGGGAACCCCGCTGGCGCACGGCTCCGTCTTCCGTTCCGGCGCCGGATGGCGCATCCTAGGCGCACCGATGTCGGAGGACGAAGCCCGCATGGACGACCCTGAGGCCACCGCCGCCCCGATGTCCCTCGCCCCCGAGCACTCGTGGGAGGCCGCAGCGTCGGTCGTCTACCCGGTGCTCCGTCCGGCCGGGACGCAGGGCCTTCGCCTGGAGACCCTGACAGAGCCGTCGAGCGTCGCCGGCAACGTCGGGCCGCTCCTCGATGACGGGCCCGTCGACCTCGTCGTCGCCTATGCGCTGGAGGCCGCCGGCTTCGACGTGCTGGTCAACGGCGACCACATCTCCGCGTGGGGTGTCTCGGCGGCGACGTTCCGCGAGGCTGCCTTCGCCAACCTCGCGGCGTGGTCGGCGACGGCCCCCTGGTCCGTGGAGGAGTCGGCCGGGCGACGCGTCGTCTCGTCGGACACGGGCGACGGCTGGGATGCCAGCCGGATCCTCCTGCCGGACGTGACGGCCCACCTCGCAGCGCGAGCTCGGGGGGCCCGGCAGCCGGGTCCTCGTCGGCCTGCCCGCGCGGCACCTCCTGGTGGCCGCCGGGCTGCGGGCCGAGGACCCGGAGTTCGCACCTCTCTTCGCCGACTTCGTCCTGGAGTACGCGGGCGACTCGGACGAGGCGATCGACCGCCGGATCTTCGAGCTGCGCGAGGGACGCCTGGTCGTCTTCGACCAGGCCCCGTCCGCCTGACCGGCGGCGATCAGGGGAGCGCCGCGAGGGCCCGCTCGAAGGCGTCCAGCGTGTCGGCCGAGTAGAGCACGAACGTCACCCTCTCGAGGGGCGCTCCGGCGCGGAGAGCCTCGGCGACGGTGCCGACGGCCACCGCGGCCGCCCGGTCGAGCGGGTAGCCGTAGATCCCGGCGCTGATGGCCGGGAGCGTCAGGGTCCGTGCGCCGAGGTCGGCTGCCACGTCGATCGCGGATCGGTAGGCCGCCGCGAGGAGCTCCGGCTCGCCGTGGCCGCCGCCCCGCCAGACGGGCCCCACCGCGTGGATCACCCAGCGCGCCGGGAGGTCGCCGGCGCCGGTCGCGACCGCGCTGCCCGTCGGGGTCCCGCCGGGGTAGCCTCGCCCGGAGCTCCGCCATGATCGCCGGTCCCCCGGCCCGGTGGATCGCGCCGTCCACCCCGCCCCCGCCGGCGAGCGCCGCGTTCGCCGCGTTGCCGATGGCGTCGGCGGGGATCGTCGTGATGTCGCCCCGGGCCAGGGCGAGCCCGCCCTGGTCGAGGCGGCGTTCGCTGGTCACGTCGGCAGCGTACGCCGCGCCAGGACAGGGTGCCTTCAGGAGGGCGCCAAAGACGACGAGCGCCCGGCCGCCGGGGCGGCCGGGCGCGGTGCCCGTGGGAGCAGGTCGGCGCTACGGGACGACCAGGTGGACCGGGTTGCCGATGATCTGGACCTTCCAGGTGGTGAGGTCGGTGCTGTAGCTCGACGTCGATCCGCCCATCGTGTACTTGATCTTCCACCACCCGCCCTCGGTCATCGCCGGTCGGCGTTGGCGCCGCGTAGCCGTCGTCGAGGACGATCGTGAGGCGCAGCCAGCAGCCGTTGAAGAGCGAGTTGCTGCCCGTGTTGGTCGTCACGGGCGCTGTGGACGCAACGGTTCGTACCTGGGCGGCACAGTTGGAGGCGTTATCGTCGGTCGAGCCGCGGGTCGCCTTGTAGGTGAACGCGGCAGGCGCGTACACGCCGCCGGTCGGCTACGAGGATCTGGAGGCTCGCGGAGAGAGCCCCCGGTGTCGCCCGGGTCCCACAGGTCGATCTGCATCGTCTTGCCGGCGTGCACCGCGTCGATCTGGGCCAGGTAGAACTAGCGAGGCTTGGCCGCCCGGGAGGCGGACATACCCTTCCATGGCGCCGGCACCGTAGACCCGCGGCGTGCCGCCGGTGGCGGTCGCCCAGATCGCGAACGCGTTGAGCGCGGTGGTGTTGTCCTGGTTGGCCGCATTGGAATGGGTGTGCAGGCGGTAGACCGTGCCTTCGGTGCCGCCTGACAGGCCGCTGCGCCAGGAGCCACCAGCCGCTGTGCCACGCCAGGCCCTGGCAGCTGCCGGACCCGTTGGAGCCACCGAGCGAGGCGTCGTCGAGGTCCAGGTTCTGGAAGGCGCTGCCGGACGAAGCCACGGGCAAGCCGTCGTCGGTCAGGTCGTACGGCGTGCTCTTCGTGTCGTAGAGATCGTAGTAGGCGGTCACCGGCTCCGCGGTCGAATTGCCGTTGGCCCCGCCGACCGTCCACGACTCGCCCGTGCCCTGGCTGATCGAGACCATCGCAGAACCCCGGATCGAAGACGTAGACGCTAGCCGTTCGTCGTCCACCGGCGGGGATCTCGACGCCGTAGTTGTAGTAGTTGGCTGGGTCGAAGTAGGCATCCGGGTCCTGGGCGGCGTCAAGGCCGTTGAGCGTGATCGGGCCTCGGTCCTGGTACTTGGTCATGAACGCATCGCCCTGGATGTTCGGCGCGCCCTGGCTCTGCAAGGCGCCCCAGAAGTTCTGCGGTGCCAGGAGGGTGCCGTCCGGCGCGTACGATTGGCCGCGGCCCGGCTTGGCTCGTGACGCGGACCTGGAGCGTGTCCACCTCGGCCGTCCGGTTGGCTGCGCAGGCAGGCTTGTTGAACGTCAGGCGGACCATGAACTGGCCGTCGGCCAGGTCGGCCCGCGTCCAGGTGTGGCCGGACCAGTCGTCCGTCGAGGTCGCGTCGCCGAAGGTGACGGTCCCATCGCTCGACGGAAGGGCCCACGTCGTGGCGCTGGTCGCCGAGGGGGGGGCCCAGCTCGTGCCACCGTTCCATGAGAGCTGGACCTGGAGCTGGCAGTTGGTGTTCGAGGTGCCTCCCGACCCGCCGTACCTTCCCTGTACTCGGACCTCGATGCCGTCGATCGGGTCGCTGGCCACGAAGCGTCCCCTTGGAGCCCGAAAGTGCCCCAGTTCTGGCTGGTCCCGCTCACGATGCCGGAGGATGCGCGGCTGTTGTTGTCGGTGCCGTCCGCGCGCCCGGCGTTCGACCAGCCGCTGCCGGACGGCGTCCCGGCCTTGAGGCCGGTGTTCTTGCCGGCCCCGATGAACAGCCCGACGCCGTAGTAGTTCTGCGGGCTTCCCATGGGGACGGGGAGGACGTACTCCGCCTTCGCGGCCCGGGTGGCGTCGATCGAGGTGATCCCGAAGACGCGCATGAAGAAGGTTGGGACGGCAGCCGTGATCGTAGACGTTCAGCCGGCGCGGGTTGCCGCCCCCGCCTGGCCGTGGTTCCCGAGTGGCCGGGGTGACCTGACGCACGAGGGACCGGGACACGCGCCCGCTGGCCGTGTAGCCGTTCTTCGTGGCCTCGTTCCTCGCGCGCAGGTAGGCGTTGTCGGCCCCGGTGTTCACCTTGCCCGGCAGGAGCACCGCGCCGGCGAGGGCCGCGGCGTCGGCTGCGCGCTGGACGCGGAGGGTGTTCGCCCAGTACCAGGCGACGTCGACGACGACGGCGCACATGCCGATGAAGACGAAGATGCTCAACGCGAAGATCACGAGCACCTGGCCGCGCGATCGCGCGCGCCCGCGGGCGCTGTCGCGCTGGCGGCGGGCCCGGGCGTCCACCCGATCCTCGTTCACGAACTGCTGCTCCATCGTCGCTTCCTCAGTCGGTCGGGTTCAGGGCCATGACGGTCCTGTCCGACATCGTCAGGGTGCCCGCGGACGCGCCGCCGACGAACCTGACGATGCCGGCCAGGGGCGTCTGGAACGTGTAGGTGTGGGCGAGGCTGACGCCGATCGAGTCGGGGCCGCCGGTGCCGCCGTTCTTCCGGCTGCAGGGGCTCCAGGGCTGGGAGACCTGGGTGAAGCCGATCCGCTGGGTGTCGACTTCCGGACCGGTGCCGGGGCCCGTGTACTTCCAGACGTTGATGCCGCCCGTGGGGGCGCCACTCGCGTCGGCCTTCCAGATCCGGACCTCCATCCCGATCGCCGGGGTCACCCGCGAGCCGGGCGACAGGAGGACGCGCCGGACGGCCGCGACGATCTGGTCATCCACGTCGGTCGTCGCCGGGTCGCAGACGGCCGGGCCGCCGTCGTTGGCGAGCGCCGCGCCGACGCGCGCGCCCTCGCGGGTGGCGTACTCCAGGGTCAGGTTCTGGTCGAAGGCGAACCCGAACTCGAGCATCCCGAGCAGCAGGAGGAGGAAGACGGGGACGAGCATGGTGAACTCGACCAGGCCCTGGCCGCGTGCCGCCCGCCGCGGATCTCCGCCCCGCCGGACCACGCCCGAACGGCCCCAGATCATCTCGGCGCGCCTCACAGGATGGGCTCCATCCGCATCGCGTTCGACTGGGTGAGCATGGCGCCGGTTCCCGCCAACCCGAAGTTGCGGATCGGGGTGACCCAGGTGTGGTCGTAGGAGATCTGGATGCCGATCGTGTCGATCTGCGACCGGCCAAGGTCCGGGCACCCGTTGAGGAAGTTGCAGCGCTGGTCCCACGTGTACGAGCCGGTCGGTGACGAGTACGGGACCGTGAGCGACGTCGCCGTGGGGCCTGTCCCCTTGGTGCAGGTCGTCGTCCCGCCGCGGGTGTACGTCAGGGTGGCGTACCGGACTGACCCGCTCTGGTCCGTCCGGTAGATCGTCACCGTCTGGATGTTCGCCCTGTCGCCCGGGGCGCCGACGGACTCCTCCACCTGCTGGAGGATGACGCAGTCCGCGAGCTTGTCGTTGCCGGCCTCGGCCGCGGCCAGCGCCGCGTTGCGGCTCGCGTAGTTGACGCCGAGGACGGCGCTGAACACGAACGCGAACTCGATGATGAACAGCATCAGGAGCATGAAGATCGGGATGACGAGGGCGAACTCGACGAGCGTCTGGCCCGCCTCCCGAGTGCGGCGACAAGGGCAACCTTCCCAGCGGCGGCGCGTCCTCGGCACGTGGTGGCCCCCGATCTGTCTGCGCCCGCGGATGACGCGGTGAGCGGGACTGTGGCCTCACGACCTTGCAGCCAAGCTTGCGGCGGTGCCAGAGCGCATGCACCGGAACCGTCCCCGTTCACGGCTACGAAGGCGACGAACGTCACCCGGTTCAGGGGCGCGCCGCCCAGAGCGTCCCGGCGACCGTGCCCACGGCCACCGCGGCGTGGGCGCAAGGCCGATGGCGTCTGAGGCGTCTTCGCACGGCACACCTGGACGAAACGCCAGGGACCCGTCCCAACCCGCTGTTCGATGGCCGACTCCGCGACGGCGCCACCCGCCCCCGAACGAGACGCGCCCGGCCGCCGAAGCGACCGGGCGCGTCTTCCCCGAGAGTGGGTCGATCAGGGGACCTTGAGGTGGACCGGGTTGCCGAGGATGTTGACCATCCAGGTGGTCGTGTCGTTGGCGTTGGTCACGTCGTAGTAGATCTTCCACCAGCCCGCCTTGTCGGCCGCGGTGGCCCCCGGGACCCCCGGCGGCGTCAGGCCGCCGCTGCCGTACGTGTCCGGCAGCGGGATGGTGATCGTGATCATGCTGTTGTCGAAGCTGCTTCCGGATCCTGCCACCGCCGTCTGGATGTACTGGCGCTTGGTGCCGCTGCAGGCTCGCTCCTGCTCGGCGTTGCAGGCCGCGTCCGCCGCGTACTTGAACGTGACGTTGCTGTACGCGTTGCCGTCTGGGCTCTGGATGTAGAGCCGGGCGTTGCCGGCGACGTCGCCCGGGTCGAAGAGCTTGATCTCGAGGGTCTTGCCGGCGTGGACCGCTCGATCTGCGCCAGGAAGAAGCTCTGGGGCGCGGCGCCGACCTGGGTATAGCCGGCCATCCGTCCGCCGCCGTACACGCGGGCCTTGCCCCCGCTGGCCTGGACCCAGATGGCGAACATGTTCTCGGCGCCGACGGTCGCGTTCGCGGCCTGGCTGCTCGTCTCGACGTTGATCCGGTACATGCCGCCAGCGAGGCCGCTCGCGAGCGTCACCCAGCTGTTGTGGGCCGCGTTGTTCGCGCAGTCCTGCTTGTCGGCGTTGTTGTAGTTCTGGACGCTGCTCGGGCTCCCGAACGCGCCGCTGAAGTCGCCGAGCGTCTTGCCGGCCGGATTGTAGGCAAGCGTCGCCTTGAGGTGTCGTCCCCGGTGTTGTACGGCGTGTTGTTGATGTCGTGGTAGAGCCGGTAGGTGATCGCGACCGGCGCAACGACGGTGTTGCCACTCGACCCCTGCGTCGTCCAGTGGTCGCCGGCTCCGTACCAGCCGCTCGTGGCGTTCGGGCCCGTGGCGCAGAAGATCGGGTCGAACAACCGCACCTGGCCGTCGTTCGCGGAGCCCGTGAAGTCGACCGTGTAGTCGTAGCCGCTGGCGTTGTAGGTCGGGCTCGCACCCGTCGTGGGCGTGTAGACGCCTGACGCGCTCCCCCCGATCGTGGCCGGCGCGTAGTAGTCGCCGTTCTGGCGCACCCCGCCCTTCGTGAAGATGGCGCCCCAGAAGTTCTGCGGGGCGAGCGCGGTTCCAGCCGCGGGATCGTTGACCGGAAGCTGCTTCTCGGAGGCCACGGCAACCTCCAGCGTGTCCACCGACGCGGTGCGGCTCGAGCTGCAGCTGGGCTTGTCCCATGTCAGGCGAACCCGGAAGTTGGCATTCGTGAAGTCGCCCTGCGCCCAGGTGCGACCGTCCCATGTGGCTGTCCCGGTGGGGAGGGAGTAGAGGGTCTCCGTCGTGGTGAGCGCGGGCGTTGCCACCGTGTTGCTCGTCCAGGAGGCGCCGCCGTTCCACGACAGCGCGGCCAGGAGGCGGCAGTTCGTCGTGGTGGTGCCGGATCCGGTCAGCCTGGCCCGGAGGCTCACCTCGATCAGTCCGATCCTCGCGCCGGCCTCGATGGCGTCGCTGCCGGTCGTGAGGTTGAAGTCCCGCCACTGCTGGGCGGATCCGGCGGCGGTCGCGCTGACCGCGTAGAGGTTGTTGTCGTTGGCGTCTGCGCGGGTTGGGTTGGTCCAGGTGCCTCCGCTGACGGCGGCCGTCGGCGAGCGCTTCGTGATCGGCGTCCCCACGAACTCGCCCACCCCGTAGTAGTTCTGCGGGCTGCCCATCGGGACGGGCAGCACGTACTCGGCCTTGGACCTGCGGACTGCCTGGATCTGGGTGATCCCGAAGACGCGCATGAAGAACGTGCCGACGGGAGCCGACACGTGACGTTGAGCTGGCGATCGTTCTTGGCGTCCTGGAGCGGGTGTCACGCACGGCTTCGCGCCGTCGGTGTACCCGTTCTTCTGGCCTCGTCCTTCGCGCGGCTCTGTACGCGCGCGGTGGTGTTGCGCGGGCAGGAAGACCGCCCCGGCGAGGGCCGCGGCATCCGCCGCCCGCTGGACGCGGAGGGTGTTCGCCCAGTACCAGGACACGTCGACGACGACGGCGCAGAGCGCGACGAAGAGGACGATCGACCCGGCGAAGATGACGAGGACCTGGCCGCGTTCCCGCACGCGCGGGCCCTGCCTGCCGGCGTGGCCAGGGCGAGCCGTGGCTCGGTCTCTCGGCTGCTCATCTCTGGCACCTACTGCAATCCGGCGTGGGGTTGAGCGCCATGACGGTCCGGTCCGAAACGGCGAGGCTCGACCAGCCTGTCCCGCCGAAGAAGCGGAGGATGCCGCCGAGCGGCGTCGCGAACCGGTACGTGTAGGTGAGCGAGACGCCGATCGAATCGGCCGGGTTGCCGTTCGTGCGGCTGCAGGCTTGCCAGCCGACGGACGACTCCGTGAAGTCGAGCTTCTTCCCGTCCACGTCGGGTCCCGCGCCGGGTGTGTAGGTCCAGACGTTCACGGGCCCGAGCTCCTGGCCGTTCGAGCCCGCCTTGTAGATCCGGATCGTCGGGATCGCGTCCACCGTGACCCGGGATCCCGGCGAGGTGAGGACGCGGTTGACGGCGGCGATGACGAGGGGTCTACGGTCGTCCAGTTGGGCGACTGCGCCGGTGCCGCAGCCCAGCTTCCCGCCGCCGTTCGCGAGGGCCGAGCCGACGCGGGCGCCTTCGCGGGAGGCGTACTGGATGGTCAGGGTGTGGTCGAAGACGAACCCGAACTCCAGCATCCCGAGGAGCAGGAGCATGAAGACCGGCACGAGCATGGTGAACTCGACAGCCCCTGCCCCCGCTTCGCCGGACGCGACGTCGGCGGCTCACAGGACCGGCTCCATGCGCATCGCGTTCGACTGGGTGAGGGTGAAGCCGGTGCCGCCCTGCCCACCGAATCCGGGCCCGGGGAAGCCACCGAGCGGGGTGACCCACTGGTGGGTGTAGGTCACCCGGACGCCGATGGTGTCCAGGCCGCGATCGGTCGAGGTAGGTTGCAGCCGTTGAGGTAGTTGCAGCGACTGCTCGGCGGGTATCCCTGGGGTCCCGGAGGGCGTGTACGGCACGGTCATCGAGGTCCCGTCCGGCAGCGCGCAGGTGGTCGTCCCGCCGCGGGTGTACGTGTTCGCCTCCCCGGGGATCGCGACGCCGTTCTGGTCGGCGCGGTAGATCGTCACGGTCCCGATCCGGTTGTCGTCGCCGGGCGCGCTGACGGCGTTGTCGATGGTCTGGAGGATGGCGCAGTCGGCGTCCACCTCGTTGCCGGCCTCGGCGGCCATGAGCGCCGCGTCGCGCGTCGCGTACGAGATGCCGAGCATGCCGCTGAAGACGAACGTGAACTCGATCAGGGCCAGCAGCAGCAGGAAGAACAGCGGGAAGATCGAGGGCGAACTCGACGAGCGTCTGGCCCGCCTCCCGACGTGCGGCGGTCGCGCAGTCGGCGTCGAGGAGCGTCATCGCCACGTCTCGGTCCCCGGTGTGGTCCCGTGCTCGCTGCGCGGGACGCGGCGGGCAACGTGGCCCGCGAACCTTGTAGCCAACCTTGCCGTGGTGCCAACGGGCACGCACCGGGACTGAAGTGCTACCCAGGGTCGCCGTTGGTACGGGCAGGCGCGGAGGGACGGCCCGTGCGGCGCGGGAGGCCGTCGCGGCGCCCGGGGGCCTAGAATCGCGGGCATGACCAGAGACCTGCACCGCCCGCTCCGCGAGGCCTGGATCGTCGACGCCGTCCGGACGCCCATCGGGCGCTACGGGGGAGCCCTGGCGGAGGTGCGGCCGGACGACCTCGCCGCGCTCGTCCTGCGGGCCATCGTCGAGCGGACGGGACTCGATCCGGCCGCCGTGGAGGACGTGATCCTCGGCTGCGCGAACCAGGCCGGCGAGGACAACCGCGACGTGGCCCGCATGGCGCTCCTCCTCGCCGGCTACCCGGTCGAGGTGGCGGGCCTGACGGTCAACCGGCTCTGCGGCAGCGGCCTGCAGGCGATCAGCTCGGCGGCCCACGCCATCGCGGCCGGCGACGGCGAGGTCTTCGTGGCCGGCGGCGTCGAGTCGATGTCCCGCGCGCCCTACGTCATGCTCAAGCCGGAGGCGGCCTTCGAGCGCGGGACGCACGAGCTCGTCGACACGACCCTCGGCTGGCGCTTCGTCAACCCCCGGATGGAGCAGGGGTACGCGATCTCCCTGGGCGAGACCGCGGAGCGCGTGGCCGACGAATGGAAGGTGGCCCGCGAGCGCCAGGACGCCTTCGCCCTGGAGAGCCAGCGGCGCGCGGCCGCGGCGATCGAGGAGGGCCGCTTCGACGGCCAGCTCGTCCCGGTGGAGATCCCGCAACGCCGCGGCGATCCGGTGGTGGTGGCCCGCGACGAGCACCCCCGGCCGGAGGCCACCGCCGAGGGCCTGGCAAAGCTGAAGCCCGCCTTCCGCGAGGGCGGATCCGTCACCGCCGGCAACGCCTCGGGCATCAACGACGGGGCCGCCGCGGTCCTCCTCGTAGAAGCCGAGCGAGGGAGGGCGCTGGGCCTCCGGCCGATGGCCCGCGTCCTGGCCACGGCCGTCGCCGGCGTCGACCCCCGGGTCATGGGGATCGGCCCCGTGCCGGCGATCCGCAAGGCCCTCGCACGCGCCGGGCTTGCCGTCGCGGACATCGACCTCGTCGAGCTCAACGAGGCGTTCGCCTCCCAGGCGGTCGCCTGCATCGACGAGCTGGGGCTCGACCCGGCCAGGGTCAACCCGAACGGCGGCGCGATCGCCCTGGGGCACCCGCTGGGCGCGTCGGGGGCGCGCCTCGTGACGATGCTCGTCCACGAGCTGGCCCGGACCGGCGGTCGCTACGGCCTGGCCGCGATGTGCATCGGCGTGGGACAGGGGATCGCGACCGTGGTGGAGCGCCTCGATGGCTGAGCCGCGTCACACCGCCGGCCCGCGGCGGGTCCACTGATCGGTCACGATCCGATGCCCGAGACGTCCGTGCCCCACGATCCGCAGCCCGCGGCTCCGCCGGTCACCCTGCCCATCGGCGGCGGGGTCGGCCTCGTGACCCGCGCCCGCGCCGTGGGTCGTCTCGCCCGCGACGCCGCCCTGGCGCCGGTCTACCGGGCCTACGCCGCGCACCTCCGCTCCCAGGTCCTGGCCCACCCGGTCCCCCAGCACGTCGCCCTCATCATGGACGGCAACCGCCGCTGGGCCCGCGAGCTCGGCCTGCACGAGGTCCGGGCCGGCCACAGCCACGGGGCCGACAAGGCCGTCGAGCTCCTCGGCTGGTGCTCCTCGGTCGGGATCGGCGAGGTGACCCTGTGGGCCCTCTCGCTGGAGAACCTCGAGCGCTCGGCCGAGGAGGTCGAGGCGATCACGGAGATCGCCCGCCACACCCTGGAGGCGCTGGCCGAGCGCGACCGCGTCAAGCGGATGGAGATGTCGCTGCAGGTCATCGGGCGCCGCGACCTCCTCCCCGACCGGCTGCGCGAGGCCGCCGAGCGCGGCGAGGCGGAGACGCGCGGACGGCCCGGCCTGCGGGTGACCCTCGCCCTCGGCTACTCGGGCCGCGACGAGCTGGTGGAGGCGGCGCGATCCGCCGTCCGGGCCCTGGTGGCCGACGGCGTCGCCCCCGGGGACCTGGCGGATGCGCTCACCGCCGACCGCCTCGCCGACCAGCTGTACACGCGCGGCTCGAGCGACCCCGACCTGATCATCCGGACGTCCGGCGAGGTCCGGCTCTCGGGCTTCCTGCCCTGGCAGAGCGCCTACAGCGAGTTCTACTTCTGCGAGGCGTACTGGCCCGCCTTCCGCGAGATCGACCTGCTCCGCGCCATCCGCACCTACCAGCAGCGGGCGCGGCGCTTCGGGCGGTAGCCGCCACACGCCGGAGACCACGGCCCGAGGGTCCTGCGCCCGACGCCCCATGCTTTTTCGGTGGCACTCTTGTCGAAAACCGGGCGACCCAATACGATCTGGGTCCATCACGCCCTGCCCTTCGTCCCAAGGAGGACGCGAGACCCCATGATCGACAACGGCCCGACCGTCCTGAGCCTCACCGACGCGGCTGCCGGCAAGCTCCGGGACATCACCGCCGGCGAGCCCAACCCGGCGACCGGTCTGCGTGTCTACGTCTACTCTGGCGGCTGCTCCGGCTACCGCTACGGGATGATGATCGAGGATGCACCCACGGCCGACGACCAGGTCCTGGAGGCCTCCGGGATCAAGGTCTACGTCGACACCAAGAGCATCGACCTCCTCCGGGGTTCGCAGATCGACTACGTCGACACGCTCATGGGCGCCGGCTTCACCGTGAACAACCCGAACGCGGTCGCCGCGTGCGGCTGCGGGTCCTCCTTCCGGACGGCCGAGTCCGCCGGCGCGCCGGGCGGCTGCGGCCACTGATCCCCCGCCGGCCCGCGCCGGCAACCGCCCGGGCGGCATGGACGGACGACGATGCCGCGAACGACCCGCGGATCGGCATCCGCGGGTCGCCGCGACGCGAACCTGCCGGTGATGGAGATCCCCCTCTTCCCTCTCCACGCCGTCCTGGTGCCGGGCGCACCGCTGCCGCTGCACATCTTCGAGCCGCGCTACCGGGCCCTGGTGGCCGACTGCCTGGCCGCCGGCGAGCCGTTCGGGGTCGTCGGCATCAGCGCCGGCCGCGAGGTGGGGGCCGGGCTCGTGTCGTTCGCCGCCGTCGGGACGCTGGCGGAGATCCGCGAGGTGACGCGCCATCCCGACGGCCGTTTCGACATCGTCACCATCGGGACGGCGCGCTTCCGGCTGACCGGCGTCGACGCGACGCGGAAGCCGTACCTCGTGGGCACCGGCGAGCTCCTCCCCGAGCCGCTGGGCGACCCGGTGCGCGTCGCCCTCCTGGCGGCGCGGGTGCGATCGCGGTTCGTCCGGTACCTGGAGCTCCTCCAGCCCGAGGGCGACGACGAGACGCCCGACGAGGGCGTCGACCCCGCGGACGCCGACGATGCCGAGCCGCGCGACGCGGAGCGCGCCACCAGCGCCCGTGAGCGCCTGGCCGAGGTCGCCGCCCGTCTCGCCCCGCTCGACGACCCGACGACCCTCGGCTACGTCGTCAGCGGCCTCGTGCAGGCCGAGCTGCCGCGCCGCCAGGAGCTCCTGGAGGCGGCGACAACGGAAGATCGGCTCGCCGGCCTCGATGCGCTCCTGGCTCGCGAGGTCGCCCTCCTGGCCCGGCGTCTCGCGCCGTACGGCCCCGATCCTCGCCTGGCCCCGCTGAGGAGGAACTGAGCTTCCCGGGCCCGAGGCCGCCCTTCGGCCCGGGGCCGCCCTCGCGCGGGCAGGCCGCGGCCCCCGAGCGTGCCGCCGCGCGCAGCGCTTGACGCCGAGCCCGGCTCCGCCGTAGCGTCACGCCCCGTCGGCAGCGCGGTGGAGGGCGTGATGAGCTTCCTGCAGAAGGCAAAGGAGAAGGCGGGCGAGGTCGCCCGCGACGCCGCCGAGGCGACGACGAGGGCGGCCGGCGCAGCCGCCGCGAAGGCCCAGGACCCCGAGACGCAGGAGAGGGTGAAGGGGGGCCTCGCCACCGCCGGGAGGACCGCCGCCGACGCCTCCGTGAAGGCCGCCGATGCATCGGCGAAGGCCGCGACCGCGGTGGCGGCGAAGGCCCAGGACCCGGGCACCCAGGCGAAGGTCAAGGGCGGAATCCAGAAGGCCGGGCGCGGGGCGCGGACGATGGTCGAACGTATCGACCCGGGGATCCTGGCCGAGGTCGTGATCAAGGCGACCGCCCTGCAGGAGAAGGCGAATTCCCGGCTCCGCCAGAAGGGATCGATCTACCGGATCGGCGAGCTCCTGGTCACGGCCTCCATCCCGCCCGGCATCTCGTTCACGATCCTGCGGGTGGACGATGCGCCCGGCGAGCCGGCGGCCGACCGCCGGAGCTCCACCGAGATCCTCGCCGCCGAGGAAGCCGCGCGATCGAGGCTGCGCGCCGGGGCGCCGACGCTGCCCCGGACATCGTCTCGCTCGACGGCGAGGAGCAGGCGGCCATCGCCCTCGAGATGGCGGAGACCGAGGCGTCGCTGGACGCGGCGGTCGACGCGATCGTGGCGGCCGAGGCCCCGGAACCGCCGGTGGAGGAGCGGGCCGCCGGCGCGCCGTCCTGAATCAGGCCGAGTCGGAGCCGGCCTCCAGGTCGGGTCCGTCCGCCCGGCTCAACCTCCTCGCCTCGTCGAAGTCGGCGGGCCACGGCGTCGCGCCCGCGCCCTCCGACCCGACCCAGCGCGCGGCCCGTCGCCCGCGCGGCGCGGCCGCCGGATCGCGCCACGACCGGTGCGCCACGCCGGACCGCGCCAACGCCGGCCCGGCCCGCGGCCAGCGAGGCGGCCGCCGCGAGGATCGCCAGCCGGCGCCCGACGGCCACGCCGCGGCGGGCCAGCCAGGCGGCCGTCGCCCCGAGGGTCCCGAGGTCCCGGTCGAGGTCGTCGACGGCAAGCCCGGCGACCGCCAGCTGGCGCTCCCGCGTGGCCGGATCGAGGGCCCGCAGGGCTGCGCGGAGGGCCAGCAGGGCGACCGCGACATCGTCGAGCTGGCCGACCACGGGGATCACGCCGGGGATCGCGTCGATCGGCGAGGCGAGGTAGGCCGCCGCCGCCAGCACCCCCGCCTTGCGCGCCCGCGACAGGCGCGGCTCGCCGGCGAGGCCCCACGCCAGGCGGAGGTACCGCGGGAGCCGGGCGACCAGGCCGATGAAGCGCTCGCGCGGGAACGGATCCCCGGCGGGCTCCCGCGCTCCGTCCAGGTCGCCCGCGCCGTGCTCGTCGGCGGGGCTCGTCACTGGCAGCGTCTCGTCTCTCGTCACGGGGGAAGCGTACGGCCCGGGCCGCCGAGCGCGCCGGCCGGGGCCGAGCTCGTGGCGTGTCGTTCGCTTCCGCGCGGACGAGCCACGCGCCGCCGGGCTCGTGAAGAGGACCGTCCAGGTGCGGCTCGGGGAGAACGCGGCGCGCGGTCGTGGTCGAGGCGAGGGCGTGGGCGGCGGCGATGGAGCCCGGGTCGATCCGACGCGAGCTCAGTCGGCGCTGAAGCGCTCTTCCTGCCAGGGATCGGCGTCGTTGTGATAGCCGTAGCGCTCCCAGAAGCCCCGGACGTCGTGGTCGAGCAGCTCGATGCCGCGGACCCACTTGGCGCTCTTCCAGAAGTAGCGCTTGGGGACGAGAAGGCGCAGCGGGTAGCCGTGCTCCGGGTCGAGCGGCCGGCCGTCGTACGTGTCGGCGAGGAGGACGTCATCGTCGATCAGCACGTCGAGGGGCATGTTCGTGGTGTAGCCCTGCTCGGCGTGGACCACGGCGTGGGTCGCCTCGGGGCGGACGCCGGCGAGGTCCAGGAGCGCCCGGATCGGGACGCCCTCCCAGGTCGTGTCGAGCTTCGACCAGCGGGTGACGCAGTGGATGTCGACGGTCTGCCGCTTCCGGGGCAGGGCCTTCAGCTCGGCCCAGGTGAGCGTCAGCGGGGAGTCGACCAGCCCGAAGACCCGGAAATCCCACGTCGCGAGGTCGACGGGCGGGACGGTGCCGTAGTGGAGGACGGGGAGCTTCCCGGTGAGGTGCTGGCCGGGGGGCGTGCGCCGCGCGGCGTCGGGATCGGCGGCGCGGTTGCCGAAGAGGCGATCGAGCATGTGCCTGTCTCCCGTGTCGTGTTGCGGCATTCTCCGCGATCGGCTCTTCCCGGTCCACGGGCGCCCGGGACCATCGGGGGATCGTCCCGAGGTTCCCCGATCCCGGTACGCTTCCGCCATGCTTTCGACGGAACGCGGTGCCCGGATGCCGGCGGGGCGCCGTCTCGTGATCGTCATGCCCGCCTACAACGCGGCGCTGACCCTCGAGCGCACCTACGCGGACGTGCCCCACGAGCTGGTCGACCGGGTGATCCTCGTCGACGACCTCTCCCGCGACCAGACCGTCGAGGTCGCCCGGCGGCTCGGCCTCGACGTGATCGTGCACCGCCAGAACAGGGGCTACGGCGGGAACCAGAAGACCTGCTACGACGCGGCCCTGGAGGCCGGCGCCGACGTCGTGGTCATGCTCCACCCGGACTACCAGTACGACGCCACGCGCATCCCCGCCCTCGTGGAGCCGATCCTGCGCGGCGAGGTCGACCTGATGCTGGGGAGCCGCTTCCTCGGCGACCCGCTCGCCGGCGGGATGCCGCGCTGGAAGTACGTCAGCAACCGCTTCCTGACGGGCCTGGAGAACCGGGTCTTCGGCCTCCGCCTCTCCGAGTACCACACGGGCTTCCGGGCCTACTCCCGCCGCCTGCTCGAGACGATCCCCTACCACCGCAACTCGGACGACTTCGTCTTCGACCAGGAGCTCGTGGCCCAGGCGGTGGCGGCCGGCCTCGGGATCGGCGAGGTGGCGGTGCCGACGCGCTACTTCCGGGAGGCGAGCTCGGTCGGCCTCCGTCGGAGCATCGTCTACGGGCTCTCGACGCTGCGCGTCTGCGCCCGCTTCGCCCTCCACCGGGTGCGCCTCCGGCCCTCGCCGAAGCTGACCCCGCGGGCGGCGCGGCGGCAGCCCGCCCCCGACCGCGGACGCGAGGCCGCGCCTGTCCGCGAGCCGGGCGACCGGCCTCCGGGCGCCGAAGGGTGAGCCGGCCGATCCTCCGGGCGCTCGTGGGCCTCGGCGTCTCGGCCGTCGCCATCGTCCTCGTCGTCCGCCAGGTCGACATCGCCGCGGCGTGGGAGGTCCTTCAAGGGGCACTCCCCGTCTTCGTGGCCGCGACCGTGGCCTGCATCGTCCTGGACGTCACCCTCCGGGCGCTGCGCTGGCGCGGCCTCCTGGTCCCGCTGGCGCGCCTCCGGCTGCCGACCGTCGCGGCCTCCCTGCTCGTCGGCTACCTCGCCAACAACATCCTGCCGGCGCGCCTCGGGGAGCTGATCCGGAGCCACCACCTCGGCGACCGGACCGGCATCTCGCGGGCCAGCGTCCTCGGCACGGTCGTGGTGGAGCGCGTCGTCGACACCGGCGTGCTGGTGGCGATCGCCTCCGCCGCGATCATCGTCCTCTCGGTGCGCGGGATCGTCGCCAGCGCGGTGCTCCTCGGCCTCGCCGCGACGGGGCTGCTCGTGGCGGCCCTCGCCCTGGCGCTGGTCGCGCACCGCCTGCCGTACGCGGACCGGGCGATCGCGGCGGCGGAGCGCTGGCCGGCCATGATGCGGGCGGCCTCGAAGCTCCGGGGCGGCCTGGCGGTGGCCGGGCGCCCGCGAACCATGGCCGGCGCGATCGGCTGGTCGGTCGCGGCATGGGCGGCGACGATCGTGGCCTTCGCGGCCGCCGGCCAGGCGATCGGCGTCGAGCTGACCTGGGGCCAGGCGGCGCTCCTGGCAGCCGGCACCTCGCTGGTGACGGCGATCCCGGCCGGCCCCGGCTACGTGGGGACGTTCGAGCTGGCCGCGGTCGAGATCGCGAAGGCGGTCGGCGTGCCGACCGATCCGGCCTTCGCCCTCGCGCTCCTCGTCCACGCCGCCATCCTCGGCGTGACGACGGTCGGCGGCGTCGCCGCGTTCCTGGCAACGCGCGGGCCGGCGCGCCCGGTCGCCGCATAGGCGACGGCACCCCGCGCGACGCGCCCGGGACACGGTGACACCCGCGACGGGGGATCCATCGCGGGTGTCGGGGCGGCGTGGCCCGACGCCTACGGGGCCGGCTTCGCGAGGTCGCTCAGCTTCGTGAGGGCGTACGTGTCGGCCGTCGTCTTCGTGACGACGAAGCCGTTCTGGTCGGTCGCGGGCGCCGGCTCCAGGGCGGTGAGGCCCTTCGGGGCCAGCCGCTCGGCCAGCTTCGCAACGGTCGCGGCCGGATCGGTGGAGGCCTCGCCGGCCCCGCCGTTCACGAACTCGAGGGCGGTGGCCGCGTACTCGGCCAGGATGTCGATCTCACCGGCCTCGAGGGCCGGGAAGACGATCTCCCGGTTGCCGAGCTGGAACTTCCGCTCCACGGTGAATCCGTCCGCCTCGAGGACCTGGGCGTACAGCTCGCCGAGGATCTCCTGCTCGTAGAAGTTCGTCGAGCCGACCGTCACGCTCGTGCCGGCGCCGGCCGTCCCGCCGGCCAGCCCGTTGGCCGCCAGCCACGCCGTGACGACGTCCTTGGGATCGGCCTGGTCGACCGACACCTGCTTGTTGAGGTCGGTGAGGGCCGCCTGGGTGAGCTTCGCCGACCAGCCGTTCAGGATGTCGGCCACCTCGGGCGTCGCGTCGAGGACGTCCTGCCGGAGGACCGGCACGAGGTTGTCCGCGAGCTGGAGCTGCTTGTCGTCCTCGAGGAGGACGAAGCCGTTGGCGGCAATGGCGGGGTCCGAGGTGAAGAGCAGGCCCACGTCGACCTGGCCGTTCTTCACGGCCTCGACGGTGATCGGCCCGCCGGCGTCGAGCGGCTTGAACTCCTTGAACGTCAGCCCATAGGTCTCCTCCAGGCCGACCGCGCAGAACGGGCGCTGCGGGCACTCGGGCGGCCCACCCAGGATCAGCGTGCTGGAGATGGTCGATGAGCCGCCCCCACCCGACGAGCACGCGCCGACGAGCAGCGCGAGCAGTGTCGCCCCGAGGGCAGCCCTGCGGATGCTCCGCATGGGTCCTCCTTCTCTGTTCCCCCGCACGGCCGTCGTCGGCCGCGAGGAGGCAACCATACCAGCGCCGGAGCGATTCACTCGCCGCGGCCCACCCCCGGCTGCCCGTCCCCGGCGGCCCCCCTGCCCGCCCCCGGCGGCCCGGCTGGCGGACCCTACAGGCCGACGCCGGCCCGCGGCGCGGCCGCCATCGGGACGACCGCGCGCGCGACGCCCGGGGCGACGGTGCGCCGCTCGAGGAGCGTGAAGGACCGTTCCGTGGCGACCGCCAGGAGGGCGACGAGGATCGCCCCGGCCACCAGGCGGGCTGTGCCCTCCTCTCCCCGCAGGGCGAAGCCGTCGACGATGTAGCGCCCCAGGCCGCCGCCGGCCACGAGCGCCCCGAGGGTCGCCGTCGCCACGACCTGGACGGCGGCGGTCCGGGCCCCGACGAGGATCAGCGGCAGCGCCAGCGGCACCTCCACCCGGCGCAGCACCTGGCGCTCGCGCATGCCCATCCCCCGGCCGGCCTCGACGACGTCGCGGTCGACCTCGCCGATCCCCACGTGGACGCTGGCCAGGAGCGGAGGGATGGCGAGGAGGACGAGAGTGGGGATCGTCGTGGGCGCGCCGAGCGAGCGGGTGACGGTGAAGAAGACGAGAAGGAGGGCGTACGAGGGGACCGCGCGGCCGATGCTGGCGACGTTCATGACGGCCGTGCCCCAGCGCCCGGTGTGGCCGGTGTAGAGGCCGACCGGCACCGCCACGAGCGCGGCCAGGAGGAGCGACACGGCCGAGAGAGCGACGTGCTCGAGAAGGCGGACGGGGATCCCGTCCGGCCCGCTCCAGTGGGCCGGGTCGAGGATCCAGGCGATGCCGCTGGCAAGGATCTCCATCGCTCAGGCCGCCCGCGCCCGGGCCCACGGCGTGAGGAACCGCTGGCACCCGACCAGGAACAGGTCGAGGCCGACGGCGAGGACGACCGACATCACGACGCCCACGTAGATCATCGTCGGGAAGCTGCGGTTGAACCCGCGGAGCATCAGCTGCCCCAGGCCCCCCTCGCCGATGAGGGCGGTGACCATCACGAGGCCGACCGTCGTCACGGTCGCGAGGCGGATCGCCGTCACGATGACCGGGACGGCGAGTGGCAGCTCCACGCGGGCCAGCCGCTGGCGGGCCGTGTAGCCCATGCCCGTCGCCGCCTCCACCGCATCGCGGGGGACGCCGTCCAGCCCGGAGACGACGCCCCGGACCAGGATGAGGAGGGTGTACATGACGAGGCCGATCTCCGCGGTGAGGACCGTCAGGCCCGTGAACGGGACGAGGACGGCGAAGAGGGCCAGGCTGGGGATCGTGTAGAGGAGCCCGGCGACGCCGGCGATCGGCCCGTAGAGCCCCCGCCAGCGGTACGCGGCCAGGCCCAGCAGCAGGCTGATCGCAAACCCGACGCCGACCGCGATGAGGGTAAGCTGGAGGTGCTCCAGGGTTGCCGCGCCGATCTCGTCGAGGTTGTCGGCGATCCACTCCCAGCTGATCGTCACGGCGGGCCCTCCGCGGCGGGGTCCTCCGCTGCCGCGAGCGCTCCCGGCGACCCGTCGCGCGGCGCGCTCTCCCGCAGGAGCGCGGCGATCCCCGCCACCGTCGCGAGGCCCAGCACGCGTCGCGACCGGTCGACGACGATCCCGGCGTGGACGTCGGCGCCGAGCAGGATGCTGAGGGCGTCCTTGAGCGTCGCCCGCCGGTCGAGGAGGGGCTCTGCCGGGGTGGACGGCGCCTCGGCGAGCGGCGCGCCCGGGCGAACGTGCTGGCGGGCGACCCAGGCGACCGGGCGGTCGAGGTCGTCCACCAGGAGCAGCCAGGGGAACGACGCTGCCAGGGCGCGCCGCTGCTCCTCGGTCGCCTGCTCGCCGGGCCGCGCGGTGACGGGGGCCAGCAGGTCGAGATCGGCGACCCGGCTCAGGCTCAGCCGCTTGAGGCCGCGGTCGGCGCCGACGAAGCGGGCCACGAAATCGGATGCCGGACTGGTGAGGATCTCGGCGGGTGGCCCGAACTGGGCGAGGACGCCGCCGTCGGCGAGGACGACCACGAGGTCGCCCATCTTGATCGCCTCGTCGATGTCGTGGGTCACGAAGAGGATCGTCTTGGCGATCGTCTCCTGGAGGCGCAGGAACTCGTCCTGCAGGCGCTCCCGGACGATCGGGTCGACGGCCCCGAACGGCTCGTCCATGAGCATGATCGGCGGGTCGGCCGCCAGCGCCCGGGCGACGCCGACGCGCTGCCGCTCGCCGCCCGAGAGCTGGGCGGGGAACCGCCCGGCGTACGTTGCCGGGTCGAGGCCGACGAGCGCGAGGAGCTCTTCGGCCCGCTCCCGGCGGCGCGCCGCCGGCCAGCCGAGGAGACGCGGGACGGTGGCGACGTTCTCTTCGATCGCCTGGTGCGGGAAGAGGCCCGTCTGCTGGATCACGTAGCCGATGCCGCGGCGGAGCTCGGTGGGGTCGCGGCCCGCGGCGTCGATGCCGTCGAGGAGGATCCGCCCCGACGTCGGCTCGATGAGCCGGTTCACCATCTTGAGCGAGGTCGTCTTGCCGCAGCCCGACGGGCCCACGAGCACGCAGATCTTGCCCGCGGGCACGGCAAACGAGAGGTCGTTCACGGCGCCTGGGGCGCCGCGCTTCAGCTCGCGCCGGTCGTAGTGCTTGGTGACGTGCTCGAACTCGACGGTCGCGGCTCGGCCCGTGGCCCCGTCCGGCATCAGCTCGCGCTCCCCAGGTGCTGGTTCGTCACACCGTACCCGACCGCTGCCGGCCGCGACCTATCCCGCGTCGACGAGCGGCTTCACCTGGCCGATGAGGCGCTCGAACGTCTCGGTGTCGTAGGGGGCCGGCTGCTCTGACAGGACCGTCCGGAAGCCCAGCTCGACGTACGGCGCCAGCCGCTCGGCGAGCTGCTCCGGGGTGCCGTTCCAGAAGGAATCGTCGTCGGCGACGTCGGCCAGCGGCGTCAGGTTGCGCTCCATCGCCGCGCGCCAGGCGCGGTCGGCCTCAGCCTCGCTGTCGCGGATCGTGGCCTTGATGTCGAGGGTGAACTCGATCTCGGACGGGTCGCGCCCGACCGCCTCGCAGTGGCCGCGGAGGACCTCGACCTTGCGGGTCATCTCCTCGACGGTGCCCGCCACGTTCCACATGTCGGCGTGCTTCGCAACGGTCCGCAGGGTCTTCTTCTCCCCGCCGCCGCCGATCATGATCGGGAGGTGGCGCTGGATCGGGACAGGGTGGTGGACGGCCCCGTCGAAGGCGTAGCGGCCGCCGGGCTCGGAGGTCACGGCCTCGCCGTCGAGGAGGCGCCGGACCGCCGCCACCGACTCGTCGAGCCAGTCGAGCCGCTGGCCGAAGCCGGATCCGAAGTCGATCCCGTGGGCCTGGTGCTCGAGGTCGAACCACGCGCCGCCCAGGCCGGCGATCGCGCGGCCGTTCGAGACGTGGTCGATCGTGGTGACCGTCTTGGCCACCAGGCCCGGGTTGCGGAAGGTGTTCGCGCCGACGAGCAGCCCCAGGCGGGTCCGCTCGGTGGCCATCGCCCACGCCGCGAGGCACGCGTAGCCTTCGAAGATCCCCTGGTAGGGGTCGCCGAAGATGGCGTACAGGTGGTCCCACGTCCAGAGGGTGTCGTACCCGAGCCGTTCGACGCGCCGCGCCGCCTCGAGCATCTCCGGCCAGGTGGCCCCCTGGCTCCAGAGCAGGATGCCGAGCTTGAGATCGGGCATGGACGGGCGCCTCCGCGGTTGGGTTCGTCCCGGATCGTAGAGGTTCGCCGCCGCGGGCGAGCGAGGCGGAGCATCCCCCCGTCCCGCTCCGGCTACCCGCCCAGCGACGCGAGGTCGTGCTCGATGACATCACGATCGTCCGTGTCGGCGATCGCGGCGGCCAGCTCGGCCGCCCTCGCCTTCCAGGCGCGGCCCCCGACATCGTCGCCGGCGATGAAGGCGGCCCGAGCCAGGCCCTCGCACACCGCCGCCCGATCCCAGGGCTCCTCGCCCTCGCCACCCGCGTCGAGAAGCGCGAGCGCCCGCCGCGCGTGCCAGAGTGCCGGCTCCGCCCGTCCCAGCACGGCGTAGACGCGGCTGCACATCCACTCGCCGCGCCAGAGCCGGGCCGGCGTGTCGGCGATCTCGCCCCAGTGGTACCGCGACGCGTGGGCCGCATGGATGAGCTCGGCATCCTGCTCGGGCGTCCGGTCGGGGACCGCGAGCAGCTCCCAGCAGTGGTTGTAGAGCCCAACGGCGAGCGCGCGACGGGTCGCCTGGTCGATATCGGGCGGAAGCGGCGAGGCAACAAGCGGCGGCTCGGACATGGCTCCTCCCTCCTTGGCCGCGATCGTGACGACGGTCGGTCGCGCGGTCAAGCGTGACCCCGCCTCCATTCAGGATGACTTCAGGCGCCGCGACCACGATCCGCCCTGACGCACGCGGCTGCCACCTCGCGCCGCGCGGACAACGATCGACGGAGAACCATCCATGCGCTGGAAGACGCTCGGCGCCGCGCTGCTGGTCGTGGTCGGGATCGGCGCGGTGGCCCTTGCCGTCGTCGGCCCCAACCTCGGCGGCACGGCCGCCACGCAGTACCTCACGAGCCAGGCGACCGTCACCGACGTCGTCGACCAGGTTGCCGCGACGGGGTCGCTCGCGGCCGGCACGACGTACGAGTTCGCCTTCGGCAGCGCTCCGTCCGTCGCGACGAGCTCCACCACGGCCACGGGCGCGAGCGCCGGCTCGAGCACGGGCGCCACCTCCTCGTGGATCGTCGAGACCGTCACCGTCACCCCCGGGCAGGCGGTCGTGGCCGGCGACGTCCTCGCGACCGCGGACACGAGCAGCGCAGAGCTGGATCTCGCCGTCGCCCAGGCGAACCTCCTGGCGGCGAAGGCCCGCCTGGCGAGCGACAAGGGCGGCCTCACCGGAACCGAGAGGGCGGCGGCACTCCTGCAGGTCACGCAGGCGCGCCAGCAGCTCGCCAACGCCCGCACCTCGTATTCCCAGTCGGCAGCGCAGAACAGCCTGAAGCTCACGCAGGCCAACGAGACCCTCGCCGACGCCCGGACCAAGCTCGCTGAGGCCAAGGCCGGCCCGACGGATGACGTCGTGGCGTCCGCGGACGAATCGCTCGCAGCTGCGCGCCTCTCCTACGAGGCAACCGTCCAATCGGTCGCCGACTCGAGGGCCCAGAACCAGCTGAAGCAGTCGCAGTCGTCGGCCTCGGTGTCGACGGCGTCGACGAGTCTCAGCTCGGCCCAGGCCGCCCTATCGACCGCCCAGGCGAACCTCTCGACCGCCAGGGCAGTCCTCGACGCCGCCCGCCAGAAGCTCGCCACCGACCAGGCCGCGACCCCCCCGGACGCGGCCGTGATCGCCGCCGACCAGGCGGCCATCTCCCAGGCCGAGGCGGCGGTCTCCAAGGCCGAGGGGCAGGTCACGTCGGCCGAGGGGCAGGTCACGCAGGCGCAGCAGGCGGTCACCTCGAGCCAGGGCAGCAACGACTTGACGAACGCACAGCTCGTCGCGCAGGAGCACCAGCTCGCGACCCAGCTTGCCCAGGCCGAGCTGGCCTGGGCCACCGCCCAGCGCCAGTACAAGGACAAGACGGCCCCCACCAAGGCCACGGTCGACGCCGCCGCGCAGGGGGTCAAGCAGGCGGAGCAGAGCCTCGCGAGCCTGAAGCTGCAGGTAAGCCAGGGGAACACGCAGGCGTCCAACCAGTCCACGTCGGCCGTCCTGAGCCTCCAGTCGGCACAGCTCGCCTACAGCACCAAGACGAGCCCGGCGGACGCGGCCACCATCGCCTCCGATAAGGTGGCCGTCGCGCAGGCAACTCAAACGGTCGCCGACGCCCAGCTCGTGGTCGAGCGGGCGACGCTCGTCACCCCCGTCGATGGGATCGTCGTTGCCGTCAACGTGAGCCCCGGCTTCACCGCCCCGTCGGGCGCTGCCGTGACGCTCCGCTCGTCGGCGCTCGAGGTGACCGCTTCGGTCACCGAATCCGACCTGCCCCTCGTCGCGCTGGGCCAGGAAGCCACGGTCACGATCACGGCGCTCAATACGGACGTGACGGGCACCGTCGCCCAGATCGACCAGGCACCCGCCTCTGCGAGCACGGGCGTCGTCAGCTACGGCATCGTCGTGACCCTCCCGGACGCTCCGAAGGGCGCCGTCCCGGGCATGACCGCCGAGATCGCGGTGACCACGGCCTCGGCCACGAACGTCCTCGCGGTTCCCGCGATCGCCCTCGATACGGCGACGGACGGGACGTATGCCGTGCAGATCCTCGATGCCTCCGGGCAGCCGACGTCGGTCGCGGTGGAGGTGGGGCTCATCAGCTCGTCCCTGGCCGAGATCAAGAGCGGCATCAGCGAGGGGACGGCGGTCGTCGTCGGGACCGCCAGCGACCGGACCAGCTCCGGCACGACGACCACCGAGACCCGCCTCCCTGGCCTCGACGGCGGCGCGATCCCGGGCGGCGGGTTCCCGGGACAGCGGCCGTGATCGGGCCCGCGGACGCGGGCGCCATCCCCGCGTCGTCCGACGTCGCGCCGGTCCAGCCGCCCGACCCCGAGGCCGCCGGGGCCTGGCTCCACACCGGCGGCGCCCCCGTCATCGAGCTGCGCGGCATCACCCGCGTCTACTCGACGGGCCGCCTGGAGGTGGCCGCCCTGCGGGGCGTCGATCTCGACGTGTACGCGGGTGACTTCCTCGGCATCGTCGGCCCCTCAGGGAGCGGCAAGTCGACCCTCATGAACATCATCGGCTGCCTGGACCGGCCCACGGGCGGCAGCTACCACCTCGCCGGGACGTCGGTGGAGGCGCTCGACGACGACGATCTCGCCCGCGTGCGCGGCCGGGCGATCGGCTTCGTCTTCCAGTCGTTCAACCTGCTGCCCCGGACCAGCGCCCTCGAGAACGTGGCGACGCCGCTCCTCTACCAGGGCATCGGCCGGCACGAGCGCATGGAGCGCGCCCGAGCGGCCCTCGAACGCCTCGGCCTCGGCGACCGGCTGGACCACGAGCCGTCCGAGCTCTCCGGCGGCCAGCAGCAGCGGGTCGCGATCGCGCGGGCCCTCGTCACGCGCCCGGTCCTCATCCTCGCCGACGAGCCGACCGGCAACCTGGACTCGGCGTCCGGCGCCGAGGTGCTGCGGCTCCTCCACGAGCTGAACGCGGCCGGCACGACGATCGTCCTCATCACCCACGATTCGGACGTGGCGGTCGCGGCGACGCGACAGGTCCACGTCCGGGACGGGCTGCTCGTCTCGTGAGGTACCTCGAGCTCGTCCAGCTGGCCGTTTCGCGGCTCGCGGCCGCCCGCCTGCGCGCTGTGCTCACGATGCTCGGCATCATCATCGGGGTCGGCTCGATCGTTGCCCTCGTGTCCGTCGCCCAGGGCGCGACGAGCGGGATCACGGACCGGATCCAGAGTCTGGGCACGAACCTCCTCACGGTCCAGCCCGGCTCGACGACGAGCGGCTTCGTCCGCATGGGCGCCGGCTCGGCAACCACCCTGACCCTCGGCGACGCGGAGGCGATCGCCGGGCTGACCGACGTCGCGGCGGTTGCCCCCGAGGTCTCCACGCAGGCCGTGGTGGTGGCGGGTGACGAGAACACGACGACCTCCATCGTCGGCACGACCGCCGACTACCTCGCTGTCCGCACCTTCGAGATCTGGCAGGGCTCGTTCCTGACGGACGTGGCGAACGAGGAGTCGCTTCGCGTTGCCGTGCTGGGGTCCACCACGGCCGACGACCTGGGCCTCGACGCGGACGCCATCGGCAGCGAGATCCTGGTCGGCGGGATCCCCTTCCGGGTCGTCGGGATCCTCCAGGCCAAGGGGACGTCGAGCGGGTCGAGCCAGGACGACCAGGTCCTGGTCCCGATCACGACCGCCCAGCGCTACTTCGTGGCCGGGACGAAGGTGCGCTCGATCGCCGTCAGCGTCGCCTCGGCCGACGCCATCGATCTCACGAAGGCACGCCTGACAGCCGTCCTCCAGGAACGGCACGGCACCGACGGGACGAACGACGACTTCAACATCGCCGACCAGGCCCAGCTCCTCGACACGTTCTCGTCGGTGACGGGCCTGCTGGCCCTGCTGCTGGGCGGCATCGCCTCGATCTCGCTGGTCGTCGGCGGCATCGGGATCATGAACATCATGCTCGTGAGCGTCCGGGAGCGGACGCGCGAGATCGGGATCCGCAAAGCGATCGGCGCCCGCGGCTCCGACATCCTCCTCCAGTTCCTGGTCGAGGCCCTGGTCCTCTCGCTGCTGGGAGGCTTGATCGGCATCGTCCTCGGCGTCGTGGCATCCGCCGTCATCGCCGCCATCGCGGGCTGGGGCTTCTCCTTCAGCCCGCTCACCGTCGTCGTCGCGGTCGGCTTCAGCCTGATCGTCGGCGTCGTCTTCGGGGTCTGGCCCGCCCGCCAGGCCGCGCGCCTCGATCCCATCACCGCCCTTCGCTACGAGTAAGGAGACCGCAATGACCGACCCCGTGCTGCCCGCGGGCGACGCCGCGCCCCGCCACGATCCCGCGCCCGACCGTGGGGCGCCCGAGGCCGGCCTTCCCGCGACGTCGCCGGGTTCCGCGACTCCGCCGGCCCCCCAGCCCAACCTGAACGCCACACCCGCCAACACGACCGTGCCGCCCCTCGCGAGCGTCATCGCGAAGCCGGCGTCGTCGACCGGCAGGGGCACGTCGCTCCTGCTCCTGCTCGCCGGTGCGATCGCGATCGGTGGGTTGGCGTTCGCAGCGGGACGTCTCACGGCGCCGGCGGCTACCTCGACTGCGGGCCGCGCGGGCCAGTTCCCCGGCAACGGGCAGCTGCCGGCCAACGGACAGCTCCCCGCCGACGGGCAGAGGTTCCCCGGCCAGGGTGACGGGTTCGGCGGCATCGCGGTCTCCGGCACGGTCTCGGCGATCTCGGCCGACTCGATCACCGTCCAGCTCGCCTCCGGCACGTCGATCACGATCCCCCTCGACGCCGACACCGAGTACCACGCGGCGACCCCCGCCACGGCCGGCGACGTCACCGTCGGCAGCGAGGTGCGGGTGACGCCGGGCGGCCGAACCGTGAATCCAGGCGCGTCCCTCGACCCGAACGCCAGCCCGGGGCCGGGCATGGGCAGCATCAGCTTCGGGGCCGCCTCGGACGTGACGGTCGTCGAGCCGTAAGGGTTCGCCCTCTCAGTGCCGACGGTCGCCCGCGCTCTGCACGCGCGACCGTCAGGTCTGGTCCAGCTCGCGGGAGATGGCGCGGAGGATGAAACGGGCCGCCTCGGCAGACTTGCCGCCGAGCCTTGCCCCGGCGTCCCCGTCGGCATCGAGGGCCAGCGCGAGGTCGCCAAGCATCCGGTCGAGCGAGGGGGTCCGCTGCAGGGCGCCGGCGGCGAACGCCGTCTCGAGCTCGGCGGCAGCCATCCGGGCATTCTCGACGGTGTGCCCCTTCGCCTCGAGGTGTGCGCGGAAGGCCGCCCGCGCGGCGTCGGCCGCCGGGCCCTCGGAGGTCACCAGGGAGTCTCTGAGCTGATCGGGGGGGCGGCCGCCACCGGCCCCGAGGCCGGCGCGGTCGTCGCAGCGGTCACTGCCGGCACGGCCCCCACTGCCGGCACGGCGCCCCCGGCCGGCACGCTCCCCCCGGCCGGCTCGAGGCCGAGCACCCGGCGGCGCAGCGCCCGCCACTCGGGCTCCAGGATGCTCATCTGGATCTCGTCGCAGAAGCGGCCGTCGCGCCAGATCGCCTCGCGCGACCGGCCCTCGACGACGAACCCGACCCCCTGGTACGCGCGGATCGCCCGCTCGTTGAAGGCGAAGACCGCCAGCGCGACGCGGTGCAGCCCGAGGGTCCCGAAGGCGTGCTCCAGCATCAGCGCGGTTGCCTCGGTGCCGTAGCCGCGGCCCCAGCAGTCGCGCTCGCCGATCGTGATGTGGAACAGCGCCGAGCCGTTGTCGCCGTCGAGCTGGCTGAACGCACACGTCCCGATCAGGCGATCCGAGCCCCGCAGGTGGACCGCCAGGGCCAGCGAGCCGGCGCCGGCCACCCGCGCCTCGAAGAAGCGCCGGATGTCGTCCGGCCGCATCGGACCGTCCTGGTAGCGGGTGAGGCGGGCCACCTCGGGGTCGGCGTACCAGCGCGCGAAGGCCGCGACGTTGCGGGCGTGGTGACGCCGCAGGACGACCGTCCGCCCCTCCAGCGCCTCGGGAAGCCAGTTCCGGGAGCCCATGGCGGCGAGCGTATACCATCGCGGCCATGCGCCGGTGGAGCGAGGTCGCCGAGCGGATCGCTGCCACGACGCGGACCTCGGAGAAGACACGCCTCCTCGCCCAGTACCTCGCCGCGGTCGACGCCGCGGCGCTGGGCCCGGCCGTCGTCTTCTTCTCCGGGCGGGCGTTCCCCGAGGCGGACGCCCGCGCGCTCGGCCTCGGCTGGGCGACGCTCGCGGACTTGGTGACCCGCGTCGCCGGGGTCTCCCGAGCCGACCTCGGGGCGGCCTACGATCGCTACTCGGACCTGGGCCGCGCGGTCGGGGACGTCATGGCGACGGCGACGAGCCAGCCGGACGATCCCGGCGGGCCGACCGTCCCCGAGGTCGCCGCCGCCTTCGCCGCCATCGAGGCCGCGCGGGGCCCGGCCGCCAAGGCGGCCGTCTTCGAGGAGCTCCTCCGCCGCTGCGATCCGCTCAGCGCCACCTACCTCGTGAAGATCCTGGGCGGCGAGCTGCGGATCGGGCTGCGCGAGGGGCTCGTGGAGGCCGCGATCGCCCTGGCCTTCGGGCGTCCGGCGCCGGACGTCGCCCGGGCCGTGATGCTCACCGGCGACCTCGGCGAGGCCGCCCTCCTCGCCCGCGACGACCGTCTGGCAGAGGCACGGCTGCGGCTCTTCCACCCCCTGCGGTTCATGCTCGCCTCGCCGGCCGAGGACGCGGCGGAGATCGTTCGCCGCCTGGGACCCGAGGTCTGGACGGAGGACAAGTACGACGGGATCCGGGCCCAGATCCACCGCCGGGGCGACGAGGTGCGCCTCTTCTCGCGCGACCTCCACGACGTGTCGGGGCAGTTCCCGGAGGTCGTCGAGGCGGCCCGCGGGCTCGCCTGGGACGGGATCCTCGACGGCGAGCTGCTCGCCTTCCGCGACGGCGGCGTGCTGCCGTTCCTGGCCCTCCAGAAGCGCCTGGGTCGCAAGGCTCCCGGAGCCGCGGTGCTCGCCGAGGTGCCCGTCGCCTACGTCGCCTTCGACGTCCTCGCCGCGGGGCCGCGTGGGGGCACGGCCGTCCCGCTCCTGGCGCTGCCCCTGCGGGAGCGCCGCGCGCGCCTGGAGGCGCTGGGCCTGGCCGAGGCCGACCCGGCTCGCTTCGCCCTCAGCCGCCTGGCCACCGCGACGTCCGCGGACGACCTGGAGCGCATCTTCTCCGAGGCCCGGTCCCGGCGGAACGAGGGGCTGATGGTCAAGGACCCGGCCAGCGCCTACTCGCCCGGCCGCCGCGGCTATGGCTGGTTGAAGATGAAGAAGGCCCTCGCGACGCTCGACTGCGTGGTGGTCGGCGTGGAGGTTGGCCACGGCAAGCGCCACGGGGTCCTCTCCGACTACACCTTCGCGGTTCGCGACGAGACGACGGGGGACCTGGTCACGATCGGCAAGGCCTACTCCGGTCTGACCGATGCCGAGATCGCCGACCTCACCCGCTGGTTCGAGACGCACACGGTCTCCCGCCACGGTCGCTACCGCGTGGTCGAGCCGGCGGTCGTCGTGGAGGTCGCCTTCGACGTGATCATGCGGTCCGCCCGGCATGCCTCGGGATTTGCCCTGCGCTTCCCCCGCATCGCTCGCGTCCGCGACGACAAGCCGGTCTCGGAGATCGACACGCTGGCCACGGTCGGCCGGCTGTGGCGCGAGCTGCAGGCGGGGGCGGAGCACCTCGTCACACAGGAGGCCGCCCGCGGCCGTCCCGGGCGCTAGCAGGGGCCGCAGGCGGCCGGGGGACCGGAGCCTCACGGCCGGCGCGGCCATCCGTCGCAGGAGGCGTCCCCGGCGCTCGGTGCGCCGGGGCCACGGGAACGACGATCGGGCGTTCCCTCCGCTTGCCCCTCCCTCTAGACTGCCGCCATGACGATGCTCTTCGATTCGCCGATCCCGACACGCGCCGATGCCGCTCACCCTCTACACGGAGCAGTTCATCGTCCGGGGAAGCATCCAGACGCCAGCAGCACCGGGTCACGGACATCCTCAACGAGGCCCACGACCGCTACCTCGTCCTGGAGGACGTCACGCTCGAGGAGTACGCCTCGGCCGAGCTGCCGTCGCGCGCGGAGTTCGCGCAGGTCAACCTCGCGTCCGTGCTCTTCGCGGTCTCGCTGACGACCGTCGAGCCGCTCCGCGAGCTGCGGACGCCGAAGGTCGCGGAGCGGGCCCTCATCTCGGTCCCGCCGTTCCGGGTGGTCGGCCAGGTCCACCTGCTCCCGGAGCGGAGCCTCCGCGACAGCCTCGCCGAGCTCCAGGGCGCCTTCATCCCCGTCACGGACGCGACCTTCTGGTCCGATCGGCTCGGCGAGGCGCGCCAGACCGTCGCGTACATCGCCGTCAACCACGACCTGGCGCAGTTCTTCGCGCCCTTCCGCGAGGTCGACCCCTGGGCCGGCGTCGCGCGCCAGACGGACGGCGACCCGGAGCCACCGTCGGCCGGCTGACCGAGGTCGCCCGACGCCCGCCGGTCGCCGACCGGCCGGCGCGCGTCAGCGCTCGACCGGAAGGTCCAGGCGGTTGCCCCATTCGGCCCAGCCGCCGTCGTAGACCGCCACGTCGTCGTAGCCCATGAGGGCCAGGACGAAGGCGAGCTTGGCGGCCGCGACGCCGGTCCCGTCGTAGCAGACGACCCGTCGCCCGCGCGCAACCCCGGCCTGGGAGAGAAGGTCGCGCAGCCCGTCCCCGTCGAGGAAGCGGCCGCTGCCCGGCTCCGTGGTGGCGGCCGCGGGCAGGTTGACGGCGCCCGGGATATGGCCGAGGCGCCGGCCGGTGCCGGCGAAGCCGCGGTGCTCGGCCGCGGTCCGCGCGTCCAGGATGAGGGCGTCCGGCGAGCCGATGAGCGCCTTCACGTCGCTCGACGTGAGGCGGGACCGGAGCTGTGCCCGGGGGGTGAACCCGTCGCGGGCCGCCTCGGCGACCGCGTGCGAGACGGGGCGGCCGGACGCGGTCCAGGCCGCGAAGCCCCCGTCGAGGATCCGCACCGAGTCGAGGCCGTACACGCGCAGGCTCCACCACGCCCGGGCCGCGTAGAGGCTCGCCGTGTCGTCGTAGACCACCACCGTCGTGCCGTTCCCGATCCCGGCCATCGCCAGCGCCGCCGCGACCTGGTCCGGTGGGGCCAGGAGGAGCACGCCCTCGGGAGCGTCGCGGTCGGTCAGCGCTTCGCGCCAGTCGAGGTGGGTGGCGCCGGGCACGTGGCCCTCGGCGAAGACCGCGTTGCCCGCCCCGTCGGGACGCCAGCGCACGTCGAGCACCCGGACCTCGGGCCGGCCGAGGTTCTCGGCGAGCCAGTCGGGCGAGGCGAGCAGCTCGGGTCGCGCGTGGGAGCCGGCCATCGCTCCGTATGATACGGACCCCATGACCGACACCCGGCCCCCGTTCGGCGAGCCTCCTGCCCCCGACGACGCTCACGAGCGCGAGAAGGTGGCCGCGCTTCGCGGCGGGCTGCCCGCCACGCGCGCCGGCATCTACCTCAACACGGGCACGGCCGGGCCGCTCCCCGCCGAGACGGCGGCGGCGATGGCGGAGGTCGCCGAGCGGGAGCTGGCCGTCGGGCGCGCCACCCGCGACGCGTACGAGGAGCTCCTTGCCCGCATGGACGAGGCCCGCGGCGTGGCCGCCGCCGTCCTCGGGACGGACGTGGACCTCGTGGCGCTCACTCACTCCACCACGGAGGGCGTGAACCTGGCCCTCGGGACGATCGCCTGGCGGGCGGGCGACCGGGCGGTGACGACGACGGTCGAGCACCCCGGCGTCACCGGACCCCTGGCGCTCCTGCGCGACCGCCTGGGGGTGGAGGTCGTGGAGGCCGAGGTCGGCGACGGCGGCGACGACGACCGGACGCTGGCGGCGCTGGAAGCGGCCGTCGCCGGGGGCCGGACACGGGCCCTCGTGGCCTCGCACGTGGCATGGTCCACCGGGGCGGTGCTGCCGGCGGCCGCCATGGCCGGGATCGCCCGCCGCCACGGGGCGACGAGCATCCTCGACGGCGCCCAGTCGGCGGGGGCGATCCCGCTCGCGATCGACGGGCTCGGGGCCGACTTCTACGCGGTGAGCGGGCAGAAGTGGCTGCTCGGCCCCGAGGGGACGGGGGCCCTGGCGATTCGCCGCGGGCTGGCAGCCGAGGTCCTCCCGCCGGTCGGGGGCTTCTTCGCGGCGGCCACGCCCTACGCGGTGGGGCGGGATGCCCTGTGGCCCGACGCGCGGCGCTTCGAGACGGCCGGCCTCCACAAGCCGTCGATCGTGGGGCTGGCCCGCAGCGCCGGCTGGCTGAGCATGTACGTCGGGCTGCCCTGGGCCCACGCCCGCGCCGCGCGGCTGGCCGCGGGAGCCGCCGAGCGCCTGGCCGCGATGCGCGGAGTCACCCTCGTCACGCCGCGGTCACGGATGGCGACGCTCGTCTCGTTCCGCGTGGCCGGCTGGACGGGCGACCAGGTCGCGGAGGCCCTGGGGCGCCGCGTGTACGCGATCGTCCGCTCGATCCCCGGGCTCGACGCGGTCCGCCTCAGCATCGCCTTCTTCACGACGGACGACGAGCTGCGACGGGTCCTCGACGCGGTCGAGGAGATCGCCGGGCACACCCCGGCGACGCTGCCGGAGCGGGCCGCGATCCAGTTCCTCGACCTGGAGCGGGAGTGACGGAAGAGCAGCGGCCGTCCGGCGCGGCGCCGGCGCCGTATCCGGCTCGCGAGGCCCCCCGTCGCGGGTGGCTCGAGATCCGCTGGCGCCAGCTCCGCAGGGCGCCGACCCCGGTCGTCCGGGCGGTCGCGAGCAGCGTTGCCGTCGCCGCCGTGCTGGGCGTCCTGTTCCTGGCATACGACCTCGTCATCGAGGGCGGGGCGTCGCTGCCCGGTGGCGACCTTCGGGTGCTCGCGGGCTTCCTGTTCGTCGTCGCCGTGGCAGTCCTCGGCGCGTGGCTCACCTACCTGGTCGTGCCGCAGCCGGGCCGGCCGGGAGCCCGCAGCGGGTGGAGCGCGGCCCTCGGCCTCTTCGCGGCGCTGCCGATCGCCTACCTGGCCCTGGTGGTCCTGTTCCAGGTCGTGAAGCCGCTGCTCGCGGCGGTCGACTGGTGAGGTCGCGCCGCCAGCCGGGAGAAACCGGTGCGCGGACGCGCCACCCTGTGCGTCCGGGGGGTTGGCCGGGGTCGCGCGGCGGAGGTACCCTCGGCGCGTCCTCATCTGGTCGCTGCCGCAGATTTGCGGTTCGACCCCCTCCGGCGGGAAGATATGACCGTGGCCGCGGATCCTGAACCGTACGTCGCGCTCCCCAAGCTCTACGGCGCGCCCGCCTACTCGCGGCCGCCGCGCATCGTGCCCGAGACAGAGCGCCCCCTCAACCCGGACGACCTGCCGATCGTGGCCGACCAGTCCGACGAGGAACGAGCCGTCGCAGAGATGCTCCAGGCGTCCGGGTTCCACCGGCCCGGCGACCTCCCCCTCCAGGACTGGAACGGGCAGCGGCCGACGCTCGCCGCGGAGAGCGGCAGCGGTGACGGGTCGGGGGTTGGCGCCCGCCGCTTCAGCCTGCGCGCCCTGACGCACCGCATCGGCCCCCGCGACCGCTGAGGCCGCGCGCGGCCCGTCGAGGCGGTTCCCGGCCGCCAGCGCGTATGTGGACATCTGGGTCCTGCGGATGCACCATCTATCCCCATGGGACGCGTCAACACGCTCCGGATCGGGCAGGCCGCCGAGCTGCTCGGGGTCGGCGTCGAGACCCTCCGGCGCTGGGAGGACGACGGGAACCTCCGGACGGTGCGCAGCGCCGGCGGGCAGCGGCTCATCCCGGTCGAGGAGGTGAGCCGCCTCCTCGCCGAGCGGCGCCGGACCACCCGGGATCGGCGGATCGTGGCCCAGTCGGCGCGCAACCGGTTCGCCGGGATCGTCACCCGGGTCGAGCGCGATGGGGTCGCTGCCGTCGTCGAAGTCCTGGCGGGGCCGCACCGCCTCGTCAGCCTGATGACCGCCGAGGCCGTCGAGGAGCTGGGCCTCCAGGTGGGCGACGAGGCGATCTGCGTCGTGAAGGCGACGAACGTGATCGTCGAGGTGCCCGGCTGAGGCCTGGCCGACTCGCGGTGGGCTCGCCGCTCACCCCGGCGGCGTGCCCCCGGCCACCCCGGCGCCGCGCGCCCCGCTCGCGGCGGGGTGTACGCTCGCGGTGACGGGCTCGTCCCGCGCCGGCGGGGGAGTAGCTCAGCGGTAAGAGCAGGCGTCTTATACACGCCATGTCGGTGGTTCGAATCCACCCTCCCCTACCAGCATCCGGCGGCGGGCGACGTCAACCGACGGGGGCTGCCGGCAGTCCCCGCTGGGCAGGTGACCGGGCCGGGCTCTACGGCAGGGAGGCGACGAGGGCGCGTCCCCCGCGTTCCGGCTGCAGGTGGTAGGGCCCGGCCGTGGCGGGCACGACGACGACCTCCAGCGGGGCCAGGCGCTCCGACCAGCCGTCCCCGGCCAGCTCGACGGGCGCGCCGACGGCGGCCACGACGTGGAGCGTCCGGCCCGCCGGGTCGAGCGTGGCCGGAGCCTCGAGATCGTCGAGGACGAAGTGGGGGCAGGCGACGATCCGCGCCGTGTCGCCGGCGGGGCGTCGCACGGGGCCGCCGACCGCGACCGACGCCAGCGCCTGTGCCGTGTGGAGCGGGCGCCCGGGCGTCGGCGGGCGCCCCCAGTCGTCGACGCGATAGGTCAGGTCCGACGGCTGCTGCAGCTCGTAGAGGAGGACGCCGGGGCCGACGGAGTGGAGCGTCCCGGCAGGGATGAGGAAGGCGTCGCCCGGCCGAACGGCGGTCCGCTCCATCAGGTCGACGACAGCCGTGCCTCGCGTCGCGGCGGGCCGGCCGATGGCGGCCCGGACCTCGTCCAGGGTGACTCCCGGCCGGGTGCCGACGAGGAGCTCGGCGCCGGGCTCGGCTTCGAGGACGTACCAGGCCTCGGTCTTGCCGACCGCCCCCGGGCCTTCCAGCCGCCGCGCCGTGGCGTCGTCGGGGTGGACCTGGATCGACAGCCAGGCCGCCGGGTCGAGGAACTTGACGAGGAGGGGAAACCGCGGTCCCTCGCCCGCCGGCGAGGCTGCGCCCACGAGACGCTCTCCGAGCTCCGCGGCCAGCTCCTCCAGGGTCCGCCCGGCCTGCGGGCCGGCGGCAGCGGCGAGCCACGGCCCCGCGACCCACAGCTCCCCGATGGGCAGGGTCCGCGGCGGGCGGAGACGGGAGCCGCCCCACACCCGCTCCTTCTCGAGCGGGACGGTTCGCAGCGGCGTCGGCACGCTCCTACCCTACACGGGCGAGACGTCGCCCATCGCGCCGGACCGACCGACCCCGCTCCCTCCCGGGCACGGACGGCGGCACCGGCCGCGGCGACGGCACCGTGGTGCGCCTACTGGGCGCGCGGGCGGATCACGGGCCGGGGCGCGAGCGCCTCGGCGAGCACATCGCGCAGGATCGCGGTCAGCTGGTCCCACTCGACCAGGAAGGCGTCGTGGCCCTTGGCCGACCGAAGCTCGACGTACCGGGCATGGGCGCCCTCGGCCGTGGCGGCCGCCACGAGGGCCCGGACCTGGCCCGGCCCGTAGAGGATGTCACCCTCGATCCCCAGGCCGGCCAGGCGAACCCCGTGGTCGGCGAGCCGGGCCAGCGCGGGCCCGAGCCCGCCGCGGCCGACCCCGGCGTCGTGGCGGTCCATCGCCTCCACCAGCACACGGTATGTCTCGGCATCGAAGCGACCGGCGAGCTTGCGGCCCTGGTAGGCCAGGTAGCTCGTGATCGACGGCGTCCCGTCGGCCTCCAGCGCCCGCCCGAACCGCAGGTCGAAGTCCGGCTCGCTCCGGTAGGTGGTCATGGCCAGCCGCCGGGCGAGGTCGAGGCCCTCGTCACCCAGCCGCCGGACCAGCTCGAGCTGGATGCCGTTCCAGGCGATCGCCAGCGCACCCGTCGCCGCCGGCGCCGCGATCGGGAGGACCGTGCCGACCCCGTCCGGCCGCTCGAGGGCGACCTCGAGGGCCACCATCCCGCCGAGCGATCCGCCCGCGACCAGGGCGAGGCGGCCGATCCCCAGCGCGTCGAGGAGCGCCCACTGGGCCCGAGCCTGGTCGCGGGTGGAGACGGCCGGGAAGGCCGGCCCGTAGGCCTGCCCGGTCCGCGGGTCGATATCGGTCGGCCCGGTGGTGCCGTAGCGGCCCCCGAGGAGGTTGGCACAGAGGACGCCGACCCGGGCCGTGTCGAGGGCCCGCCCCGGCCCGATGAGCGGCGCCCACCAGTCGCCGGCGGCGTCGGCGCTGCCGGTGAGGGCGTGGACGACGAGGACCTGGGGCGCCTCGGCGGGCCCCGGGCCGTCGTGGCGATAGGCGACGCGGAGCGCCGGGAGGACCGTACCGTCACCGAGGGCTAACGGTCCGAGCTCCCGGGTCACTACCGCCCCGGTGTCGAACGGCCACGGCGAGGTGGGACCCACCGGTGCGACGCGGCCACCGCCCGCGGTCCGGGCCTCCTCCCCGGCGGGGAGCGGCACGGGCCCCGCGCCGGCCGCCTGCGCGGCCACGGCTATGCTCCCGCGCCGACCGGGGCGCCGCTCGTGGCCGCGGTCAACCCCTGGTCCAGGTCCGCGAGGATGTCGTCGATGTGCTCGAGGCCGATCGAGAGCCGCACGAGATCGTCGGTCACCCCGGTGGCCGCCTGCTCTGCCGGGGACAGCTGCTGGTGCGTCGTGGTCGCCGGGTGGATGACCAGCGACTTCGCGTCCCCGACGTTCGCCAGCAGGCTGAACAGCCCCAGGCTGTTGCAGAGGGCCCGCCCCGCCTCGCGGCCGCCGCGGATCCCGAACGTCAGGACGCCGCCGAAGCCGCCCGCCAGGTACCTTGTCGCGTTTGCGTGCGCCGGGTGTGACGTTAGGCCCGGGTAACGAACCCAGGTCACGCGCTCGTCCCGCTCGAGCCAGCACGCGACGGCCAGGGCGTTCTGCGCGTGTCGCTCGATCCGCAGGGGGAGCGTCTCGAGACCCTGCAGGAAGAGGAAGGCGTTGAACGGGGAGAGCGCCGCGCCGGTGTCGCGGAGGCCCTGCACGCGAAGCTTGGTGATGAAGGCCAGGTTGCCGACGGCCTCGACGTAGCTGACGCCGTGGTAGCTCGGATCCGGCTCGACGAAGTCGGGGAAACGGCCGGAGCTCCTCCAGTCGAACGTGCCCCCGTCCACGACCACGCCCCCGATCGACGTCCCGTGCCCGCCGATCCACTTCGTGGCGGAGTGGATGACGATGTCGGCGCCGTGCTCGATCGGCCGGCAGAGGAGGGGGGCGAACGTGTTGTCGATGACGAGCGGGATCCCGTGGGCGTGGGCGACGTCGGCGATCGCCGCGATGTCCGGCACGTCGAGGCGGGGGTTGCCGACGGTCTCGAGGTAGATCGCCCTGGTCGTGGCGTCGATGGCGGGGGCGAAGCTCGCCGGGTCCGAGCCATCGACGAAGCGGGTCGTGATCCCCAGCTTCGGCAGCGTCCACTGGAAGAGGTTGTAGGTCCCGCCGTACAGGCTGGAGCTGCTGACGATGGTATCGCCGGCCTTCGCCAGGTTGAGGATGGTCGCCGTCTCGGCGGCCTGCCCGGAGGCGAAGGCGAGCGCGCCGACCCCGCCCTCGAGCGCGGCCACCCGCTGCTCGAAGACGTCGGTCGTCGGGTTCATGATCCGGGTGTAGATGTTCCCGAGCTCCTGCAGGGCGAAGAGCCGGGCGGCGTGGTCGGCGTCGTCGAAGACGTACGAGGTCGTGGCGTAGATCGGGACGGCCCGGGCCTTCGTCGTCGGGTCGGCCTCCTGGCCGGCATGGATGGCAAGGGTCTCCGGGCGGAGCCGGGGCTGGTCGGACATCGGTCGCCTCCTGGGCTGCGTGGCTCGAGGGGCGGTCCCGTGGTCGGCGGCTGCGGCGTCGGCGCTCAGCGTCACCGTCGCGGCGTCGGCCTGGGTCTGGCGGCCTCCGCTGCGCTTCCCGGAGAACGAAAGAGCCGCAGTCCCTGCTGGACTGCGGCCCCGGGACCCGGTCCTGGGTCCCGTGATCAACCGTGCAGGTCGATCAGGCGCCCAGGACCCCGTCCTCCACGCGGCGGGGCCGCCGGCGCATACACATCAACCAGGCGACGGTCGTGATCTGCATCGTCCGCGGAGTGTGCGGGATGCCGCCGCCGGATGCAAGGGCATCCACGCGTCAGGCGAGCGCCTCGAGGACCTCGCGGACATGGGCCAGGCGATCCGGCGTGAGGCCGCGCTGCAGGGGGAGGGCGGCCAGCCAGGCCGGCACGTCCTCCAGGGCGACGACCGCGCACCCGTCGCCGCGTTCGTCTCCTGCAGCATCGCCGATCACCGCGGCCTGGACGCGGACCACGAAGTCGCGTTCCTCTGCCTCCAGGTGCCGTCGCAGGCGCTCCCCGTCGCGGGCGGCGCGCCGGAAGGGGTTCTCGATCGGCCGCCACGAGCCGTCGGCGAACCGGACCTCCCAGCGATCCCCCGTGTGGCGGGCGGCCGCGGGCGGCGGGAGGCGCTCGAAGAAGGCGACGCCGTGGGGGCCGACGACGACGTCCGGGATCCGCCGTCCATCGGGGAGCCGGATTGCCGGGATGACCGCGCATCCCGGCGGGAGCTGGGCGGCCAGGCGGGCGACCGGGGTCGGGGTCGGCCGAGCTCCGCGGGCATGGCCCAGCGCGCCGGCGAGACGCGTGATCCCCAGGAAGGTGAAGCAGGCGGGGGCGGTGAGCGCGACGGCCAGGACGACGGCTCCCACGATCGGCGAGCCGTCGCCCCGCGTGTCCAGGCTCACGAGGCGCGCCAGCAGCGGAGTCGCGAAGACGAGCCAGGCCGAGGCCCCCGCGATCGCGAGCCAGGCCAGGCCGGCAGCCGTGAGCCCGATCGTCGCGGCGAAGGATGAGCGCGGGTGCCGGGCGCGCGCGAGGGACGAGACGCGGGAGACCGCCTGCATGGCGCGATGGTCCCCCCGGGCGCTCGGGCGGCCAATGGCCCGATCGGGGCAGGCGAGCGCGGCTGTTCGGGCCGGTGCCGCAGCGCACCGGTCGCCCGGGCGGTGCCGGGCGCACCCGCCGCACGGACGACGTCCCCGGGCACGCAGGTCATGTCCCGGGATGACCCCCGTACCATTGAGCGCGACGCGCGCGGGCGCGATGCTCGCCCCGTCCCCGGGGTCCGTGTGTGCCCGCGGGGCAGATCGAGGCAGCATCGCTCGGTGAAAGTCCGCGCCCCGCACGTCCGCCGCACGTCGTCGGCCCTTCTGCCGGCGGCGGTAGCCTGGCTGTTCCTCGTTGCGGTGCCGGTCACGGCAAGCCCGATCAAGCCCTCTGACCAGTCGATGGCCGCGAACACCGGGTCGGTGTCGCCTGCGCCGGCGTCGGCGCCGAGTCCCGGGACGACGTCGGTCGACATCACGCTCTGGAAGTACAGCTGCCCGAGCTACGACGTCGTTCCGGCCAACGCCAACCCGACCAACGAGGACGCCACCGGCGGCCACGGCGACGAGCTCGACACCTCCTACCAGACGGCAACGGCGAACCCCGTGACCGACGTCCCCCAGGAGTGCACCCCGCAGCCCGGCTGGGTGTTCACCCTGACGGCCGGCAACGGTGGCCCGGTCATCGCCCAGCCGTCGACGGGGGCCGACGGCTCGGCCGTTGTGACCCTCGAGGGCGCCGACGCCGAGCTCGTCAGGAACGGAACCTGGAACACAGGCGTCGTCGTGGTTGAGGAGCTGGCCGCCGGCCACGACTTCGGCGCTCTCCGCTGCTACACGGACGTCCTCAACGGCGACAACCTCGAGGGCATCTACGGCTGGAACGGCGAGGACCCCATCGCCTGCCTCGCCTACAACGTGGCGGAGACGCCGACCCCGACGCCCGACCCCGACGCCGACGCCCGACGCCGACCCCGACGCCGACCCCGACGCCGACCCCGACGCCCGAGCCGACGCCCGACGCCCGACGCCCGACGCCGACGCCGACGCCCGAGCCGACGCCCGACCCCCGCGCCGACGCCGACGCCCACGCCGACGCCCGAGCCGACGCCGACGCCGACGCCCGAGCCGACGCCGAGCCGACGCCCGAGCCGACGCCCACCCCCGCGCCGACGCCGACGCCGACGCCCGAGCCGACGCCCGACCCGGCCGACCCCCGCGCCGACGCCCGAGCCGACGCCGACGCCCGAGCCGACGGCCGACGCCCGCGCCGACGCCCACCCCCGCGCCGACGCCCGAGCCGACGGCCACCCCCGCGCCGACGCCGACGCCCGACGCCCGAGCCGACGCCCACCCCCGCGCCGACGCCCACGCCCGCGCCGACCCCGACGCCCGACGCCGACGCCCGACGCCGACGCCCGACGCCCACGCCCACGCCGACGCCCGCGCCGACGCCCACGCCCGCGCCGACGCCCGACGCCCGCGCCCACGCCCGCGCCCACGCCGCGCCCACGCCCGCGCCGACGCCGAACCCCGCCGCCCCGTCCCCGCCGACGGCCGTCCAGGAGCCGGCTCCGACGGCCGCCGCGGGCCAGGTCCCAGGAGAGGTCGTGCCCGGTCCCGGTGGCGTGCTCACGCCAGGCAGGGCGGCCGTGCCCGGTCCCGGTGGCGTGCTCTTCCCGGGCGGCGTCCCTGGCCCCGACGTCGACCCCGGCACCGGCGGGCCTGATGACAGTCCGGACGGCCCCGGCACTGCGGTCGATTCGCCGGCTCCGAGCGATCCGCCCGCCGGCATCGTGACGCCGGGCGCCGGCACGGGTGGCGCCGGCACCGACGGCGACGGCTCCGGCGGCGGCTCCGGGCCACGCGTGGATTCGCCGGCCGGACCCGAGCAGGCGAGCGCTCGTAACCCGAACGCTGCGGGCCCCTTCGGCAACGACCCCCTGGGCCAGCTGGTGCTCCTCACGGCAGCCGTCTCGACCGGGACAACCCTCGCCCTCGCGTTCCTGGCGTTCGGTCGCCGCCGACGAAACGATGAGTACGACGATGAGACGCTCGCAGCGGCGGCGGCGACGCCGTACGGCATGCCCGTCGCAGTCGCGGCGCCCATGCCGAGGTTCGACCCGGGCACCGGTGGCACGGACGTCGACCTCCCGCGCTGGCGACGGCCCTCGCTGATGGCGGCCCGCAAATCCGATCCGGTCCGTGGCTACGACGCGCCGGCCCGCCTGACCTTCGAGCCCTCGGCGGCGGGCGTCGACGGCGAGCGGCGCCGGGTGCGCTATCGCCTCGTCCGCCTCCTGGACAGCCCGGACGAGCTGACCGGGTCGACGGTCGATACCCTCGACGCGGGCGACGAGGTCGCGATCGTCGAGAGCTCCGGCCTCTACCGGCGCGTGGTCACGCCGGACGGGCGCACCGGCTGGCTCCACAAGATGACCCTCGGTGAGGTGATCGAGACCGCGCCGCCCGACGGGGACGAGGGACTCGATCCGGACGTCCTGATGGCCTACCTGGCGGCGCGCGGGCGAGGCTGACGGCGCGGCTCCGGCTCGCGCCGGAGCACCACGATGTGCTGGTGGGCGATGTTGGGAACGAACGCCCTCGGGTAGCCGTACGGCCGCAGGCGCGTGCCGGCCTGGTACCAGATGAGGTCGCCCTTCGGCACGAGCCCGGCCCGTGCCGCGCGTGCGGCCAGGTCGGCGCCGGTGAAGCGGTACGTGCCGTCCACGTATGCATCCCGGACGATCACAGCGGCGTAGCGTCCCGGCCGCAGCACCCGGGCGAGCTCGCCGAACACCCGCTCCATCGCGTCGAGATAGTCGTCGTGGTTGGCCGCGTTGGCCAGGTCGGCGGGGTCGTCGGAGCGCATCGCGTAGTCGGTGCGCCGGTTCGCGTGGGCCTCCGCCAGCCGGCCGCCGGCCATCGTCAGCGGAAGCTGGACGGTGTATGGCGGGTCGGTCGCCACGAAGTCCACGCTCGCGTCGGGCATCCCGGGCAGGAGGGCCAAGGCGTCACCGATCCGCATCTCGCAGCCGGCCGGGTCGAAGCTCCGCGGCCCACCAGGGTCCGCCGAGCCGAGGTCCGCGAGCAGCGGCCCGGCGCCGTCGCGCTCGGCCAGCAGCGCCGCCGCCACGTCCTCGTATACGGCTGCCCACGCGGGGTTGATCTCCAGGCCGAGCGCCCGCCGGGGGCCGCGGGAGATCGCCGCGCCGAGGAGCGTCCCGCCGACCCCGGCGAAGGGATCCAGGACCAGCTCGCCGCTCCTCGTGAAGAACTCGATGAGGCGGGCCATGAGCCGCGGTGGCTTGTTCGCCCCGTGCGCCTTCCGCCGGCCGTGCCCGAGCTCCGACGGGTAGGCGGTCACGAGGAGGGACTTCGTGAAGTACAGCCACTCCTCGCCGGTGAGCTCGTTGAGCGTGTTGGCGGGGTGCGGGTCACGGGTCATGCCCGGGAGTATGCCGTCCCGGCATCCGGTGGGCCCACCGCACGGGAGGCCGCGACCAGGGCCTGCTCGTAGAATGCCGTCATGGCGACCGCCGGAGGGGACACGACGACATTCGTCGGCCGTGAGCGCGAGCTCGACGCCGTCCTCGCGGCGGCCGCCGAGGCACGCGGAGGGTCCGCGACCCTTCTCGTGGCGGCCTCGTCGGGTCTCGGGGCGACGCGCCTGCTCGACGAGGCGATCGACGTGCTCCCGTCGGCGGGTCCGGGGCCGGCGCCGACCATCCTCCGGGCCGACAACCTGCCGACCTGGCGGGGCGCCCCCTACGCGCCGTTCCGGCTCGCCCTCGAGGACGACCTCGTCGAGCGCCCGCCGGCGGCGGTGGCGCGGCTCCTTGGCTCGGGTGCGGAGGTCCTTCTGCCCGTCCTGCCGCGGCTGGCGGACCACCTAGGTGTCGCGGCGACGGCGCCGCGCAGTCGTGAGCGGCTCGGCGAGCGGATCCAGGAGGCGGTCCGCGGCGTGCTCGGCCGGCTCGCCGCCGACGGGCCCGTGGTGCTGGTCGTCGAGGACCTCCACGCTCTCGATGCCGCCTCACGGTCGCTGCTCGCGTTCCTTGTCCGGACGCTCGGGGAGCGGCCGATCCTCGTCGTGGGGACGTACCAGCCCGACGCGCTGGGCCGGGGGCACCCCCTGCGGGGGACCATCGCCGCCATCGAATCGGGCCCGCGGCCGGTTGCACACCTCTCGCTCGCCCCCCTCGACCAGGCGACGCTGCGGGCCCTGATCGCGACCCGCGAGGGCGAGGCGCCGTCGGCTCCGGTGCTTCTGCTCGTCGCCGAGCGCTCGGGCGGGAGCCCGTTGATCGCCGAGGAGTTGCTGCTCGCGCGGCGCGCCGTGACCGGGGCCTCGCTGAACATGCCGCTGGAGCAGCTGGTCGTCGCGCGAGCCGCGCGCCGGTCGCCGGAGTGCCGGCGCGTGATGCGGATCCTCGCGATCGCCGAGGGCCCCGTCGGGTCCGCCGAGCTGACGGCGGTCGCGGCGGCCTACGACGCCGAGGTCGGCCACCCAGCCCCACGCTCCGCCGGCCATCCTCGCCGGGGTGGCGACGGCCTCGCGGGCGACCTCGCCCGCGGTGTCGACGAGGCGGTCGAGCATGGGTTCGTGGAGGTGCTCGACGGGCCCGCCGGGCCGCGGCGCGCGGACCAGCGTCGGCGTGGGCGGCGCTCGTCCGCGGGGATCGGCTCCTTCCGGGTGCGCCACGAGCTGCTCGCGGCGGCCCTCGCCGCCGACCTCCTGCCTGCGTCCCGGCGTCGGATGCACGCCGCCCTTGCCACGGTCAGCGGCAGCCGGCCGGCGGAGGTCGGCCGCCACGCTCACCTGGCGATCGAGCCGCTGCTCGAGCTGCAGGGCGAGCTGGCCGCGGCGGCCGCGGCTGAGGCGCTGGGCGCAGCCGCCGACGCCGTGGGGCACCTGGAGCGGTCGATCGCGCTGACGGCGGCGCCGGTCGTCCGGGGATCGCCCGGCCTCCCCGGCGAGGTCGACCTGCTCGTCCGTGCCGCCGACGCTGCGGCGTCCGCCGGGCAGGCCGGGCGTGGCGAGGCGTTCGCCGAGCTTGCCCTGGCGCGCCATCCGGACCAGGGGGACCGGGCGGCCCGCGCGGAGCTCACCGAGCGCCTCGGCGCGATCCGTCTCGCCCGGGGAGACCGGGAGGGAGCCATAGCGGCATTCGAGCGGGCCCTCGAGCTGCTGCCACTTCAGCCGCCGGCGCTGAGCGCGCCCGACTGCTGGCCACCTGGCCCAGGTCCGCATGCTCGACGGCGCCTTCACCGAGGCCACGGCTGGCTCGTCGGAGGCCCTGGTCGCGGCATCCGTGCCGGACCGGCCGCAGCGCATGGCTCGGCCATGCCATGTGCACGCGGGCGGTCGTCGACGGCTGGCTCGGGCGCACCTCGCCGCGATCGGGCAGCTCGAGGAGGCGCTCGAGATCGCGCTCGCCGAGGAGCGCCTCGACGATGCCTTCCGCGCGCGGGCCAACCTGGCGACGATGCTCGACCTCGAGGGCCGCCGTGACGAGACGGTCGACGTCTCCCGCCGCGGCATCGAGGCGGCCGAGGCCGCCGGGCTGGAAGTCGTCCACGGCAATCTGCTGCGCGGCAGGCGGTCGACGCGCTCGTGACCCTGGGCCGCTGGCGGAGGCCCGGGAGATGGCGGAGCGGGCGCTCGACTGGGCGCCCTCCGGGATCCCGTTCGTCAACGCGGCGCTCGGCCTGGCGATCATCGAGACCGAGACGCATCGCGGGCGAGGCGGCGGCGCGAGTCTCCTCGGCCGGCTGTTCCTGGAGCTCGAGACGATCCCCGATGTCCAGTTCGCCGTGCCGGCGCTACCAGGCTGCTGCCTCGCTCGCGCTGTGGCGAGGCGACCTCGCCGACGCGCGGCGGGCCGTCGAGATCGCCTGGACGCGCGTTCGCGACTCGGAGGACTGGGCCCTCGGCGGCCCGACCGCGGCCGGCGACCGCCTGGCGGTCGCCGACGCGCTGGCCGGCGCGGCCGGCGACCGCCGCGACGCCGCCTCCCTCGCCTTCGCCCGGATGTGGGGCGACGATGTGCTCGGCCGGACGACGCGGCTGTGGAGCGGTCGCGGCGTCCCGCCGGGTGCGCATCGCGGCTCGAGGCCGAGGCGGACCTCGCAACAGCACGCGCCTATGCGCCCGGATCCACGGCCACGACGACCCCGAGGCGTGGGCCTGGCCGCGGGTCGTTGGCGCGCCGTCGCCCGACCCTACGAGACGGCGCGGCCCTCCGCCGCCTGGTCGAGGGCACCTCGAGGCAGATTCGACCGGGGGCCATGCGCGGCGAGGGCCGCGATCGAGGCCCGGACGCCGCTCCTGGAGGCGCCGCCATCGCGTCTGCCCTCGGTGCCGTCCCCCTGCTGCGGGCGCTCGCCGACCTCGCCGGCCGCGCCCGCATCGCGCTCGGACCCGGCATCCCTTGCGGCGCTCGAGGCGGCGGATGCCGCCCGGCTTCGCCCGAGGCCGGCCGGCCGCCGTCCGACCAGCGGGCGCTCGCCCGCCGGGCCCCGATCCTCGATCGCGACCGGCGGACCGCGGCCTCGTTCGGGCTCAGCCCGCGCGAGCAGGGAGTCCTTGCCGAGATCGTTGCCGGCCGCACGAACCGCGAGATCGGGAAGCGGCTCTTCATCAGCGAGAAGACCGTGGGCGTGCACGTGGGCAACATCCTGGCCAAGCTGGGCGTCGACGGGCGCGTCGAGGCGGCGACGGTCGCGCTGCGGCTCGGGCTGGTCGACGACCGCCTGGAGCGCGCGAAGAAGCCCGGACCGGGCGATCCGGGCTTCCGAGGCCGGCGGCGCGGCGGCGCCGCCCAGCTGAGGATCGCCTGCGGCGGGGCGCACCGGGTCGGGATCCGGCTACCAGCGCTTCATCACGTGGGGGACGACGAACATGGCGAGGGCCGCGAACGTCATCGCCAGGCCGAAGAGGCGGGCTTTCAGCTGCTGCTTCATGCGTGATCTCCCGGGCGCGACGCTCTTGTCGCTGGGCGGTCGAGGGGGTGCGACCCTCTCGCGCCACTCGAGGGCCGCCGTTCGGCGCCGGCTTCGAACCTAGGGGCGCTGCGCCGGACGCGAAATGGGACCTTCGTACGGGAGGGCCCCGGTTCCGTAGTACTTCCGGCCTAGGGAGACCGCCCAGGTGGTGCGCGACGGCACCTCTAGGCCGCGGGGCGGCGTCGATGCCGGGCCGACAGCAGCGTGCGCTGCCGGCGCGTCCGCGCGTGGCAGCGCGGTCCGGCCGGTGGCGGGACCCAGCGTCCCGCGCTACAATCCCGTGGCTCTGTGCAACGAGCACCTCGGTCGGGGCGTGGCGCAGCTTGGTAGCGCGCATCGTTCGGGACGATGAGGTCGGAGGTTCAAATCCTCTCGCCCCGACCATCTGCCGCCGCTTCCCGGCGCCATTCCTGATCCCGACCCCGTCTTGGGCGCGCACGCGGACACCTCGCTTGTGCCCTGCGAACGGCCGCGACGACGGGCGGAGCCCGGCCCACGTGCCGCGCCATATCGTCTTCGGCGCCGCTTATCCGCGACTTATCGCCGCGAATGCGATCGACGCTTTGCACGAGCAGCACAGCACCGCGGTGTTGGCGATGTCGAACGGCGCCCCGCCGGCGGCGAGCGGCACGACGTGGTCGACGGTCAGGTCGGCGGCTGGGTGGGCGTCGCGCTGGTAGCCAGGGCACCAGTCCCCGTGCTGACCACGCCGGGCCCGGAGCACCCGGGCGCTGAGACGTTGCCAGGCCCGCGTGCTGTACAGCGCGTTGTGCCGGCTGCGGTTGGACTCGCGGGCGTGCTCGGTGCAGCGGCTTCCCGCGCGGCTGGTGACGACACCACAGACCGTGCACAGCTTCACCCGCAAATCGTCGACGGGGTGGCTGGCGCGGTCTGTACGCCCGCGGTGCTACGCCTGCGGGGCCAGCCCTCGGAGCGCACCGGGCGTCCGGGGCCGTTCACATCTAGTCCCGTGCCCGACCGCCGCCCACAATCAGCGGCAGGCGGGAGGCTTCGACGCACGGGCCCACACCTCGGCCGCCGGGACCGCGCCGAGCCAATGGCGAGACCGACCGCGCCGTTGCGGCAATTGCGGGGGTACCCCGTTGCGGATCTGCCCCTGGACGCATCTATAGGGTATGAACGGTCAGGCGATGGGCAGTCCGACGGTCGCCTCTACCGTCGCCCTCGCGGGGGCGGGCGACGAGGCGGCCTTCGCCCGGCTCGTTGCGACCTACCACGTCGACATGGCCCGGGTCGCCTTCGCCGTCTGCGGCGACCGCGACCTCGCCGACGACGCCGTCCAGGCGGCTTGGCTCGTCGCCTGGCGCAAGCTCCGCTCGCTCCGCGACCCCAGCCGAGTGCGCCCGTGGCTCCTTGCGGTGACCGCGAACGAGGCCCGCCAGCTCCTGCGCCACCGCCACGGCCCGGTCGTCGAGATCGACGTCGAGGCTCCCGGCGACAACAGGAACGACCCGTCGGCGGGCATCGAGCGCCTCGACCTCCGGCGGGCGCTGGCGCATCTCTCGCCCGACGACCGGGCCCTCGTCGCCATGCACTACGTCGTCAATCTCAGTTCCGACGAGCTGGGCGCGGCCGTCGGCACCTCGCCATCCGCCGCCCGCATGCGTCTCTCCCGGATCGTCGACCGCCTCAGGAAGGAGCTCCGCGATGGTTGAGCGCGATCGCTTCGAGCTCGACCTCGCCGCCGCCCTGCGGGCATACCTGGAGGAGGCACCGACGGCGGTCCGCCCGACCCAGCTTGCCCGCCAGTTCGCCACGGCGTACCCCCACGGGACGACCACCTTCGGCCCGTGGCGCTTCGCCGCCATCCCGCGCCTGGCCTGGGTGCTGCTCCTGGGAGCGGCCCTGCTCGTCGCGCTGGTCGGCGGGACGCTCCTCGTGGGCTCGCAGCAGCGGAGGCTCCCTGCTGTCGTGCCGCCCGTCGGCCAGGTGTTCGAGTGCCCACCTGGGTCGACGCCCGACGAGCAGGGGCCGGTCGACCAGACCCGGCCACTCGGGCTGGCGTGGTATGAGATTGGATTCGATCGGCGGGCGGGAAGGCTGGTGGCCTTCGCGGGCGACGACTCCCGCATCGAGACGTGGACGTTCGACGTGTGCACGAACACCTGGACCCGGATGCATCCGAACCAGGAGCCGCCGCCAGGCACCGGCCAGCTCGTGTACGACGTCGACTCCGACGTGACGATCGCGTCTGACGGGATCCGGATGTGGGCCTATGACCTCGAGGCCAACACCTGGACGGAGAAGGGTCCGTTCGCGCCGTTTGTCCAGTCGCACCTCGCAAGCCTCCAGTTCTACGACCCGGTCTCGGGTCACGTCGTCGCGTGGGCGAAGGACGGCGACGACGACACCCTCGGCCTGGAGCTGTGGGGCTACGACGTCGAGGCCGACACGTGGACTCCGATCCCCCAGGCGACCCCGCCGGACCTCGGACCCCACTACCAGTTCTTCGCCTACGACGCCTCGGTCGACCGGCTGGTCGCGTACGCCAGATCCTGCCCAGGCTGCGAGGGCGTCGCCGACCCGCCGCCGCCAACCTGGGCCAGGACGTGGCTCTTCGACCTCCGCACCGGCACCTGGTCGGGGGCAGGCGCCGTCACGCCGCCGGACTTCAACGCCGGGCTGTGGGGGGCCGATCCCGCCATCGCCTACGACGAGGCGGCGCAGCGAGTCGTGCTGTTGGGCCAGGGTCATGCGGCCGCCTACGACGCGACCGCCGACCGCTGGGAGGCCCTGTACGAGGGGTCGACCGCCGACGATCTGTGGTACCCGTCCAGAATGCCGCCTGGGGCCCTTCATGGTCTACGACCCGGTGAACGAGCGGCTCGTCGTCTCCGGGGGCTTCCTGTTGGCGGCCGACGGGGAGGTCGATTTCGACGACGTTCTTGCCTTCGACACGCGGACCCGCGAGTGGACCGTCCTCCTCGAGGTGAGCTCGGGGCGGCCCGCGCCCTGACGGCCCCCCGGCTCCGCGCCGGGCGCTCCGCTCTCCCCGGACGTCGAGGTGGATCGATGCGAGGCCAAGGTGGGGTGGGAGCGAGGTCATCTCGCCGCTCGCCCAGCGGCTAGGGCTCCAGACTCGGCACGACCAACCAGCCCTCCGCCCGGCCCTGGTAGATCAGCTGCTCCGTGGTGAGGCCCGACCGCGCCCGCAGGTCGGCGAGGTGGCGCTTCGCGGTGCTCGGCCGGACGCCGACGCGCGCCGCGGCCTCCGCCACGGATCCACCGGCCGCGACGAAGGCAGCGAGGACGTCGATCTGCCGGGTGGTCGGCGTCCGCGGGAGGGAGCCGCGCAGGCGGCCGTCCCTCACTGCGGGGTGGCCGGCACCGGGTTCACCCGACTACGGGTGATCAGCCCCAGGACCACCGCGGTCACGGCGAGGATCGCGCCGATCTGGTCGGGCGCGAGGTTGAGGCCGAACGCGACGACCAGGGCGATCACCGCCTGGACGAGGGCGAGGACCATCGCAGGCTCGCGGCCCCAGATCGTGCCGGGCTGGCTGTCCATGGCTTCTCCCGTCACCTCACGTGGACGATGTCGCCCGTCGTCTCGGTGGCCGTCACGATCGGCGGCCGCAGGATCGCGTTCGCCCGGGTGATGACGCGCTTGACCCGGGCCTCGCGGGTGGCCGGTGGCCAGGGGTCGCTACGGCGGCTCACGCGGTTGATGTCGGCGTGCACGACGACGGTGCTGCGGTTGATCGGCAGACCGGTCGCCCGCGATGCCGCGGCGACGAGCTGAGCGACGCTCTCGAACTGGGCGTCGGTGTACGGCTCGGGTCCTGCACCTGAGCACTCGATCGACTCGTAGACCCACTCGTTCACGTTCACCCCCGACGCCACGGCGGCGGCGATCGTGGGGAGCTTCGTGTTCGGACAGGCGACGTCGCCCTGACCCCAGGCCGCGTACTTGGCCGGATCGATCGCCCGGACGATCGTGCCGTCGCGGTCGATGTACGCCGTGGCCGACGGTCCCCAGGAGCCGGCCCGGTTGGCGTAGGTGCGCTCCTGCCGGGCGGTCGCCCTGGCGTTGGCGGTCTGGTGGAGGCAGGCGAGGATCGTCGGCTTCCGGCGCCACCGAGCACCCCGCGTCGGGTAGCCGTAGGCCTTGTTCGTCAGGAGGGCCGTGACGGTCCTCACTTCACGCCTCTCCAGACCGCGGACGCTTCGAGTCCCAGGAGCGCGAGGATGGCGCCCAGGAGCGGCAGGAGGATCCCTGGCGAGACGTGGTAGTCGGGGACGATGATGTCGAGGACGAGGAGCACGACCAGGACGAGCGTGAGCGCCGCAGCGGCGCCGATCCGGGCCGAGGAGTAGACGTCGGCCCGGCGGCGCTCCGGTGCATCGTCACGCCGCTCATCGCCCATGCCGGCGCAGGCGGTCGATCCACGCATCGACCAGCGGCGAGAGCAGGCAACGGTCGAGGGCGATGCCCATGACGACGCCGGCGAGGAAGGCTGCGACGAGCTCGACCCCGCTCATCGGACGCAAGCCGGGTTGACGGCGCGGACGTACCCGGTGGGGGGAACCGGGAGTCGATGTGGATCGGACCAGCGCGCCGTCAGGCCCTCACGGGTCACGAATTCAGCCGGTCAGACCCCCGCGGTGGGCTGCCCGGATCGAAGACCGAGGAGGAAGCGGGCATACCGGGCGCGCGATGCGATCATCGGCGCGAGGTTGGTCCCGCTCGGGTCCCGCAGGAGCTCGAACGGGAGCGAGGTGAACGCAGACCGAAGCAGGAGCGACCCCACATAGCCGACGTGCACCGCTGCTGCGTCGGGATCGGCGCCCTCCGCACGCATGCCGTCGAGATAGGCGGGCAGGATCTCCGCATGCACGGCCGCCATGTCGTCAGCATCGAGCTCCATGGATTCTGCCCGCCCGGCGAGGAGCTGACCGAGGTCGAACCCGACCGGCTGTGGCCCGGCCATCCCCCAGTCGATCGCAACGAGGGAATCGTCGGTGGCGAGCAGGTTCTGCGGGCACGCGTCGCCGTGGGCACCGGTTCGCGGCAGGCGTTCGAGCGCGGCCAGGATTCCAGGCGCGTCGTCCCACAGCACCAGGAGCTCGTCGCGCAGCGCAGGGTCCACGGACCCGGCGACGACCGGGTTCGTCCACGTGGCTGCGTCCCGGAGAACTGGGATCACCGCCTCCCGAACCCGCGACTCCATGAGGCTTCGAAGGAAGGGCGCCTGGCGCGGAAGCGCGGCTTCGATGCGCGCCACCGGCCACCGGGCGGCCAGCCGGCCGAGGGCCCGGGCTGCTGCCGCGTAACGCGCGATATCCCACGGGGCCGCGACCGGGCGGACATCCTCGATCCACAGCCGCGCTCGCTCGTCCGGCAACTCCTCCACGGCGTAGACGGCCGGGGCGCGGAGGCCGTCCGGCAGGTCGTCGAGCAGGCTCGAGGCGTAGACATCGGCCTCGACGTGCCATGGGAATCCGGCGATCGCCGCCTCGCGCATCGCGGGCGGCACGAACTCGAGTATCGGCGAGTAGCGCATCGACCCGATCGTCTTCGCAAAGGCGGAGACGGAGCGGCGGCTGCCCTCGTCCGCCACGACGGCGTGCAGCCGAGCGAAGGAGATCGTCGAAGGGTTCGTCGTCGGGTAGCTGAATGGCTCGAGGCGCCATTCGACGACTCGCGCTCCGGGCTCGCCGGCAGCGCGCCGAACGACCTCGCAGATCAGTCGCTCATCGAGGACGCTCATGGGGACGCTCCAGAAGTACAGCTGGTTGACGACTTGCGGGATGGTACAGTAGCTGTATGACCGACGTCAACCGCGAATCGCCGCTCCCAGACCATCTGGTCGCCCTCGTGGACCGGGCCAATCGGCGCGTGCGCCGCGACATCGCTTCACGCATCGACTGGACCGGGTTCGATGGCCTCAAGCCGTGGCACATGCCCCTGCTCAGCATCACCCCGGACGCGGGAGCCCGGCCGACGGAGCTCGCCAGATGGGCCCAGGTGACCAAGCAGGCCCTCACCCAGCTGATCCGCGAGCTCGCGGCCGGAGGCTACATCGAGCTCGTCGCGGATCCCCGGGACCGCCGGGCTCGGATCGTCCGCCGAACGGCGCGGGCCGACGCCGCGCTTGCGACGACGGGCGCCGCGATCGCCCGCCTCGAGGAGGACTGGGCGACGAGGATCGGTGCCGAGCGATACCAGGCATTCCGGGAGGTCCTGGCGGTGCTGGCCGGTCCCGACACCAGGGGCTGACCGGCCGGAGGCGGCAGCCGGCACAGCCCGGGGACGATGGTGGCGACTGTGCCACCCTCACCTTGGACCGGGCGTTCGCGAGGTGGTGCCTCACGGTCCATTGGCCTCGCTCACCCATTGACCGGGGGTTCAGGCGGTCAGGATGAGGTCGACCGGCCCTTGGCGCCCGCCCATCGACACCGCGCACCCGCGGATTTGCCGGGTACCGGAGGCCCGAGCCCCCTGACGGCGGGTACGCAGACACGCACGATTTCGGGGTCACGCGAGGCTCGCGCCCAGCGCCCAGCGGGCGAGCCGGATCACACGCCGGCCGCCTCGTCGCGCCACCGCTGGAGGTCGAGGATCGCCTTCTCGTGCGAGTCGAGGCGTGCGGTGACCGCGGACCGGAGCGCGCGGATGTCCTCGCGCATCTCGAGCAGGAGCTCGCGCTGGGTGATCCGGGTCGCGCCGGTCTCGTCGCCGCTCATTCGGCGCTGACGGCGCGGGCGTACCCGGGGTCGCAGCAGACAGGGGGACCCGGGAGCCGGTGTGGATCGGACCAGCGCGCCGTCATGCCCGCAAGCGTGCGGGCGGCGCGCCGCGGTTTCTAGTTGGCCGTTTGGGCCATGTCGTGAGGTCCCCGGGCGCGGATCACACCGCAGGGTCGGCGAAGACCGGCTCCCGCTCCTCGACGAACGCGTGGATCCCTTCCATGCGGTCGGGATGGACGACCGAGCGCCAGTGCTCCTCCATCATGATGGCGACCGCCTGCTCGACGGGCTCGCCCTGGCCCATCTGCACCGCCCGCTTGACCGCCTGCACGGCGGTCGGCGAGTCGATCGCGATCTCCTCGGCGATCCGCAGGGCGGCATCCATGAGCTCGGCTCTCGGGTGGATCTCGTTGACCATCCCCAGCCGGTACGCCTCCTGGGCGGTGATGGGCTGTCCCGTCATCAGCATCTGCATCGCCTTGCCGGGCGGGAGGAAGCGGGGCAGGAAGACCGGTGAGCCGCCGCCTGCCGACAGCCCGACCATCGCCTCCGGCTGGCCGAACACGGCGTCGTCGCTGGCGATGATGAAGTCGGTGCTGATCGCCATCTCGCACCCGCCGCCGTAGGCCATCCCGTGGACCGCGGTGAAGATCGGGCGGCGGGACTGGCGCAGCTCGAGCAGCACCCGGTCGAACACCTGGCGCTGGCGGAGCCACTGCTCCTGCGTCATCGACTTGCGCTCGTAGAGGTCGCCGCCGACGGAGAAGGCCTCGTCGCCCGCGCTCGTGAGGATGGCCACCCGGACGGATGCCCGGGCGCTGATCGTCTCGAGGATCTCGATGAGCTGCGCCGCGAGGGCCGTCGTGACGGCGTTGAGGGCATGGGGCCGGTTGAGGGTGATGACCGCGATCCGCCCGTCGGAGACGTAGTCGACGAGCACGAGCTGCTCGGGCTCTGGGACCGCGTCGGGTGCGCGATAGCCGAGCTGCTGCATCCGGGTGCCGGTGGAAGTTGCCATCGTGAAGCGCCTCCGTGGTTGACAATCCGGAAACGGCGTCCCGGGGTTGGGTTTCGAACCGTGGTCAGCGGCAGATCACGTCGAGCGGCTTGCGCACGGGGATCCGGTCCATGTTGAGGAGACCACGCGCCGCGGCTCCGGGCATCGTCCAAATCGGTGGAGTTGCGGGTTCGATCGGTGGGGCCACGGCTCCCGACCACTCACAGAGGACTCTGGTCAGGCCGTCAGTGAGACGTCGACCTGCCCCTGATCGCCGCCCACCGTCACCTGGCAGCCGCGGATCTGCCGGGTACCGGAGGCCCGAGCCCTCTCGCCCCGACCATCTGCCGCCGCTTCCCGGCGCCATTCCTGATCCCGACCCCGTCTTGGGCGCGCACGCGGACACCTCGCTTGTGCCCTGCGAACGGCCGCGACGACGGGCGGAGCCCGGCCCACGTGCCGCGCCATATCGTCTTCGGCGCCGCTTATCCGCGACTTATCGCCGCGAATGCGATCGACGCTTTGCACGAGCAGCACAGCACCGCGGTGTTGGCGATGTCGAACGGCGCCCCGCCGGCGGCGAGCGGAGCGGCCATGGTGAAGGTGTAGTCAGTCACCCCCAGTGTGGGGTTCGACCGTGTTGTTGACCGATCGCCGCCTCCTGCGTATCCTTGACTCATGGCTGCACGAGTAAAGAATCGGAGGCGGGGTTACACGCGGGTGAGCGCGAAGCACCAGGTCACGCTCCCGGTCGCCACGCTGCGCGACGCGGGGATCCGGACCGGTGACACCCTGCGCGCCGAGGTTCGCGGGCCGGGCGAGGTGGTGTTGATCCGTGATGAGGACCCGCTGGACCGGTTCGCGGGTTCCCTCACCGGTGTCTATGGGCCAGGCGAGCTCGACGCGCTCCGCGACGAATGGCGCTGACCGTCCTCGATGCGGGCATCGTCATCGCCGCCCTGGACGCCTCGGACGCCCACCACGGCGCCTCGGTCCAGGCACTCCGCGAGGCCCGGGAATCGGGCGACGCGCTCGTGGTCCCGGCGTCGGCCTATGCGGAGGCACTCGTCGGGCCGAGCCGGCGGGGCGCTGACGCGGTCGCCACGGTCGACGCCTTCCTCGACGCGATGCCGGCCGCTGTCGAGCCTGCCTCGCGGGAGATCGCACGCACAGCCGCGGCCCTCCGCGCGAAGCACGGGCACCGCCTCCGTCTCCCGGACGCGCTCGTCCTCGCGACGGCCGTCGTCGTCGCAGCCGACCGGGTCCTCACGACTGATGGTGGCTGGCCCGAAACCACGGTCGTTGTAGAAGTCGTGGGCCACAGGTGATGAGGTAGGTTCCGCGGGACCAAGTCCTCTCGTCCCGACCATTCCACAGAGACACCGAAGCCGGGCTCCGCTGGGGTCCGGCTTCTTGTACGGACGTCGCCACCCGAGGCGATCCCCGGTAGACACGCCACGAGTCTTGTCGACAGCCCGATGCGATCAGCATCGTGACGAGCGCCAGGACGGTCGTTCCGGATCTCTTGGATCTGATCACTTCCCACCGGTGGGCTTCGGGGGCGATACCGGGGCGGCAGGACGCCCGTCCGCGATGCCCACCGTCAGTTGCCCGGCGGCGGCGGTCTTGTCAACCGGCGCCCGGCCGTGGATCAACTATTCCGTTCTGCCGCGATGCTATCTCCGTCCGGAACCCTCCAGCCGATCTGCATGACGGCCCGTCCACCGGGGCGTGGCCCGGCGGTCGTTCCGCCTGACCCGTGCGGCTGTTGCTGCACCCGACCGTCCACCTATCATCCTCGGCGAACCGGAACTGCCTCCTCCGGCCCGAGCCAACAGGCACCAAGAGCCCTTGGAGCGAAACATGACCACAGTCCGGATCGCGGCCGTGCAGGCGACGTGCGAGCTCATGGATCGGGAGGCAACCATCGAGCGGGTCGCCTCACACCGCCGTCGTTGAGTCTTCGTCGAGCTGAACCTGGAATCAAGATCCCAGGCACTTCGCTCACTTGCGCGCCGCTCCGCCTCCGGCAGGCGACGGCCGCGCCAGGAGAATCTGGACCAGACGCTGCGGTGGAAGTCGCCCGGTTCGCGCCGAAGGAGGCCAACTCATCCCGGCTCTCGATCGGCAGCGTGTTGGGCCGCAATCGCGGGTCCACCATCTGTCGAGCATGCCCTCGGGTTCCGGGAGCCGCGGCGCCAGGATCCACACGAGCTGTGCCGCCGCCGCCGCCCCCACCTTCGACCGGGCGTTCGCCAGGTGGTGCGTGACGGTCGAGTGCGACAGGCCGAGGCGGTGGGCGGCCGCCTTCTCCGATCCGGCGACCAGGACGGCGGCAGCCACGCCGACCTCTCGGTCGGTGGCGCGTCCGGCGAGGCTGGGCGACCGTCGCGTCATGCGCTCCGCAGCCAGTCGAACGGCTCGGGCGGTTCCGCGAGCCGCATCGTGATCGGAAGGTCGGTGGTCGCGGGGCTATCCCTCTCGCCCCGACCAGATCACAGGACATGCCGAAACCGGACCCGCCTGATCCGGCTTTCCTGTTGCCGGACAGAAAGCCCGGGCGAAGCATCGACGAGACCTCGACGATGTCAAGGAACGCGGGCCGGAATAGGAGTGGCTGGCGCGAAGTCGAGCTCCTGCGTCGGGCCCGAAGTCGGGCTGGAGCTCCAGCGAGTAGCGCCTGGCGGTCCGCGAGTGGGTCAGCGTGACGATCCGCGACCTTCGAAGAGTCGGTCGAGTTATACTCCGGGTATGAAGACCGCTGTGTCCGTCCCCGACGATCTGTTCGCCCAGGTGGACCGCCTCGCCCGCCGCTCGCGCCGCTCGAGGAGCGAGGTGTACCGCGCCGCCCTCCGCGAGTACGTCGCCCGGCATGCCCCGGACGAGGTGACGGCCCGGCTCGATGCCGTCGTGGCGGAAGCGGGAGACGCTGACAGCGGCGACGTCCTGGCCCGCGCCGCCAGGCGGACCTTCGCGTCCGGCGAGTGGTGATCGCCCAGGGCGAGGTCTGGTGGGCCGACCTCGGCGAGCCCGCCGGTTCCGAGCCGGGCTTTCGGCGCCCCGTGGTCGTGGTCCAGGGCGACGCCTTCAACACGAGTTCCCTGCAGACCGTCGTCTGCGTCGTGCTGACGAGCAACGTCAAGTGGGGGGAGGCGCCCGGCAACGTGCTCTTGCCCGCCCGCGCTACGGGCCTCCCGAAGCCGTCGGTCGCCAACGTATCCCAGCTCGTCACGATCGACCGGACGGCGCTCACGGAGCGGGCCGGCCGCCTCTCGGCCTCCAACTTGGAACTCGTCCTGGCCGGCATCGACGTGGTGCTCGGTCGAGGCTGACGCACGAGCTGGCGGCGGCCGGATGAGGTAGGTCCCGCGGGGTCAAGTCCTCTCGCCCCGACCACAACGAGCTTCTTTGGCGGCGACGACGCCGGCGAATCGTCGATGGGGTGGACGACTGGCGACGCCGGCGAGGAAGGCGAGGGCGAGCTCGACCCCGCTCATCGGCGCACCGAAGCGGTGACGGCGCGGACGTACCCGGTGGGGGACCCGGGAGTCGGTGTGGATCGGACCAGCGCGCCGTCATGCCCCCAAGCGTGCGGGCGATGGTCAGCGGCTGCTATTCGGCTGCCGGTTCGGCTGTCCGCCGGCCCAGCTCGCCCGCGAGGAGGATGAGCACGGCCGCGGCGGCCCAGTACATCGCGACGAACAGCAAGCCGCTCCCGAGGAAGACCGTCGCGAAGGACTGGTCCTCGTTCGCACCGATCCGGGCTCGGATGACGCCGAGCCGCCATGGCCCCGGCGCATCTGCGATATTGACCGCTCGCACGCGAGGGGCATGAGTTGGGACGCCGCTTTCCGATCCGCCGGGACACCCTGCGTGCCGATGGCGTCGCCGGGCTCGTGCTCGGGGCGCAGAGCGTGCCCGACGGCCTTGCCACCGGGCTGCTCGCCGGGGTCAACCCGCTCGCGGGCCTGTACGCCTACATGGTCGGCACGTTCACCGGCGCCCTCGTCACCAGCTCCTCGTTCATGGCCATCCAGGGGACGGGCGCGATGGCCATGATCGTCGCGGACGTCCCCGGGCTGCACGGCTCCGCAGATGCCGAGCGGGCGCTGGTCACGCTCTCGATCCTGACCGGCGTCGTCATGCTCGCGGCCGGGCTCCTCAAGCTCGGGGGACTCCTGCGGTTCGTGTCCAACGCCGTGATGGTGGGGTTCATCAACGCGGTCGGCGTGAACATCGTCCTGGGCCAGCTCGCGAACTTCACCGGCTATGACGCCGAAGGCGCGAACCGCATCGTCCGCGCCTTCAACACCCTCGTCAGCCCGGGCCAGCTCGATCCGCAGACTCTCGTGATCGGGATCGCGACGATCGCCCTGATCCTCCTGTTCGAGCGCACGAGGGTTGGTGCCCTGGGCCTGGTGGTGGCGGTGGTGATCACGTCTGCCGGCGCGCTGCTCCTCGGCTGGCCGGTCGCGACGCTCAACGACCTCGGCGTGGTCGCCAGCTCGCTGCCGCGTCCCGAGGCGCCGCTGCTCGGCCTCGTCCCGGCGCTGATCGTGCCCGCGGCGTCCCTAGCGTTCGTCGGCCTGGTCCAGGGGGCGAGCATCTCCGCCAACTTCCCCAACGCGGACGGGACCTACGGGGACGTGTCGCGCGACTTCGTGGGGCAGGGCGCGGCCAACGTGGCAGCGGGGGTGTTCCAGGGGATGCCCGTCGGCGGGTCGGTCTCGGCGTCGGCGATCAACAAGGCCGCTGGCGCCCGTTCGCGCCAGTCGCTCCTGATCGCCGGCCTCGTGATGGCGGTCGTGATCGTCGCCTTCGGCGGGGTCGTCGGCTACGTCGCCATGCCGGCCCTGGCCGGCCTGCTCATGCTCATCGGCTTCCGCACCGTCAAGCCTGCGGACCTGCAGTCGGTGTGGAGGGTCGGCGCGGTGCAGAAGATCGTCCTCGTCATGACGTTCGTCCTGACGATGCTCATCCCGCTGCAGTACGCGGTGCTGGTCGGGGTGGGCGTCTCGGTGATCCTGCATGTCGTCCGGCAGTCGAACCAGATCACGGTCCGGCGCTGGGAGCTCGACGCCGACGGGCACGTGATCGAGACGGACCCGCCGGCGACGCTCGAGGCCGACGACGTGGTCGTCCTCCAGCCCTACGGGAGCCTGTTCTTCGCGGCCGCGCCGGTGTTCGAGACGCTCCTGCCGGTCGTGGAAGACGGGTCGCGCAACAGCGTCGTGATTCTCCGCGTCCGAGGCCGGACCGACCTGGGGACGACGTTCATGGACGTGCTCCTGCGCTATGCGCAGAGCCTCGCGGCGGTGGGCAGCAAGCTCGTCGTCGTGTCCACGAACGCGCGGATCGACGAGCAGCTGGGCGTGACGGGGATCGTGGCGGTGATCGGCGCCGACAACGTCTACGCCGGCGACCACCGGGTGGGTGCCGCCATCCGGCGCGCCTACGACGACGCGATGGCCTGGGTGGCTGGCAATCGGGACCGGGGTGGGTCCGAGGCTTGACTCTCGCAGCCCAACGACCGCCTCGAGCAGACCGCTACTCGTATGCCCTCGGGCTCGGGTAGGCGCGGGGCGAGGATCCACACGAGCTGCGCCGTCGTCGCCGCAGCGACCATCGCACTGGCGCCGAACGTGGAGGTACTCGCCTCGGCCGCGCCCGAACCCAAGCGCCTCCAGTGGTACGAGTACGGCGACAGCTCCCTCGGCGGCCACGGCTTCGGGTGCGACTCGTTCGATTCGTGCGACCCGGCCCTGCCCGCCTTCGAGGACCATCGGGCCTGGCTGAAGGAGCACGTGTAGCTGACGCCTGCGCTCCCCGTCTGGCCCGGCTCCGCACCGGGCGCTCCGCTCGCCTCGGAGGATGGGGCACGCACCGGCGTCGGGGGCCCTGGTGACGGTTTGTCGGGGCTCCGCTCGCCCCGACCGTACCGACCTCGCGCCGAGTGCCCCTACGCGGACGACGCTTGCCCCTGGGCCAGCTCGCTCTCGCCGGGCCGGCGTTTCTGTCTGACGACCAGCGCGAGCAGGAACCAGGCCGCGAGCATGGCGGCTGCGGTCACGTACATGACCGACAGACGTCCGTACGGCACGAAGAGCTGGCCGACGAGCCAGGGCAAGGTCATCGAGCCGAGGCTGCCTCCAATCAGGAACGTCGAGCTGACCTGGCTGGCGATGGGCATGCGCCTCTCGGCGAGGTTGAAGCTGCTGGCGATCATCGAGGCGATGGAGAAGCCGAACCCGATGGTGCCGATCCATAGCGCTGGGGTCGAGTCGGGAAGCATGATGAGGAGGGCCAGGCTCAACACCGCGCCGAGCAGGTCCAGCTGGAGCATGGATCGAGGCGAGAGGCGCAGTGCCAGGGGGATGGCGACCAACCGCCCGACCACCAACCCGCCCCAGAACGCGGAGTTGACCAACCGCGCGGTGGTCCCGGAGCCGGTGGCCTCATCGGCGTACGTGTAGATCCAGCCGCCGAAGGCCAGCTCGGCTCCCATGTGCATGAAGAAGAACACCGCGATCAGCCCGATGAGCCAGGCGTAGCGGCGGAGGACGCTTCGGCCGTCGGCGGTGGCACGAGCGGCGCCGGGGCTGTCCGGGCTCGGCAGTCTGACCAGCCAGAGGGCGACCGGGACCATGAGCGCCGCGAACAGCCAGAAGGTGGTCGCCGGGTTCCCCGTGGCCACGGCAAAGCGGTCGAAGACCAGGGGGCCGATGAAGGCGCCCACCCCGAAGAAGAGGTGCAGGGCATTCATGTAGGGGGGAACGTCGGCCCGGTACAGCCACACGATGAGGGTGTTGCCCCCGACGTCCATCACCCCCAGGGGGACCCCGATCAGCCCGAACACCAGCATCAGCAGGCCCAGAGATCCCAACCAGGGCACGGTGAACGTCAGCAGCGCCAGGATCAGCAGGGCGGCGGGCAGGACCCGGTTGCCAGCGAGCCGTGCATACAGGCGCCCGGCCAGCAGCGAGCCTGCGATATAGCCGAGCGAGTTGGCGGTGAACAACAGGGCGATCGCCTCGGTCGAGGAACCGCTCTGTGCCTGCAGGGCATCCAGGCTCGGCCCGATGCAGGTGAGCATGAGGCCCAGCAGCACGTAGGTGGCGTAGTAGGCGGCGGCTATCCGCAGCTTGCGGGCCTTCGGAAGCTGGGACGGCAGCGTGGCCGCTGGAGACATGTCGCCGGGCTCCCATGGCGGCTTCGTGTGTGCGGGTGCCGGCCAATGCTCACCGGAGGCCACGCGGCCGTCCGGATCTGCGCGGGGCACCAGGGCTGACTGCCTCGCCCCGTTTGGCCCGAGGGTCAGGCTACGCCATCTCCGCAGCCCCGTGGAGGTGGCTCGGGACGTTCGAGACGGGGATCACCAGGGAAGGCGACGGTGTGTCGGGGCCAACCCTCTTGCCCCGACCATCCCCATTCGGTTCGTTGTCGCCCCTTCGGCGCGCACGCGCGCACCTCGTTCGACGGACTCACCGGCATGACGGCCCTCGACCAGGTGGCCGACAGCGCCGCGGCGATCGGGCAGCCCTGAACCCGGCGTCAGGGTAGATTCCATCCGCAGGAGACAGGGGACGCTCGGAGGGATCGCTCACGTCCACGCTCGATCCAGCCCACGCCGCATTGCTCCGGCGGAACGACCGCCTGATGGTCGTCGGCGTGCTCGTCTATGCCGCGCTCGTCGTCGCCCTCATGGTCCTCGCTGGCGTCGCCATCACCCCCGACGTCGTCGCCGTTGGGTTCGGGCTCGTTGCGGTCCTCCTCGGCCGCGGCCGCCTCTTCCTGCGCGACTGGCTGCCGTTCCTCGTGCTGCTGCTGGCCTATGAGCTCATGCGCGGGCTCGCCGATGAGGCCGGGCTCCCGCTCCACGCGACCGACCTTGCGCTCGCCGACCGGCTGCTCTTCGGGGGAGCGCTGCCGACCCAGGTGCTGCAGGATGCCCTGCGCCCGGCGTCCGGGCTCGACGCGATCGCGATCCTGGCGACCGTCGTCTACATGCTCCACTTCGCTCTGCCGCTGGCGACCGGCTTCGTGCTCTGGGTGGCGCGGCGGCCGCAGTACTACGACTTCGTGGCGGCGCTCATCCTGCTCAGCTTCGCCGGGTTCATGACGTACCTGCTCCTCCCGGCGGCGCCGCCCTGGTATCTCGCCCACCACGGCATGCTGAACGGGCAGGACGGCCAGCCGGTGATCGAGTACCTCAAGCCGGCCACGTTCGAGGACATCGCCGAGTTCCTGGGCTTCGATGGGCGCTACGCGTACTCGTTCGCCTTCGGCAGCGTGAACCCCAACCCGGTCGCCGCCTTCCCGTCCCTGCACGTGGCCTACCCGTTCCTGTCGTTCCTCGTCCTCCGCCGCGCGTTCGGGACCGTCGGCTGGCTGGCCTTCGCGTATACGCTCCTCGTGACGTTCTCGGTCGTCTACACGGCCGATCACTGGGTGATCGACGCGCTCGCCGGGGTCGCCTACGCGTACGTCGCGTACTACGCCGTGGTCCACGCTCCCGCGAGCCTGCGGGCCTGGCGGCCCGCGGCCTCGTTCAGCGTGGTCGCGTCGGTCAGCGTCTCCGTCAGGCTGAAGCCCCGCCGCCGGAGCTCCTCGGCGTAGAGCGGTCCCGGGACGGCGATCTCGGCCGGGTGGGCACCCCGCGGCGTGACGCCCCGGGCGTTCAGGATCGCCTTGATCGACCCGTCCCAGCCGGTCGTCCGCTCCATCGCGGTGAAGCCGGTCGCCTCGTCGTAGCGGTCGACGAGCTCCACGACGGCCTCCGCAGGGGCGCCTCCGCGGCGGCCGCGGGCGAGCACGCGCACGATGACGAGGTCCGGCTCGCCCGGCTTCGCCCGGATCTTCGGGTCCAGGACGGCGTGGAGGACCTCGCGCGGGACGACGGGAACGCCGCCCACCTCGACCGGGTCGGTCTCGAGGAGGCCGGCATCCATGTAGGCCTTCCATTCCGCGAAGTGGCCCGGCCAGCGCAGGGTCTTGTTCCAGAGGGTCCGCAGCTTCCCCTCGAAGGTCCAGGGCATCGTGGAGGTGCCGCCTCCGGCGACGAAGGCCTCCATCCGCCCGATCGGCTCGGGGAAGTCGACCGTCTCGTAGTCCTCCTCGCGGAAGGTGGGGACCTCCACGCGCCGGCCGTCGCGGAGGAAGTGGGCGACGCCGTAGTACTCGTTTGTCAGCCCGGCGATGTTGAAGGTGAGGATGTAGTTGAACGGCGGCTCGGGGTGCAGCGGGTTGCCGCCGTCCCAGAAGGTGACCTCGTCGACCTCGTCGAGGAGGGACATGGCGTAGACGGCTGAGGCTCGTGCCCATGCCCGGGACCTGGCCGCAGTCGGGGATCATGGCGATGCCGGCGGCCTCGGCCTCCGGGGAGAGGGCCAGCTGCGCGCGGACGAGGTCCGTGTTGCCTCCCAGGTCGGTCATGCTGGCCCGGGCCTCGATGGCGACCCGCGCGATCGCCGGGTTGAGCCAGTAGGGGACGGCCGAGAGGAACGAGTCGACGTCGTCGAGGAAGGCTCGCAGGGCGGCGCCGTCGGTGGCGTCGACGACGAACGGCTCGGCGATCTCTCGGCCCAGCAGGCGGTTGACCCGGGCCGCCGCCCGCTCTGCCGCCCCGGGATCGGCGTCGGCGATCTTCACGCGGGCGGCATCGCCGAAGCGGGCCATGTCGTAGGCGGCGGCGGTTCCCTGCCGCCCGGCTCCCACCACGGCGTAGGTGAAGCTCATCGGTCCGCTCCTGTCGGGTGGGTTCGAGCCTGGCCGGCCCGCTGGCAGCCGGCCGGGACGCCCCCACCAGCCTACCCGTCCCGGGAATCGAACGAGCGCCGGTCCCACCGGATCCGGCGCTCGGTGCGGGCGTCCGCAGACGGTGGATCGTGGTTGCCGTCAGCGCGACCCGGTGCGGTGCGCCGCGACGTGCGAGCTCCACTCCGACGGCTTGGCGTCCGGGGACGCGCTGCTTCCCTGCCAGCCGCACTCGCAGATGACGTGCTGGAGGCGGTGCCGGTACTCCGCGATGACGTGGCGGGGTCCCGGGTCGACGGCCGGCCGGCGGGGAATGGGAGATACCATGGGCGGTGGCCTCCGAGGTGCGAGATGGGGCGAGCCGCCGGGTCGCCGCACGGGTCGGCTCGTGCGTGGCGCCCGCCGGTCTGGGAAGTGCCAATTGTACCGTGTTTCCGCGATCTGCGGTCCGAGGGGCATCCCGCCGCCGGGACGCCGACGGGCGTCCGCCGTCGGGGCGCCGGCGCGCTACGCTGGTGGCGAGGTCGCGAGGCTGCCGTCCCGGGCCTGCCCGCGGCCCGCACGAGGTGGCGCCCATGACGCCCGACGGTTCGCAGCCACTCCGCATCGCCCTCGTCGCCCACGACAACAAGAAGCGCGACCTCGTCGAGTGGGCGCGCTACAACCTGGCCTTCCTCGCCCGCCACGAGCTGTGGGCCACGGGGACGACCGGCTCGCTGCTCGAGCGTGAGCTCGGGCGAGAGGTTTCGAAGCTCCAGAGCGGCCCGCTCGGCGGCGACCAGCAGCTGGGCGCCCTCATCGCCGAGGGGAAGGTCGACTTCCTCGTCTTCTTCTGGGACCCGCTCGAGCCGCAGCCCCACGACCCGGACGTCAAGGCGCTGCTCCGGCTGGCCGTCGTCTGGAACATCCCGATCGCCTGCAACCGCGCCACGGCAGACTTCATGGTCTCGTCGCCGCTCATGGAGAGCAGCTACGAGCGGGCGCAGCCCGACTACGAGACCTACCTCGGGCGCGCCCTCGAGACGGACGCCCCGCCCGAGGTGACGGACGCCCCGCCCGAGGCGCCGGACGCTCCGCCCGAGGCGCCGGAGACGCCGAGCGCCCGCGCCGAGGCCTGACCGGCGCCCCCCAGGCGTCGAATCTCCGTCGTCCCGGCCGCTCGGCGGTCCCCAGGGCATCCGGGAGGCGCCCCCGCCCGAACAGGCTGGTGCGACGCTTGCGCGTCGCGCGGCGTGGTGTCGACCGGCCCCCGCCGCATCCCTCGTCACCCGAGCCCGAGGAACCTCCGACCGATGACCGCCGCCGCCCCCGCCCTGCCCTCTGCCCCGGCTCCGATCCCCGCCGACCGCGCCCGCGGCCTCTTCCGCTGGAACGCGTCGCTCTCGCTCCTCCATTTCGCCCAGTTCGCCATCATCCTGGCGCTCTCGCTGGTGCAGTCGCCGATGGCGACCGCACCCGTCGTCAGCAGCTACCTGTCGTTCGACACCGTTGCCCAGACGCTCGTGCCCGCCCAGCGGGCGCTCTTCGAGCTGCCGATCGGGGTGGCCGTGGCGATCTTCTTCCTCATGAGCGCGATCGCCCATTTCGCGGTCGCCTTCCCGGCCCGCGGCTGGTACGAGCGGATGCTGGCGCGCGGCCAGAACCCCGCCCGCTGGGTCGAGTACGCCTTCAGCTCGAGCGTGATGATCGTCGTCATCGCCACGCTGTCGGGGATCCAGGAGGTGGGGACGCTCGTCGCGATCTTCGGCATCAACGCCGCGATGAACCTGTTCGGGTGGAGCATGGAGGCCGCGAACGAGGGCCGCGAGCGGCCGCAGTGGCTCCACTTCAACTTCGGCGTCATCGCCGGGATCGTCCCCTGGATCGTCATCGCGATCGCCCTCGGCACCGCCGCGACGGAGCCCGACGCCGCCGCGATCCCGGCCTTCGTCATCGCGATCTTCGTCTCCCTCTTCATCAGCTTCAACGTTTTCGCGATCAACATGGTCCTCCAGTACCGGAAGGTCGGGCGCTGGAGCGACTACCTCTACGGCGAGCGGGCGTACATGCTGTTCAGCCTCGTGGCGAAGACGATCCTCGCCTGGCAGGTCTTCTTCGGCACACTGGCGCCGTAGGCAGCGCGCAGCAGACGGGAGGTCCGAGAGGGTGCGCTCCGTCGAGGTCGACGGGTTCCGCAGCTCGGTGATCGGGCTGGGAACCTGGCAGTTCGGCTCCCGCGAGTGGGGCTACGGCGAGGCCTACGCTTCGGAGACCGCGCCGGCGCTCGTGCGCCGGGCGGTCGAGCTCGGGATCACGATGCTCGACACGGCCGAGGCGTACGGGCCCGGCCGGTCCGAGCGGATCGTCGGCTCGGCGTTCGCCGCCCTCGACGGTGACGCGCGGGACGGCCTGACGGTGGCGACGAAGTTCCTGCCGCTGGCCCCGGCCGAGCCGATCGTCGCCCGGCAGGCCGCCGGCAGCCGGCGCCGGCTCGGCGTCGAGACGCTCGACCTCTACTACGCCCACTGGCCGAACCCGCTCGTCTCCGTCCGGCGCACGATGCAGGCGCTGCGCCCGCTCGTTGCGTCGGGGGTCGTCCGCCGCGTCGGCGTCAGCAACTACGACCTAGCGCGCTGGCAGGATGCCGAGCGGGCGCTGCGCGTCCCGGTCGTCGCGAACCAGGTCCGTTTCAGCCTCGCCAGCCCGGCGCCGGCCGGCGACCTCGTGCCGTACGCGGCGGCGATGGACCGTCTCGTCGTCGCCTACTCGCCGCTCGCGCAGGGGCTGCTCGCGGACGGGCTGGAGGAGACGGCCGGGCGTCACCGGGGGATGCGCGCAGCCAACCCCCTCTTCCGGTCGGCGGCGCGGCACCGCCTCATCCCCCTCGCCGCGGCGCTCCACGAGATCGCGGCCGCCCACGGCGCCACGCCGGCCCAGGTGGCGCTGGCATGGGTGATCCACCACCCCAACACGGTCGCGATCCCCGGCGCCCGGACGGTTGCCCAGCTGGAGGAGAACGCCGCAGCGGCCGAGCTCGAGCTGGCCGACGACGAGATCGACCGCCTGGCCGTGCTCGCGGAGGCGTTCGCGCAGCGGCCCGTCCGCTGAGATGCCGGCCCGCGACGTCGGGCCGCCGACCTGCCGTGCCGCGGCACGCCCGCCCGGTCGGCCCGCGACTTGGGGCCGGTCCACCCTCCCGGGGGCGGGGTGGCCAGCGTACGCTGGCCGTGAGCACCAACCAGCGAGGGACGAGATGACCGCCGTCGACCCACACGCTCCCGCGGCCGCGACCCGCACCGAGACCGACTCGATGGGCCCGATCGAGGTGCCCGCCGAGCACTACTGGGGCGCCCAGACCCAGCGCTCCCTCCACCATTTCGCGATCAGCCGCGACACGATGCCCGTCCCGATCGTCCGGGCCTTCGGCATCCTCAAGCGCGCCGCCGCCGACGTGAACAACGACCTCGGCCTCCTCGCGGCCGACAAGCACGACCTGGTCGTCCGGGCGGCCGACGAGGTGATCGACGGCACCCTGGCCGCCGAGTTCCCGCTCCGTGTCTGGCAGACGGGCTCCGGCACGCAGTCCAACATGAACGTCAACGAGGTGATCGCCGGGCGGGCGAACGAGCTGGCGACAGGCTCGCGGGGCGGCAAGGCGCCGGTCCATCCGAACGACCACGTGAACATGAGCCAGTCGTCGAACGACACGTTCCCGACCGCGCTCCACATGGCGGTGGCGACCGAGATCGAGCTGCGGCTCATCCCGGCGGTGACGGCCCTTCGGGATGCGCTCGACGCCAAGGCGCAGGCCTGGATGGGGATCGTGAAGATCGGGCGGACGCACCTCCAGGACGCCGTGCCGCTCACCCTCGGCCAGGAGTTCTCCGGCTACGTGGCGATGCTCGACGGCGACCTCGCCCGGCTGCGGGCGGCGCTCCCGGGGCTCCACGAGATCGCCCTCGGGGGGACCGCGGTCGGGACCGGCCTCAACGCCCACCCGCTGTTTGCCGAGCGGGTCGCGGCCCGGATCGCCGAGCTGACCGGCCTCCCGTTCGACTCGATGCCCAACAAGTTCGTCGGCCTCGCCGGCCAGGGGGCGACCACGTTCGCCTCGGGCGCCCTCAAGACGCTCGCGACCGACCTGATGAAGATCGCCAACGACGTGCGCTGGCTCGGGTCCGGGCCGCGCGCCGGCCTGGGCGAGCTGCGCCTGCCGGAGAACGAGCCGGGCTCCTCGATCATGCCCGGCAAGGTGAACCCCACCCAGAGCGAGATGATCACGATGGTCGCCGTCCAGGTGATGGCGTACGACGTCGCGGTCGGGATCGCCGGCAGCCAGGGCAACTTCGAGCTCAACGTCTTCAAGCCGATCATCGCCCACGACCTGCTCCACGGGATCGAGCTGCTGACCGACGGCTGCCGCTCCTTCCGCGAGTTCTGCATCGAGGGCCTGGAGGCAGACGAGGAGCGGATCGCCGAGCACGTGGCGAACTCGCTCATGCTCGTCACCGCCCTCTCGCCCCACATCGGCTACGACAAGGCCGCGAAGATCGCGAAGACGGCGCACCACGAGGGCTCGACCCTCAGGGCGGCGGCGGTCGGCTCCGGCTACCTGACGGCCGAGGAGTTCGACGCCTGGGTGAAGCCCGAGGAGATGACCCGGCCGACGCTGGCGAGCTGACCCGCGAGCCGGCCGTCGCCTACGCCGTCGCGGCGGCCACCCCTTCCCCGCGTCGCGACCGAGCGACGACGGCCAGCCAGACGACGTAGGCGCCCGCGACGATCAGCAGAGTCACCATCGTGAGCCCGACCACCAGCAGGGTGGCCAGGGCGATCGTGAGACCCGCCAGCGCCAGGAACCATCCGTCGACGAGGCGAGCGATGCCGGCGGCAGTCGACTCTGTGCCCGCGCGGCGCTCCAGGAGCCATGTCGCCGCCGTCGCGGCGACGGCTGCCACGAGCCCGAGCAGCAGGACGCCCCGGGCGAACTCGCGGTAGGAGTCGGCGATCTCCCGCACAACCTGGCCGCCGATGATCGCCCCGGGCCCTGCGGTCACGACGGCCGTGGCGAGCCCGTCCGCGGCGGAGTTGATGACGAGGCGCGCCACGAGCAGGGCGGCAAGGCCGCCGAGTCCCAGGAGCGCGACCATGCGGATGCGCCGCCGGGCAAGGACGACCGTCAGGACCGCCAGGAGCGCCGTGACGACGAACAGGATCACGACGAGGGCGTCGAAGATCGTCACGTAGCGCTGCGCGGCCTCGAGCTTGGCCGAATCCGCGAGGGGAATGACGCCGAAGGTCGGCTTCAGCTCGCGCCCGATCGCCGCCGAGAGCTCAGCCCGGCTGGCATCGGGGTCGGCCGGGTCGGTGAGGGTGGGCGCCTCGATGGTGGTGCCGGCGATCTCGATGTCAAGCGCGTTGATCCTGTCGAAGACGCGGTCGAGCAGCGGGAAGAGGTTCAGGACCAGCTGGCCGTCCGACGTCTGGACGACGCTGCCCTCGTCGCGCAGGAGGGTCACGAGCCTCTCGTGGACGAAGGCCATGGCCCGCTCCCACAGCTCTGCGAACGCGTCGCTGGAGTAGACCTCGCGGGCGATCCCCGTGACGACGTACGACCCGATCGGCCCCAGGCCGAGGGCTTCGTCGACCTGGGTCGTGGTGGCCTCGACGAGCGCCTCCTGGACGGCGGGGTCGCTCGCCAGGGGCGCCGTCAGGGCGACGAAGCTGTCCGTCTCCAGGAGGGTGTCGTGGAGCCACCACGTCGTCGTCGCCAGGACGAGGCTGAGACAGGTGAGGAAGAAGGCGAGGCCGACCGAGATGCTGCGGATCCGCCCGCGGGAGCCGCCGGACCGGGCGGCGGCGGTCACGGCCGGCATCGTGGCCGGCGGGGTGGCGGCCGGCGGGGCGGGAGCGGCCGGCGGAGGCGGCTCGAAGGTTGGCGTCGGCTGGGTCACAACCTCGGGCGTCGGCTGGTTGACATCCTCGGGCGCGGGTGCCAGCTGGGTCACGTCCCCCGGGGCTGCCCCCGGCACCGGCTGCTCGGTGTCGCGATCCTCGCTCATCTGGCGATGCCTCCACTCGTCCGGATTCCCCGGCCGGCAGCATACGGCACGCGGAACCTCAGTGGAACAGGCGGCGCAGCCAGGGGAGCGGGCGCGCGCCGTTGACCCGGGCGCTCCAGGCTTCGAGGTGGGCCACCGCCGGGGCGAGCGCCGCGCGGAGCTGCTCCGTCATCTCGCGCGATGCCTGCCGCCCGGCGACGGTGTCCGGTGGCCAGGTGGGAGCCGGCAGCGGGGCGAGGACCGAGAGGCGGAACCGCGTCCGCAGGCCCGTCTCGAGGAAGCCGCCGACCGCCACCGGGACCAGGGGGACCCCGCCGGCGGCGGCCAGCCAGGCAGCACCGATGGCGATCGTCCGCAGCTGGGTCGGCGGGCTCGGCGGCCCCTTCTCCGGGAAGACGACGAGGCAGCAGCCACGCCCCAGGACGGTCCGCGCGTCGGCGAGGTGGTCGCGGACCGCGCGGGGGGATGCCCGCGCCGGGATCGGCAGCATCCCGAGACGCGGGAGGAGCCGCCGCCGCCACCACGAGCGGACCATCGTCCGCTCGTCGCCGAACCAGGCGAGCCGGGGAGCGTCCCGCGGCCAGGCCAGGAGCAGGACGAACGGGTCGATCCAGCCCCGGTGCGGGGCGACAGCCAGGACGCAGGCGGCGACGCGACCGCGCTCGTCGCGCGGCAGCTTCTCGATGCCCGACACGCGGACGCGCCAGCCGACCACGGCAAACCCGGCCCGGACGACAGCCCGGACGATGGCGTCCCCTCGCCCCTGGCGCGCGGACAGGCCAGCCAGCGCGGCCCGCATCCGCGCGCGATCGGCCGGCCCGGGTGCATGTCCGGCGGGCATCGACGATCAGAGGCAGGCCGCGACGATGGCCGTGACCTCGGGGTCGGTCAGGACGATCGGATTCGTCCGCATGCTGCTACCCCGACTCTCGGCAACGACGGCGGGCACGTCGGCCGGTGTCATCCCGTAGTCCGCGAGGCGGGGGAGGCCGAGCGCATCCGTCCACGCCTCGAGCTCGCTCACCAGGCCGTCCCGGGCCGCGTCGTCGGGGAGCGTCGCGTCGCCGGCCAGGAATTGGCCGGCATCGGCGTACCGAGCGAAGGCCGGAGACTGCGGCGCGCGGGCCGCGAGGGCGGCAAGGTTGGCCCGCGTCGTTGCCGCGAGGAGGATCCCGCAGCCGACCCCGTGGGGGACCGGGTAGCGCGCCCCGAGCGCTGCGACGATCCCGTGCACCGCTCCGAGGCCGGCATTCGCCAGGGCGATCCCCGAGCAGCAGGCAGCCCAGGCCATCGCGGCGCGGTCGGCGAGCGTTGCGTCCCGGGGGGCGCCGGCGAGGGATGCCGCGTGCCACGAGGGGAGTGCGCCGGCCGCGGCCGCCAGCCCTGCCCGGGCGACGGCATCGGTGAACGGCGAGGCGCCCGTCGACGTGAATGCCTCCAGCAGCTGCGTGACCGCGTCCATCCCGTCCCCAGCGATCAGGGGCGCGGGACAGCCGGCCAGCAGGTCGGGGTCGAGGATTGCCACCCGGGCCACGAGCTGCTCGTCGCGGAACGACTTCTTGAACGGCGGCGCGCCGGAGCCGGCCTCCGGGAGCCGCCCCGCGAGGACCGCGTTCTTCGTGACCTCGCTGCCGGTGCCGGCGGTCGTCGGGACGGCGACGAACGGGGTCGCCGGGCCGGGGTAGGGGAGGCCCCGGCCGACCCCCTCGAGGTGGTCGAGCGCCGTTGTCCCGCTCCGCAGGAGGCCGGCGATCGCCTTGGCCGCGTCGAGGGCGCTCCCCCCGCCGATCCCGACGACGACCTCGGGCAGAGCGCCCCGGCGGGCCGCGACGGCCTCGTCGACGAGCTCCGGCGACGGCTCGCCGGCAACCGCGAGGTGCTCCCAGCCGACCCCGGCGGCCGCGAGGCCCGCGACGAGCGGCGCCCAGGCCGGCCCGTCGCGGAAGGATCGCGCGCCGGTCACGAGGAGCGCGGAACGACCGAGCGACGCTGCGATCCCCGGCAGCTCGGCGACCCGCCCCGGACCGACGACGAGGCGCGGCAGCCGCGCGACGGCGAACGCGCCCGCGCCCTGCCACGCGGCCTGCGCCGCGGCATCCGCGGTCGTTGCCGGGTCCCGCCCGGCGGCCCTCACCCGACCTCCGGGTAGAGCCCCACGAAGGACTCGCCACGGCGCGGCTCGGCCATCATCGGGGCGACGGCCTCCCGCCAGGCGAGGTAGTGGGCCGTCTCCTTGTGGGCGCGGGCCGCCGGCTCGTCGGCAAAGGCCTCGTACAGGACGAAGCGGGTCGGGTCGTCGCGGTCCTGCAGGACGTCGAAGCGGGCGTTTCCGGGCTCCCGAACCGAGGCAAGGTGGTTCGCGGCCGTGGCCGCGATGAACTCGTCAACTCGCCCGGGCACGACGCGGACGTGGACCAGGGTGACATGCATGGCGGCCTCCCTGCGGACGATCGGCTCCGGGGGCAGGATACGCCGGAGCAGGGGCGGCCCGGCGGCCCGCCCGCCCTCGATCGACAAGCCAGGAGGTGGAGGATGGCCGGAGGCCCGGTCCAGGTCGACTACTACTACCGCACCCGGTGGGGCGCCCACGCCGAGTTCGTCGAGCTCTTCCTGCGCAACCACTGGCCGATCCTGCGCGAGCAGCTCGCGGCAGGCCGCTTCCTCGACGTGCGGATGCAGGGGCCGCGCTTCCACGGCGACGGCAGGGCCGACTGGGACCTCATGGTCGCGATCGTCTACCGCGACTGGGCCGCCGTGGAGGCCCACTCGGAGGCCGAGATCGCGGCGCGGCTCTACCCCGACCAGGAGGTCTTCCGGGCCGAGGAGCGCCGCCGCTTCGAGATCCTCGACGCTCACTGGGACGTCCCGCTGCAGGAGATCCCGCTCCCGCGCTGACAGGCGGCGCGTCCGGCGCCAGGCCGCCCGGCCGGAGCAGGCAGCCCGCCCGGCGGCCGGCGCCTCAGCCGACGACCGGCGGCTCCCCGCCCGCCGCAGGTGGGACCTCGTCGGCGGCCGTCCCGCCCGCCCGGCCCCGCTCGAGCCCGACGAGGTTGATCATCGCGCCCGCCACCAGGAGCGCCGCGGCGACCACCATCGCCAGGTGGAACGCGTCGGTCGACGCGGCGATGATCGCCGCGGCCAGGTCCGGCGGCGTGCCCGGCGGCGGCGGGGCCAGCGGCACGATCCCCAGCTCGTCGGCCGTGGCCCCGTCGAGGCCCGGCACGGCGGCCACCAGAGCCGGCACGAACGTCGCGCTGATCGCGATGAAGAGCAGGGCGCTCGCCAGCGGCGCCCCGACCCGCGAGATGGCGTTGTTGATCGCGGACCCCAGGCCCGCCCGGCGCACGGGAACCGACGCCATGAGGGCGGTCGTGAGCGGGGCGACGAGCAGCGCGAGACCGAGCCCGAAGAGCAGGCTCCCCGGCAGGACATCGACGAGGTAGTCGACGGGCGGCACGAGGCTCGCCGGGTCGGCCGGGTCGGCCGCCCACGCCGCGCTCGTCGGCGGGATCCGGGCCAGCCAGAGGAGCCCGCCGGCCATGAGCAGCGGCCCGGCGACCATGAACGGCCGCGCTCCCAGCCGGCCGGCGAGCCGGCCGGCGGTCGTCGAGAGGAGGACGAGGAGCACGCCCGTCGGCAGGCTCACGATCCCGGCAGCCAGCGGCGAGTAGCCGAGCGTGCCCTGCAGGAACAGGCTCTGGAAGACGATCGACGTGTAGAGGGCGCCGTAGATCACGAGGGTGGCGAGGTTCACCACGGCGAAGCTCCGGTTGCGGAACAGGTCGAGCGGCACGAGCGGGTTCGGCCGGACGGCCATGAGCACCGGGAACGCCACGAGGGCGACGGCGCCGACCGCGAGGGCCGTGAACGCGAGGGGGTCCTGCCACCCGCTCTGCTGGCCGCGCGTCAGCCCGAACGCCAGCCCGCCGACCGCGAGGATGGCGACCGCAGCCCCCAGCCAGTCCACGTGGCCGGTCGCGTCCTCGTCGCGCGACTCCGGGACGCGCCGCAGGGCGAGGAGAGCGATGATGACGAGCGGGAGGTTCACGAGGAACGCCGCCCGCCACGACACCGACTGGACGAGCACGCCGCCGACGAGGGGCCCAAGCGTCGTGAGCGCGGCCGTCGCGGCCGCCCACACGCCGATCGCCCGGCCGCGCTCCTCGCCGGCGAAGGTCGCGGTGATGATCGAGAGCGCCCCGGGGACGAGGAACGCGCCGGCGGCCCCCTGGAGCAGCCGGGCGACGATCAGCAGCTCCATCGTCGGTGCCACCCCGCACGCGAGCGAGGCCAGGCCGAACGAGGCGAGGCCGAAGGCGAAGACGCGCCGCCGTCCGTACGCGTCCGAGAGGGCCCCGGCGGGTATCAGGAGCGCGGCCAGGACGGCGAGGTAGCCACCCGTGACGTAGGTAAGGCCCTCCAGCGTGCCGACCAGGGTGGCCGGGAGGTCGCTCCCGATCGTCTCGAGCGCGACGCTGACGATCGTCCCATCGAGGAAGACGATCCCCGAACCGAGGACGACCGCGAGCAGGACGGGCCCGCGACGGATCGGGGACGCCACCTGCACGGGCTTCCCCCACGACGGCCCGGCCATCTTCCCTCCCTCCGACGTGCCGGGAGTCTACCGGCGACGGCGTAGGCTGTGCTGCCGGATACCCTCGCCCTCGGCGGGGCCGGATCGCCCTCGGCGGGGCCGGATCGCCCTCAGGCCTCGCCGGCGAAGCCCGCCCCGGCCACCGCGTCGACCGCGTGGACGCGCGGGGTCAGCCCGGTCCGGGCCGGGTAGTCGGCCAGGACCCGCTCGCGAAGGGCCTCGACGGCGCCGCGCTCGACGAGGTTGACCGTGCAGCCGCCGAAGCCGGCTCCGGTCATCCGGGCGGCTGCCACGCCGGGCACGGAGGACGCGATCGCGACGAGCGCATCGAGCTCCGGCGAGACCACCTCGTAGTCGCCGCGCAGGGAGGCGTGGCTGGCGGCCCATGCCCGCCCGACGGCGGCGAGGTCGCCCGCGGCGAGCGCCGCGATCGTCTCCTCCACCCGGACGTTCTCCGTGACGACGTGCCGGCAGCGACGAAACGTCTCCTCGTCCACCTGCGCCTCGACAGCCGGCAGCATCGCCGGCGTCACGTCGCGGAGCGACCGGATCGCGGGCTCGTCCCTGGCCAGGACGGCGGCGGCCGCCTCGCACTGGGCCCGCCGCGCGTTGTACTGGCTCGAGCTGAGACTCCGCGTCGAGCCGGTGTGGATCACGACGAGGGCATGGGTGGTGAGGGGCAACGCGACCGGCCGCCAGGCGAGCGAACGGCAGTCGAGGAGCATCGCCGCGCCGGCCACGCCGCAGGCGCTGGCGAACTGGTCCATCAGGCCGCAGTTGACCCCGACATAGGCGTTCTCCGCGCGCTGGCAGATGCGGGCCAGGTCGAGCGGTGGGATCGCGGCCGGGTCGGCGGCCAGCGCCCACGCGGACGCCAGCTCCAGGGCGGCAGAGGACGAGAGCCCGGATGCGCGCGGCAGCGACGAGGCGAGGACGCCGCGGAGGCCGCGGGTCGGGATGCCCGCGTCGGCGAGCGCCCACGCGGTGCCGGCCACGTACGCCGCCATTCCGCCAGGATTCGGGCCGATCGTGTCGAGATCGAAGGCGGCGCGTTCGCCGGTCGTCTCGCTGACGAGCTCGACCCGCCGGTCCCGGGCCGCCACGAAGGCGATCCGGATCTCGAGGTCGACCGCGGCCGGCAGGACGAAGCCGAGGTTGTAGTCGGTGTGCTCGCCGACCAGGTTGACCCGGCCGGGCGCCCGGACGACGCGGATCGCCCCGGGGTCCGCGTCGGCCGCCGGCTCGAGCGCGGCCAGGCGCGCCCGCAGGCGATCCGGCGCCAGCTCCGGGGCGCGGGCCGCGGCGCTGTCCGCCAACACCGCCGCGGCGGCCGACGCCGGCGTCGCGGCCGACGCCGTCACCGCAGGACATCCCCGGCGGGCACGACCACGAAGCCCGGATGCTCGTCGCGCGGCGTCACGGGAACGGCCTGCAGCCGCGCGGCGCTCACCTCGGGCAGCGTGTCGTTGATGAAGAGCAAGGTCGCCGTCTCGACCGAGGCGCGGATCTTCGTAAGCCGTTCCGAACGGTGAGGCGGGTAGAGCTCGACGGCCAGGTGCCAGTCGGCCGCGCCACGGGGCGCCTCGTGGACGACCATCATGTACGGGAGCTCGAACCCGAAGAGGCCGTTGTAGCGCTCGACAACCGCATGGAGGGCTCCGGCGAGCGACCGGGACTCGGCCGCCGTCAAGTCCGTAAGTCGACGAGCACCATGCCGGACGGCCCGGACGTGGATCTCGTACGGCCAGCGAGGGGCGAAGGGCACCCCGACGGCCCAGTGCGGGTCGACGTGGACGATCCGCGTGGAGACGAGCTCTGCGGCAACGACCCCGCAGGTGACGCAGGCTCCCGTGCGCGCCCGGCCGTCGGCGAGGGCGGCCACGCGCCGCTCGGTCCCCGGCGGGAGATGCCCGAAGGCATAGATCTGACCGTGCGGGTGCGACAGCGTGGCCCCGATCTCGCCGCCCCGGTTCTCGAAGGGCAGGACCAGGGCCAGGCGCGGGTCCGTCCAGAGGTCCGCGGTGCGATCGCGCCAGACGGCCACGACGCGGGCCGTCTCCTCGGGAGTCAGGGTCGCGAAGTTGCCCTCGTGGCGCTCCGTGAACATGACCACCTCGCAGGCGCCCAGCGACGGGGCGAAGCGCGGGTCGGCGGGATCAGGCACAGCCGGCGAATCGAGGGTGAACGTCGGGAAGCGGTTCCCGAAGACGGCAGCCTCGTAGCTGAAGCCGAGCTCCGGGCCCCCCGGACAGAGGGGGCAGCCGAAGCGCTCCGCGGGGCTGCCGGCGACGGTGCCGCGGCCGCTGGGAGCCGAGCTGTGGGGCCGCACGTTGCGGGCCGGCGAGACGGCGACCCACGACGCGGACAGCTCGTCGCGGCGCATGTGGAGGGCCGTCGGCTCCGAGCGCGGCGCGTCGGCGGGGGGCCTGCCGCGGACCTCCCCGTAGACGTGGATCTGCCGCCCGTCGGGCTGGGCGAACGACGTGCGGTGGAGAGGGAGAGGCTCCGGGCCTCCGGCCGCGGAGGCGTCGAATGTCGTCATCGGCGCGAGGATTGTAGGCGGCGGGAAGGGCTTCGGTCGCGCCGGTCGCGGCGCCGCCGGCAGCAAGCCTCCCGGGTGCCGGCCGGGCAGGACCGCCGGCGGACGGCGCGCGTAGACTGGCGCCGGCGGGGGCAGGCGAAGTGGGGGGCAGGCGAGGAGCGATGGCGGTCGACAGCGGGGCACGCGGGGAGCGCCGGGGCCGGCTGGGCGGGATCCGCCCGCGGCTCTCCCGTTCCGCACGCCCGGGGACGTCGGCGGAGGCGCCGGGCGACGCGACGGCGCCCGCGGTCACGACCGTGGAGGACAACGGGCTCCGCTGGATCCACATCGAGCGTCCGCGGCTTGCCGAGCGCGAGTGGCTGGCCGAGCACTTCGACTTCCACCCGCTCGCCTTCGAGGACCTCGTCTCGCGCAACCAGCGCCCCAAGGTCGACGTCTACGACGACTACCTCTTCATCATCCTGTACTTCCCGAGCTTCGACAAGGCGACCGGCAGGCTGAAGGCCGTCGAGCTCGACCTCTTCGTGGGGCCGGACTACGTCATCTCGATCCCCAACGACCGGTTCGTCCCGCTCTCGCGTCTCTTCGACCGGGTGGACGAGAACGAGGACGTGCGCCGCGAGCTGTTCGCCTACGGCTCCGGGTATCTCCTCTACCGGATCGTCGACGAGGCGGTGGACGCCGGCTTCCCGATGCTCCGCCAGATGGGCGGCAAGCTCGAGGACGTCGAGGACGGCCTCTTCGAGGGCCGCTCTCACGAGATCGTCCGCGACATCTCCAGCATCAAGTCGGAGATCATCAACTTCCGGCGCATCGTGCGTCCCCAGCGCGCCGTCTACCGCGACCTCGAGCGGGCGGTGAGCCGCTACCGGGCCCCCGACCTCGACCTCTACTTCGACGACATCACGGACGCTTCGGAGCGGATCTGGGACGTCCTCGAGAACTACAAGGAGCAGGTCGAGTCCCTCGAGTCGACGAACGAGTCGGTCATCAGCCACCGGGTCAACGACGTCCTCCGCGTCCTGACGATCTTCTCCGTCCTCATCCTGCCGCTGACCTTCGTGGCGAGCCTGTGGGGGATGAACGTGGAGGTCCCCTTCGCCGACAACGACCTGGGGTTCTGGATCCTTGCCGGGATCATGGCCGTCGTCCTGGGGGCGACCCTCACGGTCTTCCGGCGGCGGGGCCTGCTGTAGCGCAGCCGGCCCGCCCCGCGGGGCCGTGGCCGCCGCGGTCTCAGGGGGCGTCGAGCCCCAGCTCGTGGGCCAGCGCCCGGGCCGCCTCCCAGTCCGCCGGGAACACCTTCGCCAGGCGCTCGCGCTCGCGGCGACACCATGCAGCGAACCCGGGATGGGAGGCCCGCAGATCCTCGGAGGCCCGCAGCCGGGCACCGATGGAGGCATGGAACGCGCCGTAGACGGCCACCGGCGATGCCTCGGCGATCCGTTGCTCCGCGCCGGGCGTGAAGTCGATCGGGATCATCATCCTGGCGAAGAAGGCGCCGACCTCGCCGGTCGAGAGGTCCACGCCCTGGCTGTGCCCGGTCGAGCGGAGGATGGGGGCGTGCGACGAGAAGAGCACGATCGTGGTCGCGGCGTCCAGCTCCGCGGCGTGGACGGTCCCGCCGAACGTCAGGAACGAGTTGAAGACCTCCAGGCGATCGACGACCCGGATCGTGCCCCAGGAGAAGGGCCGCTCGAGGGGCACGGTCGTCTTCCGGGTGATCTCCGCCGGCCGGCCGCGCCCCCCGACCGCCATCCAGTGCTCCACGCGCTCGGGATCGAAATGGGTGAGGGTCGGCCGCTCGCGCAGCGCAACCACCAGGTTGGAGCCGCCGGGCGCCTGCGGGGCGGTCCCGTTCACGTCGAGGAAGCCGAGGCGCTCCACGTGGCGGGCGGCCTCGACCATCGAGATGCCCAGGCGTGGCGGCCCGCCCGACGCCGCCGTATCGAGGGTCATGCGCCACCTCCGCGACGACCCATTGTCGGCGTCTCCCGGTCCCGCGGCATCCGCCGGTCCACCCCGCCCGCGCGGGCCGAACGGCCCGTCCTCCGCGCCTGCTAGCCTGTTCCGCCGTGACGCCGCGCACCCGCCTCCGCGACCTCTTCCTCGGGGACCCGCCGGTCTACCCGGCAGCGGACCGCGACCGGGTCGAGTGGAGCCTGGCGGGGCTCCGCGTCCCGGCGCTGGCGACGGCGTTCCTCCTCCTCGCCTGCACCCTCCTCCTGCTCGACCGGAACTACGACGTCCTCCCCCGGTTCGGCCCGATCGATCCCCGCAGCTTGCGAAACCAGGGGTGGGAGCGGCTGGTCGTCTTCGGCCTCCTGCCTCTCGGGATCCTCCTCGTGCTGCGCGAGGATCCCCGGCGGTACGGCCTGGGCCTGGGTGACCGCCGACGGTCGCTCGCCCTCGGGACCCTCGCCGTCGCCGTCACGGTGCCGGTCATCGCGCTCATCGCGGGGCTGCCGGAGATCCGGGCCTGGTACGGGCCCTCGATGTCGACGGTCCCCGGCGTGGTCTTCACGAACCTCCTGGACCTCATCCCGTCCGAGTTCCTCCTGCGCGGCTTCGTGCTCTTCGCGCTGCTCCGCGCCGTGGGGCCGTTCGGGGTGATCATCGCGACCGTGCCGTTCGCGATGATCCACATCGGGAAGCCGGACCTCGAGGTCCTATCGACGCTCGGGGGAGGACTCGTGTTCGGCTGGCTCAACTGGCGGACCGGCTCGATCTGGGCGTCGGCGCTCTACCACGTGGCGATCCAGTCCACGGTGATCGTCGCGGCGGCGGCCTGGGCCGGGGCCGCCGGCGGCTGACCGTCCCGTCGCCTGGGAGCGGCGGACGACCCCCGGGCCGCTGGCTCGCGGTCGGGGTCTCAGCCCCCGCCCGCCGGCGCGACGAGGCGCTCCACGGCCTCGATGACCAGGTCGGGGCGATCCCAGTGGATCATGTGCGAGGCGCCCGGCGCGAGGGTCAGGCGGGTCCGCCGCGACACCCCCGCCAGCTCGGCGCTCCAGGCGGCCTCGAGGCGCGCCCGGTCGGCGTCCGGGATGTGGGGGTCGGTGGCGAACGGCTGCGGCACGACGACCACCTCCACGGGGAGGTCGCCGAGGTCGACCGACGCCAGCTCCTCCTCCGAGGCGGGCCACAGGAGGCGCTCCGTGGCCTCGACCGCCGCGATGTTCCCGTCGAGGTTCGCCTGCCAGCGCGCCGCGAGCTCGGGCGGGGCCAGGGCGACGAGGCGCCGGAAGCCGTCGGGCCCGAAGGGGTCGACGAGGACGAGGCCGGCGACGTCGGCAGGCGCGCGCCCGGCGAAGACCCGGACGTACACGTCGCCCAGCGAGTGCCCGACGAGGACGAACGGCGGCTTCTCGCCCGCCGCTCCGAGGGCGGCGCGGAGATCGGCGACGGCCTCGGCGACCGTGTGGGGGCCGCGCGGGTCGCTGCCCCAGCGGTTCGCCCTGCTGTAGGAGCAGGTGCGGGTGGTGACGGCGAGCCCGGGGAAGATGGCGCCCCACGACCGGGCGTCCATCCCCATGCCCCCCTCGAGGACCACGGTGGGGGAGCCGGTGCCCCGGCAGTCGAGGTAGAGGTGGCGCCCCTCGAGCGCGGGCACCGCACGTCCCAGGTCGGCATAGCCCGGGACGATGCCGCGCCGGCTGAGCCAGAGGTCCCAGCCGCCGGCCTGGATGACGCTCAACGAGATCCCCAGGGCCAGGCCGGCGACGACCGCGCCGGCCACGAGGAGGAGGCGTCGGTGGCCGTCCACGGGACGACGGTATCACGGAGGCCTCCGGCCCCCCGCAGGCGCAGCGCGCCCCGGCGCCGGCCGATCGGGCCGGACGCTCGTATCCTGCCGAATCCCCTCTTCACATGCCCATGTGGATCGGCTAGTGTTCTTGGCGGACATCCCCGCACGGTGCGGGGTCATACGCTCGGCAGCACGATCGCTCCCTACTCACGGGCTCCCGCGAGGATCAACGGTCAAGCGTCGCGGGCGCCGGCGAGAGCAAGGAGCGGTCTTTCTTGTATTCGGACAAGGTCCTCACCTGTGCCGACTGCGGCCAGGAGTTCGTCTTCAGCGCGCGGGAGCAGGAGTTCTACGCAACCCGGCAGTTCAGCGATCCTCGCCGGTGCGGCTCGTGCCGCGCCAGCCGCAAGGCCTCGCGGGGCAATTCCGGCGGGGCCGGCTACGGCGACAGCGGCGGGTACGGCGGCGGGTACGGCGGCGGCGGCTACGGCGGCTCCCGCGGTCCACGCGAGATGTTCACCGCCACGTGCTCGTCCTGCGGCAAGGAGGCCCAGGTCCCCTTCCGCCCGACGAGCGGCAAGCCCGTCTACTGCAGCGACTGCTTCGCCCTCCGGCGCGCCTGACACGCCGGCGCGAACGCGTCGCTCGAGCACGGCCCCGGGTTCGCCCGGGGCCGCGTCGGTTCCGGGCTCCACCGGGTGTCGGCGGTCGCGCGGCGGCCGCGTCCTGGACGGCGGCGACCCCTGCGTCCCCGAGCCCGACCCCGGTCCCTCGCCGGGCAGGGTGGGCCCCCGGCAGGGGCCGTCGGACTCTGGCACCGGAGCGCCCGCCGGAGCACGCTCGCGCGGTCGGACCGTCCCGGTCGCATGGAGGTGCCCGATGACCGCTCACGACCCCGAACACCCGGTCGATCTCCGCCTGAGCCGCGGCGAGTTGGAGCTCGTGCGCGTTGCGCTGCGCCATCTGCTCGCCTCCGAGGACGATCCGGAGACGATCGCCGAGCTCAAGATCCTGCTCGAGCGGCTCGCCCGCGAGGCGGGCCGGAACCTCGATTGATGCCGCCTCGCCCGGGCGCGTGCCCCGGGGCGGAGAGATGCCCGGACCACCTCAGGTAGACTCCGCCGACGATGGCGCCCCCCCTCCCCCTGCCGCCCGATGATCGGACGACCTCCGCCCGCGACGTGCTGGTGGTGCGCCGCGGCACGGCCTCGCGGCGCCCGGACCGCCTCGCCGGCGAGGAGCCGATGGCGATCCGCGTGGCGGGCCCCGGGCAGGTGCCCGTCGACGTCGCGGTGACGATGCGCACCCCCGGCCACGATGCGGAGCTCGCGGTCGGCTTCCTTGTCAGCGAGGGGCTCCTGGCTCCGGGCGACCTTGCCAACGTCGAGGTGGAGCTCGGCGACCCGGCGGGCGTGGGCACCCCCGAGAACGAGCTGGTCGTGCGCATCGGGCGCCGCTTCGACCCGGCAGCCGTCCCCGCCCGGGCGTTCGTGGCCTCCGCCAGCTGCGGGATCTGCGGGAAGGCATCGCTCGACGACGTCGCGATCCGGTGCGCCCCCCTTCCGCCCGGCCCGCGCGTCGACGCGGCGGTCGTTGCCGCGCTCCCGGATCGCCTCCGGACAGGCCAGGCCGTCTTCGATCGGACCGGCGGCCTCCACGCCGCCGGTCTCTTCGCCGTCGCCGGAGCCCTCCTCTTCGTCCGCGAGGACGTGGGCCGCCACAACGCCCTCGACAAGCTGATCGGCGCGGCAGCGCTGGCCGGGGAGCTGCCGCTGCACGATCGCCTTCTCGCCGTCTCGGGGCGCGCCAGCTTCGAGATCGTCCAGAAGGCGGCGGTCGCCGGGATCCCGGTCGTGGCCGCCGTCTCGGCGCCGACCGACCTCGCCGTGGAGGCCGCTGCGCGGGTCGGGATGACGCTCGTCGGGTTCGTTCGCGACGGCGGCTTCAACGTCTACGCCGGCGAGGAGCGGATCGCCCTCGACTGACCGGGGAAGGCCGCCACGGGCGGTTTTGGGGTCCTTCGGCCCTGTGCAGACCCTCGTGTCGGCCTGTCATGTTGGGGTGGCCCGACGTCCGAGCGCAGCTCGTCGGACCTCTCACGGATCGCGATTGGCATCACGAGTGGGTGGTGGCAATGGACCGTACATCGCAGGCAGGGCAGCCCAGCGTCCTGGTGTCCCCCCGCGAAGCGACCCCGGCGGTTCGCCTGACCTTCGACGGGCGCACGGTGACCGCCCGACCGGGCCAGACCGTGCTCGAGGTCGCCCGCGAGCACGGCTTCTACGTTCCGAGCCTGTGCTATCACCCCAGGGTCGGACAGGCCGGGCTCTGCCGTGTCTGCGTCGCCGAGGTCGAGGGGATGAACGGCCTCCAGACCACCTGCTCGCTGCCCGTGCGCGAGGGGATGGAGGTCCGCATCGCCACCGAGCGGGTGCTGGAAGCGCGCCGGATGAACGTCGACCTGCTGCTGTCGGCCGGCGTCCACGACTGCCTGGCGTGCGAGGCCACCGGAAGGTGCGAGCTCCAGGACGCCGCCTATCGCCTCGGCATCGAGCGGCCGTCGTTCCCGTTCAGCGGCCCTCGCCAGCCGGTCGACGCCTCGAGCGAGTTCATCGTCCGCGACCCCGACAAGTGCATCCAGTGCTTCCGCTGCATCCGCGGCTGCAACGACCTCGTCGTCAACGAGGTCCTCGACATGGGCTACCGGGGCGACCGGTCCAGCGTCATCTGCGACGCCGACGTGCCGATGGGCCAGTCCTCCTGCGTCCACTGCGGCGAGTGCGCCCAGCTCTGTCCGACGGGTGCCCTGGTGGAGAAGAAGGCCGTCGGCACGGGTCGTCCCTGGGAGCTCGACCGGGTGCGCACGACCTGCCCGTATTGCGGTGTCGGCTGCCAGGTGGAGGTCCACGTGGACCGCGCGGCCAACCGCATCGTCCGGGTCACCGGCGTGGAGGGCACGCCACCCAACGACGGCATGCTGTGCCTCAAGGGTCGCTTCGCCTACGAGTTTCCTTCCAGCGGGGACCGGCTGACCACGCCCCTCCTGCGGCGCACGCGTGGCGCGCCGCAGGAGCCGGTGAGCTGGGACGTGGCCCTCGACTACACGGCGAGGAAGCTCGGCGAGATCCGCGATCTGCGCGGGCCGGATGCCCTCGGCCTGATCGCCTGCGCGCGGTCGACCAACGAGAACAACTACGCGGCGATGAAGTTCGCCCGCGCCGTGATCGGCACCAACAACATCGACCACTGCGCACGTACGTGACACGCCCCCACGGTCGCCGGTCTGGCGACAACATTCGGATCAGGGGCGATGACCAACTCGATCCAGGAGATCGAGCAGGCAGAGGTGATGCTGGTCATCGGCTCCAACACCACCGAGGCGCACCCGGTCATCTCCTACTACATGAAGCGGGCCCAGAAGAGGGGCGCGACGCTGATCGTGTGCGATCCGCGCGCCATCGACCTGTGCCGCTGGGCGGACATCCACGTCCAGCATAGGGTCGGCTCCGACATCGCCCTGATCAACGGGCTGATGAACGAGATCATCGCCCAGGGCTGGGCCGACGAGGCGTTCATCGAAGAGCACACCGAGGGCTTCGAGGCCGTCCGGGAGGCGGTCGAGCGCTACCCGGTTGAGCGGGCCAGCGAGATCACCGGCGTTCCCGCCGACCTGATCCGGCGCGTTGCGCGGGTCCTCGGCGAAGCTGAGTCGGCCGCCGTCTACTACACCCTCGGCATCACCGAGCACATCTGCGGGACGGACAACGTCACCTCGCTGTCGAACCTGCAGATGCTCCTGGGCAACCTCGGCAAGCCCGGCGCCGGGCTGAACCCCCTGCGCGGCCAGAACAACGTGCAGGGAGCGTGCGACGTCGGGGCGCTCCCCAACGTGTACCCGAACTACCAGAAGGTGGGCGACCCGGCGGTCGTCGCCAAGTTCGAGCAGGCGTGGGGCCGCCCGGGCCTCTCGGCGACGGTCGGCCGCACGATGCCGTCCATGCTGACCGGGCTGGAGGATGGCAGCGTGCGGGCCCTCTACGTCTTCGGCGAGAACATCATGATGAGCGAGCCGAACACCGCCCACGTGCAGGCCTGCCTCGAGGCCGCCGAGTTCGTCGTCGTCAACGAGATCTTCGAGAACGAGACGACCGCGTTTGCCGACGTCGTCTTCCCCGCCACCTGCTGGGCGGAGCTGGACGGGACCTTCACCAACACCGAGCGGAGGGTCCAGCGGGTCCGGCCCGCGCTGCGGCCCCCGGGAGAGGCCCGCGACGACTGGTGGGTGTTCGCCGAGCTGGGCAAGCGGATGGGCTACGACATGGGGTTCTCCAGCCCCGCCGACATCTGGGAGGAGCTGCGCGAGCTCGGGACCAGCTACCACGGCATCACCTGGGAACGCTGTGAGCGGGTGGGCGTGCAATGGCCGGCTCCCACGCTGGATCACCCGGGCACGCCGTACCTCCACAAGGACGGGATGTTCGCCCGGGGCAGGGGGCGCTTCATCCCGACGGAGTGGATCTCTCCCGCAGAGCTGCCCGATGCGGAGTACCCGCTGGTCCTGAGCACGGGCCGGCGGCTCTGGCACTACCACACCGGCACCCAGACGCGGCGCTCACCCGGCTTCGAGGCAGTCTTCGGCGAGGAGCTGATCGAGCTGAGCCCGGTCGACGCCGAACGCCTCGGGATCGCCGACGGGGAGATCGTGCGGGTGACCTCACGGCGCGGCTCGGTCGACGTGAGAGCCTGGGTCACCCACCGGTCGCCGCCGGGCGTGTGCTGGATGGCGTTCCACTTCCGGGAGGCCCACGCCAACGTGCTGACGATCGATGCGGCGGACCCGGTCACCCAGACCGCGGAGTTCAAGCACTGTGCGATCCGGGTGGAGAAGATGCCCGCATGACCGTGACCAGGGAACTCGACGAGCGCACCGCCGCCGAGTGGCGGGAGGAGATCGCGCGCCGCTTCCCGAGCGACCCCAGCCTCGTCATCCCGGTCCTCCAGTTCGTCCACGCCGCCGCCGGGTACCTTCCCGGGCCGGCGACGCAGGCGACCGCCGAGCACCTGGGGGTCTCCCCCAGCCGGGTCTTCGGCGTGGCCAGCTTCTACTCCCAGTTCCACTTCGAGCCGCGGGGCGCCCACACCATCACCGTCTGCCGCGGGACCGCGTGCCACGTCCGCGGCAGCGCGTCCGTCCTCCGCGAGCTGGAGGAGCACCTGGGGATCCCGGCCGGGGGCACGACGCCCGACCTCCAGCACACCCTCGAGACGGTGGCCTGCTTCGGCTCGTGCGCGCTGGCGCCGGTCGTCGTCAGCGACGGGCGCGTCCACGGCCGCCAGACCGGCGCCAAGGCCCGGGCCCTCGTCGAGGCGGCCCGCGGCCAAGCACGGGTCCGCACGGCCCCGGCGACCGAGACGGTGCCCCCGGGGGCGGCGCCGGGTGGTCCATCGGCGATGCCGAAGGCCCAGACGGCGGCCGGCCCGGTCGACCTCGACGCGCGGATCGCCGCCGCCCGCGAGGCGTGGCGCGGCCTTCAGGACGGCGGCGAGCCGGTCATCTTCGTGGGGACGGCCACCTGCGGCCTTGCCGCCGGGGCCGGCGACGTCGTCGAGGCGCTGCCCGGGGAGCTGGCGCGGCTGGGCGTCTCCGCGCGGCTCGTCCCGGTCGGCTGCGTCGGCACCTGCTTTGCCGAGCCGCTGCTGGAGATCGCGGCCCCGGGGCTCCCCCGGGTCACCTACCAGCAGGTGACGCCCGCGGCGCTCGGCGAGATCCTGGAGGCCCACCTCGGGCGCGGCGAGCCGCCGCCGGCCCACGCGCTGGGGACCGCCGGAGCCGGCGCCGTCGCCGGCATCCCCCGCCTCGCCGACCTGCCGGCGCTTCGCCCCCAGGTCCGCATCGTCCTGCGCAACTGCGGGGTCATCGACCCCACGAGCGTGGACCACTACCTGGCCCGCGACGGGTACGCCGGGGTGCGCCGGGCGCTGGCGATGCCGCCCGAGGAGGTGATCGCGGAGGTCAAGGCCTCGGGCCTGCGGGGGCGCGGCGGGGGCGGCTTTCCCACCGGCGCGAAGTGGGAGTTCTGCCGGGCTGCGGCCGGGACCCCCAAGTACGTCATCTGCAACGCCGACGAGGGAGATCCCGGCGCCTTCATGGACCGCTCCGTGCTGGAGGGCGATCCCCACGCGGTCCTCGAGGGCCTCTGCATCGCCGCCTACGCGATCGGCGCCAGCCGGGGGTACGTCTACATCCGGGCCGAGTACCCGCTGGCGATCGCCCGGCTGGAAACCGCCCTCCGTCAGATGCGCGAGCTGGGGCTGCTCGGGAGCGACATCCTGGGCAGCGGGTTCTCCTTCGAGGTCGAGGTCAAGCAGGGGGCGGGCGCCTTCGTCTGCGGCGAGGAGACCGCCCTCATGGCCAGCATCGAGGGCCGGCGCGGGATGCCCCGCCCTCGCCCGCCGTTCCCGGCCGTGAAGGGCCTCTTCGGGCAGCCCTCGAACATCAACAACGTGGAGACGCTGGCCAACGTGGCGAGCATCCTCCGCGAGGGGGCCTCCTGGTTCGCCGACTTCGGCACCGGCACGAGCAAGGGCACCAAGACCTTTGCCCTGACGGGCAAGGTCAACCGCCCCGGCCTCATCGAGGTCCCGATGGGGATCACCCTCGGCGAGGTCGTCGAGGAGATCGGCGGCGGCATCGCCGGCGGCGGCCGGTTCAAGGCGGCCCAGACCGGCGGCCCCTCGGGCGGCTGCCTCCCGATCCAGCTCCTGGACCTGCCGATCGACTACGAGCACCTCAAGGAGGCCGGGTCGATCATGGGCTCCGGGGGCCTCGTGATCATGGACGAGGGCACCTGCATGGTGGACCTCGCCCGCTACTTCCTGACCTTCACCCAGAGCGAGTCCTGCGGCCAGTGCACGCCCTGCCGCGAGGGCACCGGGCGCATGCTGGAGATCCTCGAGCGGATCTGCCGGGGCGCGGGGCGCCCCGAGGACATCCCGCTGCTGGAGCGGCTGGGGCGGACGGTCAGGGACACCTCCCTGTGCGGCCTCGGCCAGACGGCCCCGAACCCGGTCCTGACGACGCTCCGGTACTTCCGCGCGGAGTACGAGGAGCACATCGAGCAGAAGCTCTGCCGGGCCGGCCGCTGCCCGGGGCTCGTCGTCGCCCCCTGCACCCACCTCTGCCCGGCCGGCGTGGAGGCGCACCGCTACGTCCGGCTCGCCAGCCAGGGCCGCTTCGAGGACGCCTACCTGGTCGTCCGCGAGAAGCTGCCCCTGCCGTCCGTGTGCGGGGCGGTCTGCTTCCATCCCTGCGAGCGCGGCTGCCGCCGCGGCGACCTCGACGAGCATGTCGCCATCCGGGCCCTCAAGGGCTCTGCGGTCAAGTTCGGCAGCCAGGCGGAAGCGCGGGTCCCCATCCCGGCGCGGCCCCTCTCCGGCAAGTCGGTCGCGGTCATCGGCTCCGGCCCGGCCGGGCTCACGGCCGCCTACTACCTCGCCAGGGTCGGCGGCCACGCCGTCACCGTCTACGAGGCGCTCGCCAGGCCGGGCGGGATGCTGCGCTACGGCATCCCCCGCTACCGCCTGCCGGCCGACGCCCTGGAGCGGGACCTCCGGATCATCGAGACGGCGGGGGTCAGGATCGAGACGCACGCCGAGGTGCGCTCGCTGGCGGCGCTGCGGGAGCGAGGCCACGACGCGGTCTTCGTCTCGACGGGCGCCCACGTCAGCGACTCGTTCGGCGACGATCCCCAGGACCTCGAGGGCGTCGTCGACTGCATCCACTTCCTCCGCGACGTCGCCGCCGGCATGTCGGTGCGGGTGGGCAGGCAGGTCGCCGTGGTCGGCGGCGGGAACTCCGCCGTCGACGCCGCGCGCACGGCGCTCCGCATCGGCGCCGAGGAGGTCACGATCGTCTACCGCCGCGATCGCAGCGAGATGCCGGCCGATGAGCACGAGATCCGCGAGGCGCTCGCCGAGGGCGTGCGCCTGCAGGTCCTGGTGGCGCCGGTCTCCGTCCACCGCGCCGACGACGGCCTCGATCTCACCTGCTATCGGGTCCGGCTGGGGGAGATCGACGCCAGTGGGCGGCGCCGCCCCGAGCCGATCGAGGGAAGCGCGTTCACGACCCGCTACCACACGGTCCTCTCGGCGGTCGGCCAGCACCCCAACGTGCCCCCGGAGTGGGGCCTGGAGGTGGGGAGGGGCGAGCGGGTCGTCGTCGCCCCCGGCAGCCACCGGACGTCCCTCGAGGGCGTCTTCGCCGGCGGCGACGCCGTGACAGGGCCCGCCTCGGTGATCACCGCGATCGCCCAGGGCCGGGCAGCCGCGCAGGAGATCGACCGCTACCTGGGCGGCAGCGGGCAGATCGACGAGCGTCTCGTCCCGCCCGAGGGCCCGGCCGACATCCCGCTCGTGCAGGTCGAGGCCGGCCAGCGTTTCCGCACCAGGATTCCCAGCACCGACGCGCGGGCCCGGGTCCACTCCTTCGCCGAGGTGGAGCTCGGCTACTCGCGCGAGGACGCCATGGCGGAGGCGAGCCGCTGCCTCCACTGCGACCTTCTGCAGGCGCGGGTGTAGCCGGCGACTCGTCGCCGCCGCTACCCCTTCGGCCGCTCCTGGACGAACTGGAACCCGAAGCGGCCCTTGATGCACAGGTGGCCCTCGGCGACCTTCGAGTCCATCGGCGAGGTCACCTTCACGATGGCGTTGTCCTGCACGTGGAGCGTGAGCGTGCAGCCGACGCCGCAGTACGGGCAGACCGTGTCGGTCCGGGCCTGGGCGGCCTCGTCCCAGGTGCCGGCGGCCCGCATCTCGTGCTCCGAGCGGAACATCAGGGCGCCCGTCGGGCAGACCCCGATGCAGTTGCCGCAGTAGACGCAGGCCGAGGCGGTCAGCGGGGTGTCGTACTCGGTCGAGATGCGGGCGTCGAAGCCGCGCCCGGCGACGGCGATGGCGAACGTGTTCTGGGCGTCCGTGCCGCAGGCCTCGACGCACTTGTAGCAGAGGATGCAGCGCGAGTAGTCGCGGACGTAGAGATCGTTGTCCATCTTGACCGGCTGGGCGACGGTCTCCACGGCCGCCCCCGACGGCCGGTGGTGGTGCCCCGGCTCCCATACCTCGCGCTCGCCGGCGACCGGCGGCGGCGCCGGCGGGCCGAACCGGGCGGGATCCGCCCCGTACTCCGCCATCATCTCGGCGACGCCCGGGGCGAGCGAGAGGTCGACCGCCGAGCCCAGGAGCTCCAGGACGAGCTTCCGGCTGTGGCGGACCCGGTCCGACCCGGTCTGGACCTCCATCCCGGGCTCGACCCGGCGCGAACAGGCAGGCACGAGGACCCGGCTCCCGGTCACCTCGACCACGCAGACGCGGCAGGCGTTGACCGGCGTGAGGCTCTCGAGGAAGCAGAGGGTCGGGACGTCGATCCCCTCGGCGCGGCAGGCGTCGAGGATCGTCGAGCCGGCCGGCACCGCCACGGGTCGCCCGTCGAGCGTGATCTCGACCGCGGGCGGGGCGGGAGCCTCCGGGGCCGCGGGGATCCGCGACGGCCGGGCCGGCGGCTCGTAGTAGATCCGCTCGACCTCGGCGCTCACGCGCGTCCTTCCCCGGGAGCGGCCGGTGCGGCGCCCGGCCCGCCGGCGGGCCCGAAGTCGATCAGGCCGGCCCGCAGCGCCGACTCGATCGCCATCGAGGCGGCCTGGCCCAGGCCGCAGATGCTCGCGTCGCGCATCCCCAGGCCCAGGTCGGCGAGAAGGTGCAGCTCGTCGGCGAGCGTCCCCCGCGGCCGCCCGGCCGCCAGCCGGGCCAGGAGCTCCTCCTGGCGCACGGTCCCGATCCGGCAGGGGACGCACTGCCCGCACGACTCGTCCCGGAAGAACGCCGCGATCCGGACCAGCGCGCCGGCGAGGTCCGCGGCCTCGTCGAAGACCATGACGACGCCCGAGCCGAGCGTCGCCCCGGCCGCCCGGGCCGCCTCGAAGGTGAGCGGGAGGTCGAGGCTCTCGGGCCCCACGAAGACGCCCGCCGCGCCGCCGAGGAGGACGGCCTGCAGCGCCCGCCCGCCGGCCACCCCGCCGGCGAGCGCCAGGAGCTCTCCGAGCGTCGTCCCGAAGTCGACCTCGTAGACGCCCGGCCGCTCGATCGCGCCCGAGAGGCAGAAGAGCTTCGTGCCCGTGCTGCCCTCCGTGCCGATCGCCGCGAAGGCCGCCCCGCCGTCGGCGACGATGAGCGGGATGTTGACGAGCGTCTCGATGTTGTTGACCGCCGTCGGCTGGCCGAAGAGGCCGACCTCGACCGGGAAGGGCGGCTTGTTGCGCGGCTCGCCGCGCCGCCCCTCGATCGAGCTGAGGAGAGCCGTCTCCTCGCCGCAGATGTAGGCGCCGGCGCCGCGGCGGACCTCGATGTCGAAGGAGAAGCCCGAGCCCAGGATGTCGCTGCCCAGGAAGCCGGTCGCCCTGGCGCTGGCGATCGCGTTGGCCGTGCGGGCCGCCGAGAGCGGGTACTCGGCCCGGAGGTAGAGGAAACCCCGCTCGCTGCCCGTCGCGAAGCCCTCGATCGTCATCGCCTCGACGATGGCGAAGGGGTCCTCCTCCATCAGCACCCGGTCCTTGAAGGTGCCCGGCTCGGACTCGTCGGCGTTGCAGACGGTGTAGTGGGGACGCCCGGGATGGGCCGCGACGGCCGCCCACTTGCGCCCGGTGGGGAAGGCGGCGCCGCCGCGACCGAGGAGGCCCGACGCGGTCACCGCGGCGATGACCGCCTCCGGTCCGATCTCCAGCGCCCGCCGGAGGCCCCGGTAGCCGCCCATGGTGAGATAGTCGGCGAGGCGCAGCGGGCTGGTGACGCCGGCCCGGCGCAGGACGCGGAGGCCGGGCTGCCCGGCCTGGGGGATCGAGCGGCGGACGTGGTCAAGGTGGGTCGCGTCGGGCTCGATCGGGACGGCCGGGGAGGAGCGTGCCCCCCGCGGCGGCATGCTCCAGGTGCCCCACGACCTCGCCGGCGTGGGCGGGAGCCGTCGCGATCGTCTCGGGAGCGGCACCGGCGACGGTGAAGAGTGCCACCGGGCCGCGCTCGCAGCGCCCCAGGCAGGGGGCGCGGACCCAGGTGGCCCGCCCGCCCAGCGCGGGCTTTCCGGCCGGCCCCAGCGCCTGCTCCAGATCCGCGCAGAAGCGCTCCGATCCCGCGATCCGGCAGGCGATGTCGTCGCAGACGTGGGCCACGACCGGCGGCCGCGGGGTCGTCGAGAGCATCTGGTAGAACGCGGCGACGCCGTAGGCCTCGGCCGGCGGCACCGTGAGGCGGCGGCAGGCGTACTCGAGGGCCGGCTGGCTGATCCACCCGACGCGGGCCTGGATCGCGTGGAAGACCGGCAGCAGGAGGTGGCGACGGTCGCGGGCCGCATGGCCGCCGCGCGAGAACCGGTCGTCGGCCGGGACGTCGCGGTCGCCGCCTTCCCAGCGGCTCGTCGCCGTCCCAAGGACGCCGTCAACGGCGGCCCGCTCCTCGGCCGACGCGCGCGGGGCCAGGGTGACGAGGTCCATTGGCGGAGTCTCCCGGCCCGTCAATGCGAGGACGCAGTTCGTCGGGCGGCCGCCGAGATGCGGGCCGCCCGCGCATGGTCAGGCGCCCGGCGCGCGGTACTCGACGCCGCGGCGTACGGCGTCGTCGATCTCGGCGGCCGTCAGCAGGACGGTGGTCGTGACGCTCGACGTGCCGGTCGCCCCCACGGTCGCGGCAAGCCGGGCGGCGGCGGCATTGTCGGGCAGCTCCGCGACCGCGAGATAGTCGTCCGCACCCGAACGCCCAGAACTGGCAGATGACGCGTCCGCCGACGCTGGCGACCAGCTTCTCCACGGCCGCGACGCGCGCGGTGCCCCCCTCCTTCAAGACCCCTTCGATCCCCTTCTGGGTGTAGGACGCACGGAACAGGTAGTAGCCCACGATCCCCTCCCTTCGGACGGCGGGACGCCGCCGCGGTCGAGCGAGACTGCGCGCCGTCACGCAGCGTGTCAAGACCCGATCGGTGTCCTCGTCCGATGGTCCGCGGCGGCCGCGCCCGCAGCTTCTCGACCCGGATGGCCGTCGCCTTGAACTCGGCCGTGCCGGACTTTGGGTCGGTCGCGTCGATCGTCAGGACGTTCGTGGCGACCTCGTCCTGGAAGTGGAGGGTCATGAAGGCGAGGCCCGGGCGGAGCGCCTCGTCGACGCGGACCGGCACCTCCACGCGCCCCGCCGCGGAGACGACCCGCACGCGCTCGCCGTCGGCCACATTCAGCCGGGCGGCGTCCTCCGGCGAGAGGTCGATCGACTCACCGCGGCGGAGCGGGGACCGGTAGCCGGCGCTCTGGACCCCGGTGTTGTACGAGTCGAGGCGGCGGCCGGTCGTCAGGCGGATGGGGAAGTCGGCGTCGAGGCGGTCGACGGGCGGGTCGTGGTCGACCGGCACGAACGGCGCCGGCGTGCCGGGCACGGGGTCCTCCCAGAGCCGAGAGTGGAGGAACAGCTCCCCGGGGTGGTCCTCGTCGTAGCAGGGCCACTGGATCCCGCCGAGCGCCTCCAGGCGGACGTAGCTCATCCCCGCGTGGACCGGGGAAACGCGGCGGACCTCGTTCCAGACGGCCTCGGCTGACGGCTCACCCCAGTCGGCCGGCCGGCCGCCGAGGCGGCGCGCGAGGTCGAAGATGATCGCCAGGTCGTCGCGGGCCTCGCCGGGCGGGTCGAGCGCCTTGCGGACCCGCTGGACGCGCCGCTCGGAGTTCGTCACCGTGCCCTCGGTCTCGGCCCAGGCGGCGGCCGCGGGAAGGACGACGTCGGCCAGCTCGGCCGTCTTCGTCAGGAAGATGTCCTGGACGACGAGGTGCTCGAGGCGGGAGAGGGCCTGGATCGCCTTCGCCTGGTCGGCCTCGGACTGCACGGGGTTCTCGCCGATCACGTAGAGGGCGGTGAGCTCGCCCTGCTCCATGGCGTGGAACATCCCGGTCAGGTTCCAGCCGCGCTGCGGCGGGACGGCCACGCCCCAGGCGGCGTCGAAGCGTGCCCGGAGCGGGTCGTTCTCGACGTGCTGGAAGCCCGGCAGGCGGTCGGGGAGGGCGCCCATGTCGCCGCCGCCCTGGACGTTGTTCTGGCCGCGGAGCGGGTTGAGGCCGCTGCCCCAGCGGCCGACGTGGCCGGTGAGCAGGGCAAGGCTGATGAGGGCGATGACGTTGTCGACCGCGTTGTGGTGCTCGGTGATGCCGAGGGTCCAGCAGATCATTGCCCGCGGGGCCTTCGCGTAGGCGTGGGCCAGCTCGCGGATGAGGGCGGCCGGGACGCCGGTCTCGCGCTCTGCGTACTCCAGGGTGTAGGGGTCGCACGCGAGCCCGGTACTCGTCGAACCCCGTCGGTGGCGCGGCGGACGAACTCGTCGTTCGTCAGGCCGGCCGCGATGATCTCGCGGCCGATCGCGTTGGCGAGGGCGATGTCGGAGCCGACGTCGAGGCCGAGCCAGGCGTCGGCCCAGGCGGCGGAGCTCGTGCGGCGCGGATCGACGGCGTAGAGGCGAGCGCCGTTGTGGACCCCGCGCAGGATGTGGTGGAAGAAGATCGGGTGGGTCTCGCGCGCGTTCGAGCCCCACAGGACGACGAGGTCCGTCTCCTCCACCTCGCGGTAGGAGCTGGTGCCGCCCCCGGCACCGAAGATGGTCGCCAGACCGGCGACCGACGGGGCGTGTCAGGTCCTGTTGCAGCTGTCGATGTTGTTGCTGCCGACGACCGCCCGGGCGAGCTTCTGGGCCGCGAAGTTGACCTCGTTGGTCGCCTTCGAGCAGCTGAAGCAGCCGTAGGCCGTAGGGCCGTGGCGGTGGATCGCCTCGCGGAACCCCGCGGCAGCGCGGTCCAGGGCCTCGTCCCAGGTCGCCGGGCGGAGGACGCCGGTCGCGCGGTCGCCGTCGCGGACGAGCGGCTGCGTGAGCCGGACGTAGCCCTTCGCCATGCCCTGAGCCTCCGTTGCGGGGCGGGGGTCGCCCGGCCGATCGCCCGGCGGGCCGCCGCCCTCGCCGCGAGTGTAGTGCCGGGGCAGAGGGGCGGGAAGGGGCGGACGGGCGGCTGCGGGGCGCCGGCCCCTCGCCCCGGCGCCGGCCCCACGCCCCGGCGCCGGCCCCACGCCCCGGCGCCGGCCCCCGCCCCGACGCCGGGACATCAGCTGGGGCGTTGCTACGCGCGGATGCCGCCTGCCTGGGCCGACGTATCCGCCTGGGCGATGGTGTGCGCCCCGGCGGCGGGGGACGCGTGCCGCTCGCCGACGCCGGGCGGCTCGCGGAGCACGGCACTTCCGCCCCCGGAGCCCGCCGCTGCTCCCGGCGCTCCGCACCTCGTCCGTTGGACCACGCGGGGCGATATCTCGGACGAGGGAGCAGTGGACGCCGGCTACCGGGCCGCCGCCAGCTCGATCCCGCGCAGCACCCGGCAGGCGCGGAGCGTCACCCAGCGGCTCGGCGCGCCGGGCGCGTCGATGTCGACCCACATCTTGTCGGTGTACGGGTAGCGGTTCGCCCAGCGGCCGTGCGCGTCCTGCTGGGCCAGCAGCCAGTCCACGGCGTTGGCCAGCCGCGGATCACCCCCGGCGCCGGCCTCGACCAGCGCCTCGAGCACCTGGAGGACGTCGGCGACGTAGCCCGACGGGAAGCCGAGGCGGAACCACGAGCCGTTCGGCTTCGTGTTGCCGTAGCCCATCGGGTAGTCGGCGACCGCCGGGTCGCGCGACAGGAGGAAGTCGACCGAGGTGTCGAGGGCCCGCTCCACCGCGGGCGAACGGTGTGCCGGCGGGATCCGCGCCAGGGCGAGGACCGCCTTCGCCGCGCCCCAGCCGCACGGGAGGCCGTCGTTCGCGCCGCAGCGGAATCCCGGCCCCGGCGTGGCGGCGTTCCAGTGCGGCTCGCCCTCGCCGGTGATCGCGGTCGCCTGCCACGCGATCGCCCGGCCGACCCGCTCGTCGTCGAGCCAGCCGAAGCCGATGAGCGCCCGCAGGAGGTTCCCAGTGAGGCAGTGGAGAACGAGGCCCGGCGGCGGCGGCTTCTCGCTCAGCGCCGCGGAGCAGCCGAAGCCGCCGGTCGGAGCCTGGCTGTGGGCGAGGACGTACGCGCAGGCCGCCCGGACGCGCGGCTCGTCGGGGTCGGCGCCGAGCTGGTCGAGGAAGATGAGCGACCAGGTCGTGCCGCGGTACTTCGGGCCGTAGCCGTGGCCCGGCTTCTCCCACCAGCCGGCGGGATCCTGGGCCGCGAGGATCGCCGCGATCGGGTCCACGCGGGTCGCGGCGTCGCGGGCCGCCCGGACCTCGGGATCGTCCGCGAACCGGTCCAGCAGGTGCCGCAGCGCCAGGTGGCGCACCGCCGGCGCCGTCTCGTCGAGCAGCCAGGGCAGCGGGTCGCCCCGCAGCCGGTCGCGCCAGTCGCCCATGCGCACCTCCCGGGAACAGGTTCGGGCGGGACGCCCGCGCCGACAAGTGACGTCCGGCGCGAATCGCCGGGCTTGCTGGCCGGCTCGTCCCGTGGTGGACGGATCGGCGCGGCACCCGATGGTCGTCTTACACGTACGTGACATTCCGCCGGTCGACGGCGGTGGCTTCGTCGTGGTGGTTGCGTGACCCTGAGCCCGGCGCCTTCACCCTGGCGGCCGCACGCCTCGGGCCCGCCGCCGGAGCTCGCGACGAACGGGCGCCTGCCCGATCAGCCAGCCGACGCGCTGGTGAACCACGCCGCCGCGCCGATCGACAGAGGGAGACCGCAATGAACGACACGATCCAGCGCCTCGTCGCGACCACGGCAACCGTGCTCCTGCTCGCGGCCACGGTGGGCGCCGGCACGGTCCTCGCCACGCCCGCCGTCCCCGCCGCGACCGTTGCCCCAGACCCCGAGCGCGCGAGCAGCGGCCGCTGCGCCGCGCAGTGGGACGCCGCCCGTGGCGAGCCCACCGTGGCGCGCCTGCAGGCGGTGGGCCGCTGTGAGATCGACCGCCGCCTCGACACCCTTGCGAACCTGCAGAAGGCCGTCGACACGTCGAAGGCACTGACCGACGCCCACGAGGCCGCGCTCGAGGCGGTCATCGCGTCGACGCGATCCGGCCTCACGGCGCTGCGGGTCGAGATCGACGCCGCCACGACCGTGCCGGCACTCCGCGAGGACCTCCGCCGGATCGCCGAGGAGTTCCGGGTCTACGTGCTCGTCGGCCGCCAGGTCCGGCTCGTGATCGGAGACGACACCGTCGCCGCCGCGGTGACGAAGGCCGAAGCCTCCGCCGCGCGGGTCCGGGCCGCCGTCGACGCCGCCGAGACCGCCGGGAAGGACGTCGCAGCCTCGCGGGCGCACCTTGCCACGATGACGAAGGCCATCGCCGCCGCAGCCGAGGCCGTCGAGGGCGATGCGACCGCGGTCCTGGCCCAGACCCCGGCCCGCTGGAACGCGGGCGACGCGAAGCCCGTGCTCGATGCCGCCCGCGCGTCGATCCGGGAGGCGCGCTCGTCGCTGCGGATCGCCCTCCGCGAGGGGCGTTCGGCGATGGCCGACCTGCGCTGAGACGGCAGTGGCGCAGAGGAGCCCGACGAGGCCACGGTAGACTCGCCGGACGATGAAGACCGTGCTGGTCGTCGACGACGCGCCGAACATCGTCGAGCTCCTCCGCCTCTACCTGGAGCAGGCCGGCTACGCGACGATCGCCGCCGCCGACGGGCCGACGGCGATCGAGCTCCACCACCGCCACCGGCCGGACCTCGTCGTCCTCGACGTGATGCTCCCCGGCCTCGATGGCTTCGAGGTCTGCCGGGCGATCCGCCGCGAGGCGGACACGCCGATCATCATGCTCACCGCGCGGTCCGACGACGTCGACGCGATCGTCGGGCTCGAGCTGGGCGCCGACGACTACGTCACCAAGCCGTTCAACCCGCGAGCGCTGATCGCCCGCGTGAAGGCGATCCTTCGGCGCGCCGACGGGAGCCTCCGCGCCGGCCTGCCGATCGAGGTGGGATCCCTGCGGATCGAGCCGCGCCGGCGCGAGGTTACCCTCGCCGGCCGAGCGGTAGAGCTGCGGGCGCGGGAGTTCGACCTCCTCGCGGCGTTCGCTCGCGAGCCCGGCGCCGTGCTCTCGCGCGACGCGCTGCTCGAGGACGTCTGGGGCACCGACTTCCCCGGCGAGACACGCACGGTCGACGTCCACGTCTCGGAGCTCCGCAAGAAGCTCGGGCCCGGCGGGCCCGCGATCGAGTCGGTGCGCGGCGTCGGCTACCGTCTCGTGGCGCCGCCGGAGGCCGCCCGGCCAGGATCGGGCGATGGCCCGGTGCCGGCCGATCTCCCCAGCGATCCTGGCGCTACGCCCGCGCGGCCCGCTCGGCCCATCGACGCCTGATGCTCGACCGCGTCGCCGTCCGGATCGGCCTCGCCTTCGCGGCCGTCGGGCTGGCCACGACGCTCGCCGTCGGCGCCGGTCTCCTCGTCACGCTTCGCGAGCTCCATCGCGAGGCCACCCAGGCGGCGATGGCCGACGTCGCGCAGCCGCTCGTCGCCCGTCTGCGGCTGGCCACGGGCAGCGCCAACCTGCGCGACCGCCTCGCGGCGCTTCGGGCGGAGCTGCCGGACGACGTGGACGCGGTCCTCCTGCGGCCGGCCGGACGCGTGGTCGGGGACGCTCCCGGCGGGGCCGATCTCGCGGCCATCGTCATCGATCCGGCGCTCGGCCCGGGCGAGGTTGCGGCCGGGAGCCTCGAGGGCGCCGACGGGACGCCTCTCCTGTACGCGGCGACAGTGGTCGGTCGCACGAACGCCGGGACCACCGCCATCGTGCTCACGACGCCCGACCGCTCGGCTGCCGCCGCCCGGCGCGACGTGACCCGCGTCCTGCCGTTCGTCGTGCTCGTGGCCCTGCTGGTCGGGGCGCCGATCGCGTGGCTCCTCTCGCGCTCGATCACGCGGCCGCTGCGGCGCCTTGCCGCGGCGACCGCCGAGGTGCCCACCCAGGGGGCTCCGCCGCTTCCGCTCGAGGGCCCCCGGGAGGTCCGGGACCTCACCGAGCGCTTCAACGCCATGACCGACGAGCTCCAGGCGGTCCGGCGCGAGGAGGCCGAGCTGCTGGCGAACGTCCGGCACGATCTCCGGACACCCCTGACCGTCATCGGGGGGTTCGCCGAGGCGCTCCAGGACGGGACCGCCAGCGGGCCGGCGGCCGGACGCGCGGCCCGAGCGATCGGCGAGGAGGCGGCGCGGATTGAGCGCCTCGTGGACGCCCTGGGGACGATGGAGGGGCTGCGAACCGGCGAGCTGCCGCTGCGGCCGGAGCCGCTCGGCGGCGGCGCGCTCGTCGCCGACACCGTGGAACGCCTCCGGCCGGCCGCCGAGGCCGCCGGCGTTGAGCTGCGGGTCCACCCGACGGGGGAGCCCGGCACGGGGCCGGAGCCGCTCGAGCTCACGGCGGACCGCGCGGCCGTCGAGCGGATCCTCGCCAACCTCGTCGAGAACTCGCTGGCTGCCGCTCGCCCCGGGACGACCGTCCTCGTCGATGCCCTGCCCGTCCGCGACACCGCGGGGATGGCAGCCGTCGCATTCCGGGTCAGCGACGACGGTCCCGGTTTCCCCCCGGCTCGCTCGACCGCGTCTTCGACCGCTTCTACCGGGCCGACCCCGCCCGGTCCGGGCGCGGCTCCGGGCTGGGGCTTGCGATCGTGCGGGCGCTCGCCCGGGCCCACGGCGGCGACGCGACGGCGGAGAACCTGGCCCCGACCGGCGCCCGGGTCACGGTGACCCTGCCGGTCGTCCCCCGTCCTCCGGCGTCCGCGGCGCCACCCCCGGCCGCGGCAGGCTAGACGAGGGCGACGGCCGCCTCGCCGGCCTCAACTCGGCCGATCCGCCACGCCGGAACGCCGGCGGCGGCCAGCCCGGCCTCGACCGCCGGCAGCTCGCGGAGCGGTACCGCTGCCAGCAGGCCGCCGGAGGTCTGGGGATCGTGGGCCAGCGCGACGACCGGTGGGGCGACGCCGGGCGCGACCTCCAGTGCCGGGGCGGTGAACCGCCGGTTGTGGCCGGCCCCGCCGGTCTCGATGCCGGCCGCCGCCAGCACGAGCGCCCCGGGAAGCGCCGGGATCGCCGCCGCGTCGAAGACCAGCCGCGCGCCCGACGCCCGGGCCATCTCGAGCCCGTGGCCGAGGAGGCCGAAGCCGGTCACGTCGGTCGCGCCGCGCACGCCGGCCGGGACGAGCACCTCGGCCGCGGCCCGGTTCAGCCGCCGCATCGACGCGATCGCCGTCTCGAGATCGGCCGACGCGGTTCTCCCCTGCCGGTCCCCGGATACGAGCAGCCCCGTCCCGAGCGGCTTGGTGAGGAGCAGCGTGTCACCGGGGCGCGCCCCGCCCTTGCGGAGCAGCCTGTCGGGGTGCGCGGCGCCGACCACCGCCAGCCCGAACTTCGGCTCCGGATCCCGGATCGTGTGGCCGCCGGCCAGCGTTCCGCCGGCCTCGAGAACGAGCTCGGCGGCCCCGCCGATGATCGCTGCCATGACGTCGGGCGGTAGATCCTCCGGAAACGCCGCGATCGACAGCGCGAAGAGCACCCGCCCGCCCATCGCGAAGACGTCGGAGCAGGCGTTCGCCGCGGCGATCGCCCCGTACGTCGCCGGGTCGTCGACCAGCGGCGGGAAGAAGTCCACCGTCCCGATGACGGCGAGGTCGTCTGAGAGCAGGTAGACCGCCGCGTCGTCCGGTGGGTCCAGGCCGGCGATCAGCTCCGGCGGGGCGGCCGTCGCGCCGAGCCCGGCCAGCACCTCGGCGAGCACGTCGGCGCCGAGCTTCGCGGCACAACCGCCGCACTCGGTCAGGTCGGTGAGGCGGATCCGGGAGGAGCGGCTCGGGGCGGTCACCGCGGGATCGCATCCCCGATCTCGGTCGAGCGGACCGGATCGGCCGGGACGGGGCGCCCGGCCGCGAGCGCCCGGTCGAGCAGGACGAGCCAGAAGTTCGCGCCCATCCGCTCGAACAGCCGACGGCTCTCCTCGATCGCGGCCCGGATCCGGGGTTCGCCCGCGTCCAGCAGGGTCGCCATCACCCCCCCGCCGACGACCGCCAGCGGAGCCCCGCACTCCAGGCAGAACCTGCGCCCGGCCTCGTTCGCAGCGCCGCAGCTCGTGCAGGTCACCAGGTCCTCCCCTCCGCCATCGTGAACGCACAGCGTAGCCCACACCGTCGTGGAGGCCCAGAGCCCGGTCGAAGCGAGGCGGACCCGGTGGCGCGACCGCGCCCGCGCCCCCGTGTCGAGCTGGGTTCGGGCGCCGGCCCCGCCGGCCGCGGGCGGTCTCAGGGCAGGCGCGAGAACCAGGCGAGGGATCCGGCCGCGGCGACGACGGCCGCGAGGAGCGCGGCGCCGACCAGGTAGTCGGTCACCTCGCGCTGCTCGCGGACGATCCCCACGCGCGCCCCCAGGTCCTCGAAGACCGACGCCAGCTCCGGCGCGGACTCGGCCTCGAAGAAGCGACCGCCCGTGGTGGTCGCGACGGCCCTCAGCGCCGCCTCGTCCACGGGCACGGCGACGGTCTGCCCGTCCACCGTGACCCGGCCCGCCGAGGTGCCGAAGGCGATGGTCGAGACGGGGACGCCGCGGGCCTTCGCGGCGGCTGACGCCCCCGCGTCGGGGCGGCCGACCGTGGTCTGGCCGTCCGACAAGAGGACGATGCTCCCGGCCGCCTGCTCGCCGGCCGCGTCGGTCCCATCGCTCGTCAGCGGGCCGGGGCTGACCCCGGTGGCGGCGTCGGGACCCGCCCCGCTGCCGGGAGCGTCCTCGAGTCGGGGGAGCTGCTCGAGGCTCGTGTAGATCGCCTCGCCGATCGCCGTCCCCGGTCCGAGCCGCAGGCGGTCGATCGCGGCCCGCACAACGTCGAGGTCGGTGGTCGGGGTGACGAGCGCTCGCGCCGAGCCGGCGAACGCGACGAGGCCGACCCGCGTCCCCGCCGGCACGATCTCGAGGAAGCGCCGGGCGGCGTTGCGCGCGGCGGAGATGCGGTTCGGCGAGACGTCGCCGGCGTCCATGGAGTACGAGACGTCGAGGGCCAGCACCACCGTCGAGGCCGACGGCGTCTCGACGGCCATCGCCGGCCGGGCCATCCCCACGACGAGCAGCGAGACGGCCGCCAGGAAGGCGACCGCCGGGACGTGGCGCCGCCAGCCCGGGCGGTCGGGAGCGACCGTGTCGAGCAGGTCGACGGCGGTGAACCGCATCGCGAACCTCGTCCGGCGTCGCTGCAGCACGAGATATGCAGCGGCCAGGACAACCGGGACGACGACGAGCAGGAGTCGTTCGGGAGCCAGGAGCGTCATCGGGGGACCCCCAGGTGGATGGGCGTGCCGCGGCCGCTGGCGCGGGCCCGGCGGCGCTGCTCGAGGAACCGGGCGAGCGGCTCCACCCAGTCGCGGTCGGTCCACAGGCGGAGCTGCATCGCGCCGGCGGCCGCGATCCCTTCCGCGACGGCGGCCCGGTCGCGGTCGGCGGCCTCCGCGAACGCCGCGCGGATGCCCGGGCGCGAGGTGTCGACCGTCCGGCGGCGGCCCGTCTCGGCATCGGCGATCGTGATGAACCCGACGTCGGCGAGCCGCATCTCGCGGGGGTCGATCAGCTCGACCGCGACCACGTCGTGGCGCCTGGCGAGGCGCGCCAGCGGGCGTTGCCAGGTCAGCGGCCCGCGGAAGTCCGAGACGACCACCGCGAGCCCGCGCCGGCGGGCGACGAGTCCCAGCCGGTCAATCCCCCCGGCCAGGTCGACCGACCCGCCCGCGGGGGCCGCCTCTGCCTGCGCGAGGAGCGCGGCGAGGTGCGCGCGCCCGGCGCGGACCGGCACCGGCTTCGCGCCGTGCCGGGTGAGAAGGATCGCCCCGAGGCGGTCGTGGCCCTGCGTCGCCAGCGAGCCGAACGCGCCGAGCACGGCCAGGGCGAGGTCGGCCTTGCGCCAGCCCGTCGTGCCGAAGTCGAGGCTCCCGCTCAGGTCGAGGAGGACGGTGACATCGAGCTCCCGCTCGGCGACGGCGTCACGGACGTAGGGGACGCCGGTGCGGGCCGTGACCGCCCAGTCGATGCGCCGCACGTCGTCACCGGGCTCGTAGAGGCGCGCGTCGCCGGCCTCGACGCCGCGGCCGGCGAGGAGGGCGAGGTGATCGCCCTCCCGGAGGCCGTGGATCCGGCGCGAGACCGCCAGCTCGACCCGGCGGAGCAGGGCCGGAGCTGCCCCGGGGCGTTCCGATCCCATCGGGGCTACCCGGCGGGCGGGACGTACATCGGCGGCGCGGGCGGCACCGCCGGGGAGGCCGCCGCCACGGGCGGCGCCGTCGGCGCGACCGCCGCCGGGGCGACCGGCGCGGCAGGAAGCGGCGCCACCAGCTGCGTGGCCTCCTCCGGATAGGGCAGGGCGGCCCACGAGGGAGCGACGCCGGGAGCCGCGGTCGCGGTGGGCCCGGGCGTCACCGGCGCCCCCGCCGGCACTGCCGGCACTGCTGCCCCGGCCGCCGGGACCATGCCCCAGGCTGCCGGGCTCGCGGGGGCCGGCACCGTCGACAGCAGCTCGACGAGGACGTCGTCGATCGTGAAGCCCTCCGCGAGCGCACGGTAGGACAGGACCAGGCGCAGGTTGAGAACGTCGTAGGCGACGTCGTAGACCTCCTGCGGGGTGGCCACGTCACGTCCCCGCAGCAGGGCCAGCGCCTTCGCGGCGCGGACGAGCCCGATGCTCGCCCGCGGGCTCGCCCCGTACTCCAGCAACCCGACGAGGCGGGGCAGGTCGTGCGCCGCCGGCTCGCGGGTCGCGAGCACCAGCCGCACGGCGTAGTCGCGGGTCGCCGGGTCGATGTGGACCGCCCGCGCGGCCTGCTGCAGCCCGAGGACGTCCTCCGGGTCGAGCAGGCGCGCCACGGGCGGCGGGCCGGCCTCGAGGTGCTCCACGATGAAGCGCTCCTCGGCGGGCGTCGGGTAGTCCACCGGGACGCGCATGAGGAACCGGTCGCGCTGGGCCTCGGGGAGCGGGTAGACCCCTTCCAATTCGATCGGGTTCTGGGTCGCCACGACGAGGAACGGCCGGGGCGCCGGGAGCGTTCGCCCGCCGATCGTCACCTGGCGCTCCTGCATGACCTCGAGGAGCGCCGACTGGACCTTGGCCGGGGCCCGGTTGATCTCGTCGGCGAGGACGACGTTGGCGAAGATCGGGCCGGGCTCGACGGCGAACTCCTCGCGCACCTGGCGGTAGACCCGCGTGCCCACGATGTCCGACGGGATCAGGTCGGCGGTGAACTGGATCCGGGAGAAGCTGCCGCCGATCACCCGGGCCAGCGTCGAGAGGGCCAGCGTCTTGCCGAGGCCCGGGACGCCCTCGAGGAGGCAGTGCCCGTCGGCGAGGACCGAGGTGAGCACCCGATCGAGCATCCGCTCCTGGCCGACGATCACCCGGTGGAGCTCGAGCCGCACCTGCTGGAGGCGGACGTGGGGAAGCTCGTGCCGCGGGTCGGCGGCGGCGGGGGCGGGCGGGGGCGTGGGGTGGTCCATCAGTTGCCTCCGGCGCCGGGCACGAGCTCCGGCACGATGTACCTGAAGAGCCAGAGGAAGAGCCGCTCGGCCGCGTCGCCCCCTCCGTTGTCCGGTGTCGTGGCGTCCGGGCTCGCCCCGTCGGGCATGCCGAAGAGGCCATCGGGCAGGCCGAAGAGGCCCTCGGGCCCGAAGAGCCCGTCGGGGCTCGCCGCGTCGGGTGAGCCGAACAGCCCGTCCGGCCCGAAGAGCCCGTCGGGGCTCAGCGGGCCACCCTGCCCGAAGATCTCGTCCAGGCCGGGGATGTCGCCGAGGCCCGGGATGCTGCCGAGGCCTGGGAGGAGGCCGCCGTCGAAGGGCCGGTCGTCCGCCGCGGTCCAGCTCCCGTCCTGCACCTTCCGGAGGAGCTCCTTCGCCGTGTCGATCGGGACGGCGAAGCCGACGCCGTTGCTGCCGCCGTTCTGGCTGGCGATCGCCGTGTTGATGCCGATCACCCGGGCGTCCGCGTCGGCCAGCGGGCCGCCGCTGTTGCCCGTGTTGATCGGGGCGTCGGTCTGGATCAGCCCGGCCAGCTGGCCGGCCTGGGTGTCGAGCGTGCGGTCGAGGCCGCTGATGATCCCCTTCGTGACGGTCTGGTCGAAGCCGAACGGGCTGCCGATCGCGATCGCCGTCTCGCCGACCCGGACGTCGGCGCTGCTGCCGAGCGTTGCCGGGGCGAGGTCCCCGGCCGAGACCCTGACGACCGCCGTGTCGATCGTGGAGTCGGTCGCCACGACGTCGCCCGCGACGGTCGTGCCGTCCCTGAGGCGCACGGTCACGGAGGACTGCCCGCCGACGACGTGCGAGGCGGTGAGGATGTAGCCGTCCCGGTCGGCGACGAAGCCCGACCCGAGCCCCGACCCCGTCTCGATCTGGACCACGGACGGCAGGAGCCGCTCGGCCGCGTCGGCGACCGACTCGCCGCCGGTCGTGCCGGGCTCGTCGGGCGCCGGGGCGGATCCGGTCGCAGGGTCGTCCGGCGCGCTGCCGGCACCCGACGAGTCCGGGGTGGCGACGGGTGTGCCGCCGCCAGGGCCACCCACGACTCGTCCCGGCGGCGAGGCCAGTCCCGACGAGGAGGACCGCCCCGGCGACGAGCCCGGCGGCCAGGGCGGTGCGGCGACGCGCCCGGGCGCGGGGAGCGGCGGCGGGCGGCGCGGCGAGCCGGGTCGTCTCCTGGTCGGGGACGGCGGCGGCCGCGCGCTGCTCGATCGGCGGCGTCGCGGGAAGGTCGCGCCACGTTCGGTGGCGACGGTCGGTGCTCGACGGGTCCATGGAGCGCCTCCAGCGGGCAGGGAACGGCTGGCGGCGACGGTAGCGGGGGGACGCTAAGGACGACCTTCGCGGGACATAACGGCGAGGTAAAGGCGGCGGGCCTCGGCGGCTGGGCGGCCTCCGGCGTCGCGCGGCGGCATGCCGACGGCGGGCGGGCCTCGGCGGCCGCCCCTACGCCGTGGCGACCGGGCGGCCCTCGGGCCGGGCGACCGCCCAGAGCGGGTCCGGCTGCTGGCGGAGCGCGGCGGTGTCCGCCGGCTCGCCGGATTCGGCCGGCAGCCAGACGACGAAGCTCGCGCCGGCGCCGACGTCCGAGGTGATGCTCACGAGCCCGCGGTGGGCCTCGGCGATCTGGCGGACCAGCGCCAGGCCGATCCCCTCGCCGCCGCCGGGCATCGCCGGACGGCCGTCGCGCCACGCCCGCCGGAAGACGAGCGGCTGGTCCTCGGGTGCGATGCCGCGCCCGAAGTCCCGCACGCCGAGCCAGAGCCAGCCCGGCACGCGCCCGGCCCCCGCCCACACGGCCGTCTCGCGGGGGGCGATCCGGAGGGCGTTGGCGAGGAGATTGGCGAGCGCCCGCTTCAGGGCATGGCTGTCGGCGGTGAGCAGCAGGTCGGGGCGGGTGTCGGTCACGAGCGTGATGCCCCGCTCGTCGGCCAGCGCGCGGTACTCGTCGCAGGTCTCGGCGACGAGCGCCCCGAGCTCCACCGGGCCCCGCGTCCGGTCGATCGCCTCGTTGCGGACGAAGGCCACGAGGTCGTCCACCGTTCCCGCCATCCGGTCGGCGGCTCGCCGGGAGACCTCCGCGGCGTTGCGCAGGGCCTCGACGTCCTCTGGTGTCGCCAGCGCCACGTCGAGGCTCGTGTGGATGACGGCCAGGGGGTTGCGCAGCTCGTGCGACGCGTCCTCCACGAACGTCCGCTGGGCCCGGGCGCTCCGGTCCAGCCGCTCCAGCATCCCGTCGAAGGTGTCGGCCAGGCGGCGCAGCTCGTCGTCCGGGCCCTCCAGCCGGATCCTTCGCGAGAGGTCCGTTGACCCGATCTCGCGCGCCACCTCGGTGATCCGGTCGATCGGGCGCAGGACCCGCCCGGCGACCAGCCAGCCGATGAGCAGCGAGAGCGGGACGAGGGCCGCCAGGCCGACGACCGAGATGAGGCGCAGGTTGGCGAGCGTCTGCTCGCGGATCACGGCCTCGGCGCCGATCACGGCCTCCTCGATCCGGATCTCGCTCGGGATGCCGAGGAGCGCGAGGAGCTCGCTGCGGATGATCGTCGTCGAGACGGCCTGCTGGGTCTCCAGCGACTGGCCCAGGGCGACGTTGACCGCGACGACGAGCACGAGGGCGACGCCGAACAGGGCCACGGTGTAGAGGACGGCCAGGCGCAGCCGGGCGGAGCGCGCGGGCCGGCGGAGGTGCATCCGTCAGCCCTGCTCGAGGAGGCGGTAGCCGACGCCGGTGATGGTCTGGATCGGCTGGTCGGGGGCGGGCTCCCGGCCGCCGGCGCCGCCGGCCTCGCCGGGGCCGGGCGCGAGCGCCGCCGCCGCCAGCTTCCGGCGCAGGTTGCTGATGGTCACCCGGACCGTGTTGCTGAACGGGTCCGCCTGCTCGTCCCACACGTGCTCCAGGAGCCGCTCCGGGGTGATCACCTGACCGGGGTGGAGCATGAGGTAGCGCAGGAGGGCGAACTCCTTCGGCGTCAGGTCCAGCGGCCAGCCGTGCCGCCGCGCCTCGTAGCGCGAGGCGTCGAGCTCGAGGGCGCCGATCCGGATGATCGCCCCCGGGTTCACCGAGTCGCGGCGCAGCAGAGCCCGGATGCGGGCCCCCAGCTCCTCGAACGAGTAGGGCTTCGACAGGTAGTCGTCGGCGCCGTCGTCGAGCCCGCCGACCCGGTCGGCCAGGCTCGTGCGCGCCGTCAGCATGAGCACCCGCGGCGGGGGCTCGCCGGGGACGCCGAGCTCGCCCGAGCGGATCCGCCGGCACAGCTCGCGGCCGTCCACGTCCGGCAGGCCGAGGTCCAGGCAGACGAGATCGTACGGCGTCGCGGTCAGGCGCTCGCCGGCGGCGGCGCCGTCGTGGACGGCGTCCACCGCGTAGCCCTCGCGGCGCAGGCCGACCTGCAGCGCCGACGCGAGGTCGGGCTCGTCTTCGACGATCAGCAGGCGCATGGGATCCTCGCGGCAGGGGTGCCCGCGGATCGTAGCGAACCCGGTGCGATCGGGCCGCGAGGCGCCTGCCGCGCTACGATGCCCGCGGGAGCGAGTGTCGTCCGGTGGCGGCCTCCGTCTTCAAAACGGAAGCGGTCGCGCGTGCGCGGCCGGGTGGGTTCGACTCCCATGCGCTCCCGCCAGCCTGCGATCATGCGCGCCATGAACGCGACCCCGCGTCGCCCGCCCGCCGTCGAGCGGTTGCTCGCCGCCGTCCGCCCGCGGGCGGGGAATCGGGCGCACGGCGCGCTCGTCACGGCCGCACGCGAGACGGTGGCTGATGAGCGGACGCGTCTGGACGCAGGCGAGCGACGCCCGGTCGCTCGACGCGCTTGCCGCGGCGGTCGTCGCCCGGCTCGACGGTCTCTCGGCGGGCGGGCGACCGGCGCCCGTCCTCAACGCCACCGGCGTGATCGTCCACACGAACCTCGGGCGGGCGCCCTGGCCGGAGGCCGCGATCGTCGCCGCCGCGGCGGCCACGCGCGAGCCGCTCTTCCTCGAGCTCGACCGGGCCAGCGGGCGACGCGGCCCGCGCTACCGCGCCGCCGAGGAGCACCTCGTCGCCCTGACCGGCGCCGAGGAGGCCCTGGTGGTCAACAACTGCGCCGCGGCGCTGGTCCTCGCCGTCGGCCTGACCGGTCGGAAGGGCGTCGTCGTCGGGCGGGGCGAGCTCGTCGAGATCGGGGGCGGCGTGCGGATCCCGGAGATCGTCCGGCGAGCCGGGGCGCGCCTCGTCGAGGTCGGGACGACGAACCGGACGCGGGTCGAGGACTACGAGCCGCCGCTCAGCGAGGGTCGCGCGGCGATGGTCCTGCGGGTCCATCCCAGCAACTTCACGATGGCCGGCTTCGTGGAGGCTCCCGATCCCGCCGAGCTGGCGGCGCTGGCCCACGCGCACGGCGCGCTCGTCGTCGACGACCTGGGAAGCGGGGCGCTCCTCGACACGGCCGCCTTCGGCCTGGCCCACGAGCCGACGCCGGCAGAGCGTCTCGCCGCCGGCGCCGACCTCGTGACGTTCTCCGGCGACAAGCTCGTCGGGGGGCCGCAGGCAGGGCTCATCGTGGGCCGGGCGGATCTCGTCGCCCGGCTGCGGAAGGACCCGCTCGCCCGGGCGATGCGGCCCGACAAGGCAACCCTCGCCGGGGTCGCCGCCACGCTCGGCCTCTACCGTGCCGGCCTGGCGACGAGGGAGATCCCCGTCTGGCGGATGATCGCGACGCCGGCCGAGGGCCTCCGGGCGCGGGCCGAGGATCTGGCGGCCCGGATCGCGGGGGCTGCGGCCGTGCCGCTGGTCGCCACGGTCGGCGGGGGCTCGCTGCCCGGCGAGACGCTGCCGTCGTTCGGGCTGGGCCTGGCCGCCCGCCCCGCCGAACGGCTCCTCGCCGCGCTTCGCGCCGGGGAGCCCGCGGTCGTCGGGCGGATCGAGGACGGGCGCGTCGTCCTCGACCTGCGAACGGTCGAGCCGGCGGCCGACGAGGAGCTGGGCGTGGCCGTCGGCCGGGCGCTCGCCGCCGCCGGCGTCCGGTGAGGATGCCCCGGGAAGGCCGCCAGTGACCGTCGTCGTCGGGACCGCGGGCCACGTCGACCACGGCAAGACGACGCTCCTGCGGGCCCTCACCGGGATCGACGCCGACCGGCTGCCGGAGGAGCGCCGGCGCGGGCTGACGATCGAGGTCGGGTACGCGCACCTGCGCCTGCCGGACGGCGACGTCCTCGACTTCGTGGACGTCCCCGGCCACGACCGGCTCGTGGGCAACATGCTGGTCGGGGCGGGGGAGATCGACGCGGTGCTGCTCGTCGTCGCCGCCGACGACGGCCCCCGTGCCCAGACGCGCGAGCACGTGGAGCTGCTCGACGCGCTCTGGCTGCGCCACGCGGTTGTCGCGGTCACGAAGGCCGACGCGGTGGACGCGGCACGGGTCGCCGAGGTGCGGGCGGCGGTCGACGCGCTCCTGGCGCCGACGGCGTTCGCCGGGTCGCCGGCGGTCGCCGTCTCGGGGGTGACCGGGGAGGGGATCGAGGCCCTTGTGGAGGCGCTGGCCGCGCTGCGGGACCGGGCGCGCGCCGGCGGCGCGGGCGACCCCGGGCCGGCCCGGCTGGCGATCGACCGGGTCTTCCCCGTGCGGGGCCGCGGCACGGTCGTCACCGGGACGCTCCGCGGCGGGCCGCTGACCCGGGGGGCGACGCTGCGGCTCGAGCCCGGCGGCGGGACGGCGCGGGCCCGGGAGCTTCAGGCGCGCGGAACGATCGTGGAGGCCGGCGGCCCGGGAGGTCGTCTGGCCGTCAACCTTGCCGGGGCCGAGCGACCGGCGATTGCGCGCGGCACCGTCGCCACCGACGACCCCGTCGTGGTCGCGACCGACCGGCTGCTGGTCGCGCTGCGGCCGGCCCTCGACCTGGCCGCCGGCGGGGCCCGGCGCGAGGCCGTGGCGGCGGGCTGGTCGGTCCGCGTCCACCTGGGGACGGCCGCCGTGGAGGGGGTCGTCCGCCGTTCGCGACGGGACGTGGACGACCTTGCCGGCGGCGAGGCGACCGCGATTCTCCGCCTCGCGACGCCGGTGGCCGCGGCGCCGGGCGACCGGTTCGTGCTGCGCCGCCCGTCGCCGGCCGAGCCGCTCGCCGGCGGTCGCGTGCTGGACGCACGCCCGCCCACCGGGGCCGCCTGGCGGCGGGCGACGGCGGGGGATGTCGGCGCCCTCGCCGGCGCCGGCACGCCCCGGGCCCGGGGCGCTGCGCTCCTGGCGCTCCACGGGGCGCTGCCGCGGTCAGGGCGCGAGGTCGGGGCGCTTCCCTCCGGGGCGGGCGTCGCCGCGGGCCGCCTGCTGCTGGACGAGCAGGTGGCCGCGGCCCTTGCCGCCGAGGCGATCGCGATCGTCGAGAGCTCGCTCCAGGACGGCATCGCGTTCGCCGAGCTCCGGGTTCGTCTCGGACGGGCGCTGCGGCGGCGCGCCTCCGTCGACGCAGCCCTCGCCGCGGAGGCCGCGGGATCGGTGGTGGAGACGCTGGTCGGCGGTGGCCACCTCGCCCGCAGCGGCGATCTCGTCCACCCGCCGGGGCGGTCGGTCGGGCTGCCGGCGGACGTCACGGCCGCGATGGAGCGTCTCGAGGCCGCCCTCGACACGCCGGCCCCGCCCGCCCTCGGCGAGGCCTCCCGCGAGGCCGGCTGCCCGGAGGCCGGCATCCGCGCGCTCGAGGCGGCCGGGCGGATCGTCCGCGTCGACGCCGACCTCGCCTGGTCGGCCCCCGTCTTCGCCCGCCTCGAGTCGACCGCCCTGCGCCTCGCGACGCCGGGCCCGCTCGCTCCGGCCGCCCTCCGCGACGCGACCGGAACCAGCCGCAGGTACGTGATGGCGCTCCTCGAGGAGCTGAACCGGCGCGGCGTCCTCGCCCGGACGCCGGAAGGCCACGTGCGGGGACCTCGTGCGGCCCGGTGATCGGCGCGACGCCGGGCGGCGGCATGTATTGACATGTCAGGACATCGTCTGACATCATCCTTGGGCATGAGCGAAGCCGAGTACCTGACGGCCGCGGAGGCCGCCGAGCGCCTGGGGATCAGCCTGCGGACGGTGCGTCGCCGGATCGCCGACGGGTCGCTGCCGAGCGCCCGGATCGGACGTGCGGTGCGCATCCCGGTGGCCGCGCTGGATCTGCCGGCCGCTCGCCCCCCGTCGGCAGCCCGGGAGGCGGTCGCTTCGTACGCGGCGGGCGTCGAGGACGACCGGGCGGCCTACATCGCGCGCTGGAACGCGACCCACTGGCCCGACACGTGGGAGCGGATGCTCGAGCGCCGCCGCCGGGCCTTCGCCAGCCTGGACGAGATCCGGGCCCGGACGAAGCCGCCGAGCGGTCCCCACGACACGGCCGGTGCGATCCTCGAGGCCGTTCGCGAGGAGTTCGGCGCACGGCTGCTGGACTACCTCCCGCCGCAGGACTCCGTCGGGTGATCGAAGCCGTTGTCGACGCGAGCGCGGTCCTTCGGTGGGCGTTCGAGGACGAAGCTGATCGCGCGGGAGCCCACCGCCTCGAGTTGGCGCTGCGCGAGGGCCGGATTCACGCGGTGGAGCCGCCGCTGTTCCTGCTCGAGGTCGCCTCCGCCCTCGAGCGCGGCATCCGGGAGCGACGGATCGACCGCCCCCGGGCGGAGGAGATCATGCGGGCGCTGGCATCCGTGGCGTTCGAGGAGGTCGATCCCCACGAGTTCGCCGGGTCGGCGTTCCGGCTGGCTCTCAGGGCCGGGATCCGGGTCCCCGACGCCGCGTACGTCGAGGTCGCGCGAGCCCGCCGCGCGATCCTGGTCACCGCCGACGAGCGCCAGCTCGCCGTCGCCGATGCTCTCGGCGTCCCGGTCGTCGCGCTCTCCGATCTCCCGCCGCTGTGAGCGCCGGCGGCGTCACCGCGATCGTCCTCGCGGGCGGCCGCTCCAGCCGGTTCGGCGGCGACAAGCTCGCTGCCGACGTCGACGGGCGCCCGCTCCTCCACCTGGCGATCGCTGCCGTCGCCGGGGTCGCCGACGAGGTCGTGGTCGTGATCGGCGCCGAGGCGGCAGAGCCGGCCCTGCCGGTCGAGGCCCCGCTCCCGGTCCGCGTCGCCCGGGACGTCGTCCCCGACCAGGGGCCGCTTGCCGGCCTTGCCGCCGGCCTCGCGGCCGCCGCCCACCCGCTGGCGATCCTCGTCGGCGGCGACCAGCCGTCGCTACGGGGCGACGTGCTCCGCCTCCTCCTCGAGCGGTTGGGTCACGTCCTCGCCGAGCCCGGGGCCGCCGAGCCCGCCCTCGCCGAGCCCGCCCTCGCCGAGCCCGCCCTCGCCGAGCCCGTGCCCGACGTCGCGATCCTCGCCGACGGCGACCGGGTCTGGCCGTTCCCGGTTGCCGTTCGCGTGGCCACGGTCCGCCCTGCCGCCGAGGCCGCTCTCCGGGGGCCGGACCTGCGGCTCTTCATGCTCTACCGGCGCCTGCGGATCGCCCGTGTCGCCGAGGCGCGCTGGCGCGCGCTCGACCCCGAGGCGGCGTCGCTGCGCGACGTCGACACGCCCCGCGACCTCCCGTCGACCTGACGGCCGCGGCTATCCTCGCGGGGACATCATCCCACCGCGCCCCCGGAGCTCCATGCCGACCCCACCGCCCGCCGCCGGCGGCGATCCCGCCACAACCGGCGCCCTCGCCCCGCCCGACGCCGCCCCGCCCGACCTCGGCCCCTTCGCCGGCCCGGTGCACGCCACCGGCCCGTGGGCCGCCTGGTGGCGCGGCTGGTACCGGCTGCTGCGCCTCGTGGGTGGGCCGCTGGATCGCCTGGCCATGCGCCCCGGCTTCGGCAACGTCGTCGTCCTGCGGGTGGTGGGCCGCCGGTCGGGCCGCGAGCGGGTCCTGCCGCTCGGACTCCTGGCGGTGGGGCGACGGCACTACCTCGGGCACCCCAGCGGCGACACCGCCTGGACGCTCAACCTGCGGGCGGCCGAGACGGCGACGATCGAGAGCGCCCGGATCCCCCGGGTCCGGGTCCGGCCCGTCGTCCTCGGACCGGGCCCTGAGCGCGACGCCGTGGTGCGGGCGACATTCCGCCAGCACCCGTTCCCCGGCAACGCGCTCTACCGGCTCGCCGGCCGCCACGTCGCCGCCTCCGGCGTCTTCTTCCACCTGGTGCCGGCCGGCGGCGAGCCCGCGGCGGATCCAGCGTCGGCGGCGTCCATCCCGGCCCTGCGTCCGCCCGGCGGCCCCGAACGTCCTGTCCGGCCGGGCCGCTCGGCCCTTCCCCGCGACGTGACGCGCCCATGACACTCGAGGGACGGGACGACCGCCGGGCCCTGGCCGGGAACCGGCTCGTCCGCCGACGCCGTCGCCGGCGCGCCCGGGCGCGCCAGCCCGCCCGACCGCGAGGCTTCCCCGCGACGGCCTGGAGGACGGACGAACCATGGACCGCTTGAAGGTCGTGATCATGGGGGCCGCCGGGCGCGACTTCCACAACTTCAACGTCGTCTACCGGGACGACCCCGCGGTGGAGGTCGTCGCCATCACGGCGACGCAGATCCCCGGCATCGAGGACCGGCGCTACCCGCCGGAGCTCGCCGGCCCGCTCTACCCGGCGGGCATCCCGATCGTCCCCGAGGACGAGCTCGAGAGGATCTTCGCCAGCCAGAAGATCGACCGCGTGGCCTTCGCCTACTCGGACGTCTCCCACGACTTCGTCATGCACCAGGCCAGCCGCGCGCTCGCCGGCGGGGCCAACTTCGTCCTGCTGGGCCCGGTCCACACGATGATCCGCGGCACGAAGCCGGTCGTCGCGACGGGCGCCACCCGCACGGGCGCCGGCAAGAGCCAGACCACCCGTTACCTCGCCCGCCTCATGGAAGAGCAGGGCCTCCGCGTCGTCGTCGTCCGTCACCCGATGCCCTACGGCGACCTCGTGAAGCAGCGCGTCCAGCGCTTCGCCACGTATGCCGACCTCGATCGCCACGAGACGACGATCGAGGAGCGGGAGGAGTACGAGCCGCATCTCGACGCCGGCCGCGTCCTCTACGCCGGGGTCGACTACGGGGCGATCCTGCGGGAGGCCGAGCAGGAGGCCGACGTCGTCATCTGGGACGGCGGCAACAACGACTTCCCTTTCTACGCCCCCGATCTCTTCGTCGTCGTCGCCGATCCGTTGCGGGCCGGCCACGAGGTCGAGTACCACCCCGGCGAGACGAACCTGCGGATGGCCGACGCCATCGTCATCAACAAGGTCGACAGCGCCACGCCCGAGCAGGTCGCCACCGTCCGCGACAACATCGCCCGCCTCAACCCGCGGGCCGAGGTGATCCTCGCGAAGTCCGCCCTGCAGCTCGTCGGCGGCGAGATCGAGGGGAAGCGGGTGGCGGTCGTCGAGGACGGCCCGACGCTCACCCACGGCGGCATGACCTACGGCGCCGGTGTCGTCGCGGCCCGGCGGTTCGGGGCGGCCGAGCTCGTCGATCCCCGCCCGTACGCCACCGGCGACCTCGCCCGCACCCTCGCGAAGTACCCCGCCCTCGAGAACCTCCTGCCGGCGATGGGCTACGGCCGCGAGCAGATGGACGAGCTGGAGGCGACCCTCAACGCGATGCCGGCCGATCTCGTCCTCGCGGCGAACCCGATCGACCTGACCCGGATCCTGACCCTCGAGAAGCCCGTCGTCCGCGTTCGCTACGAGCTGGAGGAGCTCCCGCCGGAGCCCGACGCCCCGTCGCTGGGCGACCTCCTGGCCCCGATCGTCGCCCGTGCCCGCGAGGGCGACGCGGCGGGCCGCTCGTAGGAGATCGACCGATGGCCGGCGGCCGAGGGGAGCGCCCGGAGTGACCCGGATCGCGGTTGCCCTCGGCGGGAATGCGCTGATCCAGCGCGGCCAGGCCGGCTCCACGGAGGTCCAGCGCGCCAACCTCGAGACCGCCGCGCGGGCAATCGTCGAGCTTGCCGAGCGAAGCGGCGCGGAGATCGTCCTGACCCACGGCAACGGGCCCCAGGTTGGGTTCCTCGCGATCGCCGCGGAGATGGCCTCGGACGTCGTTCCGGAGCCGCCGCTCGACGTCCTCGGCGCGGAATCGCAGGGCCAGATCGGCTACCTCATGTCGCAGGCGCTCCACGCGGCGTTCCTCGAGCGGGGCATCACCCGCGAGATCGCCGTCGTCGTCAGCCAGGTGGTCGTCCGGACCGACGATCCCGCGTTCGCCCACCCCACGAAGCCGGTGGGTCCCGTCTACGATGAGGCGACCGCGCGGGCCCATGCGGCGGAGCGGGGCTGGACGATCGCCCCCGACGGCACGCACTGGCGGCGGGTCGTTCCCTCGCCCCTGCCGCTGCGGCTCGTCGAGGCGTCATCCGTCCGGTCGCTGGTGGAGGCCGGCGTCCTCGTCATCGCCTCCGGGGGCGGCGGGATCCCGGTGGCCGAGCTGGCGGACGGGCGGCACGAGGGCCGCGAGGCCGTGATCGACAAGGACCTCGCGGCGGTCGTTCTCGCCCGGGCCGTCGGCGCCGATGCGCTCCTCCTGCTCACCGACGTCGACGCGGTCTACCGCGGATGGGGAACACCGGAGTCGGAGGCGATCCGTCGGATGTCGGTCCAGGAGGCCCTCGAGGGCCTGGCAGCGAAGGCCTGGCCGTCCGGGTCGATGGGCCCCAAGATCCGCGCCTGCGCGGAGTTCGTCCGGGACGGCGGCCGTTTCGCCGCGATCGGGCGGCTGGAGGACGCCGCGGCCCTGGCCTGGGGCCGTGCCGGCACCCGGTTCGGGTCCGGGCGCCTCGGACTGCCGCCGTTCACGTCCGCTGCCGAGGCCGGCGCCGCGCGATAGGGGACCCGTCCGGGCGCGCCGGCCGCGATGGGTCTTGACAGTGACACGTAGCACTGGCACAATGGTGCCATGCCTGATGCCGCCTACACCCTCGCCGACCTCTGCGGCCTTGCGGACGTCACGCCGCGCACGGTCCGCTACTACATCGAGCAGGGCCTCCTCCGGTCCCCCGGGACGACCGGGCCCGGTGCGCGGTACGACGACGGCCACCTCGCCCGGCTCCGCCTGATCCGGCGGCTGCAGCGCGAGCACCTGCCGCTCGCCGAGATCCGGGCCCGTCTCGCCACCCTCGGCGACGAGGAGGCCATCGCACAGGCGGAGGGTCCCGCCGGCCCACCGGAGGACTCCGCGCTCGACTACGTCCGGGGCGTGCTGGGATCCCCGATCGCCAGGCCGGCCCCGCCGGCGGGCGCCGCCGGGCCTCCCCTGCCGCGCCTCATCGCCGACAGGGTCCCGTCCTCCGTCGCCTCCCGACTCGAGGCGGGGATCGTGCCGTCGCCGCCACCCGGCGCGGAGCCGCCCGTCTCCGACCGCTCCCACTGGGAGCGCTTCGCCCTCGCCCCGGACGTCGAGCTGAACGTCCGGCGCCCCCTCACCCGCAGCCAGAACCGTGCCGTGGCCCGCCTCGTCGAGGTGGCCCGCCAGCTCCTCGAGGAGGACAAGCCATGACCTTCGACCTTCGCCAGGACCGCGACCTCGTCCGCGCCGCGGCCCGCAGCACCCGCTACCTCGTCGTCCGCCTCGTCGCGCCGGCCACCACCCGGCGCCGCGAGCGCCTCCCCGTCAACGTCTCGCTGGTCCTCGACCGTTCCGGCTCGATGGGCGGCCCGAAGATCCGCCTCGCCAAGGAGGCGGTGGACCGGGCGATCGCGGCCCTCGACGAGCGAGATCGCTTCTCCGTCGTCTTCTACGACGACCGGATCGACGTCGTGGTCCCCTCGACGACGGCCACCGGGACCGCCCGCTCGGCGGCGCGAGAGGCCCTGCGCGCGGTCGACGCCCGAGGCTCCACGAACCTCTTCGAGGGCTGGATGCGCGGCTGCGAGCAGGTCGCCCTCCACGTCGGCAACGACGTGGTGTCGCGCGCCCTCCTGCTGACCGACGGCCTGGCCAACGTCGGCATCACCGACCGGTTCGAGCTGGAGACCCACGCGGCGGAGCTCCGCCGCCGAGGCGTTGCCACCTCCACGTTCGGGGTCGGGCACGACTTCGACGAGGCCCTCCTCGAGGCGATGGCGACGGCCGGCGGTGGCAACTTCTACTACATCGAGGACGCCCGCCAGATCGCCGACTTCATGACGAGCGAGCTGGGCGAGGCCCTCGAGGTGGTCGCCCGCGACGTCCGCCTGGAGGTGGCCCTGCCGGCCGGGGCCCAGCTCGAGATCCTGGGCCCGGAGCGCGTCGAGCGCGGGGGCCCGGATGCGTGGACGGTGGAGCTCGGAGACCTCGTCGCGCGCCAGGAGCGCGAGGTCGTCCTGCGGGTCAACTTCGCGCCCGGGACTCCGGGCGAGGCGGCCGACGTGGCGATCGGCGTGCGCGACCGGGACCGAGCCTTCGCCGCCGACCGGGCAGCCGTTCGCTGGACCTACGCGGACCACGCCCGGAATGACCGGCAGCCCCGCTCGGTCGAGGTGGACAGGCTCGTCGCCCGCCTCTTTGCGGCCCGCGCCAGGCAGGACGCCGTCCAGCTCAACAAGGCGGGGGACTACCGGCGCGCCTCGGCGATGCTCGCGAGCGTGGCGAGGCGGATCCTCGGCTACGCCGACGGGGACCGGGAGCTCCTGGAGCTCGCCCGCGAGCTCGACGGCCAGGCCAGCCACGAGTTCGCGGCAGCGATGCCGGCGGCCCTCCAGAAGTCGGTGTACAGCGGGGCCTCCTACGAGCGCCGGATGCGCAGCGCCGAGGGGCAGGCGCGGCGGCGGGCCTGACCGCCGCCGCGGGCGCAGGGCCCGACGGCCGCACCAGCAGCCGACATGACGACGCCCCGGCTGGACGGCCGGGGCGTCGAGTTGCCGCGCGCTGGGTCGCGAGCGGTGGGACGGGTGTCCTAGCGCGCGACCTTGACGACGACCGTGCTCGCCTGCACGTCGTGGAAGCCCTGGCGGGTCGGGCTGTTGGCCGTGGAGTAGAGCAGGTAGACACCGTACGCGAACAGGGCGAGCGAGACGATCATCCCGAGCCCTCCGAGCATGAGCGACGCCGCCTGCGCGAGCACGAACGGCCCGAACATGAACAGCCAGCGGCGGATCGCCTGGGGCTGCGTGAGGACGGCTCCATCGGCGGCGTTGAGGGTCTCCAGGCCGAGCACCCGCTGGCCGGGAGAGCCGCGCAGCTTCGTCCAGGTGTAGATGAAGTAGATCGCGCTGCCGGCCGCGTAGATCAGCACGAGGACGACGAACCAGACAAACGTCATGAGCTCGAAGCCGCTCAGCGCCGAGCCGAGGAAGAGGGCCAGGAAGATCGAGTAGAGGATCCCGAACGCGACCCCCATGATGATCGCGTCGATGATGTAGGCGAAGATGCGTGCCGGGACGTCGGCATAGGTCATGCCGGCCGGGCCGGCGACGGTCTGCGTCGACGTGACGGTGTTCACCCAGCCCGGCGTCGAGCTCGCGGCGGGCGGCGGTCCGGCTGCTGGGACTGCGGCCGCCGGCTGGGCTGCGGGGGCTGCGGCCGCCGGCTCGTTGACGGGCTCGGACGCCGCCGCCTCGAGCGGCGCGGATGCCCCGTCCGGCGGGGGCGCTCCGGTTGTTCCGGTCGGTTCCATCGTTCCTCCCTCGTGACCACCTGGCCTGCGACCCGTGGCCGCGACGCGCGGCCACGCCGGGGCCCTCTCCCCGATCCGCGCGAGGATACTTCCATCGAACGCGCCATGACCAGCCCCCCGTTGGGGGCAGGCCCCCCGGCGTCTTGGCCGACCCGCCCCGTTCCCCCGGATCGGCTCCGGGCACGCGGAGGCCGTCGGCACTAGACTCGCGAATCATGCCCGGGCCCATCGTCCTCGTCGGATCCGGCGAGTTCACCTCCGCGATGGAGGCTCTCGACCGCGAGCTCCTCCTCGCGACGGGTCTCACGCACCCCCGGGTCGCGGTCGTCCCGACGGCATCCTGGCCGGACGGGGAGGCGGCGTTCAGGCGCTGGATCGAGCAGGGGACTGCGCACTTCGAGGCCCTCGGAGCCGAGGTCGAGGGCGTCGAGCTGCGCGTCCGCGACGATGCCCTCGACGACGCCTGCGCCCAGGCGATCGGCGAGGCCGATCTCGTCTACCTGTCCGGCGGGAAGCCCGACCATCTGCTCGACGCGCTCGAGGGGACGCCCGCCGGCGCCGCGATCCGGTCCGTCCACGAGCGCGGCGGGATCGTCGCCGGTTGCTCGGCGGGGGCGATGGTCCTGGCGGCGCATCAGCCCCGGGTCGGGAGGCGGCGGTTCCTTCGCATCCCGATGGGCTGGCGCGACGCGCTCGGGCTGGTCCCGGGTTCGGCGATCCTGCCCCACTACGACGCCTTCCCGGAGGCGCTCGCCGCCGCGGTGGTGCTGGCGTCCCCGCGGGGCACGGCCGTGCTGGGGATCGACGAGGACACTGCGGCCGTCGGCCGCGACGGAGGCTGGCATGTCCGGGGCCGAGGCCGGGTCACCGTCTGGCACGGGCGCCGGCGTACGCGCCACCGCGACGGCGAGGAGTTCTGGCTCGAGGGGCCCGCCGTGCCCGAGGCGTCTGTCGACCCGGCGATCGTTGACGAGCGTTGATGCTTCGACAACGCGCCGATGACGTCTGCGGGCGATCCTCCGGCTGCGCTCACTCCTCTCGGCCGGGCGGGACCTCCTCTTCACGCCTGGCCCCTCCTCCCACGAAGCCCGGCCCCCGGGGGCCGGGCTTCGTCGTGGGCCGGGTCAGCCGGCCTTGACGGCCCGGAAGCAGTCGGAGCAGTAGACCGGCTTGTCGAGGCGCGGCTTGAACGGGACCTGGGCGTTGTTGCCGCAGCGCGAGCAGGTCACGGCGAAGTACTCGCGGTCGACGGGATCGCCGCCCCGCTCGTAGCCGCGCGGGCCACCGAGGCTGCGCACGTCCCACCCGTCCCCGCGCGCCTGGCGACGGCTGGCCCGGCAGCTCGGACAGCGCTTGGGATCCGAGGTGAAGCTCTTCTGGGCGTAGTACTCCTGGTCGGCCGCGGTGTGCGTGAAATCCATCCCGCAGTCCACGCAGGTCAGGGTGCGATCGGCGTACGTCAAGGGTGCTGCTCCTCCAGGTCCGGGCGCTCGCGCCCGGCGAACGTCCCGGGGGTCCCGTCGGCGAAGCCGGGACGGCGGGGGAGGCGCAAGGAGCCTGGTGCCGCGCGACCCGGGTGACGTGCTGCGGAACCTCTCGGGGCGCGCACCGGTTGCGTTGTCCGAAGGATACCATCGGGCCCCGGAAGGGCCCGACACGGTCATCGGAGGCGCGACCGGAGGTCCGGCCAGGCCCGCCCGGAGGCGCCCCCGCGAGGGGCTCGCCGGGGCCGTCGCGAGATGCGACAATGCGTCGCGATGCTGCGCCTGCTGCACACCGCCGATGTCCACCTCGGGGCCCGCCACGCCGACCTCGGCGAGCAGGCGGCCGCGCAGCGTGAGCGGCAGTTCGCCGCCTTCCGGGCGACGGTCGACCTCGCCCTCGCCGAGCGGGTCGACGTCGTCCTGGTGGCCGGCGATCTCTTCGATTCCAACACGCAGCCACGGCGCTCCGTCGAGCGCGTTGCGGCGGAGCTCCGGCGCCTCGCCGACGCGGCGATCCGGACCGTGATCATCCCCGGGACCCATGACGTCTTCGACGGGGCCTCGGTCTACCGGGCCTACGACCTCCCGGCGCTCGCCGGCCTCCCGGCCGACACGGATCGCCTCGTGGTGCTCACGCCCGATCGCCCCGACGTCATCCTGGGGCCGTTGGACCTCGCGGTCCACGGCCGGGTCTTCGCCACCAAGCGCGCACCGCGCAGCCCGCTGGCGGGGTTCGACGTGGCCACCGACGAGCGCGCGACCTGGCACGTCGGGATGATCCACGGGTCGCTCAGCATCCCCGAGAAGACGGAGCACGACGAGGTCGTCTTCACGAGCGACGAGGTGGCGGCCTCGCATCTCGACTACCTTGCCCTCGGCCACTGGCACTCCACCCAGCGGGGCCGCGCGGGGGCGACCCTCTGGGCCTACAGCGGGGCCCCCGAGCCGGTCGCCCTCGACCAGGACCGGGCGGGGAACGTCCTCCTCGTCACGCTCCAGCTTCGCGACGGCGGGCACCAGGTGACCGTCGAGGAGCGGCGCGTCGGACGGACCCGCTTCGAGCGCGTCGACGTGGACGCCGCCGAGGTCGGCAGCCAGCCGGCGCTCGTCGAGCGTCTCGCCGCCCTCGCGGACCCCGACCTCGTCCTCGACGCCCGCGTCATCGGCGTCCGCCCCGACGACCTCGACCTGGTCCCCGACGAGGTGGAGCGGGAGCTCGGGGAGCGCTTCTTCCGCGTCCGCGTCCGCGACGCCTCCCTGGCCGCCCTGCCCGACGGCCCGCTGCCCCCGCCCGACACGATCGCCGGTGCGCTCGTGCGCGACCTGCAGGCGGAGATCGCAGGGGCCGAGGCGGCAGGCCGCGACGAGGAGGCCCACGAGACCCGCGAGGCCCTCCGCCTGGCTCGTCTCCTGCTCGACGGACGCGAGGTGGCCCTGTGAGGATCACCCGGCTCCGCCTCCGCGACCTCAAGGTTCACCGCGACCTGGATCTCGAGCTCGCGCCGGGCCTTACGATCGTCCGCGGGCCGAACGAGGCCGGCAAGAGCACGGTCCAGCGCGCCCTGGAGATCGCCCTCTTCCGCAAGGTCACCGCGAGCGGCGCGGAGATCGACGCCCTCCGCAGCTGGGGGACCGGCGACGACGGCCGGCCGTGGGTCGGCGTCGACTTCGTCCAGGAGGACCTCGACGGGACCCGGAGCGGCACGCTCGAGAAGGACTTCCGCGGCCCGAAGGGGACCGTTCGCCTGGTCCTGGACGGCGAGACCACGACCGATCCGACCCGCGCCGACGAGATCCTGGCCGACCTGACCGGCATCCCGAGCGAGAAGTTCTTCCGCTCGACGGCCTCCGTCCGGCACCACGAGGTGAGCGACCTCGCCCGCGACGAAGGCGCGCTCCGGGATCGCCTCCAGGCGTCGATCAGCGGCGCCGACCGCGGCACCAGCGCCGCGAAGCGCCGGCTGGAACGCGGGCTGCACGACCTCCAGGCGAAGGGGGACCGGAACCCCGGCCGCCTCCGCGTCGCCGAGCTGGCCGTCGCGCGTGCGGAAGCCGTCGTGACCGAGGGAGAGGCCCAGCTCGCCCAGCTCGAACGCGACCGCGACACCCTCGTCGCGGCCCGGGAGCGCCGGGCCGCCGCGGACCACGCCCTCGCCGAGCGGCGCTCCCTCCTCGAGAAGGCCCGCCAGGCGGAGCGCCTCACGGCGGAGCGGGCGGTTGCCCAGGAGCGCTTCGAGCGCTACCGCCAGGCGGTGACCGTGGCCGCCCAGATCACGGAGCTCGAGGGAGGCCACCCCTCGCCGAACCCCCTGCCGGTGCTCCGGCAGCTCGTCGAGCGGGTACGCGTGCTGGACCGGGAGATCGGCGAGCTGAAGGTGCAGCTGGGCGAGGAGCCGTCGGCGGTCGACTACCAGGTCGAGATCCCCGAGCCGCGCTACCGGCCGTTCGCCTGGCTGGGCGCGATCCTGGCCATCGGCGGGGTCGTCGCCGTTGCGCTGGGGGTCTTCGGCGTGGTCGACTCGTCGATCGCCGGCGTCGCGATCGTCGGCGGGGTCGTCGCCGCGATCGTCGCCGTCCTCCTGGCGGCCTACGCCCGGGCCCGGCGCCGCGCCGCCTTCGACTTCCGGCGCCAGAAGCAGCTCCGCGACGACGAGATCTCCCGCCGCCTGCGGGGCCGCTCCCAGCTCCAGGACGACCTCCGGCGCAGCGAGGCGGACCTCGCGGCCCAGCTGGCCACGATCGAGGTCGAGGATTCGGCCGCCGCGGAGGACCTCCTCGCCCGCGAGGACGCCCACGTCCAGGCCATCGAGCGGGCCCGGGCCCAGCTCGACGGGCTCGTCGGCAAGGAGCCCGTCTCGACGCTCCCGACGCTCCGCGATGCGGCGGCCCTGGAGATCGAGCAGAAGACCGGTGCCCTCGAGGCGCTGGGGCCGATCGCGAAGGAGCCCCGGGCGCGGGAGCGGCTGGAGGTCGAGGTGCGCGACCAGGAGGGCGCTCTCGAGCGGGCCCGCGACGACGAGGCCACGGCGCGTGCCCGCGTCGAGCAGAACCCGGTCGACGCCGAGCAGGTCGCCGGGGAGGCGGAGCGGCTGGCGGCCTGGCGCGAACAGCTGGCCACCCTGCAGCGCCGCCGGCGGATCTACCAGAAATGCCTCGACGCGATCCAGGTGGCCGAGACGGCAACGATGCGCACGGCGACGCGCTACCTCGAGAAGCGCATGCGCGGCGACATGGCGCGCCTCACCGGCGGGCGCTACCGACGCGTCGCGGTCGACGACACCTCCCTCGACATCTCGGTCTTCGCCCCCGAGCGGGGCGGCTGGGTCCGCCTCGACGATCTCTCGCAGGGAACCCTCGACGCCGGATACCTCGCCGCCCGGCTGGGCCTCGTCCGGCTGGTGACGCAGGACCGCCGGCCGCCGCTCGTCTTCGACGACCCGTTCGTCACCTTCGACGACGACCGCGCGGCGCGGGCGATCACCGTCCTCCGCGAGCTCGCCGGCGACTTCCAGGTCATCTATCTGACGACATCGGATCGCTACGATCACGCCGCCGACCGGGTGGTGACGCTGCCCGGCCCGACGGCGACCGACGCCGCCGCCGACGAGGAGCCGGAGCCCGCTCCCGCGGCCGGCTGACGCCGGCCCGCCGGCCGCGTCCCGATGCCGCCGGACCTCCTCGCGGCCGCCGCCGGCCTGTTCGCCGCCGCCTCGTGGGGCGCCGGCGACTTCGGCGGCGGGATCGCCGCGAAGCGACTGCCGGTCTTCCTCGCCCTGCTGATCACCCAGGCCGTCGGTCTCGCCGGCGCGCTCCTCGCGGCGGGGCTGCTCGGCGAGGAGTTCCCGGCGCCCGTCGATGCGGCGTGGGCGGCGGTGGCCGCCGTCTTCGGGTCGCTGGGCCTGGCGGGGCTCTACCGGGCCCTCGCCGACGGCCGGATGGGGATCGTGGCCCCCATCACGGGCGTGCTCACGGCCGCCATCCCCGTTGCGGTGGGGATCGCCATGGCCGGCCTTCCCGGGCCGGTCCGCCTGGCCGGCTTCGGGCTCGCCATCGTGGCGATCCTGCTCGTCTCCTCCGCCGATGACGGCACCACCGGCCGCGGGGGGATCCTCCTCGCCGTGGCGGCGGGGGTGGGCTTCGGCCTCTACAGCACCTGCATCGGCCAGGTCCAGGCTGGCATCTTCGCCCCGCTCGCGGTCTCCCGGGCCACGGCCTCGGGGCTCGTCCTCCTCATCGTCCTCGTCAGCCGGGTCCCCGTCCGGGCATCCCTGCGGGGGAGGCCGCGGCTGGTCGGGCTCGTCGTGCTCGTCGGCGTCCTGGACCTGGCCGGCAACGCGTCGTTCCTGCTGGCGGCGCAGGCCGGAGGCCTCGCGCTGGCCGCCATCCTCGGCTCGCTCTACCCGGTTGGCACGGTGGTCCTCGCGGCGATCGTCCTGCGGGAGCCGATCGGCCGCGTCCACGCGGCCGGGATCGGCGCGGCCGCCCTGGCTGCCATGCTCATCGTGGGGGGCGCCTGAGAACCGGGCGACCCCACCCCTGGAACGGAGGAAGCGCATGTCCGACGAGATCCCCGCCGGCGTCGTCATGGAGCCCGTCTTCGTCATCGAGGCGACCTACGCGCCGGACGCCGCGGAGACGCGGCCGGCGCATCGGCCGACGCACCTGGCCCGCATCGCGGAGCTCCGCGCGGCGGGGGTGGTGCTGGAGGCCGGCGCCTTCCCCGACATGTCGAGCTCGCTTCTCCTGGTCCGGGCGCCCGACGCGGACGCTGCGCTCGCGATCGCCCGGGCCGACGTTTACATGCGGGAGGGTGTCTGGGTTGAGGCCCGGGTCCGGCCGTTCGTGCGCGTGGCGCGGCCCGATGAGGTCGCCGCCCGGTGACGGCAGTGCCATCCGCGGGTCGCCACCGCGCGATGATGGGGGCGTGACCGCCACCGCCCGCCCCGCCGTCGCCGTCCTGTGGCTGCGCCGCGACATCCGCCTGCACGATCACCCCGCGCTCGCCGCCGCGCTGGAGGCGGCCGACGCCGTCGTCCCGGTCTACGTGCTGGACCCGCGGCTCCTCGACGGCCCCCGCTCCTCGGCCAACCGGACCTGGTTCCTCCTCGGGTCGCTCCGCGAGCTGGCGACCGACCTCGCCGCGCGCGGCGCGCCGCTGGTGGTCCGGAGCGGGCGTCCGGAGCTGGTCATCCCGGCGCTCGCCGCGGAGGCCGGGGCGGACGACGTCTTCGCCACGCGCGACGTGAGCCCGTTCGCCCGGGACCGGGACCGCGCGGTGGGGGCGGCGCTCGCGGCCGCCGGACGGCACCTCCACCTCCGGCGCGGCCTCCTCGTGGCGGAGCCCGAGGACGTCCACGCCGACGACGGCCGGCCGGTCACCGTCTTCACGCCGTTCTCGCGGCGCTGGGCGGCCGTGCCGCGCCGGGCCCTGGTTCCGCCCCCGGACGCGATCCCGTCGCTCCCGGCGGGCACGCTGGCCGGCGAGGCTCTCCCCGAGCCGCCGCCGCCGACGGCCGACCCCGCGCTGCTCCCGGTCCCCGGCGAGGCGGCCGCGCGTGAGCGCCTGGCGAGCTGGGTCGCCTCGGCCGCCCTCCCCGCCTACGCCGACGGGCGCAACCGGCTCGACGTGGACGGGACGTCGCGCCTGTCGGCCGACCTCAAGTTCGGGACGCTCTCCCCGCTCGAGGTGCTCCTCGCGGCCGAGGGGCCGGGCGACGGCCGCCGCGTCTTCGTCTCCGAGCTCTGCTGGCGCGAGTTCTATGCCCACGTCCTGTGGCACTTCCCGCACGTCGTGCGGGGCGCCTACCGCCCCGCCTACGACGCGATCCCCTGGGCCGACGACCCGGCCGGCCTGGCGGCCTGGCGGGAGGGCCGGACCGGCTACCCGGTGGTCGACGCGGCGATGCGTCAGCTCGCGGCCGGCGGCTGGATGCACAACCGGGCCCGCATGATCGTGGCGAGCTTCCTGGCCAAGGACCTCCTCGTCGACTGGCGCCGGGGGGAGGATCACTTCATGGCCCATCTCGTCGACGGCGACGTGGCCGCCAACAACGGCGGCTGGCAGTGGACGGCGGGGACGGGGACGGATGCCGCGCCGTACTTCCGGGTCTTCAACCCGGTGAGCCAGGGTCGCCGCTTCGATCCCGCGGGGGCCTACGTCCGGCGCTGGGTGCCGGAGCTGGCCCGCGTTCCCGACGCCTACGTGCACGAGCCGTGGTCGATGCCGCCCGACGTCCAGGCGGCGGCCGGGTGCGTCATCGGGCGCGACTACCCGGCCCCGATCGTCGATCACGGCGCCGCCCGGGATCGCGCCCTGGCCGCGTACGCGGTCGCGAAGGGCTGAACGGTGGCGGGCCAGCGACGCTCGGTCTCTCGCCGCCGCGGGCGAGCTCTGACGTCCGCGGTCGCCGGCCGTGCGACACTCGTGCCATGGGAGCCAAGCTGACGCCGAAGGTCATCCTCGAGGGGACCCGCCTCACCCACAAGACCGACCTCGCCTTCGCGCTCAACCGGCACCCCCGGATCGTCGGGGCCCGGAAGTACGAGTACCCTTCGCCGCTGATCTCGGCCGAGTGGTGCGCCTTCACCGACCATCCCTGGGGCCGCGGGCTCATCAACTACGCGCCCGACGAGGAGGGGCGGGCCATGGAGACCTACGCGACCTGGGCCCGCCTCTTCGAGCTCCTGCCCTATTACAGCTGGATCGTCGACCGCTTCCACCTGTCGACGCGCGCCGAGCAGGTTCGCCTCCACGGCCGCGACCCGGACCTCCGCTGGCTCGAGGAGCGCCTCCGCCCGCTCGGCTTCCGGATCGTCCTCTGCACCCGCCGCGACGAGACGTTCCCAGCCGCCCGGGCGGAGCGCGTGATGGTCTCGGGCAAGCCCGACCAGTACGACGACCTCTCGATCTTCGTGCGCGAGCAGGCGCTCCTGCGCGAGCTGGCGGGGACGTCGATCCTGCCGGTTCTCGATCTCGACGTCTCCGACGACGATGTCCCGGCCGCCGCCGACCGAATTGCCGACTGGCTCAAAGCGACGGGCGGCCTCTCCTCGCCGTGGGGCGTGGCGGAGCGCCCGCCGTCCGGCTGACGGGCGCCGGGGCGGAGGCCCGGTGCGGGCCGGCGGGAGACGACCTCAGTCGAGGTCGAGCGAGAGGTAGTTGCCCGGGTCGTGGAAGCCCATCTCCTGGTGGAGCGGCCGGCCCGCGTCCGACGTGCGCAGGTAGACCCGTCGGAGCCTGAGCGCCCGCGCCTCGGCGACGAGCGCGTCCATGATTGCCCGCCCGACGCCGCGGCCGCGCCAGCGCGGCAGCGTGTAGACGTTGACGATGAATCCCTCCCCCGAGCGTCGCGAGCGCGGGTGCGGCGGCCGGTCGACGACGACGAGGCCGCCCATGCCGACGATCCGCCCGCCGTCCTCGGCGACCCACAAGCGGTACGTGTCGCCCTCGACGTGGGTCGCCAGGTAGTCGGCGACCTGCGAGCGGTGGGGCCCCACGCGGTCCGGGGGCAGGTCGCCGCCGAGGAGCTCTCGGTCGAAGTCGAGTCGCAGGTCCAGGATCACGGGGAGGTCGGCCCGCGTGGCGCGGCGCACGACGAGGTCCGGCGGCATCGTCGTGGTCGGGGGGCCCGGCTCGGTCACGCGCGGATCGTGCCACGGCGAGCGACTGCTCGCCGGCAGGCCCCGAGAGGCGTCGCCCCAGGCGATGGTCTTGCGTCCCGCGGACACGTCAGCCCTCGTCGAGGCCTCGCCGCGCGAGCGCCTCGCGCCAGTACCCGACCGATGCGACCAGGTCGTCGATCACGCCGGCGTCGTCCTGGGCCGACGGGGGATGGACCTCGAGCATCAGCACGACGTCCTCGGCACCGCCCTCGCCGAGCGCGTCGAGGACCGGGTCGGCGTGGATCCGGCCCAGCCGGTTCCACTCGTCGGTGAACGGCCAGTGACGATCCGCCGATGCGTCGCTCTGCTGCACCTGGACGATCGGGGCGACCCGCGCGAAGGCGCGCAGCCAGGCGTACGGATCCAGGTCGTCGCCGCTCGCGCCGGCCACCCACATGTGCCCGAGGTCCAGGCAGGCGCGCACGGGAGCGTGCAGGTCGTCGCCGTCGCGAAGCAGGTCGCGGACCACGGCCATCGTCGAGGCCTCGCGAGCCGAGGGCCGGTTCTCGACGACGAGGTACTCGAGGCCTGCCCGCCGGGCGTCGATCGCGAGCGAGGTGAGCGCCGCCCGGACGTCGCGCCAGCGCGCCGCCGTGGCCTCGTCGCCGTCGGCGTCGACCGAGGCCAGGGCCCCGAGATGGCCCCCCGTCGCGATCCCGCCGACCCGCTCGGTGAAGGCGATCGCCCGGTGGAACGAGAGGCGCGCCTCCGTGCGGACCTCCGGGTCGGGGTGGAGCAGCAGGCACCGCGCGGCGGCAGCGCGACCGGTGATCGTGGAGTGGATCTCGAGGTCGTGCTCGGCGATGGCCCGGCGGACGGCACCGGATCGGGTCACGACGCTTCCGACGCCGAGGGGCGGCTCGACGAGGTCGAGGGTGTGCTGGACGAGGCGGACGCCGAGTCGCCCGCGGATGATCGGCGCCCAGTCGGCTGGGCGCGGCCAGCGCTTCACCGCGAAGGTGGTGGCGATGCCGAGGCGGACGCGCACGAGGGAGATCTCCTGTTGAGCTGTGGCCCGGCGGTTCAGGCGCCCGCCGGCCGAACGACCATCGTGCCACACGGATCTGCTGCGCACCCCGGCCGCATGGCCCGCTCCAGGGTGGCCGTTGGGCGTGTTCGGTCAGGCGTCGCGGCTCCACTGGGGCCACTCGAGAGCCCGCCGGAAGCCGTGGGCCTCGTAGAGGCGGAGCGCGCGGGCGTTGGTGGCCGACACGGCGAGGGCGATCGTGGGCACGTCGACGCCCTGGAGGTGGCGGATCCCCCAGCGGAGCAGGGCGCGACCCAGGCCGCGGCCGCGCCAGGGCGGCAGGACCCCGATGAGCTTCACCTCGCCGTACGGCTCCTCCTCGTCGCGGTAGACGACCGCGCGGCAGAAGGCGACGGCGTGCTCCGGCTCCGCAGCCGGCGCCACGAGGAGGACGTCCGCGGGATCGAAGTCGGGCGCCTCGTGGCGGGCCCGGATCGCGGGCTCGGTCCACGAGACCGGGGTCGGGTGGTCGGCAAACGACGCGTTGAGGAGGTCGACGAACGGCCCGATGGTGTCGCGCGAGGGCCGCCAGGGCCGGACGACGAACCCGGGCGGGAAGTCGGGCCGTGGGCAGGGCTCGTCCTCCGGCCGCTCCATCCAGCAGAGGCTGGCGCGGTAGGCGAAGCTACGCGCCTCCGCGAACCGCCGCCCGGGCGTCTCGCCGGGCGGCACGTAGAGGAGCAGGTACGGGTGGCGCAGGACGTCGCGGACGAAGGGCAGGGCGGCCTCGACGAGCGCGGTTCCGTGGCCGCGTCGTCGCGCGCCGCTCGCGACGTAGAGGTCGTTGAGGCGCGGGGCGACGTAGCCGACGACGACACGGTCCTCAACCGCGACGAACGTCGAGGCGGGCTCGGCTGCGACGGAGGCCAGGTTCCGCTCCACCTCGCCGTGCGTCGCGTCGGGGTACTCCCGCAAGTCGACCGCGGCGTGGCCCAGGGCGGAGATCGCCCCCAGGTCGGCCGTCGTTGCCGGCCGGACCCCGCGCCGCACGGGCCCTGCTCCGTCGCCCCCCGCGCGCTACGGGAGGTCTCGCTCCTCGACGCCCACGAACCGGGCGTCGGGGCGGATCAGCCGGTTGGCGGACGCCTGCTCCAGCACGTGGGCGGTCCACCCGGCGTGACGGGCCAGGGCGAAGGCGGCCGGGAAGAGGTCGGGGGTCAGGCCGACGCCCTGAAGGACGGCCGCCGCGTAGAACTCCACGTTCGTCTTGAGCGGGCGGTCGGGGTACTTCTCCTCGAGCACCTTGAGCGCGACGTCCTCGACCTTGATCGCGAGCTCCAGCCAGTCGGGCTTGGTGGACATGCCCTCGACCACCTTGCGGAGCGCCGCGGCCCGCGGGTCGTAGGCCCGGTAGACGCGGTGGCCGAAGCCCATCAGCCGCTCGCCGCGGGCAAGGGCGTCGCGGACCCATTCCTCGGCCCGCTCGGGCGAGCCCACGAGGTGGATCTGCTCCACCACCTCGGAGGGCGCCCCTCCGTGGAGCGGTCCCTTCATGGCCCCGATCGCCCCGCAGACCGCCGACGCGATGTCCGAGCGGGTGGAGGTGATCACCCGCGCCGCGAACGTGGAGGCGTTGAGGCCGTGCTCCGCGCCCACGATGAAGTAGGCGTCGAGGGCGCGCGTGGTCGCCCTGTCGGGCCGCTCGCCCGTGAGCTGGTAGAGGAAGCCCGAGACGAGGTCGAGCTTCGGGTCCGGGTCGATCGGCTCGAGGTCGTCGCGGAGGCGCACGAAGGCCGCCAGCGCCGACGGCGAGAACTCGGTGAGGGCGCGGGCCTGGACCTCGGTGGGCGGCCAGTCGAGCACCTGCGATGCGCCCCAGACGGAGACGGCCGTGCGCAGGGCATCCATCGGCTTCGTCGTGCGGGGGATCGCCCGGAGGGCCGACATGACCGCCGACGGAACGCGGCCGGCCGTCAGGCGGGCCTTCGGGTCCCAGATGCCGGTCCACAGGAGGTTGGCGACCGCGGCATACGAGCCGCGCGCGACGAGGTCGCCGATGCGATAGCCGCGGTACATGAGGCGCCCGTTGGCGCCGTCCACGAGGCCGAGCTCCGTCTCTGCCGCCAGCACGCCCTCGAGGCCGGGGGAGTACGGCCGCCCGTCCACCGTGTGCGCGGCCCGCGGCTCCGCCGGAGCGACGACGGGGACGACGGGGACGGCCGGGACGGTTGCGACGGCGGGCTCGGCGGGCGGCGTGCGCTTGGCGGTCATGGCGGACGGTCCTCGGAGGCTGGGGTGCGGGCCCGGGGAGGGTGGGAGGGGACGAGTGCCCATCGTACTCCGGGCCCAGGCCATGCGGAGCAATGCCGGTGGCCGCCAGGCGCTCCCCGCGCCGGCCGATAGCATGGGTGTTGACATTGGTAAGTTGACGGTGGTAACTTGACATCGTCAACACCGCACCACCGAACCCGGACGACCCGCAGCCGCCCGAGATGAGACAGGAGCCGCCGATGCCGACCGCCGAGAAGCCCCCTCGCCACGAGGCACCGTCTCCGTACGGGACGCCCCCGCCCCCCGGGGCGACGGACACCTACCACCACGGCCACCTGCGCGCCGCGTGCGTGGAGGCCGGGGTCCGGCTCGTCGAAGATGAGGGACCCGACGCGGTCACCATCCGCGGCGTCGCCCGGATCGCCGGCGTCTCGCACACGGCCCCGCTCCACCACTTCCGCGATCGCCACGAGCTGCTCGATGCCGTCGCCGATCGCGGGTTCGACCTGCTCGTCGAGCGCCTCGACGCCTCGCTCGCGCCGGACGCCACCCCGACGGAGGCGCTCCGCGCCTACGGCCGCGCGTACGTCGACCACGCCGTCACGCATCGCGGCCTCTTCACCCTCATGTTCCGGCCGACCGGAGAGATCCAGGGCGAGGCTTCGTATCGCCGCCTCATCGACCTCTGCGCGGCGGCCCAGGCCGCCGGTGAGCTGCCCGGCGACGACCCGTTCCGGCTCGCCCTCCTCCTGTGGAGCAGCGTCCATGGCCTGGCCGCTCTGTACGCCACCTCGAACCTCGGCAGCGGTCACGTGACCGGCCAGCCCACCGACCCCGGCGTCGGCACCGACGCCGTCCTCGACGACCTGCTCGGTGCCCTCGGCGCCGCCGCGACCACCCCGAAGGAGACCTCCCGATGAGCCATCCCCAGCACGTCGTCCTCGGTGCCGGCACGATCGGCACCACGATCGCGGAGCAGCTCGCCGCCGCAGGTGAGCCCGTCCGCCTCGTGAGCCGCTCCGGGCGCAGCCCCGGGATCGCCGGCGTCGAGGCCGTGGCCGCGGACCTCACGAACGCGCTCGCGGTCCGGGCCGCGACGGCCGGTGCGCACGTCGCCTACTTCGCCTGTCAGCCGGCCTACACCGACTGGCCGAAGGGGTTCCCGCCCCTGGCCGAGGGCGTCCTCGGTGGGCTCGCCGGGTCCGGGGCCCGGCTCGCGGTCGTGGACAACACCTACATGTACGGCCCGACAGGCGGTCGACCGATGATCGAGGACCTGCCGTACGCGGCGACGACCCGCAAGGGGATCGCCCGCGCGAGGCTCGCGGAGCGGTTCATGGCCGCCCATCGCGCCGGCGACGTCCCCGTCGTGATCGCCCGCGCGTCGGACTACTTCGGGCCGCGCGGCGCCACGAGCAGCGTCGGCGACCGGTTCTTCCCGCCGCTCCTTGCCGGCAAGGCGGTCCAGGTCCTCGGCAACGTCGACGCGCCGCACTCGAATACGTACCTCCCGGACTTCGCCCGGACGCTGATCGAGCTCGGGCGGCGGGACGAGGCCCTCGGCGAGATCTGGCACGTTCCCACCGCCCCTGCCGTGTCACAGCGGCGCTTCGCGGAGATGGCAGCCGAGGCAGCCGGCCTGCCGGCTCCGAAGCTGAGGCGGCTCTCGAAGCCGATGCTCCTGCTCGCCGGCCTCTTCGTGCCCCCGGCCCGCGAGATGATCGAGATGGCATACGAGTTCGAGGAGCCGTTCATCCTCGACAGCTCGAAGATCGAGCGGGCCTTCGGCCTCCGGCCCACGCCGCTCGAGGAGGCGCTCGCCGAGACGGTCGCCTGGTGGCGCGAGGACGCCAGCGACGAGGGCGCCACCGAGGCGGCCGCGTGACCGCAAGCGGGGAGCTGGTCTCCGCGCCGGGGGCCGCCATCGAGGTCCGCCTCTTGCGACTGCGCTGGTCGAACGCGTACCTGCTGCTCGGTGAGCGGCCCGTCGTCGTGGACGCCGGGTCGCCCGGTGACGAGGCGCCGATCCTCGCGGCGCTGGCGGCGGCCGGCCGAGGCCCGCGCGACCTCGCCGCGATCGTGCTGACTCACGGGCACGCCGACCACGCCGGTGCCGCCGCGGCGCTCAGGGCGGCGACGGGGGCGCCGGTCCTGCTGGGCGACGGCGACACGGCGATGGCGGCCGCAGGGCGGAACCTGCCGCTCGTGCCCACCGGGCTGGAGGCGCGCCTGGTGGCGCCGTTCGTGCCCCAGACATTCCCCGGCGTGGTGCCCGACGTGGTCGTCACGGAGCCGCTCAGCCTTGCCGCATACGGGATCCCCGCCACCCTGCGTCCCCTGGGGGGCCACACGCGGGGCTCGGCGATCGTCGAGCTGCAGTGGGGCGACGTGGTCGTCGGCGACCTCCTGCGGGGCGGCCACCTGGGCGGCCGGCTGCGGGCGAAGGTCCCGATGACCCACTACTACGAGGAGGAGCCGGCGGCCGTGACGGCGGTGGCCGGCCGGGTGCTGGACGCCGGGGCGCGCCGCCTCCTGGTGGGCCACGGAGGCCCGCTCGCGGCAGACGCGGTTGCCGCGTGGCGGGGGCGCCGGACGGCCTGACGGGTCGTCCCGGTCTCCGGCCCGCCCCGACGGGCGACGGGCGGCGGGCGACGGGCCGGCGGCCTTACGAGCCGGCCGGCAGACGGTGATCGGGGAGCCCGGCCGCGGCCGCGGCGTCGAGGACCCACGTCGCCCCGGCCCGCCGGGCGCGGAGCGCCGGCAGGCGCCGCTCGGCCCGGGGGCGCGCGGCAGGATCCGCGTGGGACGGGCCGAGCAGGTCTTCCACGATGGCCGCCTTGCCCGCGCCGAACGCGGCGACGACGAGGCTGGGCGTGGCGTCGAGCGCGGCCGGCGTGAGCGTCACGCGATCCAGGTGCGGGCCGATGTGCGCCGGAGCGGGCGCCCACGTCGTCCAGCCGGGGACGTCCCAGGCGTCGCTGGCCGGGAACACGGAGAGAAGGTGCCCGTCCGGCCCGACGCCGACCAGGAGAGCGTCGAAGACCGGCCGTCCGGCGTCGTCGACGGCAAGCTCCGAGCGCAGGATTGCCTCGAAGCGCTCCGCGCAGACCGCCGGACCCTCCCCGGCGGCGATCGCGTCGTCGGTCGGCCATGGGTGGACGTGGGCCGGATCGAGCGGTGCTGGGGCCAGGCCGCGGCGGGCATCCCCCGCGAGGAGCACGCGGTCGATGGCCCCCATGTTGCAGTCGGGGTGACCGCGGCGCACGAAGCGGTCGTCGCCGAGCCACACGTGAAGGATGTCCCAGGGGACCCGCGAGCGGAGCGGCTCGGCCAGCAGGGCGCGGTAGACGGCGGCCGGCGTGGAGCCGCCGGTCGACGCGAAGTCCGCTCGTCCCCGCCGCGTGGCGCCGGCCGCCAGCGCGTGGGCGAGGATCTCCGCGACGGCGGCCGCAGCGGCCGCAGGGTCCGGCCGGACCAGGATCACCGGCTCCGCGGGACGGTGGCTCATCCGGCGCCCGGCGCCCCGACCCCGACGAGACGCCCGGCCGCCGCAAGCGTCCCCTCGGCGACCGGGTCTCGGCTTCCCGCCTCCAGCGCGGCGGTCAGCAGGTCGACGTCGGTCAACCGCGGCGCGTGGTAGGTCCGCTCCAGCGCCTCCACGCCGTCCTGCCAGACGAGGACGTGGACGCTCTCGGCCTCCGCGGTGACCTCGGCTCGCAGCTCTGATCCGCGGCGCTCCGCGAGCAGCTCCACGCGGAGCGTGGTGCCGCCCGGCATCCCGGAGATCACCGGCCGGATGACGATCTCGACGTCCGCGCCGCGATCCCACTCCAGCAGCGCCCGAAGGCCGCGGCCCGGCTCGGGCGGCGCGCCCGCCCGCGCGGGCCGGGATCCATCGGCAAGGGGCCGGCCGACGCGCGCCAGCGGCCTGGCGACCCGCAGCTCCAGCCGCGCGGCCAGCCAGGCGACGTGGTAGATGGGCTTCACCAGGTTCGTCGAGACCTCGGCGTTCGGGCCGCCGCGGGTGGCGTACGTGACGGCGATCCGCCTCAGCGAGCGGAGGTACGGCAGGAACTCCGGGCGATCGAAGACAGAGGCCACCGCCTCGCGCCAGCGGGCCTGACGCATGAGCGCGAAATCCGAGACCGGGAGCGTCGGCCGGGCGAGCGCCGCCAGGGCAGCAAGTCGATCGAGCCCGTCGCCGGTCCAGTGCGACCCGTCGACGACGAGGCGGTCGGCGGTCCCGACCAGAGCCGACGTCGAGGCGACCCCGAACGGCGGGTCGCCGGGCCACCAGACCGTGACCGGCAGGTCGTGGACGAGGAGGGGCGCGACGATCGCCTGCAGGTGCCGGCCGGTGTCGCCGCCGGCGGTGATGTACACCTGCTCGGCGCACGTCTCCGGGGCGTCGGCGCGGGGCACCATGCAGTAGGCGCGCACGTCGGCCCGCAGCCAGCCCGGCCCGTCCGGGTCGGTGGGGACCAGGATGAGTGTGCGCGACGGGTGACGGCCCGTGGCCATGGCCAGCGTGGAGGCGGCGCCCTCTCCGAGCTCCGGGCTGCGCGCCACGACCACGAGGTTGAGGACGCTCGTCCGGGCGGCCACGTGCCGCTCGGCCGCTCCGTCCCGGGCAGCCATCGCCTGGGGCAGGGCCCAGATCCGCCCCAGCTCGCGCTCGATCTCGGCGACCGACGTCGCGTGGCCGGCCCAGCGGAGCGTCGGCTCGCCGGGCATCGCCGAGATGCCGAACGGAACGACCGCTCCGTCGCCCCCAGCCGAGCTCAGATGCGGCGCCATCGCCGGCCGTCCCGCTCGAGGAGGGCGTCCCCCGCGTCGGGGCCCCATGAGCCGGCCTCGTAGTCGGGGAACGCGCGGCTGCGGCGCGCCCGCCCAGGCCTCGATGATCGGGGTCACGATGGCCCACGCCTTCTCGATCTCGTCGGCGCGGGTGTAGAGCGCGGCGTCGCCCAGCAGCGCGTCGAGGATGAGCGTCTCGTAGGCATCAGGGCTGTCGACGCTGAAGGCGGACCCGTACGTGAAGTCCATGTTCACGCCCCGCACGTCGAGGCCCAGGCCCGGCACCTTGGCGGCGAAGCGGAGGAGGATCCCCTCGTCGGGCTGGATCCGCATTGCCAGGAGATTCGCCTCGGGGTCCGCGTTCGACTCCTTGAACATGGCGTGGGGCACCTCCTTGAAGCGGATCGCGATCTCCGTCGCCCGCTTCGGGAGCCGCTTGCCCGCCCGCAGGTAGAAGGGGACGCCGGCCCAGCGCCAGTCGTCGATGAAGAGGCGGGCGGCGACGTACGTCTCGGTCTCGGACTCCGGGTCGACCTCGGGCTCCTCGCGGTAGCCGGCGACCGGCTCGCCGGCCACCCAACCCGGCCCGTACTGGCCGCGGACCACGTTCGCGGCGACGTCTTCCGGCGCCATCGGCTCCATCGCCCGCAGCACCTTGACCTTCTCGTCGCGGAGCGCGTCGGCGTCGAAGGTCGCGGGTGGCTCCATCGCCACGAGGGCCAGGAGCTGCATGAGGTGGTTCTGCAGGAAGTCGCGCGAGGCGCCGGCCTCCTCGTAGAACGACCCGCGCTTCTCGACCCCGATCGACTCGGCGACGGTGATCTGGACGTGGTCGACGTAGCGGCGGTGCCAGATCGGCTCGAAGATCCCGTTGCCGAAGCGGAAGACGAGGATGTTGCGGACGGTCTCCTTGCCCAGGTAGTGGTCGATGCGGTAGACCTGCGACTCCCGGAAGACCTTGCCCACCTCCCGGTTGAGGCGGATCGCCGAGGTCAGGTCGCGGCCGAACGGCTTCTCGATGACGATCCGGCGCCAGCCGGCGCCGTGCTGCTCGTGATCGAGTCCGGCACGCCCGAGGCCGGCGATGATCTCCGCGAAGGCCGAGGGCTGCGTGGCCAGGTAGTAGAGGCGATTGCCCTGCGTGCCGTGCTCCTCGTCGAGGGCGTCCAGCCGGGCCGCGAGGCTCTCGTACAGGAGGGGATCGCCGAAGTCGCCGCGGTGATAGGCGATCCGCCCCGCGAAGGCCTCCCAGACCGAGGCCTCGATCGGCAGGACCCGGCTGAACTGGTCCAGCGAGGCGCGCAGCTGGCCCCGGAACGTCTCGTCGGAGTACGCGCGTCGACCGACCGCGACGAGGGAGAACTCGTGCGGCAGGAGGTTCGTGCGCCACAGCTGGAAGAGCGCCGGGACGACCTTGCGGTGGGCCAGGTCTCCGGTCGCCCCGAAGAGGACGAAGGCAGACGGGTCCGGCATCCGCTCCAGGCGCAGCCCCCCGCGGAGCGGGTTGCCGGAAGGCTTCGCGGCGCTCCGCTTCCGTCCCGCACGGGCGAGCCGCAGCTCGCGCGCCGTCAACGGGGCGCCGTCGCCCGCGCGCGGGCCCGGCGCCACGGGTGCCTTGGGCTTCGCGGGCCGGGTCACGGGGAGGGCTACTCGGACTTCACAGCGTGGCCGCCGAACTCGTTGCGGAGCGCCGCGAGCACCTTGGCCCCGTAGCTCTCGTCCTGCCGGGAGCGGAATCGCGCCTGCAGGGAGAGGGTGATGACCGGCGCCGGGACGTCCCGGTCGATCGCCTCCTGGACGGTCCAGCGGCCCTCCCCGGAATCGGCCACCCAGTCCTTGATCCCGTCGAACTCCGGGTTCTTGGCCAGGGCGTCGTGGAGGAGATCCAGGAGCCAGCTGCGCACGACCGACCCGTAGCGCCAGATGCCCGAGACCTGGGCGAGGTCGAGGTCGTAGTCGCTCGCGTGCATGATCTCGAAGCCCTCGGCATAGGCCTGCATGAGCCCGTACTCGATGCCGTTGTGGACCATCTTCACGTAGTGGCCGGCGCCGGGGCCGCCGACGTGGGCGTAGCCGTCGGCCGGGGCGAGCGAGCGGAACACCGGCTCGAGGGGTTCGACCGCGTCGCGGTCCCCGCCCACCATCATGCAGTAGCCCACCTGGAGGCCCCACACGCCGCCGGACGTGCCGGCGTCGACGTACCTGAGCCCCTTCGCAGCGACCATCGCGTGACGCCGGACGTCGTCGTGGAAGTTCGTGTTGCCTCCGTCCACGATCGTGTCGCCGGGGGCCAGGAGGCCCATCAGCTCGGCGATCATCGCCTCCGTCGCGTCACCCGCCGGGACCATCAGCCAGACGGCGCGGGGGGCAGGGAGCTTCGCGACCAGCTCCTGCAGCGAGAAGGCGCCCTCCGCGCCCTCGGCCATGATCTCCCGCGTCCTCTCGGGGGTCCGGTTGAAGGCGACGACCTCGTGGCCGTCCCGGACAAGACGGCGGACCATGTTGGCACCCATCCGGCCGAGGCCGACGAAACCGATGCGCATCTGGGTTCCTCCCTCGCGCCGCACGGTCGGCGCTGGCGAACGGTTCGCTATTTCTGACGAAGCGCCGCGACCAGCGCGGCGTCCAGGGCGGCGAGGCCGGCGTCCACGTCGACCCCGAGGTGGACCCGCAGGACCGGCAGGTCGTGGGCCTCGAGGGCCTCCATGTCGCCGCGCGCCTGCGCGTCCACCAGCTGGCCGAAGGAGTAGGGCTTCCCGGGGACCTCCAGGTCCTCGGGGTGATCGGCGGTGAGCTGCAGGAACCAGCCGACCGCGGGGCCGCCCTTGTGGAGCTGGCCGGTGGAGTGGAGGTAGCGCGGCCCGAAGCCGCCGGTCGTGGCGATGCCGGTCGCGTCGCGCAGGCGGGCCCGGATCCTGTCGACAGCCTGCCCCCGGGCGGCCGTCGGGGCCACGAAGGCCCCGATCGCGAGATAGCCGCCGGGGCGGACCCGCTCGAGGTGGCGGCGCAGCTCCCCGACCACGGTCCCCTCCCCGGCGGTCAGGCGGAGGGGCGTGTCACCGTGGAGGGCGATCCCGTCGCCGGCCGCCAGCGGCTCCTCGTGGGGGAAGGCACCATGCCGCTCGAGCTCCTCGAGGACACGCTTCGTGTTCTCCTTCGACTCGGTGACGTTCGGCTCGTCGAAGGGATTGACGCCGAGGACGACGCCGGCGATGGCGGTCGCGATCTCCCAGCGCAGGAACTCCCCGGCGAGGTCGATCGGGTCGGCCAGGACGAAGCGGAGCACCGGGTGCCCGGCCGTCGCGAGCTCGTCGAGGAGCGCGTCGGCGGAGGTGCCGTCCGGCGACGGTGCCGGCGGCTCGGTGCCGTCGAGGGCAATCCGCACGAAGACGCGGTCGGGGCCGTAGGACGCGGCGGCGCCGAGCGGCTCGCGGTCGACCGGGATGATGCCCGTCCCGAGCTTGCCGGTGCTCTCCGCGATGAGCTGCTCCAGCCAGGCCCCCAGGGACGGGATGGCCGGGTCCACCACGAGGGTCAGCTTGTCGCGGCCGGCGGTCGCGAGCGCGCCCAGGGTGGCGCCGAGGGCGATCCCCGGGTTGGCCGTCGGGTCCGCGGCCGTGCAGCGGGCGTGCATGGAGACGGATGCGGCCATGAACGGATCGAGATCGACGCCGGCGAGCGACGCCGGCACGAGGCCGACGTAGCTGAGCGCCGAGTAGCGGCCGCCCACCGACTCCGGGTTGAGGAAGACGCCGCGCATCTCGTCCTGGTGGGGGATCGCGTGGAGCGACTTCCCGGGATCGGTGACCGCCGCCATGAAGTCGCCCGGAGACTCCGTCCGCACGCCGTGCGCCCGGAGGGTGTCGTGGAGGCGCTGCCGGGCGTCGGCCAGGAAGGCGAGGGTCTCGGTCGTGGTGCCGGACTTGGACCCGACGATGAAGAGGGTCGACAGGGGATCGAGGCCGTCCCACGCGGCCCGCACCGCCGCCGGGTCCGTCGAGTCGAGGACGCGGATCGAGAGCCAGTCCTCGAGATCGCCGAAGGCCGTGGCGATCACCTCGGGGGCCAGGCTGCTGCCGCCCATGCCGGCCACGATCGCCGTCGTGAAGCCGGCGTCGCGAATCGCCTCGCCGAACGCCTCGAGGGCCGGGATCTGCTCGCTGAAGTCGACGGGGAGGTCGAGCCAGCCGAGGCGGTTGGCGACCTTCTCCTGCACCGCGGGGTCGGCGGACCAGAGGGTCGTGTCGCGGTCGTGGAGACGCTCGCTCCAGTGCTCCTCGTCGGCCCGCCGGATGGCGGCCGCCACCGCGGCGGCCAGGATCGGGTCGTCGATGCGCGCCTCGAGGGTCCCCGGGGCGAACGATGGGAGCGCGGTCTCGGCCATGGAGGTCCTCCTGCGCCGTGGAGTCTACGCGGGGGCCGTGCGGGCCGCGCGTGGAGACGTGCACCCGGCGCTGGGACGATCGCGGTCACCGACCGGTGTCGCCGATGCGGCCGACCTGCCCTGGGGCCAGCCTGCCGGCCGCGTCGATGGCGGTCGCCGGGCTCATCCCCCGCCCCCTCCGCTCAGCCGCCCTCGGCCTCGATCGCGAGGACCTTGGCCAGGCGCCGGGCGTGGCGTTCCTGGCCGGAGAAGCTCGCCGCCAGGAAAGCCCGGGCGCACTCCACGGCCGGCTCCGGGCCGATGACCCGGCCGCCCAGGCAGAGCACGTTCATGTCGTCGTGCTCCACGCCCTGGCGGGCGGAGTACGTGTCGTGGGCGATCGCCGCCCGGACGCCGCGCACCTTGTTCGCCGCGACGCTGGCCCCGATCCCCGAGCCGCAGACGAGGATCCCCCGGTCGGCCTCGCCGTCGCGGATGGCATGCGCCAGGCGGCGGGCGAAGTCCGGGTAGTCGTCGTCGCGGTCGGAGCCGTCGCCGCCGAGATCGACGAGGTCGTGGCCCGTGTCCGCGAGCCGGGCCAGGAGCTCGGCCTTGAGGTCGGCGCCGCCGTGGTCGGCGGCAAAGGCGACGCGCATCAGCGGACGCCTCCCGCGTGCGGGGCGGGCGGGGCCGCGACCCGGCCGCGGAAGCCCTCGTGGACGACGCGGCGCCCGACCTCGGCGACCGCCTCGGCGGTGAACCCGAACTCGCGCAGGATCGTGGCCGCCGGGGCGGAGGTGCCGAAGTGGTCGAGGGCGACGATCGCCCCCTCGTCGCCGGCCCAGCGCTCCCAGCCGAGCGACACGCCGATCTCGACGGCGACGCGCTTCCGCGCGGCGGCCGGCAGGACGCGCTCGCGGTAGGCGGGGTCCTGGGCGTCGAAGGCTTCCCAGCAGGGGAGCGAGACGACGCGCGTCGCGATCCCCTCGGCCTCCAGGGCCTCGGCCGCGGCGACGGCCAGCTGGACCTCGGATCCCGTGGCGACGTAGACGAGGTCGGGAACGGCGCCCGAGGCCTCCGTCGAGGCCGGGCGGACCACGTACCCGCCGCGGCGGACGCCCTCGCGAGCGGCCTCCGCGGTGCCGGGCAGGACGGGGAGCTTCTGGCGGGTAAGCGCCAGCGCGGTCGGCCCCGCGGTCCGTTCCAGGGCCAGTGCCCAGGCGGCCGACGTCTCGTTCGCGTCGGCCGGCCGGACGAACCACAGGTTCGGGATCGCGCGGAGCGCGGCGTACTGCTCGACCGGCTGGTGGGTCGGCCCGTCCTCGCCGAGGCCGACGGAGTCGTGGGTCCAGACGTACGTGACCGGCAGCCCCGAGAGGGCCGCCACCCGGACGCTGCCGCGCATGTAGTCGGAGAAGGTCAGGAACGTCGCGGCGTACGGCCGCAGGCCACCGTGATACGCGATCCCGTTGGCGATCCCGCCCATGCCGTGCTCGCGAACCCCGAAGCGGAGGTTGCGCCCGGCCTCGTCCGCCGTGAAGTCGCCGCCGCCCTTGACGTCGGTGAGGTTGCTCTCCGAGAGGTCCGCCGAGCCGCCGAAGAGCTCGGGGACGCCGGCCGCGAGGGCGTTGATCGCGTCGGCGCTGGCGTTCCGCGTGGCCACCTCGGCGCCCGACTCCCAGCGGGGCAGGGCGGCATCCCAGCCGGCGGCGAGGTCGCCGTCGAGGCGCCGCTCGAAGGCGTCGGCCTCGGCCGGGAAGGCGGCCCGGTAGCGCTCGAACGCGGCGTTCCAGCGGCCGGCCAGGTCCTCGCCGTACAGGATCGCCCGGGAGAAGATCGCCCCGACGGGGTCCGGGACGTAGAACGTCTTCTCCGGGTCCCAGCCGTAGGCCTCCTTGGTGAGGCGGACCTCGTCGGGGCCGAGGGGAGCGCCGTGGGCCTTCTGGCTGCCGGCCTTGTTCGGCGAGCCGTAGCCGATGACCGTGCGGACGGCGATGATCGACGGCCGGTCGTCGGTCCGGGCAAGGCGGATCGCCGCCTCGATGGCACCCACGTCGGTGCCGTCCTTGACGCGCAGGGTGTGCCAGCCATAGGCCCGACAGCGGGCCAGGACGTCCTCGCTGAAGGCCATCGCCGTCGGCCCGTCGAGCTGGACCTGGTTGTCGTCGTAGAGCAGCACGAGCTTGCCCAGCCGCAGGTGCCCGGCGAGGCTGGCGGCCTCGGACGCGATCCCCTCCTGGAGATCGCCGTCGGAGCAGATGGCGTAGGTCCAGTGGTCCACGATCTCGTGGCCGGGCCGGTTGAACTCGGCGGCGAGGCGGCGCTCGGCGATCGCCATGCCGACGGCGTTGGCGACGCCTTGGCCCAGTGGGCCCGTCGTCGCCTCCACGCCCGGCGTCACGCCGAACTCGGGGTGGCCGGGCGTCCGCGAGCCCCACTGGCGGAAGCGCCTGATCTCGTCGAGCGGCAGCTCGTAGCCAGCCAGGTGGAGGAGCGCGTAGACGAGCATCGAGGCGTGCCCGGCGGAGAGCACGAAGCGGTCGCGGTTCGGCCAGTCGGGGTGGGTCGGCGCGTGGCGCAGGAAGCGTGTCCAGAGGGTGTAGGCCATCGGCGCCATCCCCATCGGGGCGCCGGGATGGCCGGAGTTCGCCTGCTGGACGCCGTCGATGGAGAGCGTGCGGATCGTGTCGATCGCGAGCCGGTCGAGCTGCTCGGGCGAGAGGGTGGTCATCGCGGCGGGGCTCCCGTGCGGGGCGGTGGTGGAGTGGGGCCATTGTAGGCGGGGGATGGGCGGGAGCCGGAGCGCGTGACCGGGCACCCGCCGCGCGGCCCGGGCGCGAGCGGCAACCTCGTCCCGCCGCGACGTATTCTCGGTCCATGCCGCCGCCTCGACCGCCCGCGCAGCAGCGACACCGGCCCGGGAGCCGGGCGGCGGTCCTCGGCGACCTCGCCCTCGACGTGGTCCTGGCGCCGGCGCGGCCCCTGGAGCACGGCACGGACGTGCCCGGCATCGTGCGGCTGCACCAGGGCGGCTCCGCGGCGAACACGGCCCGGTGGCTGGCCCGGCTGGGCGTTCCCTCCGCCCTCATCTGTGCCGTCGGACGCGACGGGCCCGGGCGCGCGCTGGTCACCGCCCTGCAGCGGGACGGCGTCACGGTCCACGCGGCCCGTCCAGCCGGAGCGCGCACTGCCCGGATCGGGATGCTCGTCGACGCCGCCGGCGAGCGCAGCTTCGTGGCCGACCGCGGGGCGGCGGATCTCCTCGCTCCCGCCGACCTCCGGCCGGGGTGGCTCCGGGGTGCCGGGGTCCTGCACCTGCCGGCATACTCGCTGCTGGGAACCCCGCTCGGGGATGCCGCCACCCTGGCGATCGCCCTCGCCCGCGCGGCCGGCGCCCGGGTCTCGGTCGACCTTGCGTCGGCCGTCCCCCTGCTGGCGACCGGCCGGCGGTCGGCACACCGGCTGATCGCTGACGCCCGCCCGGACCTCCTCTTCACGAACGCCGTGGAGGCCGCGGCGTTCCTCGGGACGGCCGATCCGGAGGGCCTCCTCCGCTTCGCACCGGTGGTGGTCGTGAAGCGGGGCGCCGGTGGCGCGACCATCATCGCCCGCTCCGCCGCGGGGCCGACCATCCGGCTCGAGGTCGCCACCCGTCCGATCGTGGCCGCCGACACCACGGGCGCCGGCGACGCCTTCGATGCCGGCTTCCTGGCCGAGTGGCTCGTCCGCGACCGGGCGGCCACGCCGGCCGTCCTCCGCCGTGCGGTCGTCGCGGGGCACCGGGTCGCCGCGCGCCAGCTGGTGACGCCCCGCCCGGAGCTCGCGCTCGGGTGGGCGCCACGTGGTGGACCGACCGCACGGTGACCCGGATGCACCGCGCGCGGTGGCCGCTCGGGTTCGCGGACGCGATCAGCCCTTCAGGAACCGGTCGAACCAGGCGAGCATCCGCTCGTTTCGGTCGATCCGGCGGTCGGGGCGGCCGGTGATCGCGAAGGTGTGCCAGGACTCCGGGTAGAGGACGTACTCGACCTCCCGCCCGAGGTGGCGCAGGGCGACGAAGAGCTGTTCGTTGTCGGCCGCCGGGCAGCGCAGGTCGGACTCCCCCTGGAGCATGAGGAGCGGCGTCCGGATCCGGGTGATGTGCCGCAGGGGGGACTGGCGCCACAGCTTCATCACCCCCTCCTCGGAGAACGGGTCGCCGAGGAGCGCCATCCGGTCGTACTCCGGGCCGGAGTCGGAGTTCGCCCAGTCGTTGACCTGGTTCGTCACGCCGTTCTCGGAGACGGCGGCCGCGAACCGCTCGGGCGCAGCGCCGACCAGCCAGTTGACCATGAAGCCGCCGTACGAGAGCCCGAGGATCCCGAGCCGGGCCGGGTCGGCCAACCCGAGGGCCACCACGTGGTCGACCGCGGCCAGGACGTCGGCGGCGTCGACGCCGCCCCAGTCGCCGAGCTGCGGCGTGATCCAGGCACGTCCGTAGGCCGCGGAGCCGCGGATGTTCGGCAGGATCACCCGGTAGCCGCGCGAGGCGAGGAGCACGTTCTCGAGCGACGGCGCCGGCGACCAGGCGCCGAGGGGGCCGCCGTGGACGTTCACGACGGCCGGGAGCCGCTCGTCGCCGGCACCCGCCGGCGACACGACGAGCGTGTCGATCGAGCCCCCCGTGCCCGGCGCCGCGACGCGGCGGATCTCGGGCCAGGCGATCCCGCGCCGCCAGGCAGCGCCGAGCCTGGTGCGCCGGCGCACGGGCGCCGGCGCGGGCGCCCCGGCGTCGATCGTGAGGAGCTCCATCGGCCGGTCGTCGAGCGTGGCGACGACCGAGACGACGCCCCCGCCGACGCCGAGCGTCCAGGCGGCCATCTCGGCGTCGGTCAGGCGGACCGGCTGACCGGCTGGACGGCCGGTCGACGGGTCGATCCCGAACCGCCACGGCCGCACGCGGCCGGCCTCGCTCACGAGGGCGACGAGGGCGGCCGGCCCGTCCCAGATCGCGCCGGCCGTGGACGAGACCATCCAGCCGTTGAGGTCGGTGTCGTTGTGGGCGCCGATCGGCCGGTCGAGGTCGGGCGCGAGGGCGACGGCCGGCGCCGCGCGCTCCGCCTCCGGCGTGAAGGCGGCCACGAAGAGCCCAGGGACCTCGTCGTCGAGGGAGTCAGCGACGTCGACTCCGACGGAGGCGAGCCACCGTCCGTCGGATGAAACGGCCGGCGATCCCGCGTACCCGGCGAGGCGGACGACCTCGCTCGGCTTGCCGGCGCCCGTCGCGGGGCCGGCCGCCACCGCCCAGATCGAGGGGAGCGGTCGACGGTCGGCCTCGGGCCGAGGGTCGGCCACGAAGACGATCCAGCGGCCATCGGGCGACCAGGCGATCCCCTTCGCGTCGGCCTCCTGGTAGGTCAACCGGCGCGGCTTCGCGCCCTCGCGCACCGGCCCCACCCAGACCGCGTCCCAGCGGTCGCGGTGCCCCACCTCGTCCCAACGCCAGTCGGTTCGGGTGATGCGGCGGGCAGTCACCTCGCGCCCCTTCGTCTCCTTCCCGACGATGAAGCGTGTCTCGGGGGCCGCGGCGACGAACGCCATCCGGCGCCCGTCGGGCGACCAGGCCATCTCGGCCATCCCGTGCCCCGGCGCCCAGGGCAGGTCGGAGACGCCGTGCAGGGGCGCCCACAGGAGCCACGGCTCGCCGCCGTCGAGCGCCTGGACCATCGCCGCCGTCGGGCGCTCGGGGTCGCCGGGGAAGGAGCGCAGGAACGCCACTCGGCGGCCGTCGGGGGAGACGCGGGGATGCGTGTCCCGAACGGCCCCGGCGGTGAGCGGCCCGGGGAGCCGCGCTGCGCCCGCCTGCGAACCGGACCAGGAGAAGGTGCGAGCGGTACGTCTCTCCGTGGACCGTCCGCTGCACGACGACGGCGCCGCTGCCGTCGGGCAGCGGGTCGTGCTCCTCGAGGACGACCTGGCGGCGGATCAGGACGGCCGGAGCGATGGGTCGAGGCATGCCGGCAGGGTAGCCCCTCGCCCCGCGGTTCGCGGGCGCCGTCGCGCGCGGCGATCACGCGCTACGCTGGCCGCATGACGCAGGACGCCTGCCTCGCTGCCCTCCGCAGCCGTCTCGATCTCGCGCCGGAGGTGGCGGCTGCGCTCGCCGCCGGAAGCCCGGTCGTTGCCCTCGAGTCCACGCTGATCAGCCACGGGCTGCCCCATCCCCAGAACATGGAGGTGGCAGCGGCCGCGGAGGCCGCCGTGCGCGAGAGCGGCGCCGTGCCGGCCACCGTCGCGATCCACGATGGCCGGATCCTGGTCGGCCTCGACGAGCCGACCCTCGGGGTCCTCGCCACGACCGAGGGCGTCCGCAAGGTTGCCCGCCCGACGCTCGCCGGGGCGCTCACGGCCGGCGGCTGGGGCGCCACGACCGTCTCGGCCACGATGCTGGCCGCCCACGCCGCGGGGATCCGGGTCTTCGCCACGGGAGGCATCGGCGGTGTCCATCCCGGCGCCTTCGAGCCCTCGGCCGGGCCCGACAACCGGATCCGCCCGCCGAGCCTCGACGTCTCGGTCGATCTCGAGGAGCTCGCGCGGACGCCGGTCGTCGTCGTCTGCGCGGGTCCCAAGGCGATCCTCGACGTGCCGGCCACCCTGGAGGTGCTCGAGACGCGCGGCGTCCCGGTGATCGCGATCGGGACCGACGAGCTGCCCGGCTTCTTCTCCCGGCGCTCCGGCATCCGGGCCCCGCAGTCCGTGGCGGACGAGGCCGAGGCGGCGGCCCTTGTGTCGGCGCACCTGGCCCTGCTCGGCAGCGGCGTCCTCGTCTGCGTCCCCGTGCCGGAGGCCGCTGAGCTCCCTCGTCCCGAGGCCCTGGAGGCCATCACCCGGGCCACCGCGGAGGCGGAGGCCGCCGGCGTGCACGGCCCGGCCCTCACGCCGTGGGTCCTCCGGCGCGTCGCCGACCTGACCGACGGCAGGTCCATCCGGGCCAACACCGCCCTCATCATCAACGACGCCCGGGTCGCCGGCCGCCTGGCCGGGGCCCTGGAACGCGGCTGACGCCGGTCGGCCGCGGTCGGCGCGCCCGTCCGGAGGTTCGACCATGCCCGCACCGCGCCGCACGCTCGCCACCCTTGCCGCGCTCGCGCTCGCGGCGGCTGCCGTGGCGGGCTGCGGCGACCGGTCGCCGATCGCGATCACCGCCACGGGGACGCAGACGCTCGAGGAGACGATCCCCGCCGACGCCCCGGCAGTCACCGTCCGGGTGGAGATGTTCAACGGCCCGATCGAGGTGCGGGCCGGATCCCCCGGCCGGGTCTCGGCCGTCGTGACGACCCGGGGCTCGGGGAGCTCGAACGCGGACGCGGAGGCCGACCGGGCGAAGATCCAGGTGACGCTCGACGCGAACCCCGACGGCTCCGTCCTCCTGCGGGCGCTCTACCAGCCGAACCCGTCGTCACCGAACAACCGCGCAGCGAGCGCGGTCGTGGAGGTGCCGCCCACCGCCGCCCTCGACCTGCGGACGTCCAACGGGGGCGTGAGAACGGCCGGCGTCGCCGGCGCGGTCGACGTCCGCACCTCCAACGGGGCGGTCACGCTGGCCGACCTCGGCGCCGGGGCCACCGTCCAGACCTCGAACGGGGCCGTCGAGATCGCCGGCGCCGGCATCCTCGATGTCGAGACGTCCAACGGCAGGGTGGCCATCGAGGGGACCGCCGCGACGGTGCGGGCATCCACCTCGAACGGCGACCTCTCCTTCGAAGGGACCTTCTCCGACGGAGCCCAGCAGCTCCGGACATCGAACAACCCGATCACCGTCCGCCTCCCGGCGGATGCCTCGTTCGCGCTCGACGCGAGAACCTCGAACGCGAACGTGACGCTCGACGGCTTCTCGATCACCACGAGCGGCGCGGCGAGCGGGGCGACCCTCCAGGGCACCGTCGGGACCGGCGGCCCGTCCGTGACCCTCCGCACCAGCAATGCCGCGATCGTGGTGAGCGCAGAGTAGCGTCGCCTTCTGGCACGGACGCGCCGCTGTCGCCTTGTGCGCGCCCATCGTCGTGCGTACACTCGGCAGGGCGATCGTTCGCCCCTTCGAGCGTAGTGCCCGGGAGCGGAGCTCATCGACCAGGCGGCCGGCAGCCCAGCCGTGAATTGTCCCGCGGGAGGCGGGCCGGGGAGGCGTGATGCGCATCTACGAGGGGAGCCCGCGCCAGGACTTCGAGGAGGTCCTGCGCTCCATCGGGGCGTTCCTCGATCAGCGCGGGATGAAGGACGTCCTGCTCGTCGAGGCCCCCGACGGCTTCATCGTCCAGGGTCTCGTGATCGAGGGCGGGCAGACGGGCACCTGGTCGGAGTCCGTGGGCCACCAGGTGAAGGAGACGCTGACCTTCCTCGACGAGGACATCGCCCGCTTCATGGACGAGGCGGTGGCGCGCCGCGGCAGCGAGGCGACGGAGCCGCCCGACTGGTCGAAGGCGGGCTACTATGAGAAGTCGTTCCGGGTCCTCGGGCGCTGGATCGACGCAGAGCGCCCTCACGACATCTTCTTCTTCGAGCAGGACGGCGCCTTCGTGGTCCGCCTCCACAAGGTCGGCCCGGCCGGCTCGAGCCATGCGCTGGCCGAGTTCACGAAGGACGACATCGAGACGATGGTCTCGCAGGCGCCGCAGCTCCGGCAGTAGGCGACCGCAGAAGGAGGCAGGCCGATGAAGGCCCTCAAGACCGTGGCGACCATCCTGGGGATCCTCCTGGCGGCCGCCGTCGTCATCCCGCTTGTCGTGCTCGCGGGGCTCTTCGTGTGGCTCAAGCTCACCGAGGAGAGCGACGAAGAGGCGCTCGAGCTCGAGCAGGAAGGCGTCTGACCCCATCGGCGAGACGACGGCCCCGGCGCCCGAGACGGCCGCCGGGGCCGTCTCCGTGCCCGGGGCGCCGGGCGGCCCGGCGACCCGGCCGGACGCCCGCTCGGCCGCGGATGCGCGGCGCCTGGCAGAGGGCGGCGCCCTCCTCGTCATGGTCGCCTGGGCGGCCAACTTCGTGATCGTGAAGAGCGCGATCGCGACCGCGCCGCCCATCGGGTTCGCGTTCGTCCGGTTCCTCCTGGCCGGGCTGGTGCTGCTCGTGATCCTTCGCTGGCGCGAAGGGTCGATCGGCCTGCCACGGCCCTCGATCGTCCCCGTGGCGTTGCTTGGCGGCCTGGGCTTCGGCCTCTACCAGGTCCTGTGGGCCACCGGCCTGACGACGACGACCGCCGGGACCTCCGCCCTGATCGTCGCCACGACGCCGATCTGGACCGCCCTCGTCGCGGTCGCCGCGCGAACCGAGGTCGCCCATCGGGCGCGCTTCGTCGGTGCGGCGGTGGGGTTCGCGGGCGTCGCCCTCGTTGTCGCCGCCCGCGGCCTCGACCCCGCCGCGACCGGGCTCGGTGACCTCCTCACCCTCGCCGCGGCGGTCTGCTGGGGCTCGTACCTCGCGCTCTCCGCGCCGCTCCTGGCGTCACTCTCGCCGCTCCGCCTCACCACCTGGGCGATCCTCTTCGGGACCGTGGTGATGGCGGTGCCGGGGGGAGTCCAGCTGGCGGCCGCCGGGACGGCCTGGGTCGATGCCGCGGCCCTCGCCGCGATCGCCTACTCGGGGATCGTGGCCGGCGGTCTCGCGAACGTCGTCATCTTCCGGGCGATCGCGCTCGTCGGGCCGAGTCGCATCGCGAACCTGCAGCTGCTGGTCCCCGCGCTCGCCGTCCTCCTGGCGGCCGTCGTCCTCGGCGAGCCCATCCTGGCCGGCCAGGTCGTGGGCGGCGTCGTGATCGTCGCCGGCATCCTCATCGCCCGTCGCGCCCCGATCGGCCCGCCGCCGGGCCGTCGGCGCGTGCCCGAGCCCCCGCCGCTCCTGGAGGCCTGACCCGTCGATGCGCGCGCCGTTCGTCCCCGTCTTCCCGGCCGGCGCCCCGGTCAGCGTGCTCGTCGACTACGACGGCACGGTCTCCCGGCGCGACATCGGCGACGTCCTGCTCGCCGAGCACGCGCTCGTGGAGCAGGCGGTGGTCGTCGCGAAGGACGCCGACTACGACGCGGGGCGAGCCGGCTCGCGGGAGCTGATGCAGTGGGACATGGAGGTCCTGCCGCGGGACGGCGACCTGCTGCGCGCGGTGGCGGCGAGGATCCCCCAGGACGAGACCTTCCCGGTCTTCGTGGCGGCCGTCCGCGAGGCCGGGGCGGCGATCGAGGTCGTGAGCGACGGCCTCGCCTTCTACGTCGCCTCGAACCTGGCGCGGCTCGACCCGTCCCTGGCCGACCTGCCGATCGCGACGAACGAGAACGACGTGGACGGCGACGGCCGGATGTGGTTCCCGTACGGCCATCCGGCCTGCTTCGTGTGCGGTACGTGCAAGCGCGAGCGCGTTCGGGCGCACGAAGCCGGGGGGCGCGTCGTCGTCTTCGTGGGCGATGGGCAGAGCGACCGCTATGCAGCACACCACGCCGACGTCGTGTGGGCCAAGGACGCCCTGCTCGCCTGGGGCCGCGCCTCCGGCCGCGACTTCCTGGCCTGGGACCGCTTCGCCGAGATCGAGGCCTGGTTCCGCGCCGCGCTCGCCGACGGGCGGCTGCCGGTACGGGCCGAGCCGACCTCGCGGCGTGGCGGAAGACGCACCGGCCGCTGCGCCCGGACTTCATCTGCGGCCCGGAGGTCTGGGGGCCCGGGCGGACCGTGCCGGAATCGCTCGGGTGAGGCAGCTCGGCCCACTGGCGCCGCCTGCCTTCCGGGATATCAGCCGCAGGAGTGCAATGCGCCCGCGTGCCGGCGCCGCGGCATCGCCCGCCGTCGCCGTCCACCCCGCCGAGCACGGCCGGCCCCCCCGCGCCGACCTGCAGTATCGGCCGGCCCCTTCACCACGAACCTACCAGCGCCCCGGCTGATACCGCGGCCGTGTCGGCCGCCACGGGCGTGTCCGCGCCAGCCGAGCGCGGCCGGGCCCTACCCCCAGCGCTCGAAGCGGGCGAACTCCTCGAAAGGCACCCAGCCCCGCTTCAGCGATGGCGACCGCACGTCGGGCAGCGGCCGACCTACCGGCATCACCCCGATCGGCACGAACTCGTCGGGGATGCCCAGCTCCGCGCGCAGCGCAACCGGGCCGAAGGCCCCGGCGAAGCCCGAAGCAAGGCCCGCGTCCGACCGCGGCGAGCATGATCACCATCATCGTGGCCCCGATGTCGACCCACCAGTAGGGGACCGGCCAGTCGATCTCGCGGCCCTCGTCGTCGACCTTGTCGGGCTCCCGGTAGCGCCGGTGGTAGATCTCCGCTGACACGCACGGGATGAACTGCGCCGCGCACTCAGAGATCCAGGGACCCATCTCCAGGTCGGCGTACTCCTCCTCGCCGCAGGCTCCGGGCGACCCGGCGGCGCGCTCCCGGGTCGGTGACGACCACCAGCCGCTGGCCCTGGCTGAAGCCGGCCGACGGCGTGCGCTGGGCGAGCCGGGCGATCCCCTCGATCACCGCGGGGTCGACGCCCCCTCCTCGAAGCGCCGGACGGCCCGCCGCTTGCTGACCACGTCGCGGAACTCCACGGCGGTCCTCCTCTGCGCTGCGCCCGGTGAGCAGCCGGGACGATCAGCATCGTGCCCGATCCGACGCGCGGCCGGTGCGCGGTCGGTACGTCCGGGATATCGGCGGGGGTGTTGGTATGGGCGCGCTTCAAGGTGCGTGCGGCCCCGCCGGCCCGTTAGCGGCCGGATCGTGCCCGGGCTCGTGCACACGCCGGGGCGTCGACGGGGTGTTCGCTCGGCCCGCCGTTCGTACGATCAGCAGAGGCGACATCCTGGCCTCACTTGCGCCCTGGCGCCGGTTGTGAACGCGCCGGGCCGATATCCCGGCACACGGACGAGCCGACAGGCCGCGACTGTCGCGCCCCATCGCCCCCCCCCGCCGCGATTCGAATCCGAACCGCAACCCGCCCGGGGGTCTCGGCGGCTGGCGCCGGCCGCCGCTATCCGGTAGCATCGGAAAAACCCCGGAGGAGCCCTGCCCGTGGCGAAGTATGTCTTTGTGACCGGAGGCGTCACCTCCTCGCTCGGCAAGGGCATCACCGCCGCCAGCATCGGGCGCATCCTCAAGTCCCGCGGCGTCTCCGTCTCCGTCCTCAAGCTCGACCCGTACATCAACGTCGACCCGGGGACGATGTCGCCGTACCAGCACGGCGAGGTCTTCGTCACCGACGACGGCGCCGAGACGGATCTCGACCTGGGGCACTACGAGCGGTTCATCGACGAGAACTTCTCCCAGCTCTCCAACGTGACGACCGGCCGCATCTACCAGGCCGTCATCGCCAAGGAGCGCCGCGGCGACTACCTGGGCGGCACGGTCCAGGTGATCCCCCACATCACCAACGAGATCAAGGAGCGGATCGGGCGCGTCGGCCGCGACGGCGGGGCCGACGTCGTCATCGTCGAGGTCGGCGGGACGGTCGGCGACATCGAGAGCCTGCCGTTCCTCGAGGCGATCCGCCAGATGCGCAAGGACGTCGGCCGCCAGAACGTGGTCTACGTCCACGTGACGCTGCTGCCGGCGCTGCAGGCGACGGGCGAGCTCAAGACGAAGCCGACCCAGCACTCCGTGAAGGAGCTGCGCGGGATCGGCATCCAGCCCGACGTGATCATCCTGCGCTCGGACCACCCGGTCTCCGACGAGATCCGGGAGAAGATCGCCCTCTTCACCGACGTCGCCTTCGAGGCCGTGATCCCGGCCGAGACGGCCGAGACGATCTACGAAGTGCCGCTCATGTTCGAAGAGGCCGGCCTCGGCGACCTCCTCGTGCGCGACCTGGGCCTCGGCGCGACGGCGGCGCCGCCGGACCTCTCGGCCTGGCGCGAGCTCGTCGCTCGGATCAAGCGCCCCAAGCCCGAGCTGGAGATCGCGCTCGTCGGCAAGTACATCGAGCTGCCGGACGCCTACCTCTCGGTCACCGAGTCCCTCAAGCACGCCGGCTGGGCCAACGGCGTCGACGTGAAGGTCCGCTGGGTCAGCTCGGAGACGCTGACCGACGAGACCGTGGACGCGCGCGCTCGACGGCGCCGCCGGCGTCCTGGTCCCGGGCGGCTTCGGCCACCGGGGGATCGAGGGGAAGGTCGTCGCGGCCCGCTGGGCGCGCGAACGGCGCATCCCGTACCTGGGGCTCTGCCTCGGCCTCCAGTGCGCGGTCATCGAGTTCGCCCGCGACGTGACCGGCTCGCGCGACGTGAACTCCACCGAGTTCGACATGTTCACCGAGCACCCGGTCATCGACTTCATGCCCGACCAGCGCGACCTCGAGGAGAAGGGCGGCACGATGCGCCTGGGCCTCTACCCGGCCCGCCTGGCGCCGGGCTCGAAGGCGCATGCCGTCTACGGGGACGAGGTCGTCTACGAGCGGCACCGCCATCGCTTCGAGGTGAACAACCGCTACCGCGCGCTGCTCGAGGGGGCCGGGATGATCCTCTCCGGCCAGTCGCCGGACGGGCGGCTGGTGGAGATCGTGGAGCTGCGCGATCACCCCTGGTTCGTGGCCAGCCAGTTCCACCCCGAGTTCAAGAGCCGGCCCGAGCGGCCGCACCCGCTCTTCGACGGCTTCGTCGCCACGGCGGTCGCCCTGCGGGACGGCCGCGAGCCCGTGCTCCGGTCGCGCGACGAACGAGCTCGGCCTGCCGACGGGCGACGCCGCGCCGGACGTCGCGCCGGGGGCCGCGCCGGACGTCGCGCCGGGAGCCGTGCCCGCCATCGCGCCGGGAGCCGTGCCCGGCGTTGCCTGGCGCAAGCCGGAGGCGGATCCGACCTGAGCCGTCGGCCGCAGGGGGGCGGCGGGCTCGCGGCACCGGTGCACCGGCGCGACGCCGGGAGGCAGGCGTGTTGACGGCGGCACGCCCCGTGGTATCCTCCGCCTATCCCACCGCACCGCCGCCGCGGATCTGATTCCGCGCCGGTGCGTCCAATCCCCTCGGCTCACGGGCCGAGCGTCCCCCGCAGGTGACCCCTACCCCGATGCCGAACGGACCCGATCCGCAGCGCAGCCGAAACCGCCGCCCGCGCCGCCGCATCCAGGGCCAGCGCCCGCCGGGCATGCCCGACTACGACGAGCTGAACGGCGCCGCCGACGAGGGCCCCGAGATCGGGGCGGCAGAGCTGCGCGGCATGAGCGCCGCGGAGCTGCGCGCCACCGCCCAGGAGCTCGAGGTCGAGACAGGCGGCGTCGAGCGCCGCGACGACCTCGTCGACGCCATCCTCCAGCGCCAGTCGGAGCGCCTCGGGCAGGCCTACGCCACGGGCATCCTCGACGTCGTCGACGAGGGCTACGGGTTCCTCCGCCGCCACGGGCTCATGCCCGGGCCCGACGACGTCTACGTCAGCTCCAGCCAGGTCCGCCGCTTCGGGCTGCGGATCGGCGACCGCGTCGGCGGCACGGTCCGCGCTCCCCGCGAGGGCGAGAAGTACTGGGGCATGCTCCGCGTCGACACGGTCAACGGCGTCGACCCCGACACCGCCCGTCGCCGGCCGCACTTCGCCGACCTGACGCCGATCCACCCCATCGAGCTGCTGAACCTCGAGTCGGACCCGAAGAACCTCTCCCAGCGCCTGGTCAACATCGTCAATCCGATCGGGAAGGGCCAGCGCGCGCTCATCGTGAGCCCGCCGAAGGCCGGCAAGACGATGCTCCTCAAGAACATCGCCAACGGGATCACGGCCAACTACCCCGACATCCTCCTCATGGTCGCCCTCATCGGCGAGCGCCCGGAGGAGGTCACCGACATGCGCCGTTCGGTCAAGGGCGAGGTCATCTCCTCGACCTTCGACGAGCCGACCGAGAACCACACCCACGTCGCCGAGATGGCCCTCGAGATCGCCAAGCGCCAGGTCGAGACCGGCCGCGACGTGGTGATCCTGCTCGACTCGGTCACCCGCCTGGCCCGCGCCTACAACCTGGCCCTGCCGCCGTCGGGGCGGACGCTGTCGGGCGGCATCGACCCGATCGCCCTCTACCCGCCCAAGCGCTTCTTCGGCGCCGCCCGCAAGATCGAGGAGGGCGGCAGCCTGACGATCATCGCCACCTGCCTCGTGGACACCGGGTCGCGGATGGACGATGTCATCTACGAAGAGTTCAAGGGGACCGGCAACAGCGAGCTGATCCTTGATCGCAAGCTCGCCGAGAAGCGGATCTTCCCCGCGATCGACGTGCAGCGGTCCGGCACCCGGCGCGAGGAGCTGCTCCTGGAGGAGCCGGTGCTCAAGATGGTCTGGACGATGCGCCGGATGCTCTCCGCCGTCGGGACCAACGAGGGGATCGAGCTCCTCCTGAACCGCCTGGCCAAGACCGACAACAACGCGATGTTCCTCGCCTCGCTCCAGAAGAGCGCCGACGCGACGACCGGTTAGGCGGGCGCGGCTCCGGCCCGTCCGGCGCCGGGATCCGCGGCCCGAGTGGGGCCCTTCGGCCCGCGAATCCGGGCCTTTCGGCAGGGGGTCCGCCGAGCGTGGGCCACGTTGCCGGATCCGGCGCCCTCTGATAACGTGCCGTCAACGCCCGCCCTGGTGACGGTGCGACACGCCGTGTCGAGACCCCAGCTCAATACCGCGTCCAAGCGGACGGTGGCTCGCCCCCCGGCTCACGTGAGCTGCGCCGCCGTCCATCCCAGGAGACCTCATTGCTGAACGCGACGGTCGCCGCGCGTCGACTTCGGTCGCGACTGCGCCGCGACGGCACCGGCCCGGATCCCCGGGTCGCACCCCCGCATCGTCCCGGCCTGGGCCTCGCCCGCCGCGCCGACGCCGCCCTGCAGGCCGCGGTCAACGCTCGGCCGCCGCGCCCCGCCGTCCCCTCGGCCGCCCGCCCGGTCCGCACGCCGGCCGCCCTCCTTCGGCGCCTCGAGGCTCCCGAGCGGATCGTCCCCGTCCTCGTAGCCGCGTTCCTCCTCGTCGCCTCGGTCACCGCCGTCCCGGGCCTCGCCGGGGCCGGCACCGGGTCGACGTCGGGCAGCGGGGCCGCGCCGCGCCTTGTCCTGGGCGGTGAGATCGGACCCTGGACGGGCACCGAGGTCACGGGCCCCAACGACGGGGCCGGCAGGATCGTGGACCCCGACTTCGTCGCCTACGAAGAGACGGCCGACCAGGGCGCCGTCGAGGGAGCCGAGTCCGAGACGGAGGGCGCCCCGGCGGGGGCCGACCAGTTCCTCGCGGACGGCACGCTGCTCAAGCCCGTGGTGGTGGACACGACGGTCGAGGACGGCAGGAGCCAGCTCCGGACGTACAAGGTCCGCTCCGGCGACACCCTGACCGGGATCGCGAGCCGCACCGGCGTCTCGATGATGACGATATGGTGGGCGAACAAGCTCAAGTCGAAGGACGACCTCAAGATCGGGCAGGTCCTCGTGATCCCGCCGGTCGACGGTCTCGTCGTGACCGTCAAGACGGGCGACACGCTCGACTCCATCGCCGCCGTCGCCCGCGTCGACGCCGCCGACATCGTCGAGACGAACACCCTGACGGACGAGACCCTCGTGATCGGCCAGGTCCTGATCCTCCCCGGCGCGCGCGGCAAGCCGATCCCGACGCCGAAGCCCACCAAGGCTCCCGCCATGCGGGTTGCCACGGTCAGTCGCCCGACCTCGGGCGGCCGCACGACGACCCGCCCGCCGGCGCAGTACACCGGTGGCGCCTTCGCCTGGCCGGTCGCGGGCGGCTACATCAGCCAGTACTCGCACTATGGACACCCGGCGATCGACATCGCGGCCGACTATGGGACCGCGGTGAGGGCCGCGGCGGGCGGGACGGTGATCTACGCCGGCTGGAAGAGCAACGGCGGCGGGTACCAGGTCTGGATCGCCCACGGGAGCGGCCTGTACACGACCTACAACCACCTCTCGTCGGTTGGGGTCTCCTACGGGGAGAGCGTCGGGCGGGGCGACTTCATCGGTCGCATCGGGACGAGCGGCTGGGCCACCGGGCCACACCTCCATTTCGAGGTCTGGCACGGGGACGTCTGGGGCGGCGGCAGCCGGGTCAACCCGCTGGCCTACCTCTAGCGCGGGATCGACGCCCGGGAGGCGCCCGGGGGCGATCGCCCGTGCCCGTGCGACAATCGGACCCGTGTTCCTCGACCTCGTCAAGATCTGGGTCCGCGCCGGAGACGGCGGCGATGGGGCCGCGACGTTCCGCCGGGAGGCCCACGTCCCGAGGGGCGGGCCCGACGGCGGCGACGGCGGCCGCGGCGGGAGCGTCGTGCTCCGCGTCGACCCCGGCCTCACGACGCTCCTCGACTTCCGCTTCAAGCACCACTTCAAGGCCGAGCCAGGCGGCCGGGGCACGGGCGCGAAGCGGCACGGGAAGGCCGGCCAGGACCTCATGCTGCAGGTGCCGCCCGGGACGGGCGTGCTGGACGACGCGACGGGCGAGCTGCTCGCCGACCTGGTCGCGACCGGCCAGTCGGCGACGATCGCGCGCGGCGGACGCGGCGGGCTCGGCAACGTCCACTTCGCGACGGCCACGCATCGCACGCCGAAGCACGCCCAGAAGGGCGAGCCGGGCGAGGAGCGCTGGCTGCGCCTGGAGCTGCGGCTGATCGCCGACGTCGGCCTCGTCGGGCTGCCGAACGCCGGGAAGTCGACCCTCCTGGCAGCGCTGACCGCGGCGCGGCCGAAGATCGCGGCGTACCCGTTCACCACGCTGGAGCCGAACCTCGGGGTGATGGACCTCGGGGACGCGGAGGACCGCCGCCCCACGATCGCCGACGTCCCCGGGCTCATCGAGGGTGCGTCGGCCGGCGCCGGCCTCGGGCACGCCTTCCTGCGCCACGTCGAGCGGACGCGGATCCTCGTCCACGTCGTCGACGGTGCCTCGCGCGACCCGGAGTGGGACCACGGCGTGATCCGCGAGGAGCTGCGGCTCCACGACCCGGCCCTCCTCGAGAAGCCGCTCGTCGTGGCGTTCAACAAGATCGACCTGCCCGCGGCGCGGGACGCCTGGCCGGCATTCGCCGCCGCCCGGCGGGGGAGGGGCTGGCCTGCCTCGCCACGTCGGCGGAAACCGGCGATGGCCTCGCTGCGCTGCGCGACCTGCTGGCCGACCTCCTGCCCGACGCGGCCGGGCTGGCCGCCGAGCCGGAGCCGTCGGGCGTGGTGGTTCACCGCCTGGATGCCGCCGGGGACGGCTTCACCCTCGAGCGCGAGGGCGATGGGTTCCGCGTCCGCGGCCGGCGGATCGAGCGGATCGCGGTCCAGACGAACTTCGACGTCGAGGAATCCGCCGACCGCTTCCAGCGCGACCTCGCCCGCCTCGGCATCGATGACGCCCTCCGGCGCGCCGGTGTCGGGCCCGGCGACACCGTCCGCATCGGCCGCGTGGAGTTCGAGTGGGGCGCCGAGGCGTGGGCGGAGGAACGGTGACCGGGTCGGACCGCGGAGCGCCGCCGCCGACGCCGGCCGGACCCGCCGCCGGGAGCCTCCTGGGGATCCTCGGTGGCACCTTCGACCCGCCGCACATCGCCCACCTTGCCATCGCCGAAGAGGCGCGCGAGGTGCTGGGGCTGGCGCGAGTCCTCTTCGTCCCGGCGGGCCAGCCGTGGCAGAAGGCGGCCCGGGCCATCACGCCGGGGGGTGTCCGGCTGGCGATGGTCGAGCGGGCGATCGCCGGCAACGCGGCGTTCGCCGTCGATGGCCGGGAGATCGACCGACCCGGGCCCGAGCTACTCCGTGGAGACCCTGGCCGCGCTCGCTGCCGGGGGCCGGGGCGGGACCCCTGGTTCGTCCTCTCCTCGGAAGCCCTCGCCGGCTTCGCCACCTGGCGCGAGCCGGAGCGCATCCTGGAGCTCGCCCGGCTGTGCGTCGTCCCCGCGGGGGCCCGAGCCGACCGCCGCCGTGTCGGCGTTCCTGGCCCGCTTCCCGGGGGCCGCCGGCCGCCTCGCCGTCCTGGACGGCCCGCGCCTGGACATCTCGTCGACCGAGATCCGGGCCCGGGTCCGGGCCGGCCGCTCCATTCGCTACCTCGTCCCCGACGGGGTTGCGGCCCTGATCAGGGAGTACGCTCTCTACGTCGCCGACCCGGTGCCCGACCCGGCCCCGGCCGAAGCCTGAGGAGGCCCATGCCGATCGATCCCGTCCCCGACCCCGGCGATCCCGCCACCGACCCGCTCGCGACGCCGCGGAGCGCCGCCGATGTCGCCCCGGCGCCCCGGGCCGGGCTGCCGGCGCGCACGACGCCGCCCCCGGCCGGTGACCGCGCCCCGCTCGCGCTCGCCCGGCGGATCGTGGAGCTGACCGAGGACAAGAAGGCCGCCGACATCGTCCTCCTCGAGATCGCCCCCCTGACGACGGTTGCCGACTATCTCGTCATCTGCTCGGGTGGCTCGGAGCGGCAGCTCGACGCGATCGCCGACGGGATCACCGAGGGGCTCAAGGCGGAGGGGGTCCGACTCCTCGCCCGCGAGGGCGAGGCAGTCTCCCACTGGGTCCTCCTCGACGCGGGCGCCGTCGTCGTGCACGTCTTCGCACCGCCGGAGCGCGAGTACTACGCCCTGGAGCGGCTCTGGTCCGAGGCGAAGACGGTTCTCCGCATCCAGTAGCCCGGTCGGCGGACCGGGTGGGGGACGACCGCCGCCCGGCGACGGTACCAGCGGCCCATCGCCCGCGGGCCCCGCCCGCCTCGACAATCCCGGACAGGCGGCCGAGTGGATCGGCGCCCCCTGTCGAGGTCCGTGGATCCCCGATGGCGAGCCACCGCGATCGATGTCCCGAGTGCAGCCGCCGCCTCGTCGTCTCGCGCTTCGACGCGACCTTCCGCGGGCCCGACCGCGTCGAGAGGCTCTGCTTCGCGATCCCCGGCGGCCTGTGCGAGGACTGCCACCAGCTCTACATCGACCCGGAGCTGATCGAGGTCCTCCATCTCGGGCGGGCCCGCTGCGTCTTCGCGATCGAGTCGGACCTCGTCCTCCAGGAGCAGGCCTGGTCGAGCGCCGACTGAGGTCGAGCGCCGGCCGGCTCCCACCGGTCAGGCGCGGGCCACCCGCTCCGCGAGCCACAGCGAGAAGGCGAGGCGCCGTCGGCGGACGTCGGCCGAGCGCTCGCCCTTGAGCGCGCTGTCGAGCTCCAGGAGCCCCTCGAGCGCGCCGACGAGCTCGTCGCCCCGCCAGGCGTGGCCCTGCTCCCACAGCTTTCGCGCCGGGTACTCCTTGAGCTTGAGGGCGCGGGCCGTCCCCTGGAGCGTCTCGCCGCGCTCGCGGTAGTCACCGACGAGGAGGAGATCCCGGATCCGCCGGTGGAGGACCGCCACGAGGACCGGCTCCGGCGTCGTCTCGAGGAGCCGCTCGAGGAGCGCGGCCGCCTCGCGCGCCCGGCGCGAGCCGACGGCGTCGAGGAAGGCCCACGTCGATCCCGGGACCGCGTCCGCGACCAGGGCGTCCACGTCCTCCGCGCGGACCGGCGCATCGAGACGGTAGACCGCGAGCTTCTCCAGCTCGGCCACGGCGAGCCGCCCCTGGCGCCGGCGGTCCACGTCGCCCTCGCGCACGAACGCGCCGATCTTGCGGGCGAGCGCCTCGGCGGCGCCTCGCTCCAGCCGCATGCCCCGCTCCGTCGCCCGCTCCTCGATCCAGCGTGCCATCCCGCCTTCGCGGGGCGCGGCGACCTGGCGCACCTCGCCGCCCGCCGCGGCGACGGCCGCCGCGAGCTCCTCGAGCGACGTCGGGCGGCGGGCGGTCCCGCTCCACGGGCTCGAGGAAGACGAGGGCGTTGCCGGGGGCGACGGCGGCCATCGCAGCGAGGAGCGCCTCCCGGTCGGCCTTCGCCCGGACGAGCGGCCCGGGATCCTCGACGATGGCGAGCGTGCCTCCGCCGAAGAGCGTCCCGGTGGCGACGCGCTCGCCGATCTCGGCGGCGCGGGTGGCCGCGCCGGTCGTGCGCCAGGCGACCGGTGGTTCCGCGCCCGGGTCGGCGCTCCGCCGTCCGAGAGCGACCGCGGCCGCCTCCAGGCCGTACTCGTCATCGCCCCAGTAGTAGCCGAGGGCCGGGCCGGTCACGCCGCGCCTCCCGCGCCACGGGGCGCGGCGTGCCGCGCGCAGAGCAGACCCCGTCCACGCCAGGCGGCCCACCGCGACGGGATCGATGCCGGCGCGGCGGCATACCTCCCGCTCCAGCCGGTCGGCCCGGGCCCGGGCGACCGCGTTCGCCTCGGCGCTCCACCCTCCGGGGTAGCGGCGCCGCCAGCCGGCGAACCGCGCGGCCATCGGCTCGAGCCGCTGGCCGGCCCGCTTGTCCGCGTAGGCGACGAGGAGCTCCTCCAGCGACGCCCTCGCCAGCCAGGCGTCTGCCCCGTCGCCGACGAGGCGCGTGACCGGGTGGGCCGCGGCCGCCGGGCCGAGCTCCGCCAGCCCCTGCCTCGCGAGCCAGGCGGCCGATCCCTCCCCGTGCGGCAGCGCCGCCGCCGGATTCGTCGCCGGGAGGAGCTTGTCGACGTCGTGGAGGAGCGCGGCCGCCTCCACGAGGGCCCGGTTCACCGGCTCGCCGCGGGCCGCGCAGCGCGTCGCGAGGAAGCCGGCGATCTCGGCCACGGCGCGCGCGTGGCGGAGGTGCCATGCCGGTGGATCGAGCGAGAGGAGGAGGGCGGCGGCGGCCGCGCGCGACGGTACGGGCATCTCCTCGATCATACGAGAGCCCGGGCCGCGCGCTGGGGCGCGCCAGGACGGGGGATGGTCGGGCGTCGGCACTCGTCGGCGACGGCACCCGGGTCGCGGCCCGATGGGCGCCGGCCGTGCCCGCCTCCGGCGCCGGACGCGCCGTGCGCACCTCGACGCCGCGGGCGTCCAGGGCGACGTCGATCGTCCCGACCAGGTCGGTGCGGAGCACCGTCGCGCCGGCCGCGACGAGGCGCGCCAGCACCTCCCGTGACGGGTGCCCGTAGTCGTTCCCCGTGCCCACCGAGATCGCCGCCACCCGCGGCCGCGTCGCCGCCACGAGCGCGTCGGTCGTGGAGGTCCGGCTGCCGTGATGCCCCGCCTTGAGGAGGTCCACGGGGAGCACGCCGCGGGCGACCAGGCGCTCCTCGACGTCCGCCTCGGCGTCGCCCGCCAGGAGGAACCTCCGGCCCTCGAACGAGCCGAGCAGCACGATCGAGCTGTCGTTGACGACGCCCCCGTCGTCCGAGGGCTCTGGCGGGACCCGCGCCGCGTCCGGCCACAGGGCCTCGACGTCGATCCCGTCGAGGACGAAGCGGTCGCCCGTCGCGAGATGTGTCCGGCCGATCCGGCGTGTCGCGAGCGCGACCTTCATCGCCTCGTAGCTCGGCCCCCGGCCCGGCATGCCCGGCTCGGCCAGCTGTCCCACCCGATAGCGCTCCAGGAGGAGCGGGAGCCCCGCGATGTGGTCCTCGTGGGGGTGGGTGACGACGACGAGGTCGAGGCGACGATCCCAGGGCGGCAGCCGGCCGTCGAGGGCGACCAGGAGTCGATCCGGATCGGGGCCCCCGTCGACCAGCATCCGGCCGCCGGTCGGGCCGATGACGAGGATGGCGTCCCCCTGCCCGACGTCGAGGACGACCACGTGGACGCGCCCGTCGGGCCGCGTCGCGGCTCCCAGGACGAGGACCGCGATGGCCAGCGCGGCGAGCAGGCCGCCGGCGCGGAGGAGGCGCCGAGGGTGACGCGGCGACCGTCGGCCGTCGCCGGCGCGCGGCGTCCCGGGACGATCGGCTCCCTGGCCGGCCCCCGGCTTCGCGCGCGGCGGTGCCCCCGCGCCGGGCCGTGCCCCCGCGCCGGGCCGTGCCCGCGCCCCCGGCTGCGCCCGGGCACGGGGCAGGGCCCCCACCCCCGTGGCCGGCCCCGGTCCGGCGAGCGCGCGGATTGCACCGAGCACCCGGCGCCGGAGGCGGATGGCCAGGAAGCTGCCGACGAGAATCGCCGCAGCGGCCACCCCGGCCGGCGGATCGAGCTGGATGCTGGCGAGCGGCACCGTCGCGGCCGCCCGCACGATGCCGACCAGCAGCCCGAGCGTGATCGCGCCCGGGAGCCCGGCGATCGTGGCGGCCAGCGCCGGTCCACCGAGCGCGGCGACGGCACCGCCGGCGAGGGCGAGGGCGCCGGTCGCCATGGCGAGCGGCACCAGCGGCACGACCGCCAGGTTGAGCGCGGGCGAGAGCGGCGCGACGCGCCCGAAGGACAGCAGGACGATCGGCAGCGTCGCGGCCTGCGCCGCCAGCGACACCCCGAGGCCCTCGCGGACCCACCCCGGCAGCCGAGGGACGCGCCGCTCGAGCGCGCGCGCGATCGGTGCCGACCAGGCGATGAGCCCTGCCGTGGCGGCGGCAGAGAGCTGGAGCCCGATGTCGGCCGCGTTCGCCGGGGCGACGACCACCAGGACCGCGACGGCCCACCCGAGGGCGGCGGCAGCGGTCCCCGGCCGCCCTGCCTCCCGCGCGAGGAGGGCGACCGCGGCCATCGCGGCGGCCCGGACCACCGACGCCGACGCGCCGGCCAGCACGGTGTACGCGACGATCGCGACGATGATGCCTCCCGACCGCGTGCGCCGGGCGCGCCCGGCGAGGAGGGCGCCGACGAGACCCGCGACGAGCGCGATGTTCCAGCCGGAGATCGCCACGACGTGCGACAGGCCGGTCGTCGTGAAGTCGGCCGCCAGCTCCCGATCGACGCGATCGCGGAGCCCGATGAGGATGCCCGCGGCGAGTCCGGCGGCGGGCTCCGGCAGGGCCACGGTGAGCGCGTCGCCGGCGGCCCGCCGCATCCTCTCGAGGAGGCCCGCCGGATCACCGGCGGAGCCCAGCAGCTCGAGCGACCGGGAGCGCACGGTGCCCGCCACGCCGGTCCGGCGAAGGTAGTCGCCATACCCTCCTTCCGGCGGCTCGGCCGGGCCACCGTCGAATTGGACGAGGTCTCCGGGCTCCACGGCCGGGTAGCGCGGGGCGCTCACCGCCAGGAGCAGCCCCGAGGGACCGTCCAGCGTCACCGTGAGCCGCTGCGTGCCCTCGCGCGGGGTGCCGATCGCGGTGACGCGCGCGGTCCACGGCCCGCTGCCGGCAGGAAGGTCGCCCGGCGGGGGTTCCGGCGCCCCTCCGACCAGCAGGAGGCGCGCCGTCACGAGCCACGCCCCGACCAGTGCCGCGCCGACGCCGCGCCCCGCCGATGGCCCGCCGATCGCCCGGTCCGCGATCAATCCCCCGGAGGCCGCGGCAAGCGCGGCGAGGAGCACGGGCGGGGCGAGTCCCGCGGCCGCGACGGCCAGCGCCGCGGCGAGGGCCCCGGCCCCGACCCGCGCTCCGGCCGGCATCACGGGCCGACGCTGACGAGGCCCTCCAGCTTGCGGAAGGTCGCCTCGCCGACGACGCCGCGGCTGCGGAGATCCCCGACCGTGCTGAACGGCGCCTCCTCCCGCGCCGCGATGATCTTGGCGGCGGTCACCGGCCCGACCCCGGGCAGCGTGTCGAGCTCGTCGGCCGTCGCGGTGTTCAGGTTGACCGGCCGCCGCCCAGCATCGCCGGACTCCGTCGCCGCCGGGCCGCCGGCCGTCGCGGGCGTCGTGGCACGCTCGGCCGGAGGGTCGTCGCGCGACGGGACCCGGACCTGCTCGCCGTCGCGGAGGGGAGCGGCGAGGTTGAGGCGGCTTGCCGCGTCGGCGTCGACGCGCGGCCCGTAGCCGCCCGCGGCGGCGATCGCATCGACGACGCGCGACCCGTCCGGCAGGCGGTAGACGCCGGGCCGGCGAACGGCGCCGGCGACGTCCACGACCACGAGGGACGCGACGGGAGCCGCGGCAGCGGGGCTCTCGCCCGGCGTCGCGCCGGCCGAGAGACGGCTCATCTCCATGGGCGGCGCGCTCGCCCACGGCAGCACGAGGGCGGGTGACGATGTCCCGCCGAGAACCAGGGCCACCGCACCGACCACCACGGCCGACGCCGCGGCGGCCGCGAGTCCCAGCAGCCGCCGCGTGACGTCCGGCCCCTGCGCCACCGACGCGCCGCCCGGGCGGGATGGGCCGGCCGGCGCCGGCTGTGAAGGCAGGGCGGTCTCGGCGGCATCCTCGAGGACGCGCCACGGGTAGGGGCGTTCCACGCTCGGCTCCCCGGCGGGCATGCGGGCGGGTCGGCATGACGCCCGGCGCATCGGGGGCACAAGTCCGATGCGGCGGGCGTCGCGAGCGAGACTAGCCGGGGCGACTTACCGGCGACTTATCGCGGCCCCCGCGGCGGAAGGCGCGCCCTCGCCGCAGGGCATAGACTCGACCCGGCCCCGGTGTTTCCCATCGGGGCCACCTGCCCCGGCGTGAGGTGGCGCGAGCGATGCGGATGACCGACCTGAAGCACGGCTGGGCCGTGGTCGGCAACGATGGGCGCCGGCTTGGAACCGTCAAGGACGTCGGCCAGAACTACGTCCTGACATCGCGCGGCGGCCGCGCGGATGACCTCTACGTCCCGGCCTCCGCGATCGCCAACGTCCGCGAGGAGACGCTGCACCTGAACCTCACGAAGCGGGACGCGGAGCAGATGGGCTGGGAGCAGGCGCCCCGCGACGAGGACGCGCTGGAGACCGCTCCGGGGGGCGATCTCCACCGGCACGTCTGACCTGCCGCCGCGACGGCCCACCCGCGGACGTGTGCCACACGCGTCCGCGGGAGCTGCCGGGAGTCGGGCAGGAGCCGCTATGCGTCGCGCAGGAGCCGCTCGCTGCCCAGGTCGACGGCCACCCGGCCGTCGAGCCGGCGGGCGACGCGGGCGGCGGCCCGGCTGACCGAGGCCACCGCCCGGGCGGCGAGCGCCCGGCCACGGCCGGGCGCTCGGGCCGTGACCGGACGCCCGTTCGCCTCGTCCTGGCGCCGCCAGCGGCGCTCCCGTCCGGCCTCCTCGCGGAGCTGCTCCATGCGCAGCGCGTGCATCTCGTACTGGTGCTGCCACATCGTTCGATCCCTCCGGGAGCTCAGCGGCGGTGGTCGTCGGCGATGCCGTCGCGGCTGTCGACGCCGTACAGGACGGCCGCGACATCGAACAGGACGCGTCCCGCCATGAGGGCGAGGAGCGCGTCGAGCGCGGTGATCATCGGCGGGTTCCCCCCATGCGCTGCCGCCGAGCGGCTAACCGCTCTGACGGCGTTGAGTAGTTACCACATGCTACCCTCTTGCGCGTAACCCGTCAAGCCTCTAAAGTGGTTATCGATGGCAACCGCGACCCCCCCAGGGCACCGCCATGCGGCGGCCCTGGAGGACACCTCCGACTTCCTGAACACGGACGAGCTCGACGGGATGGGCCACCCGATCGAGTGGCTGTCGGCGCTCCCGGATGCCACGGGGTGGCTGGCGGAGCACGGCCTCCTTCACGCCGACGGGCGCCGGACGATCGACGGAAGCTCGCCCGCCCGGGCGGGCGAGCTGCTCGGGCACGTGCACGCGGTGCGGGCGGCGCTGCGCGAGATCGTCGAGGCGCTGGTGGCCGATCGTCGCGCCGACCCGGCCGCCCTGGCCACGGTCAACGCGGTCCTGCGTGCCCGGAGCGTCGTGGAGCTCGTGCCCAGCGAGGGCTGCCTTGCGATCGGGCATCGCCACGTGGGCGACCCGCTCGACGACGCGCTGGCGGGGGTGGCAGAACCCCTGGTGTCGCTCGTCGCGGCCGGCGCGACCGACCGCCTGCGGATCTGCGCGAACGATGGCTGCCGCTGGGTCTTCGAGGACACGTCGCGGACCGGGCGGCGGCGCTGGTGCAGCATGGCCAGCTGCGGCAACCGGGCGAAGGCGGCCCGGCACCGGGCCCGGAAGCGCGCCTCGGCTCCGTCGGCCGCCGAGCCGGCCCCGGGCGGCCCCGCGCCCGCCTGATCTTCAGCCCGGCAGCCGCTCCCAGTCGACCCAGCGGGACCCGTCCCACCAGCGGTGCCACGTCGCGCCGTCGCGCCCCCGGGCGAAGACGTCGAGCCGCTCGGCGCCCCACGACGAGCAGGCCGGCGACGACCGCGGATCCAGCTTCCCACCCAGCGATTCCCAGGGGTGCCAGCTCGTCCCGTCCCAGAAGCGGTTCCAGAGCCCGCCGTCAGGGAAGATAGCGAAGACCTCCGCCTGATCGACCGCCCACGCTACGGCGGTCGGAGCCGAGGCGAGCGTCCCGCCGAGATCCTCGTCGATCGCGAGCGCCCCGTCGACCCACGCCCGGTGGCGCAGCGTCGCCGTGTCGGTCGCCTCGAACAGGTCCCACCGGCCCGTTCCCCACGAGAACGCGGCCGCCCCTCGCGACCCGAGCGCCGCCGAGGTGGCGGCCCTCGCCGAACCGTCGCGGTGCATCCCCGCTCCGTCCATCAGCCCATCGCCTCCAGCATCGGCTTCACCTCGGTGACGAGACGCGTCATCGATTCCTCGTCGTACGTCGCCGGGACCCCGGCGATCAGGTGCCGGTACCCGATCTCGACGTACGGCGCCAGCATCTCCGCGACGTCCCCGGGCGTCCCGACCGGCTGGTCCTCCCAGGGCCGGGCGACGCGGTTCCGCTCGAACGCAGCGCGGAAGAGCCGCTCGGCCTCGGCGCGGTCGTCGCGGATGAAGACCGTTCCCACACCGGTCGTCCGCTCGATCTCCGCGGGATCCCGGCCGACCGCGGCACAGTGTTCGAGGAGGATCGCCTCCTTGCGCCTCACCGTCTCGACGCCGCCGCCGACGTTGTTCATGTCGCCGTGCTTCGCGACGAGCTTGAGGGTGACCTGCTCCCCGCCGCCCCCGATGCAGATCGGCAGGCGGGCCTGGACCGGCGCCGGCAGGTTGCGCGTCGTCCGGGAGGTGTAGCGCGGGCCGGTCGCCGTCGGCTCCGTCCCGTCGAGCATCCCGCGCATGATCGGGAGCGCCTCGCCGAGCCAGCGCAGCCGCTCGGGGAAGCCGGAGCCGAACTCGATCCCGAAGTCCTCGTGCTCCTCCTCGAACCATGCGCCGCCGATCCCGAGGATCGCCCGGCCGCCGCTGATGTGGTCGAGCGTGGTCGCCATCTTTGCCACGAGGGCCGGGTTGCGGAACGTGTTGGCCCCGACCATGAGCCCGATTCGGATCCGCTCGGTCGCCTGGGCCCAGGCCGCCAGCGTCAGCCAGCCCTCGTAGTTCGGCCCGTGCGAGTCGCCCACGATGGGGTAGAGGTGATCCCAGGTCCACAGGCTGTCGTAGCCGAGCCGGTCGGCGCGCAGGCCGGCGTCGAGCAGCGCGGGCCACTCGGTGTACTGGTTCCAGCAGAGCGCGCCGATCTTGACCTGGGCCATGGGTTCCTCCGGGATCGACGGATCGAGGACGCGCGGACGGTCGGAGGGTACGCCATCGGCGGACACCCGGCCCCCCCGATCGGGGATGGTCGGCCCTGCGCGGGCCGGGGCCGTTCGTGGCACGCTGGCGTCACCTTTCGCGACCCTCGCGACCCCTCGCGACCGCCGCCCGGTGGCCGCCGCTCCAGGAGCCCGATCCCGTGCCCGACTCCGCTTCCACCCGCCGGCCCCTCACGGCGTCCGACGAGCCCAAGCCGCTTCCGCGGCCCGACCGGACCGCCCGCGACCGCGCCAGCGACGTCCTCGGCGCGACCCGGAACCCCCTCGAATCGTTCTTCTCGCCGCTCTCGGTCGCCGTCATCGGCGCCACCGAGAAGGCGGGGAGCGTCGGGCGGACCGTCTTCTGGAACCTCATCAGCAGCCCCTTCGGCGGCACGGTCTACCCCGTCAACCAGAAACGCGCCAGCATCCTCGGCGTGCGGGCGTACCCGAACCTCGCCGCGCTGCCCGAGAGTCCCGAGCTCGTCGTCATCGTGACGCCGGCGGCGACCATCCCGGCCACCGTCGAGGAGTGCGCCGCGGCCGGCGTGAAGGCGGTCGTCATCATCTCCGCCGGCTTCAAGGAGGTCGGTCCGGAGGGAGCCGAGCTCGAGCGCCAGATCCTGGCGACCGCGCGGGCGAACGGCATGCGGATCGTCGGGCCGAACTGCCTCGGCGTCATGCGGCCGCCGACCGGGCTCAACGCCACCTTCGCCGCGGGGATGTCCACCCCCGGCTCAGTCGGCTTCGTGAGCCAGAGCGGCGCCCTGCTGACCGCGGTCCTCGACTGGAGCGCCACTGAGAAGGTCGGCTTCAGCGCCGTGGTCTCGCTCGGGTCGATGCTCGACGTCGGCTGGGGCGACATCATCAGCTACCTCGGCAACGACACCGCAACCCAGAGCATCGTCGTCTACATGGAGACGATCGGCGACGCCCGGGCCTTCCTCTCGGCGGCGCGCGAAGTGGCCCTCTCGAAGCCGATCATCGTCATCAAGCCGGGCCGCACCGCCCAGGCCGCCAAGGCGGCCGCCTCGCACACGGGCTCCCTGACGGGCTCGGACGAGGTGCTCGCCGCGGCCTTCCGGCGGGTCGGCGTCCTCCGCGTCGACGCGATCGCCGACCTCTTCAACGTCGCCGAGGTGCTGGCCAAGCAGCCCCGCCCCAGCGGGAAGCGCCTCACGATCCTCACGAACGCCGGTGGTCCCGGGGTCCTCGCGACCGACGCCCTGATCACCGGCGGCGGGGAGCTCAGCGAGATCTCAGACACCACGATGGAGGAGCTCAACGGCTTCCTCCCGGTGCCGTGGAGCCATAACAACCCGATCGACATCATCGGGGACGCCGGCCCCGAGCGGTACGCCAGGGCGCTCGAGGTGGCGGCTCGCGACCAGGGGAGCGACGGGCTCCTGGTCATCCTCACGCCGCAGGCGATGACCGACCCCACCGCGACCGCCAGGGAGCTGATCCGCTTCGCGAGGATTGCCGGCAAGCCGGTCCTCGCGAGCTGGATGGGTGGCGAGGACGTGGCCGAGGGCGCCGCGATCCTCCGGGAGGCGGGGATTCCCACCTTCGACTACCCGGACGATGCGGTCGAGATCTTCAATGCCACGTGGCGGCTCGACAGCAACCTGCACCAGATCTACGAGACCCCGACCCTGCCGTCGGACGATGAGCACCCGGTCGACCGGGCGAAGGCGGGGGCGCTCATCTCGGCGGTCCGGGCCGAGGGCCGAACGCTCCTGACGGAGGACGAGTCGAAGGAGCTCCTGGCCACCTACGGGATCCCGATCACCGAGACCGTGGTCGCCCTCACGGTCGAGGAGGCCGTGGTCGCGGCGGGCCGGATCGGCTACCCGGTGGTCGTGAAGCTCTACTCCCACACGATCAGCCACAAGACCGACGTCGGCGGCGTCCAGCTGAACCTGAAGGACGCGGCGGCCGTCCGCCAGGCTTACGCGTCGATCCAGGCCTCGGTGACCGAGAAGAGGGGCGCCGAGCACTTCGAGGGGGTGACCGTCCAGCCCATGGTCAACTGGACCGGCTACGAGCTCATCCTGGGCAGCTCGATCGACCCGCAGTTCGGGCCGGTCCTCCTCTTCGGGATGGGCGGTCAGCTTGTCGAGCTCTTCAAGGACCGGGCCCTCGGGCTCCCGCCGCTGACCACCACGCTGGCCCGCCGGATGATGGAGAGCACCCAGATCTACGGGGCCCTCAAGGGGATCCGGGGCCGCCAGGGGATCGACCTGGGCGAGCTCGAACAGCTCCTCGTCCGCTTCAGCCAGCTCGTGGTCGAGCAGCGCTGGATCGCCGAGCTCGACATCAACCCGCTCCTCGCCTCGCCGGAGCGGCTCATCGCCCTCGACGCGCGAGTCGTCCTCCACGACCCGGCCACCGACCCGAGGGACCTGCCCCGCCTGGCGATCCGGCCATATCCCCGGAAGTACACCAGCACGTGGACGGGCCCCGATGGGCAGGTCCTGAAGATGCGGCCGATCCGGCCGGAGGACGAGCCGCTGGTCGTCGAGTTCCATCGCTCGCTCTCGGAGAAGACGGTCTTCCAGCGGTACCTGCGATACCTCGGCTTCGATGAGCGAACAGCCCACGAGCGCCTGATCCGGATCTGCTTCCTCGACTACGACCGCGAGCTGGCCCTCGTCGCGGAGAGCGAGGACCCGAAGACGGGGATGCCCCAGATCGTCGGGATCGGCCGCCTCTCCCGCCTCTTCGGGACCGACGACGCGACGTTCGCCGTCCTCGTCACGGACGTGCGGCAGGGCAAGGGCGTCGGGATGGAGCTTCTTCGGCGCCTCGTGGAGATCGCCCGGGCCGAGGGCGTCGCGACGCTCGGGGCGGACATGCGGGCCGACAACGTCAGCATGCGGCGCGCGGCCGAGAAGGTCGGCTTCACGATCCGACGCGGCGCGACCGAGGATCTCATCCGCGCGGAGATGCGCCTGGCCTGACGGGGGGAGCCGGTGGCCGGGCTCCGCGTCACCAGCCGGCGATCCCGCGCCGGGCGCCGGACGGCCGGCCCGATGGCCGCCAGGGAGGCCCGGCGACGCTCAGTCGCAGGGCGGCAGCTCGGCGCCGGGGGCAGGCGGGGCGAGCGAGGGGCCGGGGTCGGGGTCGCCGGCCGTCATCGTGATGGCGCCGCACTCGGTCATCGCTGTCGTGGTGATCCCCTCGTCGGCGGCGGGCGCGGCCGGGATGGCCAGCGTGATCAGGACGCTGCCGCCGGCGACCCGGCCCTCGGCCGTCCAGGGCGGTCCGCCGTGGCCGCCCGCCGGGATCGTGGCGTCGGTCGCGCCCGCGGGGATCGTCCCGACCCAGTCGCCGTTGACGTAGACGAGGAGCGGCCGGTCGATCCGGCTGTCCACGTGGAGTGTCAGCTCCGGGTCGGTCGTCCAGCCGGCACAGCCGGCGAGGAGCGCCGTCGCGACGAGGAGGCCGGCGGCGACCGGCACGCGGCGGACCGGCACCCGGCGGGATGGCACGCAGTGGTCCGCGGCGCGCGCGTCGCTCATCGCCCGGTCGTCAGCCCCGGACGACGATGTTGACGAGCCGGCCGCCACCGGCGTGGATGACGCGGTCGGGCGCCTTGCCGCCGAGGGCCGCCAGCACCTTGGGACGGGCGAGCACGATCGCCTCGACCTCGGTCTCGGACAGCCCGACCGCCACCTCCACCCTGTCGCGGACCTTCCCGTTGACCTGCACCGGCAGCTCGCGGGTCGCGACCGCGGCGGCGGAGGCATCCACCGCCGGCCACCGCTCCGCGTGGATCGAGCTCCACGGCGCCCCCGGCGGCCGCCAGCCGCCGCGCCCAGAGCTCCTCGGTGATGTGCGGCGCGGCCGGGGCCAGCATCAGGAGCAGCAGCCGGAGGGCCTCGTCCCAGGCTGCGCCGCCGGCTGCTTCCGTCCCGCGGTAGCGGAAGAGGACGTTCGCCAGCTCCATGAGCTTCGCGACCATCGTGTTGAAGCGGAAGCCCTCGTAGTCGACCGTCACGGCGGCCAGCGTCCGGTGCGCCGAGCCGCGGATCGTCTGCTCGGCTGCTGCCGCGTCCTCGCCGGCCGGCAGGCCCCCCGCGTAGGCGTCGCCCGGCTCGCGGCCGTGCGGATCGAGGGCCAGCGTCCAGGCCCGGTGCAGGAACCTCGCCACCCCGCCGATCCCCGACGGGCTCCACGGGCCGCCCTGGTCCCAGGGGCCCATGAACATGAGGAAGAGGCGGACGGTGTCGGCGCCGTACTGGGCGACGAGCGCGTCGGGGTCCTCGACGTTGCCCCGCGACTTGCTCATCCGCTCACCGTCGGCGCCCAGGACCTGGCCCTGGTTGAAGAGGCGCAGGAACGGCTCGCGGTGGCCGACGAGGCCGCAGTCGGCCATCGCCTTCGTGAAGAAGCGGCTGTAGAGGAGGTGCATGACGGCGTGCTCGGCACCGCCCGTGTACTGGTGGACCGGCGTCCAGCGATCGAGGAGCGCGCGGTCGACCGGCCCGTCGTCCTTGTGGGGCGAGAGGTAGCGGTACCAGTACCAGGATGAGTCGATGAACGTGTCGAGCGTGTCCGTCTCGCGCCGGGCGGCGCCTCCGCAGCGCGGGCAGGTCGTGTCGAGGAAGGCCGGGTCGTGCTTGAGCGGGTTCTCCCCGGAGCCCCGGTAGTCGACCGTCTCCGGGAGGAGGACCGGGAGCTGGTCGTCGGGAACCGGCACGATCCCGCAGCCGTCGCAGTAGACCACCGGGATCGGCGTGCCCCAGTAGCGCTGGCGGCTGATCAGCCAGTCGCGGATCCGGTAGCTGATCGCGGCCTTCCCCTCGCCCCGCGCCTCCAGGTCGGCGGTGATCGCCCGGATCGCCGCCGGGGCGGCCATGCCGTTGTAGCGGCCCGAGTTGACGAGGACGTCATCGGCCGTCTTCGACACGTAGGCCGCGAGCAGCTCCCGGTCCTCGCCGTAGGACGCCGCCGGCCGGATCACCTCGCGGATCGCGAGGTCGAACTGGCGGGCGAAGGCGAAGTCGCGCTCGTCGTGGGCGGGGACGGCCATGATCGCACCCGTCCCGTAGCCGGACAGGACGTAGTCCGCGATCCAGATCGGGATCCGCTCGCCGTTGACCGGGTTGATGGCGTCGGCGCCGAGCGGGACGCCGGTCTTGTCGCGCTCGGTGCTCAGGCGCTCGATCTCGGTCTCGCGGCCGGCCTGCTCGACGTAGGCCCGCACGACCGGGCGCTGGCCCGGCGAGGTGAGCCTCTCCACCAGCGGGTGCTCTGGGGCGAGCACCATGAAGGTCGCCCCGAAGAGCGTGTCCGGGCGGGTCGTGAAGACGCGGATCTCGTCGCCGCCCGGGATGTGCGTGTCGGGCGCGCTGCGGAAGACGACCTCGGCGCCCTCGCTGCGCCCGATCCAGTTGGTCTGCATGACCCGGACGGGCTCGGGCCAGTCGATGCCGGTGAAGTCGAGGAGCTCGTCGGCGTACGTCGTGGTCCGCAGGAACCACTGGGCCAGGTCGCGCTTCTCCACCTTCGCGCCGCAGCGCCAGCAGCGCCGGTCGGCGCCCTCCACCTGCTCGCGGGCGAGCGTCCCGTCGTTGGGGCACCAGTCGACCGGCGAGGTCGCCCGGTAGGCCAGTCCCGCCTCCAGGAAGCGCAGGAAGAGCCACTGGTTCCAGCGGTAGTAGGCCGGGTCGCAGGTGACGACCTCGGCGTCCCAGTCGAACACCGCGCCCATGCTCCGCAGCTGGCGGCGCATGACGTCGATGTTCCGGTAGGTCCACTCCGCGGGGTGGATCCGGTTCTTGATCGCGGCGTTCTCGGCCGGCAGCCCGAAGCCGTCGAAGCCGATCGGGAAGAAGACGTTGTCGCCGTGCATGCGCCGGTAGCGGGCCAGAGCATCGGTCGGCGTCACGATGTACCAGTGGCCGACGTGGAGGTCGCCCGACGGGTACGGGTACATCGTCAGCAGGTAGTACGGCGCCCGCGACGTGTCCGAGAGGTCGGTCCGGTGGAGGCCGAGCTCCGCCCACCGCGCTTGCCAGCGCGGCTCGATGGCGGCGGGGTCGTAGCGCTCGATCCGGGTTCGCTCGGTGGTCACGTCTTGGGCCTCACATACGCGACGACCCCCCGCCGCTGGGGCGAGGGGTCGGGTCGGCGGCGTCGGTCAGGGGGCTGGTGGAGCTACGGGGATTCGAACCCCGGACCTTCTGAATGCCATTCAGACGCTCTTCCAGCTGAGCTATAGCCCCATCCGTCCGGAGGCGGAGTATAGCGGAACCGTCCCGTGGATCGCGAGTGGCGCGGCCGCGGGCCGGGCTGTGCCACCATCCGCGCATGCCCTTCGACATCCTCGTCCGCGGCGGCATCCTCGTCGACGGCACCGGGGCGCCCGGCCGAGCGGCTGACGTGGCCGTCCTCGGCGACCGGATCCTCGCCGTGGGAAGCCTCGACGCGATCGACGAGCGGGAGGTGGCCGTCGTCCTCGACGCCGCCGGCCGCGTCGTCGCGCCCGGCTTCATCGACCCCCACGGCCACTCGGACGCGTCGGTGCTCCTCGACGGGGCCCTCGCCAGCCATCTCCAGCAGGGCTTCACGACCCAGCTCTCGGGCAACTGCGGGGACGGCCTGGCGCCGGTGACCGAGGCCGGCCGGGAGGCGATCGAGCTGTCGATGGCGCCCGTCGGCCTGCGCCCCACCTGGACGACGTTCGCCGAGTACCTGGCGACCGTCGAGGCGCAGCCGCTCGGCCCGAACGTCGCCTTTCTTGCCGCCCACGGCACCCTCCGCGAGCGCCGTCCTGGGGTCGAGCCAGGCGCCGCCGACGGCGGAGGAGGCCGCCGCCATGGCCTCACACCTCGACGAGGCGCTCGACGCGGGGGCGTTCGGGCTCTCCTCGGGCCTCATCTACGCCCCGGGAGTCCACGCCCAGCCGGAGGAGGTGGCCGCCCTCGTGCGGGTGGCCGCCCGGCGGGGCGCCCTCTACAGCACTCACGTGCGCAACGAGTCGGCCGGCCTCTTCGGGGCCCTCGCCGAGGCGTTGGCGACGGCCCGCGCCGCGGGGGACGGGGTGCGGCTCCAGGTGAGCCACCTCAAGGCGGGCGCGCAGGTGGCCTGGGGCCGGGCCGGTGAGGCGGTCGCGCTCCTCGAGCGGGCCCGCGCCGAGGGGCTCGACGTCGCGGCGGACCAGTACCCCTACACGGCGGCCGCCACGACGCTCCAGTGCGTCCTGCCACCGGCGCTCCTGGCCCTGCCGCTCGACGAGACGGTCGCCGCCCTCGGCGACTGGGAGGTGCGGCGCCGGATCAGGGAGGAGATCGCGGCCGGCATCTCCGGCTGGGAGAACCTCGCGGCCGACCCGGGCTGGGACGCGATCGTCCTCGCCGAATCGCGGGCCCACCCGACGTGGGCGGGCCGCACGCTCGGCGCCCTCGGGCGCGACCTCGACCTGGATCCGGCCGACGTCGCCTGCGACATCCTCGCCGCCGACCGGCTGGCGAGCCAGGTGACGATCCACTGCATGGACGAGGCCGACGTCGAGGCGATCCTGGCCATCCCCTGGATCGCCGTCTGCACCGACGCCGAGGGGCGCCGGCCCGGCCATCCCGTCCTCGACGCGGGCGTGCCGCACCCGCGCACCTACGGCAGCGCGCCGCGCGTCCTGGGCCGCTACGTCCGCGAGCGCGGCGTGCTCTCGCTCGAGACCGCGGTCGCGAAGCTGACGTCGGTTCCGGCGGCCCGCCTCGGCCTCCGCGACCGCGGCGTCGTCCGGGAGGGCGCCTTCGCCGACCTCGTCGTCTTCGACCCGGCGGCCATCGCCGACCGGGCCACCTACGAGACGCCGGCGGTCCACCCCGTCGGGATCGACGCGGTGATCGTGAGCGGGGTCGTCGTGGTTCGCGACGGCGTCGAGACCGGCGCCCGACCCGGCCGCCTCCTCCGGCGCGCCTGAACGCCGGCGTGGCGCGCGCTGCCACCCTCGTCGAGTCGCCTGCCGTGGCCCGGCTGCGGGACGGCGACCTGCCGTACACGCTGCGTCGCTCCGCCCGGGCCCGGCGCCTCCGGGTGACGATCGACCCGCGGCGGGGCGTGATCGCGACGGTCCCGGGCCCGCGGACCGGCGAGGCGGCCGCCCGCGCCCTCGTCGAGCCGTTCCTCGCCGAGCGCGAGGACTGGATCCGGCGTCACCTCGCCCGCCAGGCGGCGACCGTCGGCCGGGCCCGGGCCGCCGGCCCCCTCGGCGACGGGTCGCTCGTTCGCTATCGCGGCGTGCCCCACCGTCTGCGGGTCGTGTCCGGCACCCCGGGGAGCCGCCGCTCTCGCGTGGAGCGGGTGGGTGCCGACGACGGGGATCTCCTCCTGGTGACTGGTGGCGCCGTCGGAGCGCCGGCCCCTGCCGGCGATCCTGGAGGCGTGGCTCCGCGTGCGGGCCCGTGAAGCGGTGGAGGCGGCAATCGCCCGCCACGCCGGGCCGCTGGGCGTGACCCCGGCGGCGGTGGCCGTCCGCGACACCCGGAGCCGGTGGGGGAGCGCGTCGCGGCAGGGCCGGCTCATGCTCGCCTGGCGCCTGGTCCTCGCCCCGCCCGCCGTCCTGGAGACCGTCGTCGTCCACGAGCTGGCGCACCTTCGGGTCTTCGGCCACGGCCCCGCCTTCTGGGACCTGGTCGCGACGCGGGTCCCGGACCACGCGGTCCACCGGCGCTGGCTGAGGACACATGCCGCGGAGCTCCACGCGGCGCTCGGCACGGCCTGACGGGCTACGACACGAACCGGGGCCGATCGGGCGGCTCGGGGTCGAGGGCCACGACGCCGCCGGGCAGCGGCGCGGCCACGGGCTCCAGGGCGCCATTCCGGTGCCGGTGGCAGGAGGCGACCAGGCCGGCCGGGTCGGCCCACGCGATCTCCCCGACGAGGTCGAAGACGAGATCGAGCGGCGTGTCGGGAGGGAACGCGAGCAGGACGTCACGGCACGGCGCACCGACGAGATGCGGCCCCGGCCCGAAGAAGCGGGGCAGCAGATCGGGGAGCAGCAGGAGGGTCGACGCCCAGCCCGCCCCCGACTGCAGGATTCGCACGGTCCGGCCGTCGGAGAGGCCGACCGCGGTGACGGCGCCGGGCGGCAGCTCCGACGCGAGCGCCCGGACGTTCGCCAGCGAGGTCGCCACGACGTCCGCGTCCGCGACGCCCCAGCCGTCGACGAGCTCACGCGTGACGCCGGCGAAGGCGGGTCCGACGTCGATCCCGAAGCCGACGAGGATCCCCGGCCCGAGCATCGCCTGGATCGGGGCGCCGACTCGGATCGGCGACGGCGTGTGGCGCGGCAGGAGCGGCAGGACGCTCGGGCCGATGGTCTCCCAGCCGACGCCGGGATCGAACCGCTCGAAGGCCCGCAGGACGTCGTCGGTCGTGGCAACCGTGAAGAGCGGACTGTCGGCTCCGCCGGCGGCCCGGGCGCGCTGCGCCTTGCGATGCTTGCCCATGCGAGGAGGATGCCGCAGGGCCCTTATCCGCGGCTTACGCGCGACTTCACCGCGCGCCGCCGGCTCGGGACGCCGTGCGCCGGCATGTCGCGCAGTGCGCCGGGGAGGGTGGTGGAGATGAGGGGACTCGAACCCCTGACCCCCGCGATGCGAACGCGGTGCTCTCCCAGCTGAGCTACATCCCCACGCGGAGCTGATCCCACGCGCTGGGGCGGGATCGCCGGCGCGAAGTGTAGCACGGGGACCGTCGCGTCCCGAGAGGGCGGTCGGCGCCGTCCCGGGGCTCAAGCCCGTCGCGCGGGCGCCCCGGCACCCGCGTACGCTCGCCCGGTGGACGACCTCCAGGGCGTGACGCTCGGCCTCGCGGCGGCCCTCGCCTGGGGCCTGACCGACACGATCGCGACGTTCGCGAGCCGGCGCGTCGGGAGCCTGCGGACGACCGCCGGGACCGTTCTGACGTCGGTCGCGCTGCTTGCCGTGCTCTTCGTCGCCGGCGGCACGGCGCTGCCGTCGGATCCAGGGGTCGTCTTGACGGCGCTCTCCTGCGGCGCCGTCGCCGCCGTGGCCTATCTCGCCTTCTACACCGCTCTCCGCCACGGCCCGATCACCGTGGTGAGCCCGGTCGTCGCGACCTATGGCGGGCTGACGGTGGTCCTCTCGGTGCTCCTCCTCGGCGAGACGCTGGCCCCGGGCCAGGCCCTGGGGGCCGCCGTGGCGACGACGGGCGTGGTGCTGGCGTCCGTGGCCTTCCACGGCGGCCTGCGCGGCGCCCGCCCGGTCGGCCCCGGGGTCGCCTACGCGGTCGTCGCCCTCGTCGCCTTCGCCGCCCTGACGGTGGCGCTGGCAGGCCCGATCCGAGCCGCCGGCTGGCTGCCGGTCCTTCTCCTGTCCCGGACGGCGAACGCTGTGATCATCCTCCTGATCCTCGCCGGGTCGCGGCTGCGCCGCCCGCCGGTCCCGGGGTCGGCGGCTGCGCGGCCGGTCGACCGGCGTGCGCTGGGCCTCCTGGTGACGGCCGGGCTCCTCGACATCGGCGGATTCATCGCCTTCGCGCTCGGCCTCGAGATCGCGCCGACGTGGCTGATCGGCATCACGAGCTCGTTCGGGCCCGTGATCGCGGTGGCGGCAGGCGTGCTCCTGTTCGGGGAGCGGCCCCGCCCCGTCCAGTGGCTCGGCCTTGGCCTCGTCCTCGTCAGCGTCTTCCTCATCGCGCTGGGGTAGGGAAGGGCGCCGACCGGCGAGCATCACGCGCCGTTGATGTGCCCGGGATCGGGCGGCCCCGCTGGCCGCACGAAGCCCGGCCCGAAGCCGCCGGTTCCGGCCTCTCGAAGGGGGTTTCGTGCGCGCGACGGCTCCGCGTGAACCCCGGCAGGATCAGGCGGGCCCGGCGGCGACCCCTGGGCCGGGGGGCCATATGACCCTTCCCATTGTCGAACAGATGTTCTATTATCGGGTCTCCGATGGATCGCCACGCCGACCGTGTCGCCGCCCTCGCGAGCCTCCGGGCCCGCTGGGGATCGGCCGCGCCGCGGCCCGCGGTGGAGGTCTTCGGGGCGCTCGCGGCCGCCCCGCTCCCGGCGGAGGCCGGGGCGGTCCCCGCGCTCCCCGACGACCGCCCGGAGGTGCCCCCGGGGCCCACCCCGGCGCGCCCCTCCCTCGTCCCGCTGCCGGGCGGCGTCGATCCCGGCCAGGCCCCTGTCCGGCCGCTCCCCGGGGAGCCGGCACGGGACGCTGACCGGGCGATCCCCACCGGGTTCGCGGAGCTCGACGGCCTGCTCGCGGCCGGCGGCCTGCCGCGGGATGGCACGGTCGCGCTGCGGGGCGCCGGGTCGAGCGGCGTGACGACGCTCGCCCTGCGGGCCGTCGCGGAGGCCCAGGCCGGCGGCGCCATCGTCGCCTGGGTCGACCTGGCCCGGAGCCTCGATCCTGTCGAGGCCGCCGCCCGGGGGGTCCGGCTCGAGTGGCTCGCCGTCCTCGTCCCGGCCTCCGCCGACGAGGCGCTGGCGATGGCCGGGACGCTCCTCCAGGCACGCGCCGTGGACGTCCTCGTCCTGGACCTCGCGGGCGCGCGCGCGGAGCCTCCCAGCCCCCGGGCCGGCGCCGGGCGGGGACCCACCCAGGTCCCGGCCCCCGGCTCCGCGCCCCCGACCGGCGCCGGCGCCACCCGCCGACCTCCACCTCTCGCCGACAAGCTCGCCCGCCTCGTCGCGTTCGCGCGGCGGGCCGGGGCACTCCTCCTCGTCCTCGAGCCGTCCGAGACCCCCGCCCCGCTCCGGGCCGCGTTGGAGGGGGCGGGGCTCCGCCTCGAGCTGCGGCGGACCGGCTGGATCCGCCTCGGGCGGGAGGTTGTCGGGCAGCGGACCGAGGTCCGCCTCGCGAAGGACCGCCACGGGGCACCGGATCGGCGGACGATCCTCCGTCTCCTCTATGCGGAAGGCGGGCCGCGCGACCGCTGCCTCGCCCGCGACGGGCTCCTGGCGGAGGAGCCCGTCGCCGAGGGGGTCGCCCGACCCGCCGCCACCGGCGCCCAACCCACCACCACCACTCCCTCCCACGAGCCAGACCGATCGACCGATGCGCCTTCTCCACCTCGCATGGCCCCACCTCGCCCTCCGGCTCGCCCGGCGGCGCGACCCCGCGATCCCGACCGCCGGGCCGCTGGTCCTCGGCGGGCGGCCGTGGGATGACGGCGTCGTCCTCGACGCCAGCCCCGAGGCCGCCGCCCTCGGCGTCCGCCGGGGGATCCCCCTCGGGCAGGCCCACCGGCTTGCGCCCGAGGCCGTCTTCCTGCCGCCCGACCCGGGCGCCGATGCCGCGGCCGTCGAGGCCGCCCTCGACGCCCTGGCCGCGCTGAGCCCGGGGATCGCCGGCTCGACCGATCCCGCCGACCGGGCCTTCGGCTCGCTCGAGGTCCAGGTCGACGGCCTCGAGGCGCTCTGGGGGCCCGAGCCGGACCTTGTCGGGAAGGCCCGCGCCGCCGTCGCCCCGATCCTCCCGGGGACGCCGCGGGCGGGGATCGCCGGGACCCGCTTCGCCGCCGCCCTCGCCGCCGCCACCGGTCCCGGCCCCTCGGCCGTGCCCGCCGTCCTCGTCCCGCCGGGAGACGACGCCGCGTTCCTCGCCCCGTTCCCGGCGTCGGCCCTCTCCCGCGACCCCGAGGTGCGCGGCCGCCTCGCCCGCTTCGGCCTCGTCACGATCGGGGCGGTCGCCGCGTTGCCGCGCTCGGCGCTCGTCGCCCGCTTCGGGACCGACGAGGGAAGCCGCCTCCACGACCGGTCGAACGGCCGGGAGACCGACCCGTTCCGCCCGCGTCGCGCCCCCGAGCGCCTGGCGCTGGCGCTCGCCCTCGAGGAGCCGGTCGCGGACCTCGAGGCGCTCCGCTTCGTCCTGCGCCGCCTCGCCACGCGCCCTCGGGGCGCAGCTCGACGCCCGGGGCGAGGCCAGTGGCCGCGCCCGCCTCGTGGCGACCCTCGACCCCACCTTCGCCCCCGGCCGCCCCCCGCTCCCCGGGGCGGACCTCCCGACAGCCGTCGTCGTCCAGCGGCTCCCGGAGCCGACCGCGGACCCCGAGGCGATCGAACGGCTCCTCCGCGAGCGCCTGGAGCGGGAGCCGCCGGCGCTGCCGGTCGCCCGCCTGGAGCTGGAGCTGCTCGACGTCGCCCCGGCAGCCGGCCAGCAGCTCGCCCTCTTCAACCCCCAGGCGAACGCGGCGGCGCGGCTCGGCTGGCAGCTGGCGCGCATCGCCGTCCGGTTCGGGGAGGGGAGCGTCGGGCGGGTCACCCTCGCCGATCCCGAGGCGCCGCTCCCCGAGACGCGCTGGACCTGGCACCCGATGACCGCGGACGGGACGGGTATGCCGTGAACGCCGCCGACCGCGCCGGCCCGGGCAGCGGCGGCCCGGACGCGCCGCGAGGGGCCGCCTGATGACCCGCCTCCTCCGCGAGCACCCGGTCATCGAGGTCGAGCTCGACGCCGCCGGGCGCCTCGTCGCAATCGCCTGGGCCGGCCGCCGCGAGTCGGTCGAGGCCTGCACCCGCTGGCGGGTCGAGGAGGCCTGGTGGGGCCGCCCGATCGCCCGCGACTACTTCAAGGTCGTCGGCGATCGCTGGCTCGCCCTGGTCTACCTCGACCGGATCGCCGGCACCTGGCACCTCGAGCGACTGTACGACTGAGCGAGGCCGCGACCCCCGCGGCTCCTGCGCAACGGCGACCTGGCCGTCGAGCGGGGGCCGCACGACCCCGGGCGGACCGGGATCTAGGCGAACGCGCGGAACGTCGCCTCGGCGCCTTCGTCGGCCCCCATGGCGGACGTGACGAGGAGCACGATCAGGACGACCAACACGATCGCCAGGAGACCGGCTCCCAGCCAGTCGCGCGTCGTCGGTCCCACCGGTGTCCCTCCTCCGTGTCGTCCGGCCCCGCTCAGCCCCAGGGGCACGCGGCCCCGTAGAGCACCGTCACCATCGTCGTCCCGCCGAGGCCGCGGACGCGGGTCTGCACGCGGCAGGCGGGATCCGTGCCCAGCGAGTCGAGCACGAGGCTGCCATCTTCCAGGGGCCCGCCGAGGGCCTCCGTACTGTAGCCCGCCGAGCCGAGCGCGCTCTCCATCAGCTTCGCGACCTCGTCGGCGGGCCGCTCCACGACGAACGCTCCCGAGACGGGCCCCTCGGCGGGATCGCCGGGGTTCGCGAGCTCGGCCCCGGCGGGCACCGGGAAGCCGGCCGGGAGAGCGTCCCATGCCTCGCCCCAGGAGGTCATGAAGGTGCCCGGCGAGGGGGCCGGCGTGCGGCCGTCGCCGCCCGGGACGTCGGTCGGGACCGGCGCCGTCGCCGCGCCCGTGGGCACGGCCGAGGAGGGGCCTGACGTGGGCGCCGTGCCGCAGGCCGCGGCCGCGATCGCGAGCACGGCGGTGGCAAGGGCGAGCGGGCCGGGATGACCGCGTTCCACGACGCGATGGTAGCCCCGAATCCCGCGGGCCCCGTCGCGGCGCTGCACGCGGGGCCCGGGGGACATCGCCGCTCCAGGTCCCCAGTAACCGGAGCGGCAGGAGCTGTTCGGTTCAGGTGGCCGTCCCGCCGGCGGCCGCGAGGACCGCCGGGAGGACGACGAGGACGAGGACGATCACGAGCGCGACGAGGAGGACGATCGGGAGGAGCTGTCGGGTGCGGCTCGCGAGCGCGCTCATCGTGTCGTGTGACGCAGCGCGGCCCCGGTTTGTTGCGTCGATGGGGGCGTTCTGCGCGGTTTCGTGATTGACTCAGTCGAACAGGTGTTCTATTCTTCTCCTGCCCCGCCGCCGCGACGGCCGCGCCGCCGTCCCTTCGCCGCTCCGGGGGTGGCCCATGCCCGTGCCGGCCCACGCCGAGCTCCACGTCCACACGAGCTTCTCCTTCCTCGACGGGGCCTCCTCTCCGGCGGACCTCGTGGAGCGGGCCCTGGAGCTCGGCCTCTCGGCGCTCGGTGTCACGGATCGCCAGGGGCTCTACGGCGTCGTCCGGTTCGCATCGGCCGCCGCGGAGGCGGGGCTCCAACCGGTGATCGGCGTGGAGGTCGAGCTGGTCGATGCGCTCGTCGCGGATCCCCACGGGCTGGTGGTCCCGGCGCGCAGGCCCGTGACCCGGGGCAGGGCGGCAGCCCGTGCGCCGGCCGGTGAACCGGGGCCGCGCGGCGGGCTCCCGGCCCGGCCGCAGCCTGCCCGGGTCCGTCTCCCGGGCCACCGCCAGCCGGTCAAGGAGGACCACCGGGGCGTCGGGGCGAGTGAGCGGGGACCCCACCTCGTCCTGCTGGCCCGCGACGGGGTGGGCTACCGGAGCCTCTGCCGGCTCGTCTCCCGGGCGAACCTCGCCGGCACGAAGGCGGCGCCTCGCGTCACGCAGGCCCTGCTCGCCGACCACGCGGAGGGGCTCGTCGCGCTCTCGGGGTGCCGGCACGGCGAGCTGGCCCGGCGGCTCCTGGGCGGCGATCGCGAGGGCGCCCGGGCGGTCGCGGAGGGATATGCGCGGCTGTTCGGCGTGCCCGGCGGGCGGCCCTCGGCCGGCGGGGGAGGCGTGGCGGCCGCCGGCTTCGTCCTCGAGCTGTCCCATCACCTCCTCCCGGGCGACGACTGGCTCGTCGCAGAGACCGCGCGCCTCGCCCGGGAGCTCGGCCTGCCGGTCGTCGTCACGAACGACGTCCGCTACGCCCGGCCCGAGGATCGCGAGCTGCATGACGTCCTCACCGCGATCCGCCACGGGCGGACCGTGGAGACGCTCGCCGAGCTGCGGACCCCGAGCGGCGAGCGCTACCTGAAGTCGGGCGCGGAGCTGGCCGCGCTGCCGCCGGGCGACGAGGCGGCCGATGCAGCCACGGCCGCCGCCTGGCACGAGGGCCTGGCGAACACCGGCGAGCTCGCGGCGGCATGCCGGGTCGACCTCGGCTTCGAGCAGTACCGCTTCCCCGGCTTCCCGGTGCCCTCGGGCGAGACCGCCTTCTCGTACCTCGCCGAGCTCTGCCACGCGGGCATCCGGAAGCGGTACCACCCAGTCACGCCGCCGGTCGTGAAGCAGCTCGCCCACGAGCTCGACGTCATCGAGCGGACCGGCCTCGCCGAGTTCTTCCTCATCTGCTGGGACCTGATGCGCTTCGCGAAGGAGCGCCGGATCCCGGCCCAGGGGCGCGGCAGCGCCGCCGACTCGATCGTCGCCTACGTGCTGGGGATCACCCGGGTCGACCCGATCCGCCACAACCTCCTCTTCGAGCGGTTCATCAACGAGGGCCGCACCACGTATCCCGACGTGGACATCGACTTCAGCTCGGAGCGGCGCGAGGAGGTCATCCAGTACGTCTACGAGCGCTACGGGGCCGAGCACACGGGGATGGTCTGCAACCTCGTGACGTACCGGGCCCGAAGCGCCGTGCGGGAGGTCGGGCTCGCCCTCGGCTTCCCGCGGCCGCTCGTCGACCGGGTGGCCAAGGCGCTCGAGACGTACGACTCGGTGATGGTCCGGCGCGACCTCGAGGCGGACGGCGGGTTTGCCGAGTTCTTCCGCCGTCCCGACGAGCCGGGGGCAGGGGCGGCCGCGGCCCGTGCCGGCGACCGCGGGCTCGTGGACCGGATGGGCCAGCTCGACCATGCCCGCGGCGGCCGGATCCGGACCGGGGGAGCGGGCGAGGCCGGGAACGGCCGCCTGCCACGCGCCGAGGACGCAGCGCGGCTCGAGGGCGTCGAGGATGCCTACCACGGGTCGGCCGAGGACGTGGCACGGCCGGGCCGCCCCGAGGAGGCCGCCCGGAGGACCGGGATCCTGCCGGGGACGGGCTCGGCCCCGGCGCATCCGGGCCGGCGGCCCGTCCGACGACAAGGGCGGCCCGGGCGATTCCCCGGCGAGCGTGGCATGGCTCGTGCGGGGCGGGCCGCCGACGGCGCCGGGCGACGGTGATGCCGCCGGGAGGGTCGTGAGCGCCGGGCGGGGTTCGCCGGGTGCCTCGGTTCGGGCAGGATCCCCGCCAGCTACTGGTGGGAGCGATGCGGCGACAGGCTCACCGGTGGGGGCCGCCGCACCCGCCGGGGCCACCCTGCCGGGTGGCACCCACGCCGCCGGCCACACCTTCGGGCCGGGCTCCGGACCCCCGCGGAACGCGGCCGGCCCGCCCGGCACGCCGGGAACCGTGGACGGCCGGTCGCTCGACCCGGAGTCGGGTGCCCTCGCGCCGCCCGCCCGGAACGTCGACCGGCTGGGGCGGCCGCGGCACTGGGACCCGCCGCCGCCGGCAGTCACCGCGCCGGGGCGGGACGGCCGCGCCCCCACGTCGTCCGTGGTGCGCGTCGCCCCGGAGCCGGCGCCGGCGCCCCGCGGCGGGAGCACCGTCGGGATGTCGCCCTGGGAGCGCTGGCTCGAGCTGTGCGCGCGGATCGACGGCTTCCCCCGCCATCTCTCGATCCACACCGGGGGGATGCTCGTGACGGCCGCCCCGCTCGTCGACATCGCGCCGCTGGAGCGGGCGACGATGCCCGGCCGCGTCGTCGTCCAGTTCGACAAGCGCGACGTCGAGACCCTCAAGCTCATCAAGCTCGACCTGCTCGGCCTGGGGATGCTCGCCGCGATCGACGAGACGGTCCAGCTCGTCGAGCACGACTGCGCCGTCTGCGTCGACCTCGACCGGCTCCCGGAAGAGGTCCCCGAGGTCTTCGCGATGCTCCAGGCGGCCGACACCGTCGGCGTCTTCCAGGTCGAGAGCCGGGCCCAGATGCAGACGCTGCCGAAGTCACGGCCGGCCTGCCTGGACGATCTCGTCGTGGAGGTCGCGATCATCCGGCCGGGCCCGATCCAGGGCAACGCCGTCCACCCCTACCTGCGCCGCAAGCAGGGCCTCGAGCCGGTGACCTACCTCCACCCCTCGCTGGAGCCCGTCCTCCGCGATTCGCTCGGCGTCATCCTCTACCAGGAGCAGGTCATGCGGATCGCGATCGAGGTCGCCGGCTTCTCGCCGGCCGAATCGGACGGCTTCCGGCGGGCGATGGGGACCTGGCGCTCGCCGGCCGAGATGGAGAAGCTCCACGGCCGCTTCGTCGAGGGCTGCGTGGCGGTCCAGGGGATGCGCCGCGACGACGCCGAGGAGCTCTACCGGCGGGTTGCCGGCTTCGCCAGCTTCGGCTTCGCCAAGAGCCACGCCGCAGCCTTCGCCCGGACCGCCTACGAGTCGTCGTTCCTCAAGCTCTTCTACCCGGCCCAGTTCCTCGTCGGACTCGTCAACGCCCAGCCGATGGGCTTCTACCCGGTGGAGGTGCTCGTCAACGACACGAAGCGCCACGGGGTCGCCGTCCTGCCGGTCGACGTCAACGCCTCCGCATACCGGACGACGACCGAGTGGGTCGGCCGTCCGGGCTGGGCGCTGGCCGGTGCGGCCGGCGACGACGGGCGCCACGACCGCGACCCGGGCGAGCCGATGCCGGAGGGCCTGGGGATCCCCGCCCGGCCCCGTCCCGTGCGCTCGCCGGCCTGCGTGATCCCGGCCCACGCCGCGCGGGAGCGCTGGAGCCCGGAGAGCACCGTCGGCTGGGGCGTACGGCTGGGGCTCCACCTCGTGAAGGGGATCGGCGCGGAGCACGCTGCGCACCTCGACGCGGAGCGGGCCCGCGGGCCGTACGCGTCGCTCGCCGACGTGGCTGAACGGACGGGCCTCCCCGAGGAGGTCGTCGAGCGGCTCATCCGGGCCGGCGCGCTCGACTCGCTGGGGCGGCCCCGCCGCGAGCTCCTCTGGCAGCTCCGCGAGACGGCGCGACCCGCGAAGGGGGCACCGAAGGGCGGTGGGCGGGTCGCCGGACGGCCGCTCGACCTCCGCCTGCCGGCGACCCCGGCCCCGGAGCTCCCGCCGCTGTCGGAGCTGGAGCGGCTGGGCGACGCCTACGCGATCCTCTCGCTCGACGCGCGGCGCCAGGTGGTCGCGCTCTTCCGGCCGGCCCTCGAGGCCATGGGGGCGGTGACGAGCGCCGCGCTGGCCGAGCGACGGCCTGGGCCGGTCAGGATCGGCGGCCTGGTCGTCACCCGCCAGCACCCGATGACGGCGCGGGGAACCGTCTTCCTGGCCCTCGAGGACGAGACCGGGATGGTGAACGTCACGCTCTGGCCGGATGCCTGGGCACGCCTGCGGGGCGTGGTCCGGCGGAACGCTCTCCTCGTCGTGGAAGGGATCCTGCAGCGCGAATCGAACGTCGTGAACGTCGTGGCGCGGGAGGTCCGGCCGCTCGTCGACGAGGCCCGCCGGGCCGGGGGGCCGGGACGCCCCGACGGGGTCCGCCAGCTGGGGTACGCGGGAATGCGCCGCTCGGGGTGATGCACCCGGCGGGCGAATCGCACGACCCCGGAGAGGGCCCCGACGGCCTTTCCCTTGCGGCCCGAGCTTCCGCGCCGGATGGGTTCGCCGCGGCCCTCACCGGGGCCGTGTGCCCTTCCGTTCGCGGTTGGCGCGGGGGCGGATTGACCGGCCCGTCCCTAGCGGCGGCGGGCCGCCTGGCGCTGCGGTGCCGACATGTTGAGGAAGCGGCGGTAGAAGCCGGCGAACGCCCCCACGGCGATCCCGAAGACGGGCGCGCTGATCAGGACGCTCTGGGCATAGCCGAGCTTCTGGGCGGTCTCCACGACGTAGGTGAATCCGAGGGGCGTGATCAGGACGTCGGTGTTGACCGTCACGACGAGGACGTAGGCGAGGCCCGCGATGACGCTCATCAGCCCGCCCATCAGCCACGATGCCCGCGGCGCCAGCATGCCGGCAAGGAAGGCGACGATCATCGGCGGCGGCTGCAGGATGACGTTACCGGCCAGCACGACGAACTGGTTCGCCGCGAGCGCCGGGATGAAGAGCGCCACCGTCGTGGCCGCGATCACGATGCCGGGGATCAGCCCCGCCTTGGAACGGAAGAGGACCGACGGGAAGGCCCGCAGGTCGCCGCGCACGTCGACCGGGCCGGCGGCGGCCCGGAGCGAGGCTGCGAATCCCGCGCGCTGGGCGGGCGCGGCACCCGGCTCCTGGCCCGAGGGGCGTCGGTCGCGGGACCCGCGCGGAAGGGCCGCCTCGGGGACGGCGGGGACCTCGACGCCCTCATCGCCGTTCTCGACCCCGCTCGTTGCCTCGCGGTAGCGGCGGCGGGCTTCGGCGCGCTCGGTCCTCTTGGCGCGGGCCACGGATCCTCCTCGATCTGTGCATCGGCTGCATGGGCGGTGGTGGCGGCTCCTCCGGGCGGTGCCGCGACGCGGACGAATGCTACCGCGGGCGCCGGGGAGCCGCCCGGGCGCGTCCCGTTGGCCCTGCCTGGCGCGTCGGCAAGGTAAGCGGGAGGTGATCGCCGGGTGAGCGCCCCGTGCTACACCCGGCCCGACACGCCCGCCGGCTGTGCCCGCCCCGGAGGTCGTCCATGCGCGCGCCACGGAGCGCCGTCACCGGCACTCTCGCCCTCCTGTTCGCGGTCGCCATCGTGGCGCCTGCCTCGCCGGGTGGCCCGCCGGCGCCCGGGGTGCTGGATCCGGCCGCCGCCGTGACGTGGCCGCCCTCGAGCGGGCTCCTGGTCGCGGAGGTCGTGACCGGCGGCGCGTCGGCCTCCGACGAGTACGTCGAGATCACGAACGCGGGCCCGGCCCCGCTGGACCTTGCCGGCCACGAGATCGCCTACGCGACGGCCTCGGGCGCCACCGTCACCCGCAAGGCCGCCTGGACCGAGCCCTTCGTCGTCGAGCCGGGTCGCCATGTCCTCGTGGCGAACGCCCTGGGGATCCACGCGGCGGCGGCCGATGCCACCTACAGCGGCGGCCTCGCCGCGACGGGTGGGGCGATCGTCCTGCGGCGCGACGATGGGCAGGCCGTCGACGCGGTCGGCTGGGGAGACGCGGCAAGCGGGTTCGTGGAGGGGGCCGCCGTCGCGGCCCCTCCCGCCGGGAGCTCGATCGAGCGCCGCCCGGGCGGGGCCGGCGGCAACGTCGTCGACACGAACGACAACGCGGCCGACTGGATCCTCACGAGCCAGCCGGTCCCGCAGCCGCTCGCGGCCGACCCCGGTCCCCGGATCGACCCCGACGCCCACCCCGAGCCCGACGCCCAGCCCGAGTCCCACGCCCACGCCGAGCCCTCACGCCGACCCCGACGCCCGAGCCCGAGTCCCACGCCCACGCCGAGCCCGAGCCCCACGCCGAGCCCGAGCCCCACGCCGAGCCCCAGTCCCACGCCGACGCCCACCCCCACGCCGACGCCCACGCCCGACGCCGAGCCCGGCCGACGCCCACGCCGACCCCGACGCCCACGCCGACCCCGACGCCCACGCCGAGCCCGACCGCCCGACCCCGAGCCCCATCCTCCCGATGGCGGACGCTCGGGCGGCTTCGAACGGCACGCGGGTCGCCGTTGAGGGCGTGCTGACCACCCCGCTCGGGGCGCTGGAGGACGGCCGGGGCGGCTTCATCGCCGACGACTCGGCGGGAATCGCGCTCCTCCTGCCCTCGGATCCCGTCGCCGTCGTCCCGTCGGGCACCGTCGTCCGGGCTGCCGGCACGGTCGACGACCGCTACGGGCAGCGCACGATCCGCCTCGACGGCGCCCCGACGATCCTCGGGACGGGAACGCCCCCACCGGCGGTCGCGATCGTGACCGGCGCCGCGATGGAGAGCCTCGAAGGCAGCCTGGTGGCCGCGGAGGGTCGCGTCGCCGAGGCCCCGAGCCAGCTCGCGACCGGCGTCTCCCTCGTCATCGACGACGGCTCCGGGCCGCTGCGCGTGGTCCTCGCCTTCGGCGGCGCGGTCATGCCCGGGCGCGACGACGTCGTCCGGGTCATCGGGCCGCTCGGCCAGCGCGACACGACGGGCACCGGGACGACGGGCTACCGCGTGCTGGTGACGGACCCGGCCGGCTTCGAGATCGTGCCGGCTCCCACCGCGTCCCCATCGCCCGTGCCGACTCCGACGCCCGAGCCGTCGCCGAGCGCGACCCCCTCGGCCTCGCCGAGCCCCACGCCGGCCGTGACCCCGACGCCGAGCCCCACGCCGGCCGTGACCCCGACGCCGAGCCCGGCGACGGTCGACATCGCGGCCGCCCGCGCGTCCGCCGTGGGAGCCATCGTCGCCGTCGAGGGCACGGTCACCGCCGAGGCGGGCCGTCTCGGCCTGGCACCTCTCGTCTCGATCCAGGATGCAACCGCCGCGATCGTGGTGCGCCTGCCCGACGGCGCGGCGCGCCCGCGGCGAGGAGCCGTGCTCCGGGTCAAGGGGAAGCTCGCCGGCCCCTACGGCCAGCTCGAGATCCGGCCGGCGCCGGGCGAAGCGACGATCGTCGGCTCGCTCCCGGTCCCGGATCCCCTCCCGGTGGCGGCCGCGTCGCTCGGGGAGGGCGTCGAGGCGCGCCTGGTCGTGATCGAAGGGACCCTCGAGGCGCCGATCGTCCGGGCGCCGAACGGCGACATCTCGTTCCGGCTCGTCGACGCGGCCGGCGCATCGTTCCCCGTGCGGGCCGTTCGTGAGGCCGGCATCGAGCCGGGCGCTGCGCGCCGCGGCGCGCAGCTCCGGGTCAGCGGGATCGTCGGCCAGCGCGCGACCCGCAAGGGCGCCCTCGACGGATACCGGGTCTGGCTGCGCGACGCGGTCGACCTGCTCGTCGTGGCCCCCGCGCCCACTGCGACCGCCACGACCGGGCCGTCCCCGACGCCGGCCCGACCGGGGAAGGGAGCTGCGACACTCGTCGGGCGGATCCTGGCCGCGCTCCGCCTCGGCGCCGGTCCGGTGCGGGTCGAGGGCGTCGTGACGACCGCGGCAACCCTGCTGGACGCCTCCGGCCGGCGGGTGCTCGTCCAGGACGCCTCGGCGGCCGTCGAGGTCCTGCTCCCGCTGGGGACTGCTGCACCCCGCCCGGGCACCCGCGTCCGCGTCGAGGGCGACCTGGGCCAGGCCTACGGCGCGCCACGGGTCAAGGCAGCGACGGTGACCGTGCTCGGGAGCGGCACGCTGCCGGCGCCGCGAGCCCTCGCGGGCGACCCGGGGACGGCCGACGAGGGCCGGCTCGTTCGCCTCCAGGGGATGGTCCTCGACCTGAGGCGCCTCGGCGACCGCTGGCGGGCCGAGGTGCGGACCTCTCGTGCGACCGTCGTGGTGGCCGGGCTGGCCGGCGCGGGGATCCCGTCCGCAACCCTGCGCGAGGGCGCCAGGGCGACGGTCGTCGGGGTTGTCCGCCGGCCACATCCCGCCGCGACCGACCGCCGCTTCGCCGTCGTCCCCCGCTCCCCGGCGGACGTCCGCGTGACCGCTGGGGGCGTCGCCCGCGCGGCGGGGGCGACGCCCCCAGCCCCGGGGGCCGGTGGGCGGTCAGGGACGGTCACCGGGTCGGGCTCGGGCGCCCCGGCCGCCGCAGCGGCGGGCGATGCGCCGGTCGAGGCCGACCTCGCTCGGCTCGCGGGGCTGGAGGGGCGCAGGGTCCGGGTCGGCGGCCTCGTCGTGGCCAACGATGGGGTGCAGGTCGTGGTCGACGACGGAACGGCCACGGGAGCGCTCCGCCTCGCCGGCGACGCTGCCATCCTCCTCCCGCTCCTCGAGCCCGGCGACGCGATCGGCGCCACCGGGCGGGTCCTGCCCGGCCCGGAAGCCCGGATCGAGGTCCGGTCCGCGGGCGACGTCACGCGCCTGGGCGACCTGGGCGAGGCGCTGCCGATCGACGTCGCCGAGCTCGCCGCGCCCGGCCAGCACCTTCCGGTGCCCGCGGCGTCCCCCGCGGCCCTGCCGGCAGCATCGGCCGGCACCGACCCGGCCGGCGGGCTCGCCACGAGCAGCGCCCGGTCCGGCGGCTCCTCGCCGGCACCCGGGGGAGGCCCCCTGGCCGCCGGCATCGGCCTGGCCCTCGTCCTGGGCGCCGGCTGGGCCGGACTCGTCTCCGCGCGCCGCCGCCGCGAGCAGCGACGCCTCGCGGCCCGGATCGCCGGGCGCCTGGCTGAGCTCGCATGAGCCGCGAGAGAGGACGCCGGGCACCCTCACCGGGCGAAGCCGGGCCGGGGCACGTCGCCCGCGTGCGCGCACCGGCTTGACGCTCGTCTCCGAGCGTGACTATGCTCGCGCGAGTTTCGGGCCGTCGCAGCACGGGACCGCCACACGCGGCACCCCAGGCAGCCCCGGCCCCGAAGCCAGTCTCGTTCCGAGGGACGAGCGTGGGGCGACGGGCCCGGCGACGTCCAAAGCTGGTGAAGGGAGGCTCCTGGAGTGGCCGAGGCCTACTGCGTCAAGTGCAAGGCGAAGCGCGAGGTCAAGAACCCGCAGCAGATCACGATGAAGAACGGCAAGCCGGCGCTCTCGGGCCTGTGCCCGGTGTGCGGCACCAAGGTGTTCAAGATCGGCGGCTGACCGAGCACCTCACGACGCAGATGCGAGCCCCCGCCGGCGACGGCGGGGGCTCGCTGCATCTCCGCTCCCCTTCGCGCGGGGGACGTTCGGACCACGACCGCGGGCCGCTCGGCCCGCCGGACCGGGCCGGGAGCCTTGGTAGAATGCGCACGGTTCCCGCTACGACGAGGCTCCGTGTCCCCGAGGTTCTCATCCGCCCCTGACGTCGGCGGCCGGCTGGTCCGCGCCGTCGAGATCTCTCCCGACGGGATCCCCGATCCCCAGGTCGCTCGCCCGGCCCCCGTCGCCGCCGCGCCGCGCCCCGGGCTCCCCCCGAGCGCCCCATCGATCGCGGCCACCGCGCCGGCGGTCGCCCTGCAGCGAGCTGCATAACCGCACACCGGAGGTTTGTCTCATGTCCGTTCGCGTCGGCATCAACGGGTTCGGCCGCATCGGCCGGCAGTCCCTCAAGGCGCTCATCGAGCGCGCCCCGGAGGTCGAGGTCGTCGCCGTCAACGACATCGTCGACGTCGCGACGAACGCGCTCCTCTTCAAGCACGACTCGACCTACGGCGCCTATCCGGGCACCGTCAGCCACACGGACGACTCGATCGTCGTCGACGGCCGGGAGGTCAAGGTCCTCCAGGTGGCCGACCCCGCCCAGCTCCCCTGGAAGGATCTCGGCGTCGACATCGTCATCGAGTCGACCGGCCGCTTCACCGACGCGGACAAGGCGCGGGTCCATATCGAGGCCGGCGCGAAGAAGGTCCTCATCTCGGCCCCGGCGAAGAAGGAGGACGTGACGATCGTCCTCGGCGTCAACGACGACGCCTACGACCCGGCCAGGCACCATGTCATCAGCAACGCCAGCTGCACCACGAACTGCCTGGCGCCGGCGGCGAAGGTCGTCCACGACGGCTGGACGATCAGGCGCGGCCTCATGAACACGATCCACTCCTACACCAACGACCAGCGCATCCTCGACGTCGCCCACAAGGACCCGCGTCGGGCCCGCGCCGCCGCCCTCAACATCATCCCCACGACGACCGGCGCTGCGAAGGCGCTCGCCCTGGTCATCCCGGACCTCAAGGGCAAGTTCGACGGCTTCAGCCTCCGCGTTCCGACGCCGACCGTGTCCGTCGTCGACTTCACGGCCGAGCTCGAGAAGGACGCCTCGGTCGAGGAGCTGAACGCCGCCTTCCGGGCGGCCGCGGCCGGCCCGATGAAGGGCATCCTCGGCGTCTCCGACGATCCCCTCGTCTCCTCCGACTTCCGTGGCGACGAGCGGAGCTCGATCATCGACGCGGCCTGCACGATGTCCCTCGGCGGCAACTTCGTGAAGGTCATCGCCTGGTACGACAACGAGTGGGGCTACAGCTGCCGCGTCGCCGACCTCGTCAAGTTCATGATCGAGAAGGGCCTCTAGCCCACGATCGCCCCGACAGGAACGCCACCATGGACAAGCGCTCCATCCGCGACCTCGACGCGTCGGGCAAGCGCGTCTTCGTCCGCGTCGACTTCAACGTGCCGCTCAAGGACGGGCAGGTCACCGACGACACCCGCATCCGGGCGGCCATCCCCACCATCAAGCACCTCCTGGAGCAGGGCGCGCGGGTGATCCTCGCCAGCCACCTCGGCCGGCCCGACGGCAAGGTCCAGGACGGCCTCCGCCTGCGCCCCGTCGCGGAGCGACTCTCCGCCCTCCTCCGCCTCAACGTCCCCTGCACCGGCGATGCCCTGGGGCAGGGGACCGAGGACGCGGTCCGCCGGCTCCGCCCCGGCGAGGCGCTCCTCCTGGAGAACCTGCGCTTCCACCCGCAGGAGGAGAAGAACGACCCCGAGTTCGCGAAGGCGCTGGCGTCGTACGCGGACGTCTTCGTGAACGACGCGTTCGGGACGGCGCACCGCGCCCACGCCTCGACGCACGGGATCGCCCAGATCCTGCCGGCCTACGCCGGGTTCCTGATGGAGAAGGAGATCAAGTACCTCTCCCACCTCGTCGAGGACCCGGCCCGGCCCTACGCCGCGATCATCGGCGGGGCCAAGGTCTCCGACAAGATCAAGGTCCTCGAGAACCTCACGAAGAAGGTCGACATCCTCGTCGTCGGCGGCGGGATGGCGAACACCTTCCTCCTGGCCCAGGGCAAGAGCGTCGGCAAGAGCCTGGCCGAGCCCGACCGGGTCGAGGACGCGCAGCGGATCATGGCCGCGGCCGAGGAGCGGGGCGTCCAGCTCATCCTCCCGACCGACGTCGTGATCGCCAAGGAGGTCACCCAGGGCGCCGAGTACAAGACCCTCTCGGTCGAGAAGCTCCCCGCGTCGTGGCACATCGTGGATGTCGGGAAGCAGTCTCTCGCCGCGATGGAGGCCGCCCTCGCCGACGCGAAGACGGTCTTCTGGAACGGGCCGCTGGGCGTCTTCGAGATGCCGGCCTTCGGCGCCGGCACGCGCCAGATGGCCCGCTTCCTGGCCGATCTCGCGGACAGGGGCGCGACCATCGTGGTCGGCGGCGGCGACTCGGTCGCCGCGGTGACCCAGCAGGGTCTTGCCGCCAGGATGACCCACATCAGCACCGGCGGCGGCGCCTCCCTCGAGCTGATCGAGGGGCGGACCCTGCCGGGTATCGCGATCATCCCCGACGCCGAGCCGGCCGCCGGGACCAGCGGAGGCCGCGCATGAGCACCGAGATCGAGTTCATCGACGCCCGCGAGATCCTCGACTCGCGGGGCAACCCGACGATCGAGGTCGACGTCATCCTGGCCGACGGCTCGGTGGGCCGGGCCGGCGTGCCTTCCGGCGCCTCCACAGGCGCGAACGAGGCCGTGGAGCTGCGGGACGGCGACGAGGCCCGCTTCGGCGGCAAGGGCGTGCTCAAGGCGGTGGCGAACGTCCGCGAGACGATCGCCCCGGCCCTGATGGGCGCCGACGCGGCCGACCAGCCGGACATCGACGCCGCGCTCATCGAGCTCGACGGAACCCCCAACAAGGGGAGCCTCGGCGCGAACGCCATCCTCGGCGTGAGCCTGGCCTGCGCCCATGCGGCCTCGGCGAGCCACGACCTCCCGCTCTATCGCTACCTCGGCGGGGCGGGTGCGCGCATCCTCCCCGTGCCCTTCTTCAACATCCTCAACGGCGGCAAGCACGCCGTGAACTCCACGGACTTCCAGGAGTTCATGGTCGCGCCGATCGGCCGGCCCACCTTCGCGGAGGCCTTCCGGGCCGGCGCCGAGGTGTTCCACGCGCTCAGGTCGCTCCTCCACGACGACGGCTTCTCCGTGGGCCAGGGCGACGAGGGCGGCTTCGCCCCCTCGCTCCCCTCCAACGAGGCGGCCGTCGAGGTGATCCTGCGGGCCATCGAGAAGGCCGGCTACCGGCCGGGCGAGGACGTGGCTATCGCGCTGGACCCGGCGGCGAGCTCCGTGCTCGTCGAGGGAACCGGGACCGGCGACGTGCCGGGCCGCTACTTCCTCGAGCGCGAGGGCCGCACGCTCGACGCCGGTGAGATGGTCGACCTGTGGGAGAGCTGGGTCTCGAAGTACCCGATCGTCTCCCTCGAGGACGGCCTCGGCGAGGACGACTGGTCCGGATGGAAGGAGCTCACGGCCCGCCTCGGCGACCGCGTCCAGCTCGTCGGCGACGATCTCCTGGTGACCAACCCGGCGTTCATCGCCCGCGGGATCACCGAGAAGGCCGCGAACTCCGTGCTCATCAAGCTCAACCAGATCGGCACCGTCACCGAGACGATCGCGGCGATCGAGATGGCCCGCCGGGCGGGATGGACGGCGATGGTCAGCCACCGCTCCGGCGAGACCGAGGACACCACCATCGCCGACTTCGTGGTGGCCATGGGGACCGGCCAGATCAAGACCGGCGCCCCGTCGCGCTCGGAGCGCGTGGCCAAGTACAACCGGCTCCTCCGCATCGAGGAGGAGCTTGGCGCGGGCGCCGTGTATCTCGGCCCGGCAGCGCTCGCGGGAGCGAAGCCGTACCTCCCCGCGTGACGTTCGAGCCACTTGCGGCGCCGGCCGGGCGATCGGCCGGCGCCGCCCGATTCCGCCGCGGCACCGTTCCGGATCCCCGGCGGCCGGGTCGGCCGGGGCGACGGCCGTGAGGCGCTGGGTCGATCGCGGCGCGATCTACGCCGGCTGGGTCGGCGTGGGGATGGCCGTGACGATCGCGGTGAGCTTCCTCCTCGTGATCCCGATCGAGCCGGTCGTCTGGCTCCTCGCCTTCCCGGCCGGCCTCCTGATCGGCTACTACGCCAACGCCCGCTCCAACCGCCAGGCCGGGCCCTGGCGCCGCATCCTCGCCAACGGTGCCTACGCCGGGCTGCTCACGGCGGCGACGCTGGCGCTCCTGTTCCTCGCCACGAAGTGGATCTTCTTCAGCGCCGACAACGGCTACCGCAGCGCCGCCGACGGCGGCCCGATCGTTGGCTGCGAGACCGGCGCCGGCTGCGTCTACGCGAGATACCTGGAGGCCGGCAAGGGCCCCGAGCTCGAGGCGGCCGGCGTCACGAACGTCGACGACTTCGCGGCCTTCTACTGGCGCGAGCAGCTCGGGACGGCAGGGACGGTCTTCGTCCTGGGCCTTCTCGGTGGGCTCGGCGGTGCGGCGATCTACGGCATCGCCCGCCCGAAGGCATCCGCGCCGGCAAGCACCGGCCTCGATCCGACCTGACCCGGTCGGTGCGGCCCCGGACCGACGAGCTGCGCGGGGCACCCTGTGGTGCCGGTGGCGCCGAGGCCGGCGGGCCGTGCGGGGCGCGGGGCACCCTGTGGTGCCGGTGGCGCCGAGGCCGGCGAGCCGTGCGGGGCGCGGGGTGGCGATCTCGTCGGGCTGGCCCAGCCTCTGTGCCGTCGTCCCCTGACCGGTCAGCCGTCGATGGCCAGGAGGATCGCCCCGACCGCCACCGCGGCGGCAGCCGCCAAGCGCACCCCCGCCCGATCGCGCTCGCCGAGGACGATCACCCCCCAGGCCGCCGCCAGGATCGTGGTGGCCTCGCGGAGGGGCGCCACGCCGGCGAGCGGCGCGATCTGGAAGGCGAGCAGGATCAGCATGTACGTGCCGATCATCAAGAGGCCGGCCGCGAGGTCGCGGCGCAGGTGGGCCGGGCTCGCGGCAGGACCGGCGGGATCCCCGGCCTGCACGACACCCCCGGCCGGCAGACACCGGCCGGCATACCCCGAGCCTGCACGACACCCCCGGCCGGAACGACACCCCCGGTCCCCGCCGGGTGGCCGGCCGAGGCACGCCGGTTGCGCGGGACCAGCGTGGCGCGCGCGGTGAGCGTGCGCCACGCGACGAGGCCGATGGCGCAGACGCTCCAGATGGCCCACGCGTACAGCCATGCCGGGCCCGTGCGGACGCCGACCCGGTCGAGGGCGGAGTAGCCGGCCACGGCGCACCCCGCCAGCAGCGCCGGCAGGATCGTCTCGCGCGATGCGGTGACCACGGCGGCCGTCAGCGTCCCTCCGAGCAGGAGGATGATCCCCAGGTATCCCGGCGGATGGAGCCGCTCGCCGAGGACGACGATCCCCACGATCACCCCAAGGAGGGCGCCGGACCCGCGGGCGACGGGATAGACCGACGACAGGGCGCCCCGTCGGTACGCCGCCGACAGGGGGATGAAGTAGGCGGCGGAGATGATCCCGGAAGCGACGGCGATGAGCCAGCCCTCGGGTGTGAGCGATGGCCGGCCGGTCGCCAGCCAGGCCAGCAGGGCGACGGGGGTCACCGCGAGGACGCCGAGCCCGACTGCGCGCGTGGACGTCGCCAGCGGATCGCCCGACGTCTTGACGAGCGCGTTCCAGGCGACGTGGAAGACCGACGAGGCCAGGACGAGAGCGATCGCGAGGAGCGGCACGCCCCAAGTCTACGAACCGCGCGGACCCCGGCGCGATCTCGCGGCCGGAAGCGAGCGACCCCGGATCGGCGATCCGGGGTCGGACGGTATGCGGGGGAAACGGCGCGCGAGCCGGCCCGGCGGCCTACTCGGCCTTTGGCACCTCGGCCTTGGCTGCCGGCTTGGCGGCCGCGACCTTCGCCGGGGCCTTCTTCGCCGGGGCCTTGGCTGCCGGCTTGGCGGCCGCGACCTTCGCCGGGGCCTTCTTCGCCGGGGCCTTGGCTGCCGGCTTGGCGGCCGCGGCCTTCTTGGCTGCCGCCTCGGTCGCCGGCTTCGCAGCCGGGGCCGCTGCCTTCGCCCGGCTGGCACGCGGCTTGGGCGCCGGCTTCTCGGCCGGTGCGGCGGCGGCCTTCGCCTTGGCGGCCTCGGCCTCTGCCCGGCCGGCCTTCGCGAGGGCGGCGCGCGCCTTGCCGGCGGCCGTCTGGGCGCCCTTCGCCTTGGCGGCCTTGCCGGCCGCGATGCGGGCCTTCGCGGCCTTCGCCGCGGCGGCGGTGCCGGTCGTCTTCGTCGCCTTTGCGCCGGCCTGGACGGCGGCGCCTCCGAGCGCGGCCCCGACCTTCGTCGCGAGGCGCGACTTGCGGCGCGCGGCGGCGTTCGGGTGGATCGCCCCGCTCTTGGCCGCCCTGTCGAGCGCCGAGAACGCCTCGGCCAGGGTGAGGGTGGCGTCGCCCTCGACCTGGCCGGTCGCGATCCTGAGGGTCTTGGCAACGAGGGTCTTGGCCTTGGAGGCGCGGGGGCCGTTGACGGCGGCGCGCCGCTCGGCCTGGCGAACCCGCTTCTTCCCGGACGGCGTCCGCGCGCCGGTCCAGCCGCGGGGGGAGTGAGCCACGGTCTTGTCGGTCCTCTAGGGTGGTCGGAGGGTGGACGGTTCGATGGTCTGGCGGTGGGCGGCGCAGCGGGAGAGGACACCGCGACGGCGCGACCGCGAATGGTAGCAGATCGGGCCCCCGGACCGCCCCAGCGTGTCCCTGCCCCGGTGAATTTGCCAGGGCCAACTGCTCAGTGGCTTTGTGAGTCTCACCCCACAAGGGAGAGCCGGCTCAGGCCAGGGGGTTGACCCAGAGGAGGCCTGGGAAGCGAGCGAAATCCGCATCGTTCGAATAGAGCGCGCAGCCACGCTCGATGGCCAGGGCCGCCAGGTGGGCATCGGTCGTCAGGTTCGCCGCCAGCCCGATCTCCGCGACGAGGCCGCGGAGGATCTGCAGATGGCGCGGTCCGGCGTCGAGCACCAGCACGTTCGTTCGCTCGAACCAGGACTCGATGGCTGCGATCGCCAGCTCGGGCCGCATCGGGGTCTCGAGCACCGCCGGGTGGGTCATGAGCCGCAGGAAGCCGAGGGTCACCGCCCACGGCAGGCCGACAGGCTCCCCCGAGGTGACGACGCGCTCCCACCAGGCCCTGGCGGCCGCGTGCCGTGGAGCCTTCGCTGTGTAGGCGTACACGAGCAGGTTGACGTCCGGGATGATCACCGGTCGGCGCGGGCGACGGCCTCGTCGGCCGCGAGCTGGTCGACCAGCTGGTTGAGGCGCTGGTGATCGACGCCGGGCCGGAAGCCGCTCGCCTGGGCCCGCACTCGGAATGGCTTGCCGACGCCGGAAGCCGACGGTCCGGACAGGCCCCGGCGCAGCGCGTCGTTCAGGGTCTCCTTGAAGGACGTCCGGCGCGCGTGCGCCAGCCGCTTGAGCTTCTCGGCCACGTCCGGGTCGAGGGTCACCGTCGTCCGCATGTGAGCATCATGATGTCACCGCAACGTGCTGTCAAGATGCTCAGATGCTTCGCCGGCACATCGGCCACGCCTCCCGATCGGCGGCGAGTGGATCGCCAGGGCACCACCCGGTGCGTCGGCCGCTACACTCTCGCCTCGTGATCATCCCCCAGGAGCGCCTCCGCAACTTCTCGATCATCGCCCACATCGATCACGGGAAGTCGACGCTCGCGGACCGCCTCCTCGAGCTCACCCACACGATCGATCCCCGCCAGATGACGAGCCAGGTCCTGGACTCGATGGACCTCGAGCGGGAGAAGGGGATCACGATCAAGGCCCGCGCCGTCCGCCTCGAGCACACCGCCGAGGACGGCCTCCTCTACGGCCTCAACCTCATCGACACGCCGGGCCACGTCGACTTCACCTACGAGGTGAGCCGCAGCCTGCAGGCCTGCGAGGGCGCGATCCTCGTCGTCGACGCCGCCCAGGGGATCGAGGCCCAGACGCTGGCCAACGTCCACCTCGCCCTCCGCCAGAACCTGGTGATCGTCCCGGTCATCAACAAGATCGACCTGCCGTCGGCCCAGCCGGACGTCGTGATGGAGGAGCTCGAGAACGTCCTCGCCATCCCCCGTGAGGAGGTGCTCCTCGCCTCCGCCAAGGAGGGGATCGGCGTCGCCGAGATCCTCGAGGCGATCGTCCACCGGATCCCACCGCCGAAGGGCAGCCCGAAGGCGCCGCTCCAGGGCCTCGTCTTCGACTCCCACTACGACCAGTACAAGGGCGTCGTCACGTACGTCCGGCTCGCCGCCGGGACGCTCCACGAGCACGAACGGATCCGCCTGATGGGTTCCGGCGCCGAGGCGGAGATCTTGGAGCTCGGCTTCTTCCGACCTCAGCTCGTGCCCGTCAAGCTGCTCACGGCCGGCGAGGTCGGCTACATCGCGACGGGGCTCAAGAGCGTCCGGGACGCCCAGGTGGGCGACACGGTGACGAACGCGACCAGCCCGGCGCTCGAGCCGCTCCCCGGCTACCAGGCGGCCAAGAGCCTCGTCTTCGCCGGCATCTACCCGATCTCCGGCGAGGACTACCCGCTCCTCCGCGACGCGATGGAGAAGCTGCACCTCAACGACGCCAGCTTCAGCTTCGAGCCGGAGTCATCGATCGCCCTCGGCTTCGGGTTCCGCTGTGGCTTCCTGGGCCTCCTCCACATGGAGATCGTCCAGGAGCGCCTCGAGCGGGAGTTCAGCCTCGAGCTGATCGCCTCGGCGCCGTCGGTCGAGTACCGGGTGACGCTCCTCCGCGGCGGCGCGCCGCTCGTGGTCGACAACCCCGCCCTCATGCCCCCGGCCGGCGACATCGAGACGATCGAGGAGCCGTGGGTCACGCTCTCGGTCATCACCCCGACCGCCTACATCGGGTCGCTCATGGAGCTCTCGACGCAGCGTCGGGGGACCTTCCTGACGATGGAGTACCTGGACCCCCAGCGGGTCCTCCTGTCGTTCGAGATGCCGCTCGCCGAGCTGATCGTCGACTACTTCGACCAGCTCAAGAGCCGCAGCCAGGGATACGCATCGATGGACTACGAGGAGGCCGGCTACCGCGAGGCGCGCCTGGCCAAGCTCGATGTCCTCGTCAACGGCGAGCCGGTCGATGCGCTCTCGATGATCGTCCACCGCGACAAGGCGCCGGCCGTGGGCCGGGCGCTCACGGCCAAGCTCAAGGAGCTGATCCCCCGCCAGATGTTCGAGGTGCCCGTCCAGGCGGCGATCGGCTCGAACGTCGTCGCCCGCGAGACGATCCGGGCCATGCGCAAGAACGTCCTCGCCAAGTGCTACGGTGGCGACATCACCCGCAAGCGGAAGCTGCTGGAGAAGCAGAAGGAAGGCAAGCAGCGGATGAAGCGTGTCGGCTCCGTCGAGATCCCGCAGGAGGCCTTCCTCGCGGTCCTGCGGATGGGCGAGGACGCCTGATCCGGTGGAGGAGTGGGTCGACCCGATCCGGGTGCTCGTCGGGCTCGCGATCACGCTCTTCCTGGTGATCCTGCGCTTCGAGGCGGAGACGTTCGGCGCGGCCGAGTACGACGAGCCGACGCGCGACGGCCGGCGGACGTCGCTCCTCCGGCGCCTGAGCTGGATCCTCGTCGGCTTCGCCCTCGTCGGCGCCCTGCTCCTCGTGCACCCGAACCCGGCGGGAGACCTCGGCCTCACCCTCGGCGACCGCGGCGAGGCGCTCGTCCTGGGCTTCGCGTTCGGGGCGCTCGGCACGATCCAGGCGATCATCTACGCCTACTACCGCTACGGGCGGATCCGCTTCCCGCCGGCGTGGACGTACCCCGGTGCCGTCCTCAACGCGATCGGGACGGCCTTCCTCGACGAGGCCACCTTCCGGGGGGCGGTCCTGGGGCTGCTGCTCCTGGTCGGGATCAACCCGGTCACGGCCGTCGTCGTCCAGGCCTTCCTGTACACGCTGGCGACGCGCACGGGCGCCCCCGGCCGGGGCCGCTACATGTTCGTCCTCACGCTCGTCGGCGGGCTGGTGACCGGGTGGCTGACCGTCGCCACCGGCGCCATCGGCGCCGCCTTGCTGGCCCACGCCGTGACCCGGATCGCCGTCTTCGTGTGCACCGGGCACGCCGGCCAGCCGGCGCTTCGCGGCCAGGAGATCGAGGAGTCGTGGGAGTACAACCGCCCTCCGCCGGGCTGGCAGGCCCTGGACCGGCCGGACGACGGGTCGCAGGCCGAGCGATGAGCGGGACCCGGCCGCCCGCGCCCGCCGCGCCGCCGGCGCCGCCCACCGCCCGCCGTGCCGCCGGTCGCCCTGTACGTCCACGTCCCGTTCTGCCGCTCGCTCTGCCCGTACTGCGACTTCGTGGTCTACGCGGGTGGCGCCGCCGTCGGGCCGCGAAACAGGGTCGATGCCTTCCTGGCCGCGCTGGGGAGCGAGCTGGCCCTGCGCGCCGACGCCCTCGACGAGGCCTTCGGGACGCCGGGAGCGCCGTCGCGGCCCCCGCTGGGCTCGCTGTACGTGGGCGGCGGCACGCCCTCGCTGCTCCCCGCGGACGCCGTCGAGGCGCTCGTCGCCGCCGTGGCGACGCGTTTCGGCCTGGCGGCCGGCGCCGAGGTCACCCTGGAGGCAAACCCGGGCCCCGACGATCGCGGCGACCTGGCGGGGTTCGCGCGGGCGGGGGTCACCCGGATCTCCCTGGGGGCCCAGAGCCTCGACGACGTGGAGCTGCGACGGCTGGGCCGCCGTCACCGCGCCGCCGACGTCGGCGAGGCGGTCGCGTCTGCGCGCGCGGCCGGCATCGCCGAAGTGAGCCTCGACCTCCTCTACGACGTCCCCGGCCAGCGGCTCGCGACCTGGGCGGCGACCGTGGAGGCCGCGATCGGTCTCGGCCCCGACCACGTCTCCTGCTATGCGCTCACCCTCGACGACCCGGATGCGGAGGGCCTCACGGGCCCCATGGGCGACCACCTGCCCACGACGCCGGGCGCCCGCCGCTGGCGAGACCGGGCCCGGCGCGGCCAGGACGAGGACCGGGCCGCCGCGGCGTACGCGCTCGCCGACGCGGCTCTCGAGGGGGCCGGGATGCCCTGGTACGAGCTCTCCAACTGGGCCAGGCCGGGGGCGGCGAGCCGCCACAACCTGGTCTACTGGGAACGGCAGCCGTACGAGGCGCTGGGCCCCGGGGCGCATGCCTTCGACGGCGCCCGGCGGCGCTGGAACGCGGCGCCGCTGGATGGCTGGATCGGGGCTCTCGTCCCCGCCGGCGACGCGGCGGCGGAGCTCCCGCCGGGCGGCTCGGAGGTGCTCTCGGACGCCGCCGCGGCCGCCGAGGACCTGATCCTCGGCCTGCGCATGGCGCGCGGGATCCCGCGCGCGGGCGCCCTCGAGCACCCCGAGATCTTCACCTGGGCGGCCGAGATGGGGCTCGTCGAGGACGCACCGGCCGACCGGGTGCGCCTCACGCTGCGCGGGCGGCTGCTCTCCAACGAGCTCTTCTCGCGCCTGGTCTGAGCCTGCGCCCCGGCCGCTGGCGCCCCCTGCAACCCACGCCCCGCGCGGTGCCGCCGACGGCCCGCGCTGCGCCGCCGACGGCCCGTGCCGCGGCCGGCGACCCCCGCCTCCTGCGGCCCGGCCCGGCCCGGCCGCGGGTGCCCCCGCCCGGCCCGCCTCCTGCGGTAGCCGCCTGCGCCCTGGCCCCCGCCCGGCCTCGCCGCTGGCGGCCTGCCCCCGCCCCCGTGCGCCCTGGCCCGCCCCGGCCCGCTGACCGTCTGAGCCGGTCAGGGTGCGGCCGCGCGGGCACGAAGATGCAGCCAACCCGCGGGTTCACTGCGAACCGGAGCGTGAACACGGCTGTCCTGACCGTCTGAGACGGTCACGCGGCGCGATCACCCGGCACGATCACGCGACAGGGCCATGCGGCGCGGGATTGGCGGCACGCGGCCCGCCGTTGATGCCGGGCCGCACGCCGTTGATGCCGCGCCGCCCCGCGTTTGACGCGCGCCCGAACCCTGCTACACTCCCCGCACTCGTCGCAGCCGCGGCGAGGCGCGCAGGGAGCCGCCAGGCCAGATGGGCTTCTCGAACGGGCAGGATCGCCGCCCCGTCGCCGTCCTCGTGACGAGCGATGGCCGCCGCGTGAACGTTCCCCTCGACGCCCTCGAGCCCGACGCCTCCTCCGTATCCCTCCGGTCCATTCTCCTCTCCCTTCTGGGCCTTATTGGCGGCTCCCGGCAGGAGCCTGGAGGACGGCGGACGGAGCGCTAGGCGCGACGAACGAACCGAACCGACAGGGCCCTCGCCGGAAGATCGGCGGGGGCTTTTGCATGAGCGGCGCGATCGCCGGCGGCCGACGCGGTCGACCGGAGAGGCTCCACGAGGGAGGAGACCGAAGCGATGGGGATCACGAAGGGAGACGGGTCCGCGAGCCCCGCGGCCCGACCCAGGAGTCCCGCGACCCCTGCCGCGAGCCCGAAGCCCCGCCGGAGCCACGTCCCGGGCGCCGGGACGGCTGTGGCCGAAGCGGTCGAGCAGGCCCGCCGCGAGATGCTTCACGAGGGAGCACGCTCCCACGCGGAGGCGGCCGAGCGCCGCGAGAAGCGCGCCCGGATCGGCGCCGACGTCGTCATCGAGGCCATCCTCCGGCAGGGGGTCGACGTCCTCTTCGGCTACCCCGGCGGCGTGATCCTCCCCCTGTACGACGTCCTGGGCGATCATCCCGACCTCCGCCACGTCCTCGTCCGCCACGAGCAGGGTGCCGCCCACGCCGCCGACGGGTATGCCCGGGCGACCGGCAAGGTGGGCGTCTGCCTGGGCACATCGGGCCCGGCCGCCACGAACCTCGTGACCGGCATCGCCACCGCCCAGCTGGACTCCATCGCCATGGTGGCCATTACCGGCAACGTGCCGGCTGCGCTCCTCGGCAAGGACGCCTTCCAGGAGATCGACATCACCGGGATCACCCTCCCGATGACCAAGCACAACTACCTCGTCCGGGACGCCGACGACCTCCCCCGCGTCTTCGCCGAGGCCTTCTACATCGCCCGCAGCGGCCGCCCGGGCCCCGTCCACATCGACATCACGAAGGACGCCCTCCAGCAGGAGACCGACGCACCCCACCCGACCGACGAGGAGGTTGCCGCCGGCCTGCCCGGCTTCCGTCCGACGCTCGGCGGCCACCCGCGGCAGCTCAAGCTCATCGCCGAGGAGATCGCGAAGGCGAAGCGCCCCGTCATCCTGGCGGGCCACGGCATCCTGATCGCCGACGCAACCGAGGAGCTTCGCGCCATCGCCGAGAAGGCCCGCATCCCGGTCGCCTGGACCCTCCTGGGGATCGGGGCGATGGATGAGACCCACCCCCTGGCCTACGGCTACATGGGGATGCACGGCTGGAAGCACGTGAACCGGGCGATCCAGGCGGCCGATCTCCTCGTCGCCGTGGGGATGCGCTTCGACGACCGGGTGACCGGCGCCGTCCGGACCTATGCCCCCTACGCCCGGATCGTCCACGTCGACATCGATCCGGCCGAGATCGGCAAGAACGTCGCCGTGGATGTGCCGGTCGTCGGCGACGCGAAGCGGGTTCTGGCCGGGCTCCTCCCGCTGGTCCACGAGGTCCCGGAGGCCGCCCGCGCCGAGTACCTCGCCCAGCTCGCCGAGTGGCGGCGCGAGTCGGAGGGTGCCAGCTGGCACGGCTCCGGCGCCTGGCGCGACGGCCTCCTCTCGGCGGACTTCGTCATCGCCCAGATCGGCGAGGTCACAGGGCACGACGCGACCATGGTCGCCGACGTCGGCCAGAACCAGATGTGGATGGCCCGCTACGCCGGCTACCGGCGGCCGCACAGCCACCTCTCGTCGGGCGGCCTGGGGACCATGGGCTTCGCCATGCCCGCCGCGATGGGCGCCGCCCTCGGCCGTCCCGACAAGTCGACCTGGGCGGTCTGCGGCGACGGCGGCTTCCAGATGACGATCCAGGAGCTGGCCACCCTCGTCCAGGACCGCATCCCGGTCCGGATCGCCCTCCTGGACAACCACAAGCTCGGGATGATCCGGCAGTGGCAGGAGATCTTCTATTCGGGCAACTACCACTCGTCCAACATGTACGGGCCGGACTACCTGAAGCTTGCCGACGCCTACGGCCTCCCCGCCTGGAGGGTCCGGACGCCCGAGGAGGTCCGGCCGGCGATCGAGGCCGCCAACGCGGTCGACGGCCCGTCGCTGGTCTGGTTCGAGATCGCCGAGGAGCAGAACGTCTTCCCGATCATGCCGGCCGGCAAGGGCCTCTCCGACCTCATCGAGACCTGGGGAGGGGCCGACGAATGAGCCCGGACGGATCCTCCAGGACACCGGCCCACTCTGCCCCGCCCCCGCGGTCCCTGCCCGGGACCGGGGAGCAGCGACGCCACGTCCTCGTGGCGATCGTGAACAACCGGCCCGGCGTGCTGAACCGCGTGGCGAGCCTCATGCGCGCCCGGAACTTCAACATCGAGTCGCTCGCCGTCAGCCACCTCGACGACCCCGAGATCAGCCGGATGACGATCACCCTGCGGGCGGACGACGTCCTCGTGGAGCAGGCGGCCAAGCAGCTGTACAAGATCATCGACGTGCTCAAGGTCCAGGACGTCACCGACGAGCCGACGGTGCAGCACGAGCTCGCCCTCGTGAAGGTCCGGGCCACGGACCGGACCCGCGGCGAGCTGATCTCCATCGTGGAGATGTACAAGGCTCGGATCGTGGACATGGCCGCCGAGGCGGTGATCGTGGAGACAACCGGGACGGAGTCGGAGGTCGACGCGCTCATCGCGCTCCTCCGCGGCTACGGGATCAAGGAGATGGTGCGGACCGGGACCGTCGTCATGTCGCGGGGCGCGCAGTCGATCGAGGAGGCCACCAGGCGATGACGGCGAAGATGTACTACGACGCGGACGCGGACCCGGCGGCCCTCGCCGGGCAGACCGTCGCGATCATCGGCTTCGGCAGCCAGGGCCATGCCCACGCCCTCAACCTGCACGAGTCGGGCGTCCCCGTGATCGTCGGTCTGCCGCCGGCCTCGAAGAGCCGGGCGATCGCGGCGGATGCCGGCCTGCCGGTCCACGACACCGGCGAGGCGGTCGCCGGGGCCGACGTGGTGATGATCGCCATCCCGGACACGGCCCAGAAGGCGGCCTGGGACGCGGAGATCGCGCCGAACCTCCGGCCGGGGACGCTCGTCCTCTTCGCCCACGGCTTCAACATCCGCTTCGGGCGGATCACGCCCCCGGAGGGCGTCGACGTCGGGATGGTCGCCCCGAAGGGCCCGGGCCACCTCGTGCGGTCGGTGTACGAGAGCGGCGGCGGCGTGCCGGCCCTCTTCGCCGTCCACCAGGACGCCACGGGCACGGCCCGAGCGCGCGTCCTCGCCTACGCCCGTGGCCTCGGGTGCACCCGCGCGGGCGTCCTCGAGACGACCTTCGCGGAGGAGACCGAGACCGACCTCTTCGGCGAGCAGAGCGTCCTCTGCGGGGGCACCGCGGCCCTCGTGAAGATGGCCTTCGAGACGCTCGTCGAGGCCGGCTACCAGCCCGAGCTCGCCTACTTCGAGACGATGCACGAGCTGAAGCTGATCGTGGACCTGATGTACCGCGGTGGCCTCAACTTCATGCGCTTCAGCGTCAGCGACACCGCGGAGTACGGCGACTACGTCTCCGGGCCGCGGATCATCGACGAGCGCGTCCGGGCCACGATGCGCGAGGTCCTCGCCGAGATCCAGGACGGCACCTTCGCGGCGCGCTGGATCGCCGAGAACGACGCCGGCCGGCCCGAGTTCGAGCGCCTGCGGGCCCAGGACCGCGATCACCAGATCGAGCAGGTCGGCGCGGAGCTCCGCGCCGGCATGCCGTTCCTCAACCCGGTCACCGTGCGTGCCGGCCAGGCCCAGGCGGCGGCCTCCGGCGGAACCAAGGGGAGCAGTCACTGATGGGCGCACCCGTATTGTCCGGCCCGTTCGTCCCCGCCGGCACCGTCCGCATCTTCGACACGACCCTTCGCGACGGGGAGCAGGCGCCCGGCGCCGGCCTGACCGCCGCGGAGAAGCTGGAGGTCGCGCGGCAGCTCGTCCGCCTCAAGGTGGACGTCATCGAGGCCGGCTTCCCGGCTGCCTCGCCGGGCGACTGGGAGGCGGTCCACCGGATCGCGAAGGAGGCGCGGGGCGTCGCGGTCGCGGCGCTGGCGCGCTGCCGGGAGGGCGACCCGCAGCGTGCGATCGAGGCGATCAAGGTCGCCGAGCGCCCCCACCTCCACGTCTTCATCGCGACCTCGGACATCCACCTCAAGCACAAGCTCCGGGTGTCTCGCGAGGAGGCCCTCGCCGAAGCGATCCGCTGGGTCCGCTACGGCCGGGAGCAGCTGGGGCGCGACGCGGAGATCGAGTTCTCGGCCGAGGACGCCTCCCGCACCGACCCCGAGTTCCTCCTGCAGGTGTACGAGGCGGTCGTGGGGGCCGGCGCGACCACCGTGAACATCCCGGACACCGTCGGCTACGCTATCCCGGCGGAGTTCGGACGGCTCGTGGGCCGCGTCGTCGACCTCGTCGGGCGCGACGCCACCATCTCCGTCCACTGCCACAACGACCTCGGCCTCGCCACGGCCAACACGCTCGCCGCCGTGCAGGCCGGCGCGCGACAGGTGGAGGTGACGATCAACGGCCTCGGCGAGCGCGCCGGCAACGCCTCGCTCGAGGAGGTCGTGATGGCCCTCCGCACCCGGCCGACCCAGTTCCCGGAGCTGATGAGCCACGTCCAGACGGACCAGATCTCGGCCGCCAGCCGCCTCGTGAGCCACCTCACCGGCTTCACGATCCAGCCCAACAAGGCCGTCGTGGGGGCCAACGCCTTCGCCCACGAGAGCGGCATCCACCAGGACGGCGTGATCAAGAACCCGCTCACCTACGAGATCATGACCCCCCAGTCCGTGGGGCTCTCCGGGAGCCAGCTCACGATCGGCAAGCTGTCCGGTCGCAAGGGGCTCCAGAAGAAGCTCCGGGACCTCGGCCACGACCTCGCGGGCGACGCCCTGGATCTCGTCTACCGCGAGGCCATCGCCCTGGCCGACGTGAAGAAGGAGGTCACCGACGCGGACCTCCTGGCGCTCGTCGAGCAGCGCGCCGGCGACATCCCGGCCTCGATCCTCCTCGAGGGCTGGAGCGTCACCTCGTCGCACGGTGGCCGCTCCACGGGGAGCGTCCGGGTCACCCTCGACGGCGAGGAGCGGGCCGGCGAGGAGACGGGCAACGGCCCGGTCAACGCCCTCTATCGCGCGGTCGACGACGCGATCCGGCCGGTCCTCGGCTGGGAGCCGACGCTCGTCGAGTACGAGATCAAGGCGGTCACCGAGGGCGAGGACGCCCAGGGCCGCGTCTTCCTGCGCTGCCGGCGCTCGACCGACGAGGGGCCCGAGGCCCACGTCGCCACCGGCCACGGGCTCTCGACGAACATCATCGAGGCCTCGCTCGAGGCCTACGTGCTGGCCGCCAACAAGCTCCGGGCCGCCGAGCTGGACGGGACGATCATCCCCCTGCGCAGGGCCGCGGAGCGGCTCCCGTGACCTCGGAGGGCAGCCTTCCGGGCGCCGACGACGCGCCCGGCGGGCCAACCTTCCGGCTCGTCGCGATCCCCGGCGACGGCGTCGGCCCCGACGTCGTCGCCGCCGCGCGGCGCGTCCTCGCGGCAACGGCGGCGCAGCTCGGCTTCGAGATCGCCTGGCGCGAGCTCGTGGTGGGCGGCGCCGGCATCGACGCGTACGGCGTCGCCATCCGCGACGAGGACCTCGCCACGTGCGCGGCGAGCGACGCCATCCTCCTCGGCGCCGTCGGCGGCCCGGCCTGGGACGACCCGCGGGCCTCCGTCCGCCCGGAGCAGGCGCTCTTCGCCATGCGCGGCGGCCTCGGGCTCTTCGCGAACCTGCGGCCGGTCAGCGTCCACCCGGCCCTCGTGCCGGCCTCACCCCTGCGCCCGGAGCTGCTCGACGGCGTCGACATGCTGATCGTCCGCGAGCTCACCGGCGGCCTCTACTTCGGCGAGCGGACGGAGGCGACCGGGGCCCCCGGAGGGCGCGCCGCCAGCGACACCCTGCCGTACTCCGAGACCGAGGTGGCCCGCGTCGCGCGCCTCGCCTTCGACCTCGCGCGGGGCCGGCGGAAGCGCCTCGCCAGCGTCGACAAGGCCAACGTCCTGGCCACCTCGCGCCTCTGGCGGACGGTCGTCCACGAGGTTGCCGCCGAGTACCCGGACGTGGCCCTCGAGGACCGCCTCGTGGACGCCTGCGCGATGCAGATCGTCCGTTCTCCGGCGACCTTCGACGTCCTCGTCACCGAGAACCTCTTCGGCGACATCCTCTCCGACGAGGCGTCCGTGCTGGCGGGATCGCTGGGCATGCTCCCCTCGGCCTCCGTGGGGGAGCGACGGACGGCCCACGGCCTGCACGGCCTCTACGAGCCGATCCACGGCTCCGCCCCGGACATCGCCGGGCAGGACCTGGCGAACCCGATCGGGACGATCCTCTCGGCGGCGATGCTCCTGCGCTGGTCGCTGGGCCGGGCCGACGCCGCCGACGCCGTGGAGGCCGCGGTCTTCCGCGCGCTCGACGACGGCTTCCGGACGGTCGACCTCTGGCCGCGCGAGAGCGCCGCCGCCGAGCGCTGCACCCGTGTCGGGACGGTCGGGATGGCCGACGCGATCGTCGCCCGCATCGGGATCCCCGGGGGGATTACCGGGGCGGCCGCCTGACGGCGCGCCGCCGCAAGCCCGCCCACCGCACGAACCGCCCCGGCCACCCCGACCCGACGCACCGCCGAAGGACCAGACCCGTGACAGCACCCGAGACGACGCCGAACCCGACTCCCTCGCCGGGGGCTCCCGCCCCGAGCGCCCCCGTCGTCCTCTACGACACCACCCTCCGCGACGGGACCCAGGGCGAGAACATCATCCTGTCCCTCGCCGACAAGCTCCGCGTCGCCCGCATGCTCGACGAATACGGCATGCCCTACATCGAGGGCGGCTGGCCCGGCTCCAACCCCAAGGACGTGGAGTTCTTCGCCGCCGCCAGGTCGATCCGCTGGGAGCGGGCGAAGCTCGCCGCCTTCGGCTCGACCCGCCACCGGGCGAACCGGCCCGAGGCCGACCCGAACCTCCGCGAGCTCGTGGCCGCCGAGACGCCGGTCGTCACGATCTTCGGCAAGAGCTGGCTCCTCCACGTCATCGAGGTCCTGGGGGCCACCCCCGCCGAGAACCTCGACATGATCTCGGAGTCGATCGCCTTCCTCGTCGACCGGGGCCGCGAGGCCGTCTACGACGCCGAGCACTACTTCGACGGCTACAAGGCCGACCGGGGCTACGCCCTCGCCACGCTGCAGGCAGCACGCCAGGCCGGTGCCCGGAGCCTCGTCCTGTGCGACACGAACGGCGGCACGCTCACCGACGAGCTGCTCGCGATCGTGGGGGACACCCGGGCCGCGCTGGAGGCGGACGCCGGCGCGCCGGCGGTGACCTGGGGGATCCACACCCACAACGACGCCGAGCTCGCGGTCGCCAACTCGATCGCCGCCGTGCAGGCCGGGATCCGCCACGTCCAGGCCACGATCAACGGCTACGGCGAGCGCTGCGGCAACGCCAACATGGTCAGCGTCCTCGCCAACCTGGCCCTCAAGACGGACCTGCCGCCTCCTGCCCGCCGGCGGCGGCGAGATCGCGGAGCTCACCACCCTCTCCCGCGCCGTCGCCGAGATCGCCAACGTCGCCCCCAACGACTACCAGCCGTTCGTCGGCCGCAGCGCCTTCGCCCACAAGGGCGGCGTCCATGGCGCAGCCGTCGCGAAGGTGGAGCGGAGCTACCAGCACGTCGATCCGACGCTCATCGGCAACCAGGGCCGGCTGGTCGTCAGCGAGCTGGGTGGGCGGGCGAACACGGCGATCCGCGCCGGGCAGCTGGGCCACCAGCTCGAGGGCGTCGACCCGCGCGAGCTCAGCAAGGTCATCAAGCAGATGGAGGCCGACGGCCTCGCCTTCGAGGGCGCCGAGGCGTCCTTCGAGCTCCTCATCCGGCGCCGGACCGCCGGCTACGCCGCCCCCTTCCGGATCGTCGACTTCACCGTCCTCGTCGAGCAGCGCGACGGGCGCGAGCTCCTCGCCGAGGCCACCGTCAAGGTCGAGGTGGAGGGCGAGGTCCTCCACACCGCCGCCGATGGCAACGGCCCGGTGAACGCCCTCGACGCCGCCCTGCGGAAGGCCCTGCGGGCGTTCTACCCGCAGCTCGACGCGGTGCACCTCGTCGACTACAAGGTCCGCATCCTCGACGGGAACGCGGCGACGGCGGCCCGGACGCGGGTCGTCATCGACTCGGGCGACGGCGAGCGGACGTGGAGCTCGATGGGCTCCGACACGAACATCATCGCGGCCTCGGCGGCGGCGCTCGCCGACTCGCTGGAGTACGCGATCTGGAAGTCGGGCGCAGCGCTGCGGCGCCGCGACGAGCGCCACTTCACCGAGCCGGCGCCGTCCGGAGGGGGGAAGCGATGAGCGACGACGGCCCGGGCCCGCGCCCCGATGCCCTCACCGGCGCCGGCTCCGACGACGGCCCGGGCCCCCGCCCCGATGCAGCCCTTCGCCTCCTCCGCTGGACGATGACGACCGGCTCGTCGGGGACCGCCCGGGCGGCTGTGGTCCTCGCGGCCGGCGACCACGAGTGGGATGCGACCTCCGAGAGCGCCGGAGCGATCGGCGCCCTCTACGACGCGGTCGACGCCGCGCTGGAGGAGGTCCTCGGCGGCCGGGTGCGGCTCGTCGCCTTCGCCGTCCAGGCGATCGGCGAGACCGCGGGCGCCGACGCGCTCGTGGAGCTGGCCGTGGAGCCGCCGGCCACGGCAACTGGGGTGCGCGCGGACGGCCGGTACCCGGGCAACGCGCGCCACGTCAACCTCGTGGCGGCCTGCGCCGAGGCGTACCTGGCAGCGATCCGGGCGCTCCTCGCCGACGAGGCGTGGGCCGGTGCGACCGAGGCGGCCGGCAACGCCCGCCTGGCGGAGCTTCGGGCTCGCGCCCAGCGGGCCGGCGGCCGGGCCGAGCTCGACGAATCGCAGGCCGACGACCTCGGCGGGAGCTGGTTCGACCGGTAGGGCGCCGTGGACGGCCCGGCGACGCTACTCGGGCGCCGGCATCCGGGCAGGTTCGACGCCGACGCCCGGCCCTGCTCGCCGCCGGCGGCCTCGCTATGCTGCGGACGTGGACACGTCGCTCCCGGCGTCGGCGCACGCGCCCGCGCGATCCCTGGTTGCGTACTCTGGCGAGCCGGGGGCGTTCGCCGAGGACGCCGCACGCGCGTACTTCGGGGAGACCGCGCCGACGCTCCCGATCGCCAGCTTCCGGGGTGTCTTCGAGGCTGTGACCGACGCGCGCGCGGCCGCCGGTGTCGTGCCGATCGAGAACCTGGTCAACGGGACGGTCCGCGAGAACTACGACCTGCTCCTGGAGTTCCCCCTCGAGATCCGGGGCGACGTCGTCGTCCCCGTGCGGCTCTGCCTGGCCGCGCTGCCCGGGGAGACGATCGACGGGATCGAGCGCGTCTACTCGCACATCCAGGCGCTCGGCCAGGCCGACGCGTTCCTGAGGACCCGGCCCTGGACGCTCCTGACCACCTACAACACCGCCGGGGCGGGCAAGGCCATCGTCGATCGCGGTGAGCGGGGCGCCGCCGCAGTCCTCTCGCCCCGGGCGGCGGCGCTCTTCGGCCTGGAGGTGCTGGCGGACGGCATCCAGGGCGACCCGGACAACCGGACCCGCTTCCTCGTCGTGGCCCGGCCGGGCGCCGCTCTGCCCCCGGCGCCTCCCGCCGTGGTGCAGGCGTCGGGAGCCGCGCGGACGACGCTGGTCATGGGGATCCGCAACGAGCCCGGCGCGCTCGTCCGGGCGCTGGCGGTCTTCGCCGACCACGGCCTCAACATGTCGAAGCTGGAGTCGCGACCCGCCCACGACCGGCCCTGGGAGTACGTCTTCTGGGTCGATCTCGACGCCGACGCGACTGCGGCCCCGACACGCCAGGCGCTCGACGCCCTGGCCGGCGTCGCGTCGTCGCTCCGGGTGCTCGGGAGCTACCCGCGCGGGGCCGGTGGATAGTCGGGTCCGCACGGTCTCCCGGGCGATCCGCGTGTCTCCTGGCGAATGGGCGCGGGCCGGCGCATCGACCGCGGGGATCGCCGGCGGCGCTCACCCGGTCAGGGTGATGGCGGCCCGGGCGCCCGCTGTCACGATCCCGGCCGGCGGCCTCGCGCCGCCCTCCCCGCCGTGTCCAATGCCGTACAAGGAGATGTGCTCATGAGCCGTCGCCATCGCCTCGCCACCCTCGTCGCCGCCGGAGCGATCGCCCTCGTCGTCGGGGCCTGCGGCGCAGCGGCCACGCCGACGCCCCAGGGCGACGCAGAAGCCGCGGTCTGCTCGTCGCTCCAGACGTGGAGCGACGAGATGAAGACGTTCGTCGGCCTCGAAGCCGGCACCGCCAGCGCCGAGGACGTCGCCGCTCAGCGCGACGCAGTGACCCAGGCCTGGGCCGACGTCAAGACCGCCCTCGGCGGCGTCGAATCCGCCGACAAGGCGGCCGTCGAGGCCGGCTGGGCGTCCCTCGAGGCCGCGCTGAAGGACATCCCGACGGACGTTCCCATTGCCGACGCCATCGCCGGCGTCAAGGCGGCTGCCGACCCGCTCAGAACCGCCTACAAGGAGATGGCGGACGGCCTCGGCTGCACGATCGCCACCCCGTACTGAGGTTCTCTGTCTTCGATCGGGCCCGGGGCGCCTGGGGTGCCCCGGGCCCGTTCTCGTGCTGCCGTCCCCGTGCAGGCTGTCGGGCGCCGGCGCACGGAGATCCCCGTCGACCCGTGGCGGCGGTATTCTGGCGCCGAATCGAGCGCCAGATGCCGTCGTCCTCATGAGGTGCCGCTGATGTCCATTCGAAAGCGCCTGGTCCCGGTCGTGGCCGCGGCGGCCATCCTGGTCTCGGTGGCGGCCTGCTCCGGCGGCTCCAGCGCGTCCGCCGGGCCGACGCTGCCCCCCAACGAGGCTGCCGCCTGCTCCGCCATGAGTGCCTTCGCCACGGCCGTCCAGCAGTTCGAGGGCGTCGACGTCCAGGCGATCGGCGTCGCCAACCTCGCGCCCCAGGTCAACCGCCTGCGGGGCACCTTCTCCGCGGTCGCCAGCTCCCTCGACTTCGTCGACGTCCCCAGCGAGCAGGCCCTGCGCGACGCCTGGGCGACGTTCGACGCGGCCCTCACCGCCATCGACCCGAACAACCCGACACCGGAGTCGATCGAAGCGGCGCAGGCCGCCGCCCCGGCCGTGAAGACGGAGTTCGCCAAGGTGCAGAGCGAGCTCGGCTGCCCGACTCCGTAGAGCGCGCGGAGCTCCGGCGCCGCGGCCGCGCGTCGCAACGGATCGGCCGGTCACGGCGGCTCGGCCGGTCGCCGCGGCCGGGGGAACTGCCGCTTGGCGCCCGACGACGGCGAGGGAGGCACGATCGATGGCCCAGACGTTTCGCGAGACGATGGAGGCCGGGTACGCGCTGACCGAGCCGGCCCTCCACCTCGGCGCCCCACTCGAGGGAGCCGAGGCCCTGACCGGCGTGAAGGTCCAGGTGGCCTTCTCCATGCTGAACCGCCATGGGCTCGTCGCCGGCGCCACCGGGACCGGCAAGACGAAGACCCTCCAGGGGATCGCGGGCCAGCTCTCGCGCGCCGGGGTTCCCACGTTCATCGCCGACGTCAAGGGCGACCTGACCGGGATGGCCCTCCCCGGCGACGGGACCAACCCCAAGGTCCTCGAGCGCGCCGCGCAGATCGGCATCGAGTTCGAGCCGTACGGCCATCCCGTCGAGCTCCTCTCGCTCTCGGGGAAGCTGGGGGCCCAGGTCCGGGCCACCGTCTCCTCGTTCGGGCCGCTCCTCCTCGCCCGGATCCTCGACCTGAACGCGACACAGACCAGCGTCCTCTCCCTCGTGTTCAAGTACTGCGACGACCACGACCTGCCGCTCCTCGACCTGGCCGACCTCCGGACCACCCTCAAGTTCCTGGGCTCCGACGAGGGCAAGGCCGTCCTGGAGGACTACGGCGGGATCGGGCCGGCCACCCTGGGGGTGATCCTGCGCTCCCTGGTCACCCTGGAGCAGCAGGGAGCCGACGCGTTCTTCGGCGAGCCGGCCTTCGAGGTCGAGGACCTCCTGCGGACCGGGCCCGACGGCCAGGGCGTCGTGCACCTCCTCGAGATCTGCGGACGTCATGGACCGCCCGAAGCTCTTCTCGACCTTCATGCTGTGGATGCTGGCCCAGCTCTACCAGGCGCTCCCCGAGGCCGGCGACCTCCCGAAGCCGAAGCTCGTCTTCTTCTTCGACGAGGCCCACCTCCTCTTCGACGACGCCAGCGAAGGCGCTCCTCGACCAGGTCGAGCAGACCGTCCGCCTCATCCGCTCGAAGGGCGTCGGCGTCTTCTTCGTCACCCAGACGCCCACGGACGTCCCGTCGTCGGTCCTCGCCCAGCTGGGCAACCGCGTCCAGCACGCCCTCCGCGTCTTCACCCCGGAGGACGCCGACAGCCTGAAGAAGACGGTCCGGACCTTCCCGATGACCGACTTCTTCGACACGGGGACGACCCTCACGTCGCTGGGGATCGGCGAGGCGCTGGTGACCGTCCTCTCGCCCCGCGGCGTGCCCACGCCCCTCGCCCCGACCCGGCTCATCCCGCCCGATTCCCTCATGGCGCCGCTGCCGCCCGACCAGCTCCAGGCCCGGATCAGCGCCGGCGCGCTCTACGCCGAGTACGCGGAGGCCATCGACCGGCAGAGCGCCCACGAGATCCTCTCGGCCCGGATCGCCGCTGCGAAGGCGGCCGTGGCGGGGGCCACGGCGGCCCCGGGGACCGCGGCGAGAACGCCCGCCCAGGAGCGCCGGGAGATCGAGGCCCGGGCCCGGGAGCTGGAGCGGATCCGCCGCGAGGCGGAGCGCGAGGCGAAGGCCGCCGAGCGGCGCCGGGCGACGGACGAAGCGGCCGCCAGGCGCGAGGCGGAGCGGGCGGCGAAGCGCCAGCAGGACATGATCGAGGACATCGGCGGCGGCCTGATCCGCGGCGTCTTCGGGACCCTCTTCGGCAGCTCCGGGCGCCGGCGCCGCTGACGCGCCGGCGCCGCTGGCGCGATCCGGCCCGGCCGCATCGCCCGGAGGGGATGATGCCGTCTCGCCCGTTCGCCGCGACGAAGGCACGCGCGGGGAAGGCCGCGCGACGAAGGCACGCGCGACGAAGGCACGCGCGGAGCGCGACGAAGGCCCGCGCGAGCCCCCTAGGATCGCGCAGACACGGGTCGCCCCCGTGCCGAGTGGGGCCGCGTCACCGCAAGGAGGGCCACCGATGGCCGATCAGCCCGGGCCCAGCCAGGTGCCCGCCACCGCCTGGCACGCCCTCCCCGTCGAGGAGGCCCTCGCGCAGCAGGGCGTCGACCCGTCCAGCGGCCTCTCCGCCGCCGAGGTCACGGCCCGCCGCGCCCAGCACGGGCCGAACAGGTTCGCGGAGCAGAAGCCCGAGCCGCGCCTCCAGGCCTTCCTGCGCCAGTACGCCGACGCGATGCAGATCGTCCTGCTCGCCGCCGGCGTCCTCAGCATCTACCCCGTCGGGCAGGTCTCGACCGGCGTGATGCTGATCCTGCTGACCGTGCTGAACGCCTACCTCGGCCTGAGCCAGGAGGGCAAGGCGGCGGCGGCCGTGGCGGCGCTCCAGAAGATGATGGTCGTGAGGGCGCGGGTGCGCCGCGACGGCGAGCTCGTGGAGGTCCCGGCCGAGGAGCTGGTCCCCGGCGACGTCGTCGCCTTCGAGGCCGGCGACCTGGTCACCGCGGACGGCCGGATCATCGCCGCCGCCACCCTGGAGATCGACGAGGCGGCCCTGACGGGCGAGAGCCTCCCCGTGTCCAAGAGCGTCGATCCGGTGGCCGCCGACGCGCCGCTCGGCGACCGCCACGGCATGGCCTTCATGAACACGAACGTGACCCGGGGCTCCGGGCAGTTCGTCGTGACCGCGACCGGGATGAACACCGAGGTCGGCCACATCTCCGGGATGCTGCAGGTGGACAAGGGGCAGGAGACGCCCCTCACCCGCCAGATCAACGCCCTGACCCAGCAGCTGCTGATCATCGCGGGCGTCGCGCTCCTGCTGTCGATCGCCATCGGCTACTTCCGCTACGACCAGCCCTTCGACGTCCTGTTCGTGACCGCGATCGCCTTCGCGGTCTCGGCCATCCCGACGGGCCTGCCGGCCGTCATCACCACGATCCTCTCGTACGGCACGCAGACGCTGGCCAAGGCCGGCGCCATCGTCAAGCAGCTCCGCTCGGTCGAGACGCTGGGCTCGACGTCGGCGATCAACTCCGACAAGACCGGCACCCTCACCCTCAACCAGATGACGGCCACCGAGATGGCGATCCCGGGCCGCCGCTACACGGTCTCCGGCACCGGCTACGGGATCGAGGGCAAGATCGAGCGCGTCGCCGGCGACACCGACGTCCCGCTCGACGCGTTCCTGATGCCCTGCGTCCTCGCCTCCGACGCGGTCGTCAAGGACGGCGCGCTCATCGGCGACCCGACCGAGGGCGCCCTCGTCGTCCTCGGCGAGAAGGGCGGCGTCAGTGCCGTCGCCACGCGGGAGGCGTACCCGCGGGTCGCGACCCTCCCCTTCGATGCCGCCTACAAGATGATGGCGACGTTCCACCGCCTGAAGGACGAGGCGGGGAAGGACGTCATCCGCTGCTTCGTCAAGGGCGCCCCCGACCAGCTGCTGGCCCGCGGGACCTTCGTGATCACGCCCGACCTGGCCGGCGTCCGCCCCGTCGACGACGACATGCGGAAGGCCTTCCTGGACGAGAACGAGCGCCTTGGCTCCAAGGGCCTGCGGGTGATGGCCACCGGGCGCAAGGACTTCGACCCCGCCACCTTCGACCCCGACGCCGACCTGCTGCCTCTCCTCGACGGGATGACCCTCCTCGCGCTCGTCGGCATCGTCGATCCGCCGCGACCTGCGGCCAAGAAGTCGATCGAGCTGGCCCATGGAGCCGGGATCCAGGTCCGGATGATCACCGGCGACCACGCGGTGACGGCGGAGGCGATCGCCCGTGAGCTCGGGATCCAGGGCCGCGCCATCACCGGTGCCGAGTTCCGGGCGATGAGCGACGAGCAGGCGGTCAAGGAGATCGACGGGATCGGCGTCATCGCCCGCGTCACCCCGGAGGACAAGGTCCACCTGGTGGACATCCTTCGCAAGAGGGGCCACATCGTCGCCATGACCGGCGACGGCGTGAACGACGCCCCTGCCCTCAAGAAGGCCGACATCGGCGTGGCCATGGGCATCACCGGCACGGAGGTCTCGAAGGAGGCCGCCGTCATGATCCTGACCGACGACGACTTCGCCACGATCGTCAAGGCGGTCGAGCAGGGCCGCGGTCTCTACGACAACCTCAAGAAGTACATCCGCTTCCAGGTCGGGCTCCTGCTCGGCTACATCGTCACCTTCCTTGGCTCCAGCATCCTGAACGTGCTCGGCGGCGTCCCGTTCGTCCCGATCCAGACGCTGTTCATGAACTTCACCGTCCAGGTCTTCCAGGCGGTCGGCCTCGGCTACGGCAAGCCCTCCGCGGGGCTCATGGAGCGGAAGCCGCGTCCGGCGAACGAGCCGCTCCTCGGCCGCCCGCTCCTCGTCTGGCTCGCCGTCGCAGGCCTCGTGATGGGCGGCGGCGCCCTGGCCGTCATCACCTGGGGCGGGAACACCTACGACGAGACCGTCGCCCGCACCATGGGGCTGATCACCTTCTCGGTCTCGAACCTCGCCTTCTCGTTCGCCACGAAGGACGAGCGACGCTCCGTCTTCAGCCTCGACGTCCTCGGTGACCGGCCGTTCCTCTACGCGACGGCGGCCTCCATCGTGACGATCGTCCTCATGACCGAGTTCGGCTTCTTCCGCCGGATCCTCGACACGACCAACCTCGACCTGGACCAGTGGGTCATCTGCATCCTCGTGGGCCTGCTGATCATCCCCGTCTCGGAGATCCGCAAGCTCCTCCTGAAGACGCCCCTCGACGAGGTCCCGGCGGAGGCGGTGCCGGCCGCTCCGGCTGCGGCCTGAGCCGGACGGCCCGGCCCGCCCCCAAGGAGCGACCGACATGCCCGACGATCGCGCCACCTTCCTTCGGAAGCTGATCGAGCCGCTGCGGGTCGAACCCGGGCGGAAGGTCCGCCTGCCGAAGGACTTCGACCCCGGCTACCACGCCGACTTCGTGAAGAAGGAGGACGCCAAAGAGACCCTCCAGCGAGGCGTGGATCTCCTCGCGGAGTACCAGGCCCGACTGGCAGCCCAGGACACCTACGGCCTCCTCGTGATCTTCCAGGCGATGGACGCGGCCGGGAAGGACGGCACGATCAAGCACGTCATGAGCGGGGTCAACCCGCAGGGCGTCGAGGTGACGAGCTTCAAGGTCCCGTCGTCCGAGGAGATGGATCACGACTATCTCTGGCGGGCTGCGAAGCGCCTGCCTGCCCGGGGCACGATCGGGGTCTTCAACCGGAGCTACTACGAGGAGGTCCTCGTCGTCCGGGTCCACCCGGCCATCCTCGCCGGCCAGAAGCTGCCGCCCTCGGCCAAGGGCAAAGACGTCTGGGAGCGGCGCTTCCGCGAGATCAACGACTGGGAGCGCTACCTCGTCGACAACGGGATCAGGATCGTGAAGCTCTTCCTCAACGTCTCGAAGGAGGAGCAGCGGCAGCGGTTCCTGGCGCGCATCGACGAGCCCGAGAAGAACTGGAAGTTCGCGGCCGGCGACGCTCGCGAGCGGCGCTACTGGGACGACTACCAGCGGGCGTTCGAGGACGTCCTCTCGAAGACGAGCACCGAGCACGCCCCGTGGTACGTCATCCCGGCCGACCGCAAGTGGTTCATGCGGATCGCGGCCGGGGCGGTGATCCTCAACGCCCTCATGCAGATCGACCCCAAGTTCCCCGTCGTGAGCGACGAGGCGAAGGCCGACATGGCGACGGCGAAGGCGGAGCTCCTCGCCGAGGGCTGAGAGACGGTTGGGCCCATTCCGGGGCTCATCCCCGGGGCGGGGCTCGTCTCCGGGCGGGCGCGCTCCCGTCAGTCGCCAAGGGTGGCGACCATCACCGCCTTGATCGTGTGCATCCGGTTCTCGGCCTGGTCCCAGACGATCGAGCGCTCAGATTCGAAGACGTCGTTCGTGACCTCCATCCCGTCGAGCCCGAAGCGCTGGTAGATCTCCTCGCCGACCTTCGTCTCGCGGTCGTGGAAGGCGGGCAGGCAGTGCATGAACTTCACGGCCGGGTTGCCGGTGCGCTCGACGAGGGCGGCGTTCACCTGGTACGGCAGGAGCAGCTTCACCCGCTCCTCCCAGACCGACGGGTCCTCGCCCATCGAGACCCAGACGTCGGTGTGGAGGAAGTCGACGCCCACGACCCCCTCCGCGGGATCCTCCGTGAGGGTGATCCGGGCGCCCGTCTCCGCCGCGATCCCGCGGCACGTCGCGACGAGGTCGTCGTTCGGCCAGAGCGCTCGGGGCGCGCAGAGCCGGACGTCCATCCCCAGCTTGCTCCCGCCGACCAGCAGCGAGTTGCCCATGTTGTTGCGGGCGTCCCCGAGGTAGCAGTAGGCGATCTGCGCCAGCGGCCTGGCGTTGTGCTCCGACATCGTCATGACGTCGGCGAGGACCTGGGTCGGGTGAAACTCGTCGGTGAGGCCGTTCCAGACCGGGACGCCGGCGTACGCGGCGAGCTCCTCGACGATCGCCTGCCCGAAGCCGCGGTACTCGATGCCGTCGTACATTCGGCCGAGGACCCGGGCCGTGTCCTTCATGGATTCCTTGTGTCCGATCTGCGAGCCGGTCGGGCCGAGGTACGTGACGTGGGCGCCCTGGTCGAACGCGGCCACCTCGAAGGCGACCCGGGTGCGGGTGGAGGACTTCTCGAAGATCAGGGCGATGTTCTTGCCGCGCAGGCGCGGCTGCTCGTAGCCGCCGTACTTCGCGGCCTTGAGGTCACCCGCCAGCCTCAGGAGGAAGCGGATCTCGTCCGGGCTGAAGTCGAGCAGCTTCGTCAGGCTGCGGTTCCGCAGGTTGTAGCCCATCTCGAACCTCCGAGCGGCGCACGCGCGCCTCGAGCGTCAGCAGGGGCGCCCAGCCGGGCGGACACGTCGTCGGCGGGCCGCTGGTCGCACCAGCTCACCGGCCCCTGAACAGTAGAGGATCGAACGGCCGGCCGGCCGGCCGGCCCGCGGCACTATGATGCAGGGACGCCGGCACGCCCCCCGGGCACGCCATGTGCGTCGCCCCGCCGGCCCGCCGCAGCACCCGATGGAGCGTCCCGATGGCCACCGCCACCAATCTGGTGCCCCACAAGATCTTCCTCGCCGGGCGCTGGGTCGACTCGCCGGACCTCCTGACGATCGAGAACCCGGCCCGCCCGGGCGAGCCGGCCGGCCTCACCTACCAGGCGACGCCCGAGCAGTACGAGGAGGCGGTCCAGGCGGCCGTCGCGGCCTTCGAGGTGACGCGGAGGCTGCCGGCGTACGAGCGCGCCGCCACGCTCCGCACCATCAGCGCCGGGATCAAGGCCCGCCGCGAGGAGCTGGGCCGGCTCATCGCCCTCGAGGCCGGCAAGCCGATCCGCGACGCGCTGGTGGAGGTGGACCGGGCCACGCTCACCTTCCGCCTCGGCGCCGAGGAGGCCGAGCGAATCGGCGGCGAGCTGATCCCGCTCGACCTCATGGCCAGCAGCAAGGGCCGCGTCGGCATCACCCGCCGCTTCCCGGCCGGGCCGGTGGCGGCGATCAGCCCGTTCAACTTCCCCCTCAACCTCGCGGCGCACAAGCTGGCCCCGGCGATCGCCGCCGGCTGCTCGATCGTCCTCAAGCCGCCGTCCAAGGACCCCCTCACGATGCTCACGGTCGCCGAGATCGTCGAGGAGGCCGGCGCGCCGGCCGGGTCGGTCAGCATCCTGCCGATGAGCCGCGAGCTGGGCGACCGGCTCGTCGCCGACGACCGCTTCCGGCTCCTGACGTTCACCGGGAGCCCGGCCGTCGGCTGGGGCATGAAGGCGCGGGCCGGCAAGAAGAAGGTCGTCCTCGAGCTCGGCGGCAACGCCGGGGCGATCGTCGACCGGACGGCGGACCTCGACTGGGCCGTGAAGCGGATCACGGTCGGCGCATTCAGCTACTCGGGCCAGGTCTGCATCAGCGTCCAGCGGCTCTTCGTCCACGACGAGGTCTTCGACGCCTTCGTCGAGCGGTTCACGACGGCCGCCGGCGCCCTGCGCCTCGGCGACCCGCTCGACCCCGCGACCGACCTCGGGCCGATGGTCGACGAGAAGGCGGCGCTGCGGACCCGGGCCTGGGTGGACGAGGCGGTCGCGATGGGCGGCCGGGTCCTGCTCGGCGGGCACGGCGAACGGCACCTACTTCGCCCCGACGATCCTCGCCGACACCCCCGTGGAGGCGAGGGTCTGCAGCGACGAGGTGTTCGCCCCGGTCGTTGTCCTCTTCCGCTTCTCCGACTTCCACGACGCCGTCCGGCGGGTCAACGCGTCGCACTTCGGCCTGCAGGCCGGCGTCTTCACGAACGACCTGGCGAACGCCTTCGCCGCCTTCGAGGAGCTCGAGGTCGGCGGGGTCATCCTCAACGACATCCCGACCTACCGGATCGACCACATGCCCTACGGCGGGGTGAAGGACTCCGGCCTCGGCCGCGAGGGCCTCCGCCACGCCATCGAGGACATGACCGAGATCCGGATCCTCGTCGTCGCCCAGCCGGGGTAGGGGAGCGGGCGGTCGACACCGACGCCGACGTCGGACGCGGCCCTGCGCGGCGCCGCCCGTGCCCACCGCGCGAGAGCGCCGTGCCCTTCCGCGGACCGCCGGTGCCCGCCGCCCGACAGCGTCGCCCCCGCGCACCGCCCGTGCCCAACGCCCGTGCCCAACGCCCGTGCCCCCCGCGCCTGCCGCGCGCACCGCCGCCCCTCCCGGCACGAGTAGAGCATCGCGCCCGCGAGATCCTCGCCAATGCTGACGCACCCAGCACTATCCGAGATGGCGGTCGGGCCGGCTCGCCGGTCATCCCCCCGGAACACCACGGCCGAGCGTGGTCGTGCTCAGCACACCGCATCGCCGGCCAGCGAAACGCCGCCCGCCGCCCTGAATCCGGCTTCGGGCAGCCCGAAACCCGGGATAGTGATCCGGGTGGCGGCATTGGCGAGGATTGTCGGCCGCACCAGGATCGGCGCGCCGCCCAGGGCCCCGCACACCGGGCGCACGCGGCCGCCGCCCCCGCCGCCCCCGCGCGATCAGTCCGGCGGCGCCATCTGGAGCCACTCGTAGAAGGCGGCCTCGTCGCCGCCGAACGAGTAGCGGGCGCCGAGGACCCCCGGGACCTGGGCCAGCGTGGCGTCGAGCGCGGCGAGGAGGGCGGCGCTGCCGCACGACGACGAGGCGTTCGGGATGATCGGGCGCAGATCGTGGAAGGAGACCCGGGCGATCCCGTCGACGACCACGACGTCGAGCAGGGCGCCGGCGGTCGCGGGGCTGAAGAGGCTGGTGAACCCGGCCGCGGCCTCGCCGGAGGTCGGCCCGCGCAGCAGCTCGCCAAGGGCGACCTCGGCGGTCACGGGGCCCGCGACCGTCCGAACGACGGGCGCGACGGTGCCGCACGGGTCCGCGCCGTCCGGGATGAAGAAGACGCGGACCTCGGCCCCCGCCGGGGCTGTCCCCGACGGCGCCGTCGGGGAGGCGTCCGGCGAGGGGCTCGTCGAGGCGGCCGGCGGCGGGCTCGGCGCGGGGGTGGCTGATGACCCCCCGCAGCCGGCCAGGGCCAGGGCCAGGACCAGGACCAGGAACGCGGCGATCGGCGCTCGCATGCGTCCATGATCGCGCGATCGGCGCGCCGGCCCTCGTGCCACTCGGCCCGGCCTGTGCGGCCGCGGGTCAGATTCGGGTGATCGACCGAGGCTCCATCCGCGGACCCCGTCGAGGGGCGTGGATCCCGGCCGCCTCGATGAGGCGGATCACGCGCGCGCGATGGCCGGCGAAGGGCGCCAGGAGCTCCAGCATCCGGGCGTCGGAGCCGCGCTCCTCGCGGGCCAGCGCCCAGCAGACCGCGTGGCGAAGGTGGAAGTCGCCGACGCTCACCGCGTCCTGGTCGCCGAGCGCCCGGAGGCCGACCTCGGCGGCCGTCCACGGGCCGACGAGCGGGAGCGCGCGGAGGCGCGCATAGGCGTCCGCGAGCGGGAGGTCGGCGCACTCCTCCACGCGTGCCGCCCGGGCCGCGGCGGCCCGGATCGCGTCCGCCCGGCGGCGCTCCAGGCCGAGCGGGTGGTAGTCGTACCCGGGGAGGCCGGCGAGGGTCGCGGGCGACGGAGGGACCCGCATCTGGGCCGGGCGGCCCTCAGCCTCCCACGGCCCCGGCGCCGGCTCACCGTGCCGCCGCACCAGCGCGACGAACGCGGCGCGCGCCTCGTCGCCCGTCACCTTCTGCTCGATGATCGCCGGGACCAGCGCCTCCATCACGCGGCGTGTCCGCCCGATCCTGATGCCCTGGTAGCGTGGTAGCAGGGTAGCAAGCAGCCTGTGGCCGGCCGCCGCGACGCGGTCGGCGAGCTCGGCCGCGGCGCCCGGGTCCTCGTCGGCGCCGACCAGCTCGGGGGCCTGCTCCAGCGCCCAGCCGGCCCCGGGGCCCCAGGCCTTGGCCCGGATCGCCGCCCCGTCGGGCACCAGCCGCAGGGTCGCCGGCCCCTCGGGCGTCCGGCTCGCCCGCCAGGCCGAGCCGTCGCGCGAGAAGCGCAGGGTCGGATCGGCCGCCCCGCGTCGGTGGATGCCCAGCGTCAGGCGCAGGTCGACGGGGAGCGAAGGGACGAAGCGGCGCTCGAGCGGCTCCACGGCGCCAGCCTACCGGGCCGGGAGGCCGCCGAGAGCGCAGGTTGCCGGCGGTCGACGGTTGCCGGGCGACGCGGAGCCGACTATCATCCGGTCCATGCTAAGCGTGAAGATCAGCACCAAGCACCAGATCGCGGTGCCAAGCGAGGCCCGGAAGCGGCTCGGCCTGAAGGCGGGCGACCGGCTCGACGTCGAGATCGACGGGGACGTGATCCGCCTGCGGCGCCACGTCCCGGCCGGGACGCGCCTGCTGGGCATCGGCGCCCACCTCTACGACGGGACCGACGCGGCCGAGCGAATCCGCGCTCTGCGCGACGAATGGGAGGCACGGCAGCTCGAGCGCGAGGCGCAGGTCGCCCGTGACATCGCGGAAGCGTGGGCCGCGTCGCGACGGGCGGCCGAGGAACGTCGGGCCGTGGAATGACGATCGACGACCTCGTCGAGAGGCACGGGCGGATCGCGATCGACGCGAACGCCTTCATCTACCTCTTCGAGAGCCCCGGTCTTCTCGCCCGGGCGACCGGGGCGATCCTCGACGCAGCCGAGCTTGGAAGGGTCACGGTGGTGGTGTCGACCATGGTCCTGGCCGAGATCGCCGTCGGGCCCGTGGCAGTCGGAGATGAGACGCTGGTCGAACGCTACGCGGACGCGATTCGGGGCGCGCGGGGCGTCCACCTCGTCCCACTCACGGCCGACATTGCCGTCGACGTCGGGATCATCCGGGGACGTCATCGAGTCCAGATCCCCGATGCGGTCCATCTCGCGACGGCGCGCCACGCAGGGGCGACGGCCATCGTGACGAACGACGAACGAATGCCCGCGCTGCCACACCTCGAGGTCGTCCGGCTCGCCGACCTGGTCGCCTGACCCGCACTCGACGACGGCTCGACGATGACCGTCGAGTTGCGGGCGAGGTGATGCTGCGTCAGCCGCCGATGCGCACGATCCAGCGGCCGCGGGCGCGCCCGGCCAGGATCGCGTCGAGCGCCTCGGCGAGCGTCTCGAGCGTCACCTCCGTGAGCCCCTCGCCGAGGCCGTTCGGCCGCAGGTCGCCGGCGATCCGCGCCCAGATCGCCCGCCGCTCCGCGATCGGCACCTGGGCCGAGTCGATCCCGAGCAGGGCGACCGAGCGGAGGATGAACGGGAAGACGGTGGTGGCGAGCCCCGGCCCGCCGGTGTTCCCGGAGGCGGCGACCGCGCCGTCGCGGCGGAGCGTCCGCAGGATGTAGGGGAGCGTCGTCCCGCCGACGCAGTCGACCGCGCCGGCCCACCGCTCCGAATCGAGCGGCCTCGCGCTCTCGGCCGTCACCTCCTCGCGCCCGAGGATGCCCGCCGCCCCGAGCGCCCGCAGTCGCTCCGCCTCGTCGGGCTTGCCCGTCGCAGCCCAGGCCTCGTAGCCGCGCGCGGCCAGGATCCCGACCGCGGTCGAGCCGACACCGCCCGACGCGCCGGTCACCAGGACGGGGCCGTCTCCCGGGCGCAGGCCGCGCTCCTCCAGGCGGACGACCGACAGCGCCGCCGTGAACCCGGCCGTCCCGACCGCCATGGCCAGGCGCGGGGTCAGCCCCGCCGGAGCGGCACCACCCAGCCCGCCGGCACGCGCGCGAACTCGGCGTGGCCACCGTGGCGGGAGACGCCCAGCTCGTAGCCGTGGGCCAGCACGGCGGCCCCGACCCGGATCGACGGGTCGACGCTGGCGATCACCTCGCCGGCCAGGTCGATGCCGGGGATCAGCGGGCTGATCCGGGCCACCTTTCCCGTCGGGATCGTGGCCAGGCCGTCCTTGTAGTTGACGCTCGACCAGGCGACGCGGACCTCCACCTCGCCGGCTGGGAGGTCGGCCTCGGCGAAGTCCCGGACCTCGCGCGCGACGGCGTCCCCCTCGCGGGCGGCGACGAAGGCGCGGAAGGCGGCGGGGATGGCGGTCATCGACTGGCTCCGGGGCTCGGACGGGCGTGATGCCTCGCCATGGTGGCCGATCTCCGGCCGCCCCGCACCGGGTGAGCGGGCGGCCGGAGCCACGGCCGAAGCCGCCGTCGCGCCCCGGCCGGGCTGCGCGACCAGTCTCATAGAGCACCATGACAGCGCTATGATGGTCCTATGAAGACCGTCAGCGCGCTCGACGTCCGCCGCCGCTTCGGGCAGCTCCTCGACGAGGCCGCGGCGGGCGAGCGGATCGTGATCGAGCGGGCAGGGACCCCGCTCGCCGCGCTCGTGCCGCTCGGCGACCTCCGGGAGGTGGCGCCCGGCCGGGCGGTCGAGCGCCAGCTGGCCGCGCTGGACGAGATCCGGCGGCTCGTCGCCGAGGCTCCCCCGGCCCCGTCCGGCTGGGATGCCGCGGCGTTCGTCCGCGGTGACCGGGACCGCGACGCCGAGGGCGGCGCGGGGCCGGCGAACCGCGGCGGCCGGCTCGGCTCGGGTCGACCGGCCCCGGCTCGACCGACCGCGATGAGCTTCGCTGCACCCCGGCCCCCGGTCGTCCTCGACGCGTCATTCGCGGTCGAGGCCCTCCTCGAGGGCGGGCCGCTCCTTGAGCGCTGGGCGGAGTGGGTGCGCGAGGGCCGGACGCGCCTGGTCCCCCCGCACTTCTGGGCCGAGCTGGCCAATGCGCTCCTGCTCGGCCGTCGGTTCGAGCCCGGGCGTGCCGCGCTGACGGTCGCCGCAACGGCGCGAGCCGGGGTCGAGACCGCCGACCGGGGGGTTCCCGGTGTCATCGACGCTCTCGACCTGGCCGATCGTCACCGGCTCACCGTGTACGACGCCCTGTACCTTCAGCTCGCCGTCGACGTCGACGCGGAGCTCGCGACGCTCGATCGCGCGCTCGGGCGAGCCGCCGCGACGGAGGGGGTCGAGGTCACCCGGATCGCCTGAACGCGGCCGGCGCGCCCCACCGGCACGCTCGGGTGCCAGCCAGGTCCGGACGAACGTACCGGGACGAACGGCCCACGTCTCCCATATCTCCGCGCCCGCAATTCCGGTGCAATGCGGTGACCGGCCCGGACCGCCGACCCCAACGTGGGCGCCGACCCTCCGGGTCTTTGTGCGGGTCGCGCAGGCGCCCGCTCCGAAAGGGAGACGAATGGACCAGGCGGCCCCCCAGCACCTTCACCCGCGTCGCCGTCGGCGCTTCGCCGCGCTCCTCGCGCTCGCGATCGCCAGCGGCTCGCTCGGCGCCGGTGCCCTCTCGCTCGCGATCTTCACGGATTCGCAGGCGGTGACGGGCAACGCGTTCGCGACCGGCACGATCGACATCTCGACGACCCCGGCCACGGCGCTCTTCAGCGTCACGAGCATGATGCCGGGCGACGCGAGCACGGCGACGATCCAGGTGGACAACGCGGGGACCGGCGCGCTGCGCTATGCGATCGCCACGACCGTCGTGTCGGGCGCACCGCTCGCCGCGCAGCTCCAGCTCGACGTCTACGCGGGGGCCGCCTGCACGGGCACCGCCCTCTACAGCGGCGCGCTCGATGCCGCCGCCGTCGGCAGCAACGCCCAGGGCGCCCAGGCGGGCGACCGCGCCCTCGCCGGCGGTGCCAACGAGACCCTCTGCTTCAAAGCGACCCTGCCGCTGGCCACCGGCAACTCCTTCCAGAACACGTCCGCGAACGTGACGTTCACCTTCGACGCCGAGCAGACGGCGAACAACTAGGACCGAACCGGCCTGGTCCCGGCCCGCGGCTCGGCTCCGGCCGGTCGCGGGCCTCCGCCCATGAGGGAGGCAATCGACCTGGGTTCGACCGCGATGACGACGACCACCCTGCGCTGGGGACGCCGCACTCTCGACGCCCTCCTCCTCGTCGCGGTCGTCGTCGTCATCGTGACGGCGGGCCTCACCGTGCTGGCCCCCGTTCTCGGGGGCCGCGCGATGGTGATCGGCGGTGGATCGATGGAGCCGGCGATCCCCCAGGGCGCGCTCGTCGTGGCTCTTCCCGCTGACGGCCCCTACGCCGTCGGCGACGTCGTGACGGTCGAGCAGGGGGCGGCCACGCCGTACACCCACCGGATCACGCGGCTGGCCGACCTCGCCGGCGTCCCCTACGTCGAGACCAAGGGCGACGCGAACCCCGAGCCCGACCCGGTGATCGTTCCCACGGCGGCGATCGTGGGGCGGGTCGCCCTCTCGATCCCGCTCCTCGGCTACCTCTCCGCGCTGCTGGCGACCGGGCTGGGGCTGGCCGGCTTCCTCGCCCTGGGCGCGGCCGCGCTCCTCGTCAGCTGGATCCTGGAGGATCTCGAGGAGCAGCGCTGCCCCGCCTGCGCGGCGGCCGGCACCTCGGGCGACCACACGGGCCACCCGGCCGGCGACCCTGCGCCCGCAGCCGGCCTCGCCGCCCCCGGCATGCTCGGCGCCCTGCCGGCCTTCGCCGCGGCGGGCACCCGCACCCGCGTCCGCGAGACGGGGCGCGCGCGCGCGTCCGGCAACGCCGGTCCTCCTCGAGCGCGACCGCCGAAATCCCCGTCGTCACGGCGCCGCGACGGCCCCGAACCCGCCGGTGGCGGCGCCCGAAGCGCCCGCCGTCGATCCCGGCGCGGCCGACCCGACCTCCGGCGACCGCGCGCCCGACGAGCGCGGGGACCTCGCGGCATGACACGTCGGATCGCAGCCCGCCGCATCGCCGGCGCGCGCCGCGGTTCGAGCCCGTCCGCCCGCAACCCTCGGCACCGGGCGCGTCCGGCGGTCGGCGCCCCCACGACGGCCGTCGCCGCGGTGCCCGTCCCACGCCTCGATGCCCGGTCCGTCCTGGCCGGCGGCCCGGCGTTCCTTCCCGCTCCCGAATCGCTCGGACCGCCCCCCGCACCCCCCCGCCGATCGCGGGTCCGTCGCCGGCTCGCCGTCCTCCTCGTCGCCGGCCTCGTGGTCGGCGCGGCCGCCGTCGCCTTCGCCGGGACGCGGGTGGTCCTGGCCCGCTTCACCGATGCCGCGGTCACGGGCAGCACCTTCGCCACCGGGAGCTGGGCCACGGGCACGACGTGGTACCTCCACAACAACCCGACGCCGCCCATCGCGAACACTGCCGCGCAGTTCAACCTCGCCCTCGACGCCACCGCCCCGACCGCCGGCACCCTCTACAACTACGACACGAACTGCGACGGTCGGGCGGGCCGCTCGATCAACCGGAACACCGGGCTCGTGACGGAGACGGGCTCCTGCCGCTATGCCACCTGGCGCTCGGCGGCGTTTGCCACGGCCCGGACCCTGAATGGGACGGCGACGCTGACGGTATGGGCCCGGAAGTCCTCGACCGGCGGCACGAACCCCACGCTGCGCGCCTTCCTGCGCGTCTTCGACCCGGCGACCTCGACCTACGTGGAGCTCGGAAACGCCTCCGTCTCGGTCACCAACAGCTCCTCGACGGCCTGGGCCGCCTACGCTCCGAGCTGGTCGCTCGCGAGCGTTGCCGTGCCCGCCGGCCGCCGGATCGAGGTCAAGGTCGTGGCGACCGGGGGCACCCGCAACGTCGAGATCGCCTACGACGCGAACAACCTCGCGAGCGCCCTGGCGCTGCCCTGAGCGCCGGCAGGCGCGGGGGCGATGCCCGGTCCCGGGCCCGCCTGTCTCGCCGCGACCTCAGCGGAACCAGGCGCCCGAGAGGCGGAGCGTGGCGCCCGGCACGCCGGCCGCAGCTGATGCCCGGAGCGTGTAGCGGCCGGCGCCTAGCGCAGAGACCGCGAGGGCGGCCGAGCCCGTGCCGCGGGCCGTGGCGACGACGCGGCCGGACCCGTCGACCAGGCTGATGACCAGCCGGGCCGTGGACGGCCCCCATGTGCGCGCGACGAACGGCCCGCTCCCGGCCAGCGTCACGGGACGGCTGATCGAACGCGCCGTCGAGGTCATCACCAGCGATCCCCGCACGGAGGCGACCGCTCGATCGTTCGCGACCAGCACGCGTGCGCGCGTCGAGCCGACCTGCAGCCCGCCGTCCGTCCCGTACCCGGTCCAGGTATGGAGGCCGTCCCGCACGGTGGCGGTGTTCCAGTCCACGTCGACCGTGGCGCGGCGGCGCACCATGAGGTACTGCCCGTCGCGGTGGACCCGGACTGCCAGGATCGGCGAGGCGTCGGTCGCGGCGAAGGTGAGGGGCACAGAGCCCCGCACGACGGTGCCATCGGCGATCCCGGTGACACGGACGACGGGATCGACGCCGTCCGACGGCAGCGCGGGGATCGAGGCGACGGCGGCGTCGGCGCGCACGAGCCCGACTCCCGTGTCCGGATCGGGACCCGGATCGCCGAGGTCGATCGCCGTGCCGAGGAGCGCCCCCTCGATCTGCTCGGCGCTGAGCGAAGGGTCGCGCGAGATGACGAGGGCCGCCGCGGCGGCGACGAACGGGGTGGCCATGGAGGTGCCCGAGATCCGGACGTACTGGCGCGTCTCCCACGTCGGGTACGTCGACATGATCGAGGTGCCGGGCGCCGCCAGGTCGATCTCCGGACCGGCTGTTGCTGTAGCCCGCGTGGGCGTAGCGCTCTGCCGCTCCCGGAGGCCCGAAGTCGGCCCCGCGATCGCTGACGGCGGCGACGGCCAGGACCGGGTCGTAGGCGCCCGGCTGGTCCACGCGCGCCTCCAGGTCGCCGTCGCGATGGTTCCCCGCTGCCGCGACCACGACCGCGCCGCGCGCCCGGGCGTCGTCGATGGCGGCGTCGATCGCGGCGCTGTCGTCGGGGCCGCCCAGGCTCAGGTTGATGACCCGCGCCCCCCGCGCGACCGCCCAGGCGATCCCCTCGGCGACGGCGGCGTCCCAGATGTCGCCGTCGTCGTTCATGACCTTGACCGGCATCACCACGACGCCCGGGGCGACCCCCGACACGCCCCGCCCGTTGCCCGACGCCGCGGCGATGATCCCCGCGACGTGCGTGCCGTGGCCGTCCTCGTCGGTCGGGTCGCGATCGCCCGACCCCGTGTCGATCCCGGGGACCAGGCGGCCCTTCAGGTCCGGGTGGGCCAGGTCGACGCCGGAATCGAGGACGGCAACGACGATCTCGGGGCGTCCGCGGGTGATCGACCAGGCGCTGCGGGCGCCGATGGCGTCGGGGCCCCACTGGGCGGTCCAGTAGGTGTCGTTCGGCGCCGGGACCGGGGTGGGGGACGGCGAGGGGGTGGGCGACGGGGACGGCGACGGCTCCGCGGTTGGCGTCGGCTCCGGTGTCGGCTCGGGCGTGGGCGTCGGATCCTCGAGGAGCTCGAGGCGGACCGGCGGCCGGGCGGCGGCCACGCCCGGCGATCCTGCTGAGCTCCACACCCGCCCGCGCCAGGCGGGCGCGCTCGCGACCGTCCACCTGGCCGGCGGCCGCCAGCGCGAGGCCGACGTGGCGCTCTGCCGCCGTGGCCGCGTCAGGACTGCCCGCGCCCGGGCTGGCCGAGGTCCCGGGGCCGGACGCGGTCGTCCCGCCGTCGGCGTCGGCACCGAGGACCACGTACTGCGCGGTTCGGATAGCCGGGCTCCACGCGACGCGGACCAGGCCCGCAGCCGCCGCCGCCGCGTCCACGCGCGCCGGATCCTCGCCCGGCTCGAGCGTGACGAGGAGGCTCATCGGGAGGTTCTGCAGGGGAGCCGCATCGGCGGCCGCGGCGCCGCCCGGGCCACCCGACGATGTGCGCCCAAGCGCGTTCCCGTCCGCCCCGACGGGGGCCGGCGCCAGGAGCGCCAGGACGATCGTGCCGACCAGCACGCCGCGGCCGCGGGGCATCCTCATGGCGTGCAGCATGCCACGCGCGGCGTTTCGGGGACGATGGCCCGTTCGTCAGCTTCGGCCGCGGGACCGTCACGGCGCCGTTCGCGGCCGAGGAACCGGGGTCAAGTCCCAGGATGATACGGCTGGCGCCGTGGCCTGGGCCGGAGGAGAAGTGGTAAGACCTGGCGACGGAGTCGCCCCACCGGCACCCACGGCGCCGTCGCGAAGGCCGCGGCAAGCCAGGCCGCTCCCGCCGGTCGTCCGTCAGCGATGAGAGCCCCGCCGCGTCGGTAGCAGTACCTGGACCGCCACTCGAGGGTGCGGATCGCCCGCCTCCCGGTCGGTTCCGAGGCGAGCTCCTGGTGGATCGCGGCCGCCGGGAGCTCCGGGCGGCCCGCGCGCCGCCGGGCGGTGTTGCGGAAGATCGCCTCGACCGATTCGACCTGTATGAAGAAGCGCTTCATGGAGATGCTCGAGGCCAGCACGCGGTAGAGGACCAGGCGCTCCGGGAGTGCCAGCACGAGGTGCTCGTCGGCGATCCTGGTCCAGAGGTCCACGTCCTCGGCGGCCGGGATGTCCCGGAACCCGCCGACCGAGATGGCCAGGTCGCGATCGACCACGACCGAGGACGAGATCAGGTAGATCGGCTCGTTCGCGGCGCGGAGCTTCGCGAAGTGCGCGGCGTCGCGTGGCCCCATGTCGAAGACCCCGACGCGCCGGCCCCGGGCTCCGATCCTCCAGCCGTAGGTTCCCAGGACCCGGACCTCGGGATGCTCATCGAAGAAGGCCAGCTGCCGGGAGAGCCTCGCCGGCAGCGAAACGTCGTCGTGGTCCTGGAGCGCGACCCACCGCGCACGAGCGAGGGCGAGCCCCCGGTTCCGTGCGGCGACCAGCCCCGCGTTCGCCTGGCGGTGGATGCGGATCCGGGGGTCGCGACGAGCGTGCTCCTCCAGGATGGCGGGCGTCGTGTCGGTCGATCCATCGTCGATGGCGATGACCTCGAGGTCGGTCATCTCCTGGGCGAGGATCGAGCCGAGGGACTCGGCCAGGTGTGCCTCCCCATTGAGCACCGGGAGGATCACCGAGACACGAGGAATGCCGTCCTGCACGTGGGGGTCCCTGGCTGCTCGCGACAAGAGCCAGGCCGCAACTGCTGCCGGCTCGAACACGTCGACCTCATCGTACCGCTCCGCGCCCGACCCACGCGGACGCCCGGGCGCATCCTGACGAGGAGGCCTACCAGAAGGCCATGACCGACGCGACTCACGCCATTCGTGAACGCTTCAATCTGAGGGCAGCGGCCAAAGCCAGGACGGCGGGTCCGCGCCGAGTCGACCCGACCACGTCAACCACAGCCCACGGGTCACCGACCGTGGCCGCGCGCGTCATCGCCCTACGTCCAGGCCCACCGGCGACAGCTGGAGGGCAGGATGCGGATCAATGAGCCGCACAGCATCGAAGAACCGACGCTGGATCTCGTCCAGGACGGGCCGCTCGTCCGGCAGCCGATACGCGTCGATGGAGATCACCGGGGTCAACTCCGCAAGCGTCCCGGCTTCGCCGAGCTCGTCGCAGATGTAGAGCTCGGTCCGGTCAACCGGACGACGGATGAAGTCGATCCCAAGCGACGCGCACAGCTCGCCGACGATGTCCACCGTGATGCTCTCGAGCGCCCCCTCTGACGGCGGTGGCGTGATGACCGCGCCATTTCGCACCATGAGCACGCAAGCGCCGGTGAACTCGGCAACCCGTCCGGCGGTGTTGAGGAGGATCATCTCGGCGTGCCCCTGCCGTCGACCCTCGATCCTCGCGAGTCGGGCGACCTGGTAGTTGGTGCTCGTCTTGATCCGCGGGGGGACCGTGACGTCATTCGCACGCTGCCACGTTGAGACGCCCACCGAGATCGGCGTCGGCGCGCTCATCGGCTGGTGATACGCGATCAGCGTCAGGTCAGCTCTCGTGTCGACCCCCCAATGGCCCTCGACGACGTACAGGGTGGCCCGCACCCACATGTCACGCCCCGGCTCGACCATCACGAGGAGTAGTTCCTGGCAGGCGCGCTCGAATTCGTCGAACGTCCAGGGGACCGGGATGTGGAGCAGCTTCGCCGACTCTCTGAGACGCGCGTAGTGACGCGCGAGCGCCACCAGGTTGAACCCGGCGCCGTCGTGGCTCCAGTATCCCTTGACCCCCTCGAAGACGTTGAGACCGCGGTACACAGCCTCTGACGAGATGTGCAACACCGCCTCCTCGAATGGGCGAATCCGACCATCGAAGTAGACCCAGGCTGGGCGTTGAAGCTGGACCATCCGCGGCGTGCTCCTCTGTGCGGTGGATGTCCAGAACCTTACCCGCCCGCCATCGCCGCCGGGATGCGGATCACGCCACGTTCTACCAAGAGGCGCCGTAGCGCTTCGAGCCGTCGCGCTCTGGACCAACGATCATCCGGTTCGCTCCGCTGCGACGCTGCGTCCAGACAAGCATGCGCAAGCGCGCGTGCCGTCCGGTTGGGCGTCGTGGTCGACACGCCGCGCCCTCCCAGGGCCGAGGGCCCGCCTCGGTCAAGGCACACCACAGGTAGGCCGATCGTGACAGCTTCAGCCACGACCCAGCCGCCTTCGTCGTGCAGACTCGGTAGGAGGAGGACATCGGCGCCGTAACGCATACGATCGAGCACGACATCCCGGGGAAGCCAGCCGGTGAACTCCACTCTCTCCCGCAAGCCGAGCTTCCGGGCCAGCTTGTCGAGGCGCTCTCGGTCGGGACCCTCCCCAACGAAGACCAGCCGCCAACCGGGCAGGTGACTCAGCGCTCGGATGGCCAGGGCCCCTCCCTTCCACGGCACGAGCCGCCCGACGACCAGTGCGTGACGTTCCTCGTCGGGCAACTTCAGCGCACCCCTCACGGAGTCGCCCAAGACACGCGGAGCGATCTCCAACGCCATCTGCGGGAAGAACTCAGCTCGCGATCGCACTGCTCGTGGAAGCCATTGAACCGTCTGCGGGTTCTGGGTGAGAACCAGGGCCGCGCGGGACCAAGCAGACCGACTGAGGGGGTTGAGCCAGCGGCCGATGAGACGGGCGGTTGCACGTCCGACCTCGAAAGTCGCCCCGCGCCAGCCGAGCGCCGGGACGATGCGCCACGGGGTGCCAACGCCACCGCCAACGGGTCCAAGAACGAACTGCGGGGCGAGATCCTGTGCCGTCGAGCCGAGCCACGCGTTCCCGAAGGTCACGTGCCATGCGAGGTCGAACGAGACCTCCAGCGCCCGGACGCCGACGGGCATCCCCAGCATCCAGGCGACATAGGAGAGGCGCTCGAAGCGCCGGATCGGACCTCTCCACCATCGCGGAAACGGGACAGCCACGAGCCGAATGCGGCCAGTCGGGCCGAGTGATTCGATGGCCTGCTGCGTTCGGACGGCGCGCTCGTCATCGAGGGTCACCAGCCAAACGTCACCAATCTCGGAGAGCAGACGAGCCCATACCCATCCCGCCCCGGGTTCGGAGCCCTCGTCCGGGGCGCATACATATGCGACGAGGGCAATCTGCATCGAACCGGGCGACATCGGTAGCGTGGGGCCGACTTCGCCAGCTTCGTTCAGTCCCTCTGACTTGACCTGAGTCGTTTCGCTCATCCGCCGCGATTGTACGGCCCGGTGAAGGCGCATCTGGCAGTGCCCGCGTTCGCACAGCCGCAGTCACGTGTTCAGATCATCGGCCGTAGGCGCGGATCTGGTCGCGGTGGCCCGAAATCCGCGATGATGAGCAGACCATGTGTCCGACCAACCGGCCGTTCGCAGATCCGCGGCCTTCGGCTGCTCCGCGCCCTCAACCCCAGGGTCCTCGGGCAGGCGCGCGGGACCTGCCGTCGGCCGTTCCAGTCGGCACATCCCGAAGCCTCAGCCGACAGGGCGGCCTGCCGGGGAGGCTGTCGTCCGGGTTGAACGCATGACCGGGTGGGACGCTGGTATGTGGTGGGTCGTCCCGGTATTGGCGGGGTTCCTCGCGGCCGCCCCGACGCCCACGGCGACCCCGAGCCGCGTGCCGACGCCGGTCTGCGGCTCGCTGCAGGCGCTCGTCGACGCCGCCCCTGTCCGGCTCGGTGGTCACCGCGCCGGCCTGCACGTACCGCGAGACGGTCACGATCAACAAGCCGCTCACCCTGCGCGGCTACGGGGCGACGATCAGCGGCAAGGACGCCGCCGGGTCGACGGTCCGCTCGGCCTGGCTCGTCGTCAACGCCTCCGACGTGACGGTCGAGGGCTTCACGATGCGCGACGCGAACAACGCGGCCCAGACCGGGGCGGTGAAGGCCAAGGCCGGCGTCAGCCGCTTCACCCTGCGCGCCTGCGACCTCGCCTACGCCGCCGGGGCCAATGTCTCCATCGGCGGCGCCAACTAGCTCGATGGTCGAGGACTGCGCCATCCACCACGCCGGCCAGCTCGGCGTCCACCTCGGCGGTGACGAGTACGGACGGCCAGAACAACGTCCTCCGCAACAACCGCATCTACGCCAACAACACCGCTGGCTTCGACCCCGAGTGGGAGGCCGGCGGCCTCAAGGCCACGCGCCCAGACCGGCCTCCGCCTCGAGGGCAACGAGGTCTACGACAATGCCGGCCCCGGTCTCTGGTGCGACATCTACTGCCGGGACATCGTGGTGACCGGCAACCGGGTCCACCACAACACCCACGCCGGGATCTTCTTCGAGGTCAGCACCGGGGCCACGATCCGCGCCAACCGGCTCTGGGAGAACGGCTGGGGCAAGGCCGTCTGGGGCTGGGGCGCCGGCATCCTCATCAGCTCGTCGCGGCGGCGCCGACGTCTCCGACAACATCGTGGCCTGGAACGACGCCGGGATCAGCGTCATCAGCCAGAACCGCACCGACTGGAACCACTCGGCCGACCGAACAACTACGTCCACGACAACACGGTCATCGGCGAGTCCGACCGCTGGCTCGCCTTCTGGGCCCAGGACTGGGACGGGATCCTGTTCGACGCCGGCCAGCAACAACCGGGGCTCGGGCAACCGCTACTGGATGAACGGTGCCGAGGACGGTCGCTGGCGCTTCGAGTGGCAAGGCGGGCAAGAGCACCCTGGCGGAGTTCAACGCGACCCCCGGCGAGGAGGGCGCCACCTACCTCAGCGATGCCGAGAAGACCAGCGTCCTGAGCGGCGCCGGGATGCCGATTGCGCGGGGGGCGGCCCGATCGCCGAGATCGGGGATCTCGTTGGCCATGGCGACGGCTGTGATGGCCGCATTCGTCGCGGTCGTCGCAGTTGGGTGGTGGGCGGCCCGCCGGTTCCGGGTAGGCGGCTGTCTGCGTGAGTCGAGCGGCCCACCCTGAAAGCGTAGGGGCACGTCGCCTTCCGCGGGGGATCGTCCGCCGTGTTGGGTGGAGCCTGGCAGACCAGGTCGTCTCGAGCGGCACCAATTTCGCGGTCGGGCTCATCCTCGCCAGGTCGCTTTCGATCGAAGACTTCGGAGCCTTCAGCCTCGCGTTCTTCATCTACGCCTTCGCGATCAGCCTGGCACGCGCCTATCCATTGGATCCACTGCTGATCCGGTACAGCGTCGCATCACCGGAGAAGTGGCGTCGAGGAGCCGCCGCGGCGGTCGGCACCTCGACGGGCGTCGCATGCGTGGCCGCGATTGGCCTGATCGCCGTCGGGGTTCTCGTCGGTGGCCCCATGGGGGCTGCGCTTCTCGCACTGGGCGCCACCCTCCCGGGGCTTCTGACCCAGGACGCGTGGCGAGTGGCGTTCTTCGCAGCGGGTCGCGCCCGCAGTGCCTTCATCAACGACGTCGTCTGGGCGCTCTTCCTCGTTCCTGCGTTCGCATTGGCGGGGCTCGCCGGGGCCTCCCTCTTCGCGATCATGCTGGCTTGGGGATTGGCGGCATCAATTGCGGCCTTGTTCGGCGTCGCGCAGACGAGAGTCGTGCCGCGGCCGGACCATGCCCTCGCCTGGTGGCGGGAGCACGACGATCTCGCGGCGCGGTTTCTGCTTGAGACAGGGCTGCGGACTGGCCTTGGCCAGCTGGTCATGATCGCGATCGGCGCGATCGCCGGGCTCGCTGCGATCGGATCGATCCGGGCCGCCCAGCTGGTGATGGCCCCGGTGCAGGTGCTCTACCTGGGGGCCTCCATGGCGGCCACGCCCGAAGCCGTACGGGCGCTCGACAAGTCGCTCGGGGCGCTCCTGCGCATGGGCGCGGGGGCATCTCTCGGGCTGGCCCTTGCGTGCTTGACCTGGGGCGGGATCGCTCTGCTGATTCCCGATGAGCTTGGCCGTCGGTGCTCCGGGATACGTGGGACGCGGCGCGGATCTACCTGCCAGCATCCATCGTCGCCCAGCTCGGAACGTCCTGATCATCGGTCCTGGCACGTCTCTTCGCGCCTTCGCGAATGCCCGGCTCAGCCTCAAGGTGACTGCGCTGACTTCGGTGTTCGGGGTGGGTCTACCGGTGATTGGCGCATCCATGGGGGGTCTCGGCGCAGCCTGGGGGCTCGCGTTGGCCTCGCTCGTGGGAGCCGCGATCTGGTGGCTCGCCCTGCCGTCGGGGATCCGCACGTGGCAGCGAGCCGGGCTTCCCCGAGAGCGGCGCCTGGTCTGACTCAGGTGACCATCCAGGTCGCGGGCCGGTGCCCCGGGTCACCACACGGACCCTCTGACGGTACCAATGACGGTCACCCGCTCCCGGGCGGGCCATGGCCTGATCGCCTACCGAGCGCGAGACTGGCCCGGCCAACGCCCTTCTCTGGGCCCACGAAATAGCACACCCGTCGCGAGGCGGGGCCGCAAAGCCACGGGACTCTCTGAGTCAGCCGGGTTGCCGAATGGAGCCGGACCTTGTTTTGGGATGGAACGCGCTGGATCGACGAGCATGCGCCCACTGCGCCGCCGCCGGTTCCCCGCCGGGGACGCGACTGGCTCGCGACCGGTGTGATGATCGTCGGGATCGCCGCCCTCGCGGTCCCCTTCGTCGCTACCTCTGCAAGAACGTATCCTGCGGACCGCCTCGTCTCGTCATGGAGCGGCTCGTTCGAGACGCGGGTCTTCCAGGAGACGACCGCGCTCGCCGGGATCACCGGCGAGTGGGACTCCGCGCAGGACGGTCGATACCTCGGCTCGGGCCTGGCCTTCTCAGGACAGAAGGGCGCGAGCTTCACGTTCACGTTCACCGGGACCGCGGCCTCCTGGGTGGGGACCAAGGGTCCGGATCGCGGCGAGGCCGCGGTCTCCGTCGACGGCCAGGTCGTCCGCACCGTGGACACGAACTCGCGCAGGCCGCGGTACCGCGAGACCCTCTTCTCGGTGTCCTACCCCGAGGTGGGGATGCACATCCTGACGATCGAGGTGCTCGGCACGAAGAGGCACCCGATCGTGGACGTCGACGCGTTCGTCGTCCGCGGCGCGAAGCTGGACGGCACCGAGGTCCCGAACCCCGCTCCGCCGGCCGAACCGGCGCCCGCTCTCTCGGACCCGGTGCCCGCCCCGCCCGAGCCGACGGCCACGCCGAACCCCACTGCGTCGCCGACACCTGTTCCATCGGCCCGGCCGGCGCCCACAGCCACGCCCAGGGCAATCCCGACTGCGAGCCCCGCAGTCGGGGCCCAGCCGACGCCCACGCCGACGCCGACGCCCACGCCGACGCCCACGCCGACGCCCACGCCCACGGCCACGCCCACGCCGACGCCCACGTCGACGAACATCGCCCCTCAGGCGGCGGTAAGCGCCTCGTCGGCGACGGCCGCCACCGGCCAGCTCGCGATCAAGGCGGTCGACGGGGTGATTGCGGGCTACCCGGCCGACTACACCCGCGAGTGGGCGACCCAGGGCGGGCGCGCAGGTAGCTGGCTCACCCTCACCTGGTCGGCGCCCGTGACGATCGGTCGCGTCGTCCTCTACGACCGCCCCAACGGGAACGACCAGGTGACCGCGGGGACGCTCCGCTTCAGCGACGGCAGCAGCCTCGCCACCGGCACCCTCGCCAACGGCGGGTCGGCCACGACGCTCACGTTCGGCTCCCGCACGGTCACGAGCGTCCAGCTCATGGTCGACGCCGTGAGCACCTCGCACGGAGAACGTCGGGCTTGCCGAGATCGAGGTCATCGGCGCGCCGACCGGCGGACCGTCGACGACGCTCACGCCCACACCCACGGCCACGCCCACGCCGCGGCCGACCGCCGCAGCCACGCCGACAGCCACGCCCACCCCGACGCCCACCCCGACGCCGACTCCGCGGCCGGCCCCGGCCCCGGCCCCGGCCGACCCGTTCTCCGTTCCGTTCCTGTCCCGGACGCCTTCAGCCGCCATTCGACTGACCGCGCCCTGCGACAACGTGACGGTCAGCGGCAAGCAGTTCGTCGGCCTCTCCTCCGTGGCGATTGTCGTTGAGGGGTGCCGGAACGTCACGATCACGGGGAACGACTTCAGCAACGTCATCGGTGGCGTCTTCGCCATCAACTCGTCGAACGTCGTCATCACGTACAACCGATTCCAGAACATCGGCAACGGGACGATCGGCTCCGGCCACTCCAACCTCGTCCAGTTCAACAACGTCACGGGCGGCCGGATCGCCAACAACAAGGGCATCGGCGGCAACACCGAGGACATGCTCTCGATCTACCAGTCGGGCGGGACCGCAGCGGCTCCGCTCATCATCGAGGACAATGCCCTCGAAGGGACCAACTGGTCGTCCGGGTCCGGCACGGGGATCATCCTCGGGGACGGCGGCAGGGGCGACTACGTCACCGTCCGCAACAACACTCTCCTCACCCCCGGGCAGGTGGGCATCCAGCTCATCGACGGCATCGGCCACAAGGTCTACGGGAACACGGTCTACTCCGCTCCGCGCCCCGGGCAGACCGACCCCAACGTCGGCATGTCGTCATGGGACGGCGACCCGGTCGTCGAGCTCTACAACAACCGCGTCCGCTGGTACAAGAACGACGGGTCCGAGAACCCCTACTGGTGGGGCTTTGGGACCATCAACGCCCACGACAACGACTGGCACGCCAACATCGACCCCGCGACGCTCAAGGTGAGGCTGTGAGACCTGCGATCTGGGGCGCCTGCTGCGACACGCCGCGGCAGGCGCCCGGATGGCTGGGTCGGTCACCGACAACGACGTCCACGACAACACGATGATCGGCGAGGCCGACCACAGGCTCGCCTTCTGGGCCCAGGACTGGGACGGGAATAGCGCCCTGGCGGAGTTCAATGCCACCCCCGGCGAGGAGGGCGCCACCTACCTCGGCGATGCCGAGAAGACGAGCGTCCTGAGCGGCGCCGGGATGCCGATCGCGCCGTAGCACCTGGCTCCTCGTTCGGACTTGGCGCGGGCCGCGCGGCGGCCGGGATACTGGGCCGCGGATCGCTCCGTCCGCCGGCCGTTGTGGCCTGGCTCGACCGGCTCGTCAGGCCGCTGCTGGGATCGCCAGGATCCGCGTCGGTGATGATGGTGTATCTTTCGGCCCGCGTGGGTGTCCGTGTGAACAACGCTCCGGAGCCGGGGGAACGCTGATCTCGACACAGCCTCGCCTCCTCGTCGTCGCCGACGCTCTCGACGGCGGTGTTGGCGCCGCCGTCTCTGAGCAATCAAGGTGGTTCCAGGGTCGTGGGTGGCAGGTGATCGTCGCGGGTCCGCGGCCACACCCGCCGGACAGCCATGTGCAGGTGGTCGAGTTCCCATTGCCGGCCACGGCGCGGGGTCTGCGCGGGGTCCTGAGAGCCGCCAAGGTACTCCGGCGGGTGGAGTCGCGATGGCGGCCGGACATCGTTCATGCGAACGGGGCTCGCAGCGCTCTCGTTGCTCTCGTCAGTCTCCACTCTCGGCCGTTCGTGACACTCCACGGCACGGGGTCGGTCGAGAGCGATCCGCGCGGATGGCCGATCCTCCGGCGACTCGGGCTCGTCGCGCTGCCGGTGCTGGCCCGTCGGGCCTGGACTGCCGAGCCGCGTGCTCTTCGGTTGTGGTCCTTCCAACCGTATGCCAGTCCCCGCCTCGCAGACCTCCGCGAGCTGCCGCTGCCTGAGCGTGCGACGTTTGCGTGGATCGGGGGGCTGGTCGACGCGAAGCGTCCAGATGTCTTCGTTCGGGCCATTGCCGCCCTGGCGCCGAGCGGCGTTCGGGGCGTGGTGGCGGGGGCCGGACCGAGAACCGAGGAGATCAAGCAGCTCGTCGCGAGGACGAACGCACCCATCGACATGGCCGGCCACGTGGATGACATCGAACCGCTTCTCGCCCAGAGCACGGCTGTCGCTCTGTTCAGCAGGTTCGAGGCGGTGCCGTTTGCGCTGCAGGAGGCGATGTGGGCCGGGCGACAGGTCGTGGCGACGCCGCTCCCCGGAATTCGGTGGCTGTGCGGTGACGATGGTCGATACGCGACGACCGTCGACGAAGCCATCTCGCACCTGCGGGCGTTGACGGACCGTCACCTGGCGGAACGAGAGGGCCGGCATGCTGCGCAGCGCGTGCGCCTGCAACTCGCACCGGCGAGCCACTGGACCTCGATCGAACGGGCGTTTCTATCCGAGCTCGGGATTCCTGCGGGCGCCGCTTGGCGTTGAGGGCGCCGACCGGTCTCTCGACGCGTGTGGTCATCGCCTGCGATGGCCATTGCCGATCCTCGCCCATCCGAGAGGGCGACCACGTGTTCAATGAGCCCAGCGGGTATATTGCGTTGCGATGATCGGGCCGGTCGACCCTCCTCTCCGCCCGCGCGTCCTGCAGGTTGTCACGCATCTCGCGCTCGGAGGCGCCGAGCGCGTGGCCCTGAACCTGGTGCTCGGGCTTCACGAACGCTTCGATTTCGCCGTCCTCGCCGTGGCCGGCGTCGACTCCGGGGAGCTCGGGCAGTCCATGAAGTCGGAGCTCGAGGAGATCCGTGTCCCGCTCTTCGTCGGCACCCGTGTGCCCATCAAGTTCGGGGGCATGTTCCTCGCCGGCCTGCGGGCCGCGGAGGCGGTCCGCCGATTCCGGCCCGACATCATCCATCTTCATAGCGAGATCCCCGAGTCGAGCTACGCGGCGATGGTGGCATCTGGCGGGAGGCAAGAACGGGCTCAGCTGGTGCGCACAATCCACGGCACGGTCTACTGGCACTCATGGCGCAAGGTGGGTCGGTGGTGCGACCGCCGCATGCGGCGTTCGTTCGTGGCGGGTGTCTCCGAGGGCGCCGTCGATGCCTTTGAGAGACTCCGCGCAAAATCCGGTGCCGGGCCGCTTCCCCAGCCCCCGGTCGTCATCTACAACGGCGTGCCGACGGGCCACTCACTCGGTCCGCGACATCGCGACCCTGGGCAGCGTCTCGCCCTTCTCTTCGCAGGACGGCTCGAGAACGAGAAGGGTGCCGATCTGCTCCCGGAGATCCTGCGGAAGGTCCGTCCCGCGGATGGCCGAAGCTGCCAGTTGTCCATCTTCGGCAGCGGCACGTTCGAGGCCGAGTTGCGGGCGCTCGCCTCGCGCCCGCCGCCGGGGTGGATGATCACCGTCAGCGCACCGGTGCCGGACCTTGGCGCTCGGATGATGGAGTACGACCTGGTCGTCATGCCGTCCCGACATGAAGGCTTGGGCTTGATCGCGATCGAGGCCGCTCTCCAGGGGCTTCCAGTCGTGGCAACGGACGGCCCGGGATTGCGGGAGGCGTTTCCGGCTGGATATCCATGGCTCGCCAAGCCTGACGACGTGGACTCCTTCGCTCGGCTCCTCCAGACCGTGATCGACGACCCGGCCACGTGGGGTCCAGTTGCCGCGATGGCCCAGACGTTTGCCCGTGAGCACTTCGACGCACCGGCGATGTTCGACGCCTACGCAACACTGTACCTCCAAGCGTTGAGGGCTCACTCGTCGCCGCGGGACGAGGGTGCAACGACGGGTCCCGGAGGTTCCCCTCCCGCCTGAGCCGCGTGCAGTCGGACGACACGCTGAGCCGTGGTGTGGCGGCCCCTTCCGTTGGCTTCCCGCACGTGCGCCGATGGGCGCGCAACCTGGCCTCCGCGGCGCGACCGGGCGATCGCCGAGGTCGCCTATACTGGCGTCCGCCGTCGTTCGCCATGGGGAGTCCACGTGGACCTGCGATCACTCGCCCGCCTCGTTCGCGCCTATTGGGTCGTGATCCTCGTTTCGATCGTCGTTGCCGGACTGACGGCGACCGCCGCGAGCGCAGTCTGGCCCCGCACGTACGAAGCGGAAGCGCAGGTGATCGTGGGTTCGCCCCTGTCCGGCAACGTGACCGACTACAACCAGCTGCTGACGGCCCAGCAGCTTGCTCGCACCTACGCCCGCGCTGCCGAGACGACGACCCTGGCTGAGAAAGTCGTGGCACGGCTGGGCCTCGACGTCACGCCGTCGGACCTCCTGCAGTCGATCTCAGCCACTTCCGGCCAGGACACCCCGGTCGTGGTCGTCCACGCGGAGGGGTCGACGGCGGACGACGCAGCCCAGCTCGCCAACGCCGTCGCCGATGAGCTGGTGGCAGCATCGAGCACCATCCAGGGGACCGACGAAGAAGTGAGTCTCCTCATCAACCAGCAAGTCGCCACCGTCACGGCACAGATCGACGCCGTCGAGCAACAACTCGCCGTGCTTCAGGCGATCCGGACGCCCACGGTCGAAGATCAGGCCCGCGAGACGCAACTGTCCGGCCAGCTCGTCACCCTTCGCTCCACGCTCGCATCGCTCCTGGCAACAACGGCTGGGCTCGCGACAAATGCCGTGAGCGTTCTCGATCGCGCAGTGCCACCAGACTCCCCGAGCTCCCCGCGGACCCCGCTCAACGTGGCCCTGGGTATCATGCTCGGGGCGGTCTTGGGCCTCATACTGGCCGCGGCGCTTGCGATGCTCGATGACACGCTCAAGTCCGGGGACGACGTCCGCGAGACGCTCGGGCTCCCGGTCCTGGGCGCCATCGGACCCATGGCTGGCACAGCGAAACGAAACCCCATCTACCGGCTCGCCATGGTGCTCTACCCCCGATCGCCCGCGGCAGAGGCATTCCGGGCGCTCCGGGCGAGCATCGAATACCTCGGCGGCCCGGCCCCCATTCGCACGCTGATGGTATCCAGCGCCGGACCGCGCGAAGGAAAGACGACCGTTGCAGCCAACCTGGCCCTCGCCTTCGCGCAAGGTGGTGCACGGACGATCCTCGTTGACGCCGATCTTCGTCAACCGGGCGTGGATGCCGTGTTCCACCTGAGCAGCGATGAGGGCCTCTCCACCGCGCTTCGGCTGGCGCGCCGCGACATGACACCGTTCCTGCAGCCGACCGACGAGCCGCGACTGATGGTCCTGGTAGCCGGTCCGGTGCCGCCAAGCCCTGCCGATCTGCTTGGTTCGCCCCGGATGCCCGAACTTCTGGCCTATCTCCTCGATAGGGCGGATGTCGTGGTCCTCGATAGCGCACCGGTTCGGGTCGCAGCCGACACGGCCGTTCTGGCGCGGCAGGTAGATGCAGTCCTCCTCGTCGTCTCCACCGGCGAGACCCGGCGCAATGCGGCGCGGGCTTCTGCAGACGCCCTGAACCGGGTTGGCGCGCGGATCGTGGGCGTGGCCCTGAACCGCCGACGCCCTGGCCGTCACGCCGCTCGCGAGGAGATGGAGCCGTATGGCTACGCCGACGTGCCCGGTCCGCAGCCCGGCGCCGAAGGCGCTCGCGGCTGAGCCGGGGCGGCTTTCCCCGTCGGCCCAGACCTGAACCCGCGTGGACCGACGCGCCGCAACGGTCAGCGTACTCCGCGATGGCGGCCTGATCCCGGGATTCGTCGCCGCGCTGCTCGCCGCCGCCCTGGGTCTTGCGGTCGTGGTGGGCCCGGTCGGTATCGCCGTGGGCGCCCTGGCCCTCGCGGGCGCCGGACTCGTTCTTCTCGGTCCGCGGATTCCCGCTGCGTTCCACTTGCTCCTTGCTGCGCTCCTGATCGGCTACATGTTCTTCGGACGGGGGGTCGCCTACGTCGGCGTGGGGGTGGCGTACGTGGGCGAGATCGCCGTGGTGCTTGCACTCGCGGCGACCATCGTGTCCCTCGGTCGCTTCCGGATCGGCGTGGTCGAGGTGCTGCTCCTGGCCTTCATGGCCTGGGGCGCGGCCCGAACGATCCCGTACCTCGGCCAGTTCGGACCGCTCGCCCTGCGGGATGCCGTGACCTGGGCGTACGGAATCGTCGCGATCGGCGTCGCCGCCACGTTGTCCACCCCGACACTACGGCGCGCCGTGGGCATCTACCGTCGCCTCGTCCCCGCACTCGTCATATGGTTCCCGATCGCGATCGTCCTTTCGGCGATCTTTGAGGACAGCCTCCCGCGGGTTCCCGGGAGCCCGGTTCCGTTCGTCGCCCTCAGGGCCGGCGAGATCGGGGTTCACCTTGCCGGCATCGCGGCGTTCGCGCTCGTCGGCCTTCTGGGAGGTGGAGGACCGCGACAGGCGCTGTTGTGGGCGGCGTGGGGTGTCTCGGCGGCGGTCGCGGCCACGGCCAACCGCGGAGCGATGGCGGCAGCGGCGACTGCCGCGTTTGCGCTGCTCTTCGTGCGGCGCCTCACCTATTGGCTCGTCCCGATCATCGTGGCCGCCGGGTTGCTGGCCGGGGCCTGGCTCGTGGATCCCAGGGTCGATCTGGGTACGACTCGAACGATCTCGTTTCAGCAGTTCGTCGACAATCTCTCGAGCATCTTCGTCGACCGGCCCGACACGGCGAACCAGGCTACGAAGGAGTGGCGGATCGCGTGGTGGAACACCATCACGGATTACACGATCAACGGTCCGTACTTCTGGACCGGCAAGGGCTTCGGGATCAACCTGGCGGATGCCGACGGCTTCCAGGTGAATGAGGACGGCTCGCTTCGGGCGCCTCACAGCGCGCACTTCGAGATCTTGGCCAGAGCGGGTGTTCCCGGGTTGCTTCTTTGGATCGGCGTCCAGGCCGCCTGGGCAGCCACCGTGCTGGCCGCCGCGGTTCGAGCCCGTCGGTCCGGGCGTACCTGGTGGCTCGCGATCACCGCCTGGCTCTTCGTCTACTGGATGGCCGCCCTCGTCGACATGTCGTTCGACGTCTACCTGGGAGGACCGCAGGGCGGGATCTGGTTCTGGACGATCTTCGGCGCTGGACTGGCAGTGGCCCGGATGGTTCGCTCGGACGAGCCGGACCCAGCGCCCCTGAGCGGTGACTCCGACCCGGGGACCGGTCCCGCTGAGGCCTCGCCTGCGAAGGCCGGGTGAAGACCTCAGCTGTCGACGCTCCGTCGGTTCCGGTGGCTCAGGTGCTGCCGGGCGTCTCCCGGGTCGCGACGCCGGGTACGAGGCGCGGCGGCCGCCGCACGATCCCCAGCACGAATCGTGGGTTGTTCGAGAAGTAGCGCCGCCAGAGGCGGCGGGGCTCCCGGTAGAGTCGGTAGGCCCACTCGAGCCCGCTGCGCTGCATCCACGGCGGCGCCTGGCGCAGCGTGCCCGCATTGATGTCGAAGGCAGCCCCGACGCCGAGGAGCGCGGGGGCGCTGAGCCGCCCGACGTGGGCCGCCATCCAGCGCTCCTGCTTCGGCGTGGAGAGGCCGACCCAGACGAGGTCGGGGTTCGCCGAGTTGATCTGCTCGACCAGCGCGGCATCCTCGGCCTTGGTCAGGGTCCGGAAGGGCGGCGAGTACGTGCCTACGATGCGCAGCCCGGGGATACGCGCCGTCAGCCGCTCCGCGAGGAGCTCGGGAACCCCCTCCCTCCCGCCGTACAGGAAGCTCGTCCAGCCCCGCTCGGCGGCGCGGGCCAGCACAGCGAGCATGAGGTCCGGGCCGTACACGCGTTGCATCCAGGCCGCCCCAGCGCGCTGTCCCGCCCAGACCATCGGCATGCCGTCGGGGGTCGTGAGCCCGGAGCGATTGTGGATTGCCTTCAGCTCGGGGTCGCGCTGGCTCTCCATCACCCCGTGGACCCCGGTGACGCAGACGTAGTGCTGTTCGTGCGAGTCGATCCAGCGCTCGATCTCGGCCAGCGCCATCGGCGGGTCGACGGCGCTGACGTGGACCCCCAGGATGTCGACGCGCCGGATCATCAGGCGCCAGCAGGCACCGGCAACCTGCCCCGGACCTGCTCATCGATCCAGCGGTAGGTGGGCGCGAGGCCCTCCTCCAGGTCGATGCCCGGCTCCCAGCCGAGCACCTTGCGGAGCCGCGTGTTGTCCGAGTTGCGGCCGCGGACACCCTGCGGACCGTCCACGTGGCGGATCGAGACCCGCTTCCCGGCGATCTCCGCGATGATCCGGGCCAGCTCGTTGATCGTCACCATGCGGTCCGTGCCGAGGTTGAGCGGCTCGCGGTGGTCGGACTGCATGAGGCGGTAGATCCCTTCGACGCAGTCGTCGATGTAGCAGAACGAGCGCGTCTGCTCGCCGTCGCCCCAGATCTCGATCTCGCCGCCGTCCTTGACGAGGGCTATCTTCCGGGACAGCGCGGCGGGCGCCTTCTCCCGGCCACCGTCGTACGTCCCGAAGGGGCCGTAGATGTTGTGAAAGCGGACGATCCGCGTCTCCGTCCCGTAATCGTGCGTGTAGTACTCACAGAGCTTCTCGGTGATGAGCTTCTCCCAGCCGTAGGCGTCCTGCGGCTGGGCGGGATAGGCGTCCTCCTCGCGGAGCGGGCGGACGTCCGCGTCCGTCTGGAGGTATTCCGGGTAGATGCATGCGCTCGAGCTGTAGAGGTAGCGGCTCACGCCGACCAGCCGCGCCGCCTCCAGGGTGTGTAGGTTGATGAGCGCGTTGTTGTGGAGGATCTCCGAATGGTGGGCCGAGATGAACCCCATGCCGCCCATGTCGGCCGCCAGGGCATACACCTGATCGATCCCACCGCGCACGGACTGCAGGCACGCGTCCCAGCGTCGCAGATCGAGGATCTCGAACTCGTCCGCGTCGACGGCGGTGAACTCCGGGTATTTCAGGTCGACCCCCCGGACCCAGTAGCCGCGCTCCTTGAGGTAGGTCACGAGGTGGTGGCCGATGAAGCCGCCCGCCCCGGTGACCAACACGCGCGTTGCCATCAGTGTCCTCCCCTCGCAGGCGCGTCGGGTGCCCGCGTCTCGTTGAGCCAATCCACCGTCCGGCCCAGCCCGTCGTCCAGCGCGACAACCGGCTGCCAGCCGTACCGTTCCATCATCCGTGTGATGTCCGGGCAGCGCCGCTGCGGGTCGCCCGGCCGGGCCGGCACGAGCTCCGTTCCGACCGACGACCCCATGATCGCAAGAAGCCGCTCGGCGAGCTCGCGGACCGTGATCTCGTGCGGGTTGCCGATGTTCAGGACGAGGCCGTCGAGGTCCTCGTCGGTCGCGACGTGGAGGAGCCCATCCACGAGGTCGCTCACGAACATGTAGGAGCGCGTCTGGGTCCCGTCGCCCTGGATCGGCAGGGGCCGACCGGCAAGCGCCGCGGCCAAGAACTCCGGGACCACCCGCCCGTCGTCGAGCCGCATGACCGGCCCGTACGTGTTGAAGACGCGCACGATCGCTGCCCGGACGCCGCGCACCCGGCGGAACGACGTGACGAGCGCCTCGCCGAACCGCTTGCCCTCGTCGTAACAGGCCCGTGGCCCGATGGGGTCCACGTTGCCCCAGTACGTCTCCGGCTGGGGGTGAACCAGCGGGTCGCCGTAGACCTCCGAGGTGGAGACGAAGACCAGGCGGGCCCCGGCATCGGCGGCGATCTCCAGGAGCCGCCATGTCCCGGCGGAGTTGACGGCCAGCGTCTCGAGCGGCAGCCGGTCGTAGTCGACGGGGCTCGCTGGCGAGGCGAGGTGCAGGACGACGTTCGGGGGCTCGTCAGGCAGGCCCGACCGCTCGAGCGCCGTCACGTCGGCCTCGACGAACACGAAACCAGGTTGCCCGGCCAGGTCCTCGACGTTCTCCCGGCGACTGGTCAGCAGGTTGTCGACGCAGGTGACCTCGTGGCCCTCGTCAACCAGCCGCCGGCAGAGGTGGCTGCCGACGAAGCCGGCGCCCCCGGCGACGAGGAACCTCACAGATCCGAGCGGCGGCGGCGCTGCGCGGTGGCCACACGCCCCACGCCGAGGTAGGCAAAGCCGAGCGTCCTCCACCGCGGCCCTGTCGAGCATGTTACGGCCGTCGAAGACGACCCTTCCGGCCATGCCGTCGCGGACGGCCGTGAGGTCGATCTCCCGCGAACTCGGGCCAATCGGTGAGGATCGCCAGCGCGTCGGCGCCGCCTGACCGCCTCGACCGGGTCGTCGAAGAGGACCGGCCGGAAGGCGACCGGGACACGACCGTGGTCGGCTGCGACCGCGGGATCGTAGGCGTGGACGAGGGCGCCCTCGTTGCGCAGGAGCCCCACGACCTCCATCGCCGGCGATTCGCGGGTGTCCTCAGTGCCGCCCTTGAAGGTCAGCCCCCAGACGCCGATCGTCTTCCCCTCCAGCGGGCCCAGCCGGGCGCGCAGGCGCCGCACGGCGCTTGTCTTGGCGACGGTGTTGATCTCCTGGACCGCCGACAGGATCGGCGTCGCGACCCCCATCGTCTCGCCGATGTAGCGGAGCGCGGCAACGTCCTTGGGGAGGCAGCTGCCCCCGTACCCGATCCCCGGGCGGAAGAAGTAGCCACCAATGCGCGGATCGTGCGAGATCCCCTCGACGACCGTGTCGATGTCGGTCCCGATCTGCTCGCAGAGCCGGGCGATCTCGTTGATGAACGAGATCGCGGGTCGCCAGGAACGCGTTCGCCACGTACTTGATCATCTCGGCCGTCCGGAGGTCCGTGATGACGATCTCGCCCGGGCAGGCTGGCGTAGAGGCGTGCGACCGCGCGCGCGTCCTCGGCTGAGCGCGAGCCCACGACGATCCGCTCGGGGTGGAAGAAGTCCCAGACCGCAGTTCCCTGGCGCAGGAACTCGGGGTTCGAGACGATCCGCGGGAGGCGCTGCTGCTCCTCGATCGCCTCGGCCCAGGACCTCCTCGATCGTCTCGCCGGTGCCGATGGGGGACGTGCTCTTGTTGATGATGATCGGCGTCATCCCGTTGAGGTTCTCCGCGATCGACCGGGTGGCGGCCCGGATGTTCCGGAGGTCGGCCGCCCCGGCCAGCGTCTGGGGCGTGTCGACCGCGAGGAAGATGTACTCGACGCGAGGGATCGCCTCGTCGTAGCGGGCGGTGAACGCCAGATTCCCGCCGTCCAGGCCGCGCCGGACGACCTCCGGGAGGTCCGGTTCGTGGAGGTCAACCTGCCCGTCGTTGAGGCGCTCGACGAGCTCGGCGTCCACGTCGATCCCGGTGACCTCGTGACCGAGCGCCGCGAGGCCGGCGGCCATGACGAGGCCGACGTGCCCGCAGCCGATGACGGCGATGCGGCGCAGTCCCGTTGACGGTTTCCGGTGTTGTGCCCATCTCGCGCCGGTCTCTTCAGCGTCCGTCGCCGCGGAGCATCGCCGGGATGGTCCACGCCATGATCTTCATGTCCAGCACCGGCGACCACGTCCGAATGTACTCAAGGTCGAGCTCCACCCAGCGGTCGAAGGCTGGGTCGCGCCGCGAGCCCACCTGCCAGAGGCCGGTCATCCCGGGCTTCATGCCGAGGCGGCCGTAGTGCCACGCCTGGTAGCCGGCGAGGTCGTCGAACGGGTGCGGGCGAGGCCCGACGAGGCTCATCTCCCCCCGCAGCACGTTCAGCAGCTGCGGGAGCTCGTCGATGGAGGTTCGGCGCAGGAACCGCCCCAGGCGGGTCACACGCGGGTCGTGGGTCATCTTGAAGGAGGCCCCGCCCTCCACCTCGTTCAGCGCGCGCAGGGCAGCCCGCTCGGCGTCGGCGCCGTCCCGCATGGTGCGGAACTTGTAGATCGTGAAGGGACGGGCGTCGCGGCCGGCGCGCTCCTGGCGGAAGAGGACGGGGCGACCGTCGACGAGGGCGATCAGCGTCGCCGTCCCCAGCAGCAGCGGTCCCACGACGACCAGGCCTGCCGAGGCGCCAAGCAGGTCGACCGCACGCTTGGCCCCGAGCCCGAGCCGTCCGGGCGGCGCAGCGGGGGCGCGTCGAACGGCGGTGAGCTGTGTCGAGGGAGCCGCCTCCGGCAGCGGCGTCGGGGCCTTCTCGGCGGCTCAGCCTGGGAAGGAGATCGACGATCGGGTCAACTGGATCCGGGGCGGGCGCGGGAGGTGCGCCCGCTCGACGAGCGGGCGATACGCGTGTCCGACCGCGTGCGGCGACCAGGCGGGGCGGTGGAGCGGCCTCCTGGTCGAGCAATAGGATCCCTCTTTCCGTGGTGCGCGGGACGCGAGCAACAGGGCGTCCGCGTCCCCATGAACCCCTGGGCGGAACGCCGGATGATGACGCAGTCAGAAGAGCACGGACCGGGACCATCGTCAAGGTCCGAAGGCCCTCATCGGTGCTCGGACGCACCGTTTCGAACACGGTCGACCAGTCCGGACCGCCAGGAGTTGGTACGGTTGACCCATGTCACCCGGGCCGCTGACCAGCCGATGCGAATCCTAATCGCTCACAGCTTCTAC
>CAVPWX010000009.1:0-210295 GCA_963709605.1 uncultured Chloroflexia bacterium | reverse complement strand
TGAAGCTCGGGTCGCGCTTGCCGCCTTCCAACGGGAGTCCCTCTCCCCGGCTCTCCGAGAGGCGTCAGTCGTCCTTGGCGAGCGCCTCGAGGACATCCAGATCCACCAGCCGGCCCTCAACTGGGAGCCGCTGCTGGACGCGTGGAAGGCCGTCGAGCGAGAGGCCGGGCGCGAGGCCTGGGACTAGCTCGCCCCAGGGAGCGCCCCGGGCCAGGCGGGCGGGTCGGGACGCGTGCCATCCGACATGGCGCGCCCGCTCCGCACCGGGCGCTCCGCGCGAATTGGAGGTGAGCTGTCGTGCCGGTCAACATCGTTCGATGGCGTATCCGAAGGGAGAACAGCAGCAGGGCCTACGTGGCCCGGAGGAGCAACCGCACATGACCCCGTCGTCCCCCACCCGTGATTCCCTCACGATCCGCTATCTCTCCCGCGCTGACGTGGAAGGGGCCGGCGTCACGATCGACGCGGTCATCGAAGCGGTCGAGACAGGCTTCCGCGAGAAGGGGAACGGGCGGGTGGAGATGCCGCCCAAGCCGGGCGTCCATCCCGGCGAGGGCGACAACTTCATTCACGCGATGCCGGCCTCGATCCCGGGCCTCGATGCCGTTGGGATCAAGTGGATCAGCGGCTATCCCGGCAACCAGGCGCTGGGCCTGCCGTACATCACCGGCCTCCTGATCCTGAACGACCCGGCGACGGGGATCCCGATCTCGGTGATGGACGCCACCTGGATCACCGGCGTGCGGACGGCCGCCGCGTCCGCGGTGTCGGCGCGGTATCTCGCGCGACCGGATTTGTCGGTGCTCGCGATCCTCGCCTGTGGCGTGCAGGGGTCGTTTCACGTCGATTCGCTCAGGGCGGTCCTGCCCGACCTCACGACGATCCGCGCGTTCGATCCAGATCCGGCCCGTGTGGCGGCCTTCGCCGCGGGGGTGCGCAGTCGCCACGGAATCGAGGTCACGGTCGCAGCCGATCCGGAGGCGGCCGTCCGGGGCGCGGACGTGATCGTCACCTCGGGACCCATCCTCCACACGCCTCACGCCTCGATCAAGGGGGGATGGATGGCGCCGGGTGCATTCGCCTCGGCCGTCGACTTCGACAGCTACTGGGACCCGGCCGCCCTCCGCGAGCTCGACCTGTTCACGACGGACGACGTCGCCCAGCTCGAGCACTTCCGGGGGATCGGGTACTTCCGGGACATCCCACCGATTGCCGCCGACCTCGGCCAGCTCGTGGTCGGTACCCGGCCAGGGCGGACATCGCCCGAGCAGCGGACGATGGCCTGCAACCTCGGGCTCGCCCTCGACGACATCGCGGTCGCGCCGCTCGTCCTCCGAGCGTCCGAGGAGAGGGGCCTGGGAACGCTCCTGCCGCTCTAGTGATCTCCCCGGGCAGATGAGGGTCGGGCCGCGAGGAGCTCTCCCGGCGTGACTCAAGGGGCGGGGCGGAAGCCGGTCAAGGTGGCACGGTAGCGCTCGATGGCACGATCGATGGCGGCGGCGGCCCCGGTCCGACGGGCGGCATTCTCGGGTGAGAGGTCGGCGAAGGCCGGATCGGTGGTGAACGCGTCGTGGCTCACCCCGCGCTCATCCTCGAACACTGCCCAGTAGCCGATCCGGCCAGATGCCCGCGCGGCCACCAGCCGAGCGATGAGCATCTCCAGCCTGGCCACGAGGACCTCATCAGGGTCTTCCGGCATGCCCGCTGCCGGCGTGGACGGAAGCAGGATGCTCATCGAACGGGCCCCTCGTCCCACCTGGCGCGAAGCCCCGGCTCCTGCCACCGGCCCGGGGGCATCGGATCTCTCGCCGAGGCTTCGCACGCCGACGATGACGCCCACGATCGTTCCCTTCAAGGGCAATCGGATGTACCAGGTGCATCCGCGCACCGTGACGAGCGACTGCCTGCGACGCGCCAGTCACGCGCATCGGGGTCGATGCGGGTGGCGCGCGGCCCACGCCCTGGCCGCCGGGCCTTCGCTGAGCGAGTGCCCCGTCCCGGCCCCACCGGCTTCCGCCGCCGGGTGGGATCAGCCGCGGCGGCGAAGTCCGCCGAACAGGCTTCCGCCGCGCTTCGTCTCGGGGGACGCGTCGCTCTCGTCGATCCCGGCAGCCAGCAGCGCGAGGCGGGCCAGGGCCTTCCCCGGCGCGCTGGCGGGAGCGCTGCGGACCACCGGGATCCCCTCGTTGATTGCCTTGAGGTAGAGGCCCGCGTCGTACGGCAGCTCGGCGTCGACCTTCGCGGCGATCGAGGTCTCGATCTGCCGCATCGAGAGCATGTCGCGGGCGAAGAGGTGGTTGAGGACGAACGTCGACTTGGCCGGCACGGCCCCCTCCTCGATGAGGTACTCGAGGAGCTCGTGGAGCGCCTTGAGGGCGCCGATCTCGGGCACGATCGGGATGATGACGGCGTCGGCGCGATCCAGGACGGCCAGGGAGCGCTCGTCCAGCGTCGAGCCGGCGTCCACGACCAGCACCTGGTAGGCCCGCGGGGCAGTCGCGAGGATCTGGTCGACCTGGGTCGAGGTGATCACGCGCCCCAGCTCGGGGGTGGCGGGCGCGGTGATGACGTGCAGGCCGGGCTCGACCTTCTCGGCGTAGGACCGGAGCAGGTCCGGCTCCGCCATTCCCACCTCGTCGGCCGCGAGATCGGCGACGGTCAGGCGCGGCTTCACGTTGAGGTGCGTGGCGACCTGGCCGAAATCGACGTCGAGGTCGAGGATGGCGACCTTCTCGGGGAAGCGCTCGGCGAGGACCGCGGCGATGTTCACGGCGATCGTGGTGGTCCCCACGCCGCCCTTCGGGCTGAAGCAGGCGACGATGTGCCGACGGCCCCCGGCCGAGAGCTCGCCGCCGGGGAGAGGCGCCAGGTCCCGGGAGCGCCGGAAGCGGATGAGGAGCCCCTCCACGCGGGCCTCGAGCTCGCGCGGGTCGAACGGCCTCGCCATCACGTCGTCGGCCCCGGCCTCGAGGAAGCGAACCCGCTCCTCGACGTCGTCCTCCTGCGAGATGCAGAGGACAGGGACCCCGGCGAGGGCCGGCGTGCGCCGGATCTCGGCGCAGACCTCGACAGGCGTGCGGGGCGGATCGACGATGTCGATCGCCACGAGCTCGAAGTCGCCCGCCCGGCGGATCGCCTCGGCGGAATCGGCGACCGTCGTGACGTCGTGGCCGGCTGCCCGCAGCGCGCCGGCAACGGGTCCCGCCGCCTCGGCGACGGCGGAGAGGAGGAGGATGGAGGCGGTCGACACCTGGTGCGGGTCCCCCGGGTTCGGTGCGTGAACGGGGCGAAGGATACACGGGGGGCCTCGCGGCCGCCCGGTGCGACCGCCGCAGGCGACCGGGCGGCCCGACATCGCCGGCCCCCGCTGGCCGCCCGGCCGCCGCCCGGCCGCCCGCCCGGCCCGTGGTACACTCCCGCGGTCCTTTCTGCTCCGCCGGGGGACGGGCCGGGTTCCGGCCGCGCCGAGCGGGGCATTCCCACAGGAAGGAGCTCGACCGGCCATGCGCCGCTACGAACTCATGCTCGTCCTCCGGCCGGATGCGCCGGAGGAGCGGATCCAGGCGGTCCTCGAGAAGGCGACTCGCCAGCTCACGGAGGCCGGCGGCCAGATCGTCAAGGCCGCCCCCTGGGGTCGTCGCCGCCTCGCGTACCCGATCGACCGCTACCGCGAGGGGTCGTACCACATCCTCCACTTCGATGCCCCCGCCGAGGCTATCGTGGACCTGGAGCGCACCCTCCTCATCACCGAGGAGGTCCTCCGCCATCTCGTCGTCCGCGTCGAGATCCCAGTCCGTGCCGCGCGCAGCGGGAAGGTCGACGACGCCGACCTCGTGCCGGCCCCCCTCGAGGACGAAGAGGAGCCCGAGGGCGAGATGATCGACGAGTCCGAGAGCGAAGCCGCTCCCGCCGCGACCGACTGACGGCCGCGATCCTGAGCAGGAGGACCTTCCCGTGTCCCTGAACAAGGTGATGATCATCGGGAACCTCGGGCGCGACCCGGAGATGCGGTACACCCCGAGCGGCCAGGCAGTCACGCAGTTCACCGTTGCCGTCAACCGCAACTACCGGGGCCAGGACGGCAACTGGCAGGAGGAGACCGAGTGGTTCCGCGTCGTCGCCTGGGCCCAGCTGGGTGAGCGCGCCGCGGAGAACCTGCGCAAGGGCATGAAGGTCTACATCGAGGGCCGGCTGCAGACTCGCCAGTGGGAAGATCAGCAGGGCCAGAAGCGGTACACCACCGAGCTGATCGCCAACCAGGTCACGAACCTCGACCGCCGACCGCGCGAGGAGGGCGAGGGTGGCTTCGCCCCGCCGTTCCCGGCCGACGCCCGCCCGGCCGGCGCCTCTCCTGACGCCGCCTCCCCGGTCCGCCGCGACGCCCAGCCGGACGACGCGCCGTCCGACCTCGACGACCTCCCCTTCTGATACTCGCCCAAGGAGCACCACGCCGATGCCCCCCTCCCGATCCCGCAAGCGCGACGACTACTACCGCGATCGCCGGCGTCGCAAGGTCTGCGCCTTCTGCGCCGACAAGACGCCCCAGATCGACTACAAGGAGGTCAGCCGCCTCCGCCGCTACCTCTCGGAGCGGGCCAAGATCGAGCCCCGCCGCAAGACCGGGACCTGTGCCGCCCACCAGCGCGAGCTGGCGGTCGCCCTGAAGCGGGCCCGGCACGTGGCGCTGCTGCCGTACGCGCCGCAGCACCTGCGGCCCTGATCGTCCGCCCGCACGCCCACCGGCCGAGCAGCGGGTGATCGTCGGGCTCATCCTCGCCGGCGGCGGATTCGGCGCCGGCCTCTTCGGGTCGCTCCTCGGGCTGGGGGGCGGCATCCTCATCGTCCCCCTTCTCACGGTGGGCTTCGGCGTTCCCTTCCGCGAGGCGGTCGGGGTGAGCCTCGTCTGCGTCATCGTGACGAGCAGCGCTGCGGCCGGCGTCTACCTCGAGCGCCATCTCGCGAACCTGCGGCTGGGCATGCTGCTCGAGCTGTTCACGGCCAGCGGGGCGCTCATCGGCGGTCTCGTCGCCTTCCTCCTGCCCGAGCGGGCCCTCGCCGGGCTCTTCTCGCTCCTCCTGGCCTACACGGCCTTCAGCATGCTTCGTCGCGGCCGGGCCCCCGCCGGGACGGATGCCGGCGACGAGCTCGGCACGGCCGATGCGGCGCTGGAGCCCGACCCGGGAGGGCTCGGCGACCAGCTCGCCGGGCCCGGCTACCGCCCCCGGCGCCTGGGAGTCGGTGCCGGGGGGAGCCTCGGGGCCGGGATCGTCTCGGCGCTGCTGGGGGTCGGTGGCGGCATCGTGAAGGTGCCCCTGATGCACCTGGTCATGGGCGTGCCCCTCAAGGTGGCCACCGCCACGAGCAACCTGATGATCGGCGTCACCGCCGCCGCGTCCGCCATCGTGTACCTCCTCCGCGGCGGGATCGACCCGTACGTGGCGGGCCCCACGGCGGTCGGCGTCTTCGCCGGGGCGTTGGTGGGGTCGCGGATCGCTTCGCGGATCGACGTCCGCCTGCTGCGTCTGCTCTTCGTGGGGGTCCTGGCCCTCACGGCGGTGCAGATGGCCGCGCGGGCACTTGCATGAGCGACCCGGCCGCGACCCCACGCCCGACCCCGGCGGCCGCCCCCGCCGGCGTCGAGGCTCGCCTCGCCCGCCTCCTCACGATCGGCACCGGCTTCGCCGTCGGTCTCCTCGCGATCGGCAGCCTCCTGCTCGTCGCCGGCGGCATCTCGCCCCTCGCCGAGGATTGGCCGCCGCTCGACCTGCGGGCGCTGCCGGGCCAGCTCCTGGCACTCGAGCCGGCTGGCTTCCTGTGGCTCGGCCTGCTCGCAACGATCGCGACGCCCATCCTCCGGGTGAGCGCCGCCGCGCTCGGGTTCGCGCGGGCAGGGGAGCGCCGGTTCGCCGCCCTCGGGCTCGGCGTCCTGGTCGTCATCGGGCTGGCGGTCGTGGCCGGCTGGCTGGGGGGCTGAGGAGGGGCCCGGCGGCGGGACCGCCGTCTATACTCGAGGTGCCCGCCCGGGCTGGCCGCCCGCCCGGGGACCCGTGCGAAGGAGCCGACCGGATGCTCACCCAGAAGCCCGCCGCCGAGGCCGCCCCGCGCCCTGCCGGCGCGCCCGCCGATCTCGCCTCCCGAATCTGCCTCTTCGAGGGCCGCTACGTCCCGCTCGGCGAGGCGAACGTCAGCATCATGACCCACGCCTTCATGTACGGGACGGCCGTCTTCGAGGGCATCCGGGCCTACTGGAACGCCGAGCGAAGCGAGCTCTACGCCCTCAAGGTCCGCGAGCACATGGAGCGGATTTGCAGCTCGGCCAGGATCCTCCTGATGCCGGACCTCCCGACGGTCGACCAGCTGACCGCGGAGGCGCTCGAGGTCCTGCGCCGGAACGGCTTCCGCGAGGACGCCTACGTGCGCCCCTCGTTCTACAAGAGCACCAAGGCGATCGGTGTCAAGCTCCACGGGCTGGAGCACCGCTACTACATCCTGGCGCTTCCCTTCGGCGACTACGTCGACACGACCGTCGGCGTCAGGATCGCGACGGTCTCCTGGCGGCGCACGGCGGACCCGGCGATCCCGTCGCGGGCGAAGATCGTGGGGAGCTACGTCAACCCGGCCCTCAGCAAGTCCGAGGCGATGCTCGACGGCTACGACGAGGCCCTCGTCCTCACCGAGGACGGCCACATCTCGGAGGGCTCGGCCGAGAACATCTTCGTGATCCGGGACGGCGTCCTGCTGACGCCGCCCGTCACGGACGACATCCTGGAGGGGATCACGCGAGCCGGGATCATGGAGATCTGCGCCGAGCTGGGCTTCCGGGTCGTCGAGCGGACGATCGACCGCTCCGAGATCTACGTCGCCGACGAGGCCTTCTTCTGCGGGACGGGCGCCCAGATCAGCCCGATCATCGAGGTCGACCGGCGGGTCGTGGGCAGCGGAGCCGTCGGACCGATCACGAAGCAGATCAAGGACCGCTACTTCGACATCGTGCGCGGCAACGTCCCCGCCTTCGCCCACTGGGTCACGCCGGTCTACGGCCGCTGAGCGGCCCGCGGGCCGTCGTCAGGGAGTGACGGGGGGCTCCAGGACCGGGGTCCCCGTGCCCTGGACGACAACCACGTCGGCCCGCATCTTCGTGTCGACGGCGGTCACGGCCGTCACTCCGAAGATCGCCTCCAGGCGGGCGATCGTCCCGGGGTACTTCGTCTCCGCCCCGTTGTAGGCGGTCACGACTGTCGCTGCCGCGGTCGTATCCGGGTTCTGCCCGCGCGGTGCCGAGGCGGCGAAGCCCTCGAAGTCCAGGTAGCCCGCGAGAGTGGATGCGCGGCCCGGCTGGCCGGTGCTGCTGACGACCCACACGACGGCGCCCTCCTGGGCGACCTCCTGCCGCGCGGCCTGCTCGCGGGGGTCGAAGTCGAAGGCGCCGGCGGTGGCCTGGCGGATCCGCGCGACGTCGGCCTGCAGGACGTAGAGGCCGTCGACGTAGCCCTCCCTGCCGAAGTAGGGAGGCGCGAAGACGAAGGACCGGACGTTCCCGGCGTCGATCCGCTGAGCGAGCTCGATCAGCTGGGGCAGCTTGCTCACCGGGAAGTCGGTCTTGAGGGCGCCCTTCGTCGCGGCCACCAGGCTCGACAGGACGTCCGGGCGGGCGAGAGTCGCGAAGTCGGCCTGCTGGCGGAGGGAGAGGATGACCCGCTGCTGGCGGGCGGCGCGGTCGAAGTCGGAGGAGCCGTGGCGCGACCGGGCGTAGACGAGGGCCTCCGTGCCCGTCATGTGCTGGACGCCCGTCGGGATGTAGACCCGCAGCTTGCCGGTGTCGCCCGGGTAGTTGTCGTCGACGACGGGCAGCTGGACGTTGACCGTGACGCCGCCGAGGGCATCGACGACCTTCCGGAAGCCGGCGAAGTCCACCTCCACGAAGTACTGGATCTGGACGCCGTAGAGCCCGCCGAGGGTGTCCTTGAGGGCCTGGTAGCCGCTGAGCTTGCCGCCCGGGAAGAGGTCCGGCCGGGCGCGCGCCTGCTGGAAGAGGGCGTTGATCTTGCGGTTCCAGGTGGCCCCGAAGACGGAGCGCGCCGGGACATCCGGCAACGGGATCCCCGTGGTGTCGCGGGGCAGGCTGAACATGGCCACCTGGCCCGTCGTCGGGTCGACGCTGGCGACGATGAGGGTGTCGGTGTTGTAGGAGCCCTCGCCGGGGCGACGGTCGGAGCCGATCAGCAGGACGTTGAGGCGGCCCTTGCCGTCCCACGGGGGGAGGGACGGCCCACCGGCGACGGCGGTCGCGCCGGGCGCCGCCGTCGCGAGCGGGGATTCGGTGGGCTCCGCGCTCGCCGCCGGCGTCGCTCCGGACGTGGCGGCCGGCTCTGGGGTCGGGTCGTCGCCGCCCGGGTTGAAGACGCCGCTGACCAGGTCGAGGGCCTGCAGGTCGTAGTACGCGAGAGCGGCGTGGGCGCCGCCCATGACGAGGAGCACGGCGAGGAGGCCGGCGATCGAGAAGGGGGCCAGGATCGCCCGCGACGGCCCGAGCCGACCGGCGCCCTCGTCCCAGCGGTTCAGGTAGACGACGACCCGGTAGGCGTCGACGGCGGCGATGATGCGGTAGAGGAGGGCGACGATGTTCCCCGCGAGGATGGCGAGGAGGACCGGAGGCTGGAGCACGACCCCCACCAGCTCGATGCGGTAGGTGGTGACGGTGCCCAGGCCGAGGGCCAGCAGGAGGAAGGGCGGCGCGGCGAACGCCACGGCCCGGTACCAGGCCCGCGCGTACGCGTGCCCGAGACCGGGGAAGAGGAGCGAGAGGAAGGCGGCCGCGAAGGCCGACCGGGCGCGGCGCCGCGGTTCCTGCGGGCGGTTCATCGCAGGTAGGATAGGGGGAACCTCCGTGAAGCGTGTCCGAGGGGCTGTGACGGCCGGTGGTGCCGCCGCGTGACGCCGCGGGCCCGCGCGCGATCCGCCGACCCCTTCCCGCCCGAGGCCCGATGTTCGACCCCGTCAGCAGCAAGCCCGACCTCGTCGCCCAGGAGCACCGGGTGCTCGCCCTCTGGCGCGAGCGCCGGACGTTCGAGCGCCTCCGCGAGCAGAACGCGGGGGGGCCGCGCTGGAGCTTCCTCGACGGCCCGATCACGGCCAACAACCCCATGGGCGTCCACCACGCCTGGGGTCGCACGTACAAGGACATCTTCCAGCGCTTCCACGCCATGCTCGGCCAGGACCAGCGCTGGCAGAACGGCTTCGACTGCCAGGGGCTGTGGGTCGAGGTCAACGTGGAGAAGGACCTCGGCTTCACCTCGAAACGGGACATCGAGGCGTACGGGATCGACCGGTTCGTGGCCCTGTGCAAGCAGCGCGTCCTGACCTACGCCGCCCGCCAGACCGAGCAGTCCATCCGGCTCGGGATGTGGATGGACTGGAACGACCCGGACGAGCTGCGGCGGCTGCGCGACCTGCTGGCCGCGGACCCTTCCGCGGTGACCACGATCCGGGGTCCGCGCGGCCCGGTCTCGGACAGCGTGGAGATGCTCGTCGGGCGGTTGGGGATGCCCGATCTCGGCGGCAGCTACTTCACGTTCAGCAACGAGAACAACGACCTGATCTGGGGCTTCCTGGCCGAGTGCCATCGACGCGGCTGGCTCTACAAGGGCCACGACACGATGCCGTGGTGCCCACGCTGCGGGACCGGCCTCTCCCAGATGGAGATGAACGAGGGCTACCAGGACCGCGAAGACCCCGGTCTGACGATCCGGCTCCCGCTCGTCGATCGCCCCGGTGAGTCGCTCCTGGTCTGGACCACCACCCCCTGGACGCTCGCCGCGAACGTGGCGGCCGCCGTCGGGCCGGAGCTTCGCTACGTGCAGGTGCGCCAGGGCGACCAGGTCTACTGGCTGGGCAAGGGCACGCTCAAGGTCGTCCTCCAGGGCCGCTTCGAGGTGCTCGACGAGCGCCCCGGCTCGGACCTCGTCGGCTGGCGCTACTCAGGTCCCTTCGACCACCTGCCGGCCGTCGTCGCGGCCTTCTCGGTCGACGGCTACGAGCATCGGGTCGTCGCCTGGGAGGAGGTCGGCGAGGACGAGGGCACCGGGATCGTCCACATCGCCCCCGGCTGCGGAGCCGAGGACTACCAGCTCGGCAGGGCGCTCGGCCTGCCCATCATCGCCCCCATCGACGAGGCCGGTCGCTTCGTGGACGGGTTCGACTGGCTGACCGGCCGCGAGGCGCCCAATGTGGCCGAGCCCATCGTGGACGACCTCGAGCGGCGCCACGTCTTCTATCACCTCGAACCCTACCGGCACCGCTACCCGCACTGCTGGCGCTGCGGGACACCGCTCCTCTTCCGTCTCGTGGACGAGTGGTACATCTCCATGGGTCCCGTCTACGACCAGCCGCGCGACACGCTCACGGCGGAGCAGGTGGAGGCGAGCCTCCGCTACCAGATCATGGAGGTCGTGGACCGGATTCGCTGGATCCCCGCCTTCGGCTACGAGCGCGAGCTCGACTGGCTCCTCAACATGCACGACTGGATGATCAGCAAGAAGCGGTACTGGGGACTGGCCCTGCCGATCTACGACTGCGCCGCCTGCGGCTCCTTCGACGTCGTCGGGGGTCGCGACGAGCTGGGCGTCCGGGCCGTCGAGGGCTGGGAGGCCTTCGAGGGCCACACGCCGCACCGGCCCCACGTCGACGCGGTGAGGATCGCCTGCTCGGGCTGCGGCGCGCCGCTGTCCCGCATCCCCGACGTGGGGAATCCCTGGCTGGATGCCGGGATCGTGCCGTTCTCGACGCTCCATTACCGCGAGGATCCTGGCTACTGGGCGCAGTGGTTCCCGGCCGACTTCATCACCGAGAGCTTCCCGGGCCAGTTCCGCAACTGGTTCTACTCGATGCTGGCCATGTCCACCGTGCTCCGGCGGGCGGAGCCGTTCACGTCCATCTTCGGGTACGCCCTCGTCTTCGCCGAGGATGGCCGCCAGATGCACAAGAGCTGGGGCAACGCCATCGAGTTCGACGAGGCGGCGGACCGGATGGGCGTGGACGTGATGCGCTGGATGTTCGCCAAGGCCCGGCCGGAGGAGAACATCCTCTTCGGCTGGCACACGGCAGACGAGGCACGGCGCGAGCTCCTGGTGCTGTGGAACGTCTACGCCTTCTTCGTGGCCTACGCGAACCTGGCCGGCTGGAATCCCGCCGACCCCGCGCCGCCCGTCGGGGAGCGGACGGCTCTCGACCGCTGGATCCTGTCCCGGCTGGCCGGGCTCGCGGCGCGGGTGGGGGAGCGCCTGGCGGACTACGACACAGACGCGGCCGCCGCGGCGATCTCGCGCTTCATCGACGACCTCTCGACGTGGTACCTGCGCCGCAGCCGGCGCCGCTTCTCGCGGGCCGGCGAGGGGGCCGATCGAGCCTCCGCCTTCGCCACGCTGCACGGCGCGCTCGCCGGGCTGGCGCGCATCGCCGCCCCGGTCCTGCCGTTCCTCGCCGAGGCGGTCCACCAGAACCTCGTCGTGCGGGGCGGCGTCGACGCGCCGGAGAGCGTGCACCTCACCCGCTGGCCGGCTGCCGAGCTCGCCGCTCTCCGCGAGCCGGGCCTCGAGGACGGCATGGCGATGGCCCAGCGCGCGGTGGAGCTGGCCCGGACCCTCCGGTCGCAGGCCGGGATCCGGACGCGCCAGCCGCTCGCCCGCCTGTGGATCGCCCTCCCGGGGGCCGAGCAGGTGGAGCTGGATGCCCTCCTCGGCCTCGTGGCCGACGAGGTGAACGTCAAGGAGGTGATCCGCATCGGCGACGAATCCGAGCTCGTGGAACGGCGCGTCAAGCCCCTCCTCCCGAAGATCGGAAAGAAGCTTGGCCCGGCGATCCCGGCCGTGATGGCCGCCGCGCGCGAGGGTCGCGTCGATATCCGGTCCGATGGGTCCGTCGCCCTCGGCGGCGTCGTCCTCGGGCCCGACGAGGTCGAGATCCTGGCGGCGCCCAGGCCGGGGACGGCGGTGGCCCACGACGAGGGGCTCGTCGTCGTCATCGACACCGCGCTGACCGACGAGCTGCGCGCCGAGGGCGATGCCCGGGAGCTCCAGCGCGCGATCCAGGACCTCCGCCGCGACGCCGGCCTGGAGCTCGACGACCGGATCGACCTGGTCGTCCGCTTCGACGGCGACGCGGCCGGGGTCCGGCCCCACCTTCCCGCCGTGGCCGCGGAGACGTTCGCCGAGGCCGTCGCGGAGGGACCGCTCCCGGATGGATGGCCCGCGGCGACGGTCACCCTGGGGGCCACGGGCGCGGCGATCGCCATCCGCCGCCGCGACGCGGTCTCCGCGTGAGCGAGGGCGGCGCGACGCCGGGCGCGGACGCCGTCGAGGCGGTTCACGTGCCGTCCGGGGGGCTCGTCGCGACGTCGCGGGCGCGCCACTGGGCCGTCTTCTTCGGGCTCGCCGTGGGCGTCATCGTCGCCGACCAGGTGACGAAGGCCTGGGTTGTCGGGAGCTTCGAGCTCGGCGTCCCGGTCGACGTGCTCGGCGAGTGGGTCCGGATCCTGCATGTCCAGAACACGGGCGCGCTCTTCGGGCTCTTCCGCGACCAGGCGGTCCTCTTCGCGGCGCTCAGCATCGGCGTCATGGGCCTGATCATCTGGTTCCACGGCCGGGCTGCGGCCGGCGGCGGCTGGCTGGCCACGGTCGCCCTGGGGTTGCTCCTGGGCGGCGCCATCGGCAACTTCATCGACCGGGTCCGCCTGGGCTACGTCGTCGACTTCGTGGACATGGGCTTCCCCGGCGGCTGGCGCTTCTACACCTGGAACGTGGCCGACGCCGCGATCACGACGTCGATCCTCCTCCTGCTGGCGATCGCGGTCCTCCCGACCGGACGCCGGGAGACCCCCGCCGGATGACCGAGCTGCGGCTCGTCGTCCCGGCCGGTGGGGGCGGGCGCGCCGACCGCTTCGCCGCCGATCTCTCGGGGCTCTCGCGCAGCCGCGTCCAGCGCCTCATCTCCGAGGGGCGGGTGACGGCCGACGGCCAGCCCGTGAAGGCCAACACCGTCGTTGCGCCGGGGGCGGTCCTGGTCATCGACGTCCCGCCCGTCGAGCCCGCGGGGATCGAGCCGGAGGCGATCCCCCTCGATGTCGTCTTCGAGGATCCGGACGTCCTCGTGGTGGACAAGCCGGCCGGCCTGGTGGTCCACCCCAGCCCGGGCCACTGGTCGGGGACCCTGGTGAACGCGCTTCTTGCCCGGGACACCGCCTACGGGGGCATCGCGGGGGTCGAGCGGCCGGGGATCGTCCACCGCCTCGACCGGGACACCTCGGGCCTCCTCATGGTGGCCAAGAACGACGCCGCGCAGACCAGCCTGATGGCGCAGCTCAAGGCCCGTCGCGTCAAGAAGACCTACCTGGCGCTCGTGCAGGGGAGCGTCCAGGCCGCGGCGGGTCGGATCGAGGCACCGATCGGGCGCGACACGAAGAACCGGATGCGGATGGCGGTCGTCGCCGACGGGCGGCCGTCGGTGACCGGGTACCGGGTCCGGGAGCGCTTCGCCGGCTGGTCCCTCCTCGAGGTCGACCTCGTGACGGGCCGGACGCACCAGATCCGCGTCCACCTCGCGGCCCTCGGGCACCCGGTTGCCGGCGACGCGGTCTACGGCACCGGGACGGCGCGCCGCGGTCCCGACGGCCTGGGCCGCCTCTTCCTGCACGCCTGGCGCCTCGTCTTCGCGGCGCCATCGACCGGGGAGCTCGTGCGCGCCGAGGCGCCGCTCCCGGCGGAGCTCGAGGAGGTGCTCGCCCGGCTCCGGGAGTCGGCGCCCGGGATGCCCGGCCGTCCCGCCGTGGGGGAGGCCGGCCGATGACCGAGCAGCCGCTGGGCGCGGCGCCGGCGCCCGACGACCCGCTCGCCGGCGCGCCGAGCGCGGGTGCCCCGGGGGCCCTGCTCGTCGTCGTCTCGGGGCCCTCCGGCGTCGGCAAGGACACGATCATCGAGGCCCTCCGACAGCAGACGCGCGACCCCGACTACCACTACGTCGTCACCTGCACGACCCGGGCCCCCCGCCCCGGCGAGGTCGACGGCGCCAGCTACCACTTCATGACGAGGGACCGCTTCCGCGCCCTCCGCGACGCCGGGGCGTTCCTCGAGTGGGCCGAGGTCCACGGGAACTGGTATGCCACGCCGCGGGCGGAGGTGCGCCGCGCGCTCGCCGCGGGCCACGACGTCATCCTCAAGATCGACGTCCAGGGCGCCGCCGCCGTCAAGTCGACTGTGCCCGACGCCCTCCTCGTCTTCGTCGTGCCGCCCTCGCTGGAGGCGCTCTTCCGGCGCCTTCGTTCGCGCGCGACCGAGACGGCCGAGCAGCTGGAGCTGCGCCAGCGCAACGCCGCGATCGAGCTGGCGCGCGCGGGCGACTACGACCACGTCGTCGTCAACGACGACGGCCAGGTCGAGCGGACGGCCCGCCGGATCGACGAGATCATCCAGGCCGAGCGCACGCGCCACCCGGACCGCCAGGTGGTCGTCTGACGCCGATGAGCCCTGCCGGGTCGCCGGCACCGCGCCGGCCGTGAGCGATCTCGGGCTCGTGGCGCCCGCGCCGCCGGCACGCCACGTGGAGGTGGCCATCGACGCCGCCGGCCCGGCCGGCGACCGCACCTGGACCTACCGCGTCCCCGAGGAGCTCGGCGAGGTTGAGCTCGGGGAGGCGGTCCTCGTCGAGTGGGGGCGGCGGCGGGCGCTGGGCGTGATCCTGGGGGACGCCCCGCCGCCCCCGGACGGCGTGACCGCCAAGCCGCTCGCCGCGCGCGTCCGGGCGGACGGGCCGCTCCTGCCGCCGCTCTCCCTGGCCCTTGCCCGCGAGATCGCCGGGCACTACCTCGCGCCGGTCGCACTTGCCATCCGGGCGATGCTCCCGCCGGGCCTCCTCGAACGGCTCGACCTCGTCGTCACCGCGATCGGAGGCCACCTGCCCGGCGACGACCCGGCCACCGCGGAGCTGCTGGCGGCGCTCGCCGCGGGCCCCCGGCCGCTGCGGGCCCTCCCCGTCGCCGAGAGCCGGCCCGCGATCCTGCGCCGCCTGCGCGCGCTCGAGCGGGAGGGGCGAGCGCACCTCGAATGGACCCTGGGTGCGGCGGGGGCGCTGCCCCGCTACGAGCGATGGGCGACGGCCACCGCGGCCGGGCGCGCCGCGGCCGGCGGGGAGCGGGCGGCGGACGGCCGGCCCCTCGGGCCGCGCCAGCGGGCCCTCCTCGCGGAGCTGGCGGCGCTGCCGCCCGACGGCCCGGGCGCCGCCGCCCCGGCGCTTGCCGCCCGCCACGGGGCCGGGGCGCTCGCCGCCCTGGCCCGGCGCGGCCTCGTCGACCTGGCCACCCGGGAGCGGCCGCGGGATCCGCTGCGAGAGCGGGCCGCCGGGCGGCGCGGCTCGCGGCCCCCGGAGACGTCGCTCTCCCCGGCACAGGCTGCTGCGGTCGCGGCGGCGACCCGGGCCCTGGCTGCGCGGGACGCCACGCCCCTCCTTCTCGACGGGCCGACCGGGTCGGGCAAGACGGCCGTCTATGCCGAGGTGATCGCGGAGTCGCTCGCCGCCGCGCGACCGGCCCTCGTGCTGGTCCCCGAGGTCGCCCTTGCCCTGCCGCTCGTCGATCGCCTGCGAGCGGACCTCGGGGCGGAGGTCGCCGTCCTGCACTCCGCCCTCGGGGAGGGCGAGCGGGCCGACGCGTGGCGGCGGATTTGCGCCGGTGCCGTCGACGTCGTCGTGGGCACCCGGATCGCGGTGCTCGCCCCGCTCCCGGACGTGGGGGTCGTGGTGGTCGACGAAGAGCACGAGGCGACGTACAAGAGCGATCGCACCCCCCGCTACCAGGCGCGCGACGTCGCCGTCCGCCTCGGGGCGCTCGCCGGAGCCGCCGTCGTCCTGGGGAGCGCCACGCCGTCGGTCGAGTCGATCGGCCTCGCCCGCCTTGGCCGCCGCCGTCGCCTGACCCTCCCCGAGCGGGCTGCCGGCGCGCCCCCCGCCGTCGAGCTCGTCGACCTCCGGGAGGAGCTGGCCGCCGGCAACCGGGGGCTCCTCTCCCGACGCCTGGCCGACCTGGTGGGGACGCTCGACGCCGCGGCGGGCGACCGTGCGATCCTCGTCATCAACCGGCGGGGCGCCGCCTCGGCCGTCCTCTGCCGCGACTGCGGCCACGTGCAGGCCTGCCCGGAGTGCACCCGGCCGCTCGTCTACCACCAGGCCGGGATGACCCTCCGCTGTCACCACTGCGGGGCGGCCGCGCCGATGGCGGCGCGCTGCCCGGCCTGCGCGTCCCCCCGGATCCGCTACCTCGGCGGGGGCACGGAGCGCCTCGAGGCGGAGGTCCGGGCGCGCTTCCCGGGCCTGCGCGTCGGGCGCCTCGACCGCGACGTGGTGGAGCGGCGTGGCGCGGCGGCCCGCGTCGTCGACGCGTTCGCCGAGGGCGGCCTCGACGTCCTGGTGGGGACCAGCCTGGTGACGAAGGGCTTCGACATCCCGGAGGTCACCCTCGTGGGGATCGTCTCCGCCGACGTCGCCCTCACCCTCCCGGACGAGCGGGCCGCGGAGCGAACCTACCAGCTGCTCGTCCAGGCGATCGGCCGCGCGGGCCGCGGCGAGCGCCCCGGCCGGGCCGTGGTCCAGACGTACCAGCCCGAGCACCCCGCGATCCGGGCGGTGGTGAAGGGCGACGCGGCCGCCTTCTACGACGCCGAGCTGGCCGACCGCGAGCGCTTCGGGGCGCCGCCCTACGGCGCGACGATCAAGCTCACCGTCGGCCTCGAGGACCGCGATGCCGCCCGGGCCGCGGCCCGGGCGATGGCGGAGCGCCTCCGCGCGCGGGCCGCGGAGCTCGACCTCGGAGTCTCCGTCGCCGGGCCCGCCCCCGCCTACGTTCCGCGCCGCGGGGGCCGGTGGCGCTTCAACGTCGTGCTCCGGGGCCGGGATCCCCGCACGCTCCTCGACGGCGACCCAGGGCCGCCGTGGTCCGTGGACGTCGACCCGGAGAGCCTCCTGTGACGGCGGCCACGACAGTCCGGAGGACCCTTGGCCGATCGGCGAGAGTGCCGGAGAATGAGATCCCCACGAGGAGTCGACCGATGACCGACGACACGACCCGCCCGCCCGAGCCGGAGCCCGCGCCCGCGACGGACGTCCCGCCCGCCCACGAGGAGGAGGGCGAGCACCGCAGCGCCCAGGCCCGCGAATGGCTGGTCCAGCTGCAGCAGATGATCGACCGGGTCGCCGCCGAGGCGGCGCCCGTCGCCCGCGACGTGGCCGCGAAGGCGGCCGAGCTGGCCGCGGTGGCCGGCGAGAAGGCCGGTCCCCTCGCGAAGCGCGCGGCCGAGGTGACCGAGGACGTCGGCAGCCGCGTGGCCGAGCGCTCGCGACGCCTCGCCGACGACCTCCGCCATCGCGGTGCCGAGGGAGGCGCGCCGCCCCCCGAGGCCCCCGCGGCGGAGGCCCCCGCGGCCGGGACGGAGGCACCCCCCGAGCCCTGAGCCGCGGCGGGTCGCCAGGGGGCGGTCCCGTATACTCGGGACATGAGCGTCCTCCCGATCCTCACGCTCGGCGACCCGCGCCTGCGCCTCCGGGGCGAGCCGGTCGAGAGCTTCAGCAAGCTCCTGCATCACCTCCTCGGCGACCTGACCGACACGATGCGCAACGCCCCCGGCGTCGGCCTCGCGGCGCCACAGCTCGGCGAGGCGCTGAACGTGGCGGTCGTCGAGGTGGGCGACCGGCTCCTCGAGCTGGTGAACCCGCGGATCGTGCGCGCCGAGGGTGACGACCGCGACCTCGAGGGCTGCCTCTCGATCCCGGGATTCGTCGCCTACGTCACCCGGCGCGAGCACGTCTGGGTCGTCGCCCAGAACCGCCTCGGCCGGAAGTACAAGGTGGCCGGATCGGGCCTTCTCGGCCGCGCCCTGCAACACGAGCTCGACCACCTGCAGGGCAAGCTCTACATCGACTACCTCGCCTCGCCGGACGAGCTGATCCCGGTCGGCCGCGGCGGTGACGACGAGAACGAGGAGGATGTCGACGCCGAGCTCGAGCGGCGGGGGATCGATCCCGAGAAGGCGAAGGCGGTCTCCCGCGGCTGACGTGGGCGGCGCCCGGACGCTCTTCTTCGGGTCCGGCGCGTTCGCCGTTGCCGTCCTGGAGGCGGTCGTCGGCGCCCCCGAGCTCTCCCTCGTCGGCGTCGTGACCGCCCCGCCGCGACCGGCCGGCCGCCGGGGCGCCCTCTCGCCGACGCCTGTCGGCCTCCGCGCGGCGTCGCTCGACGCCCCCCTGCTCGTCCCGGAGCGGCTTCGCGACCCGGCCGTTCTCGCCGCGCTGGGGGCGCTCGGCCCGGAGGTCGGGATCCTCGCCGACTACGGGAAGATCCTCCCGGCGCCGGTCCTGGATCTGCCGGTGCACGGGATCCTCAACCTCCATCCCTCGCTCCTGCCCCGCCACCGGGGGGCGACCCCGATCCCGGCCGCGATCCTGGCGGGCGACGCGGAGACCGGCGTCTCGCTCTTCCGGATGGACGCCGGGATGGACACCGGCCCGCTGGTCGCCGTGGAGCGGACCGCCCTGCCCGGCGACGAGGACGCTCCCGCCGTCGAGACCCGCCTCGGGACGCTGGCCGCGGAGCTGCTCGCCCGCGCGATCGGGCCCTACCTGCGCGGGGAGCTCCCGCCGGCGCCGCAGCCTGCCACCGGCGCGACGGTGACGCGGCCGCTGGCACGCGAGGACGGGCGCCTCGACCCGGTGCTTCCGGCCGCCGACCTGGAGCGTCGCGTGCGAGCCTACCGCCCCTGGCCGGGGACGTTCCTGGACCTGCCCGGGGGACGCCTCGCCGTGCTGCGCGCAACGGTCGCCCACGGAGGCGCCGGCGACGTCCCCGGGACCCTGGTCGCCGAGGAGTCCGGCCTCGCCCTCGCCACGGCTTCCGGGCGCCTGGTCCTCCTCGAGGTCCAGCCCGCGGGTGGACGCCCGATGGACGCCCCGGCCTACCGACGCGGCCGCCCCGGTGCCGTCGGCGCGCGGGTACGATGAGCCGGCCGCGATGACCGATCCGCCGTCCGTCCCGCCGCCCCGCAGCGTCCCCGTGGCGACGGGCGCACGCGACCGGCGGCCGGGTCTCGGCGGCCTCGCGGAGGCCGATCTGGCAGGGCTGCTGGCGGAGCTCGGCGAGCCTCCGTTCCGGGCGCGGCAGGTCGCCGACGCTGCCTGGCGCTCAACGGCGGCCGGCTGGGACGACGTGACGACGCTCGCCCGGCCCCTGCGCGCGGCCCTCGCCGAGCGGCTCCGCTTCGACACGGTGGCCGAGACGACGGTGCGCCCGGCGGACGGCGGAGCGACCGAGAAGGCGCTCCATCGGCTCTCGGACGGACGGCTCGTCGAGTCGGTCCTGATGCACTACCCGGGCGACGCGGACCGCCGAGAGCGCACCACGCTCTGTCTGAGCAGCCAGGCCGGCTGTGCGGTGGGATGCCCGTTCTGCGCGACCGGTGAGCTCGGCTTCGAGCGCGACCTCGAGGTCGCCGAGATCGTCGACCAGGCGCGGCATGCGCGGCGCCGGCTGGCAGCCGCCGGCCGGCGCCTGACCAACGTCGTCTTCATGGGGATGGGCGAGCCGCTCCTGAACCTCGACGCGGTGCTCGAGGCGGCCGCCGTCCTCACCGACCCGGCACGGTTTGGCCTGGGCGCCCGCCACATCACGATCTCCACCTCGGGCGTCGTGCCGGGGATCGAGCGGCTGGCCCGGCTCCGTCCCCAGTGGACCCTCGCCATCAGCCTCCACGCCGGCCGCGATCCCCTGCGGGATCTCCTCGTCCCGCTCAACCGGCGCTGGCCCGTGGCCGAGGTCGTGGCCGCCGCCTGGGCCTACGGCCGCGAGACCGGCCGCCGGGTGAGCTACGAGTACGTGATGATCGACGGGATCAACGACACGATCGCCGACGCCGACGCCGTCGCGAGCCTCCTCCGCGGGTCGGGGGCCCACGTGAACTGCATCCCCATGAACCCCGTCGCCCACACGCCGTGGCGCGCCAGCGGGCCCGAACGGATCGAGGCCTTCGCGGCTCGCCTCCGCGCCGTGGGAATTGGGGTGACGGTCCGCCGCAACCGCGGCCAGGAGGTCGGGGCCGCCTGCGGCCAGCTGGCCGCGGAGCAGGCGGGCGCGCCCGCCGCGCCGGTCGTGGCCCGCCGCCACGAACGCCTGGTGGCGGCCTCGGCCGCCGCGTTGCGCGGTGAGCGGAGCGCGGAGCCCCCGCCGCCCGGCGTCGGTCGCACGCCGGCCCCACCCCGGATCGAGGCACCCGTCGGCGCTCCCCGGGCCGCCCGCGGCAGGACCCCCACCCGACCGCCCGCGCGAAGGAGTCGCTGATGCCCGAGGGACGCGCCCTGATCGCCGCCAGCATCCTCAACGCCGACCTCGCGAACCTGGCCCGGGAGGTCCGCCGGGCGGTGAAGGCCGGCGCCGACCGCGTTCACCTGGACGTGATGGACGCCCGGTTCGTGCCCAACCTCACCTTTGGCTGGACGACCATCGCCCACCTTCGCCCGGTGACGCGGACGCCCTTCGACGCTCACCTCATGATCGCCGAGCCGGGCCGCTGGCTCGACGACTTCCTGGCGGCGGGCTGCGATTCGATCACGGTCCACGTGGAGGTCGAAGAGCCGCTGGAGCCGGTCCTGCGGCGGATCAAGGCCGCCGGTCGCGCCGCCGGCCTCGCCCTCCGGCCGGGCACGCCGATGGCGGCGCTGGAGCCGTACCGCGAGCTCCTCGACATCGTCATGGTCATGACCGTGGAGCCGGGGTTCGGCGGCCAGGTCTTCCTGCGCGAGGTCGGCGAGGCGAAGATCCCGGCCGCGCGAGCGCTCCTGGCCGGGAAGCCGTGGGGCGGCGAGGTCCACGTCGACGGGGGAGTCAGCCGCGAGACCGCCGAGACCGTGGGTGGCCTCGGAGCGGACGTGCTCGTGGCCGGGACCGCCCTCTTCGCCAAGGGCCGCAACGCCGCCCGGGAGATCCGCCTCATGCGGGCGCTCGCGGACGAGGGGTTCGCCGTCGAGCTGAACGACGGCGTCATGCCCGAGCCGCGGGACCGGATGGCCCGGCTGACGAGCCTGCCGCGCGAGCTGGGCGAGCCGCTCCGGGACGCCATCGAAGAGCACGGCATCCCGGTCGTGATGCTTCGCGGCGACGGGCACGTGGCGCCCGATGGCGCGCGCGACGTTGACCTGCTCGTGCCGCGTGCCGCCGCCGCGTGGATCGAGGCGCATCTCGGGGCCCGCCTCGCCGCCCTCGAGGCCCAGGCCGAGATGGCCCGGGCGGCCGAGACCACGCCGCCGCCGGCAGCGGGGCCGGTCGAGCCGGGATCGACCTAGGGTGCGGGCGCTCGTCCAGCGCGTCTCGCGGGCGGAGGTGAGGGTGGGCGGCTCGGTCGTCGGGGCGATCGAGCGCGGCGTGCTCGTCCTCCTGGGGGTCGCGCCCTCCGACGACGACGCCACCGCCGAGGCCCTCGCGCGCCGGATCGTCGAGCTCCGCATCCACCAGGACGATGCCGGGCAGACGAACCTTGCCCTCCGGAACGTGGGGGGTGCGGTCCTCGCGGTGAGCCAGTTCACGCTCTACGCCGACACTCGGCGTGGACGTCGGCCGGGCTTCACGGGGGCGGCCCGGCCGGAGCACGCGGCCGCAGTCTACGAGCGCTTCTGCGCGGCACTCGAGGAGCTGGGCGTGCGCACCGCGCGCGGACGCTTCGGGGCGCCGATGGAGGTGGAGCTGGTGAACCAGGGCCCCTTCACGATCTGGCTCGACACCTCCGAGCGCTAGCCTGCGGCGCGCCGGGGGCGGCGGGCGCAGCACGGCCCGGTCGCTCGAGGCGGACCGGGCCGGCGGAGGTCGCGAGCCGGGCGTCCCCCGGCCGGGGTTCAGCGGGACTTCTTGGTCTGGGTGCGCTTGCAGCGCGTGCAGACGAGCAGGCGGGTCACCACGCCCCCCTCCACGACGGCGAGCGTCTGGAGATTCGGCTGGTAGCGCCGGTGGGCGCGGACGCGGTTCATCCCGCTCGACTGCGGGTTGAAGCCGCCCATCGCGACCTTGCCGCAGATCGCGCAGCTACGGGCCATCGGGTTCCTCAGGATGCGGTGGTTGCGGTCTCGGGGCGGGCCCCGCCGGCCGCCGGTGGCCGGCACGGCAGAGCGCCGCCGGTTCGGTTCCGGGGAGGCTGTATGCTAGCACATCGTTCCGCGCCCGCCCGTCCCAGCAGGGAGGTCGAACCCCCGATGCCCGACGCGCCGACGCGCCGCGCCGTGCCCGGGCGCGCCCTCGTGACGCGCCGCGCGCTCGTGGAGATCGTGCGGACCGCGGTGCTCGGCAGCTACGGGGTCACCGGCCTCGCCGAGACGTTCCTCCGCCGCGTGGGGCTCGGCCGGGCGCCGATCCGGATCCGCCTGGACCCCGAGGTGGCCGTCGACGTGCGCCTGACGATCGCCTACGGCCTTCCGGTCGCGGAGGTCGCCCGCCAGGTCGACTCGGCGATCAGATATGCGCTGCGGCGGGCGCTCGATCGCGAGATCGGCGCCGTCACGATCCACGTCGAGGGTCTCGCCGGCCGCCCGTTCACGACGCCGGGGAGCGCCGCGCCGGGCACGGTCCCGGCGGGCGACGCGCCGGACGAGGGCCCCGGGTAGGTGGTCCGCCTCGCCTGCGACGGGCCCGGGCTCCTGGAGGCGGTGCGGGCAGCCGTCGCCAACCTCGAGGTCCACGTCGACGAGATCAACGCCCTCAACGTCTTCCCCGTCCCGGACGGCGACACCGGCCTGAACATGCTGGCGACCTGTCGCGAGATGCTGGCCTACGTCCGCGACGATTCCAGCGTGGAGGCAGTTGCCGACCGGCTGAGGGAAGGGGCGCTCTTCGGGGCGCGCGGCAACTCCGGGGTGATCCTGAGCCAGGTCGTCCGGGGCCTCGCGGAGGGCTTCGCGGGCAAGCGACGCTTCAACGGGCTCGACCTGGCCCACGCGCTGGCGACCGCCTCCACGGCGGCCTACGGCGCGGTGCCGCGGCCCGTCGAGGGCACGATGCTGACGGTCATCCGGGAGGCATCGGCGGTGGCCGTGGAGACCGCGGAGCGGTCGAACGACCTCGAGGCGGTGCTCGCCGCGACGACGCATGCGGCCGCCCGGGCCCTCGACAAGACGCCGAGCCTCCTGCCGGTCCTCCGGGAGGCGGGAGTCGTCGATGCGGGCGGCGCGGGGCTTCTGCGGCTGTTCGAGGGCGCGCTGGCCCACCTCCGCGGCGAGGAGGCGGTGCCCTCCCCGGTGCGCGCGCCGGCGATCCCGAGCCCCACGCCGGCCGAGCTCGTTCACGTCGAGACCGGCCACGGCTACGAGACGGTCTACCTCATCCATCCCTTCCCCGGCCAGCTCCTCGACCTCGACCGGATCCGGACCTACCTGGTGCGGACGGGCGAGTCGGTGAACGTCGCGGGCGATCCCGTGGCGGCGAAGATCCACGTCCACAACGGCCGCCCCGACCTCGTCCTGCGCCAGGCCCTCCAGCTGGGACGGATCGTGAACGCCACGATCATGGACCTCGACCACCAGGCCGCCGAGGTCCGCGACGGGCGATTGGCCGCCGCGCCGGCGGCCGCGGGCGTCCCCTCGCCGTGCGTCGCGGCCGCGACCCCGGCGATCCCCGCCGAGCGCGAGGCCGCCCGGGTGCCGCTGGGCGTCGTCGCGATCGCGCCGGGCGACGGCCTCGCCGAGGCGCTGGCGGCCTTCGGTGTCGCGGATGAGCGGCTGCACGTGACGATCGTCCGGGGCGGCCAGGCGGAGAACCCGAGCGCGGGCCAGATCCTGGAGGCCATCGTCGCCTCGCCGGGCGAGGAGGTCCTGGTCCTCCCGAACAACCCGAACGTCAAGCTCGCCGCCGGCCAGGCTGCGGAGATGGCCGACCGCCCCGTGCGGGTCGTGCCGACCCGGAACGCCGCCGAGGGAATCGCCGCCCTCCTGGAGGTCGACCCCGGGGTCGGCGCGAGCGGCAACGCGGAGCCGATGCTGGAAGCGGGGCGGGCCCTCCGGACCCTCCTCGTCACCGAGGCGGTGCGCGACGCGGTGGTGTCCGGCCGCAAGGTGAAGCGGGGGCAGACGATGGCCCTCGACCCGGACGACGGGCTCCTCGCCGCGGACGACGACCGTGAGAAGGCGGTTCTCGGCGGGATCGCTGCGTTCGAGCCCGGCTTCAGCCTGGTGACCCTCTGGTACGGCGACGGCGCCGACCTCGCCGAGGCGGAGCACCTCTCGCGCAGGGTCCACGAGACGTGGCCCGCGATCGAGGAGGTCGAGGTGCGCCACGGGGGCCAGCCGCACTACCGGTACCTCGTCAGCGCGGAGTAGGGGAGCGGCGGTGGCGACCCGGGGAGCGCGCGGGACGGCAGATCCGGGCCCACCGCCGACCGACGCCCTTGCCACGCCGCTGCGCACGAGCCGCCTGCCCGGCGCGGCCTCCCTCGGGCGGGTCGGGGGACGGATCGGGCTGCGGACGGTCCGCGACCTGCTCCTGTGGCTGCCGCGGCGCTACGACGACCTCCGGACGGTCTACGACCTCGGCGCCCTCCGCTTCGTCGAGCCGGACACCGTGGTCAGCGCGCGGGCGAGCGTTCTCAGCGTCCACGCCGGGCGCACCGCCCGGCGGCGGGTGGACGTGGTCACGGCGCGCCTCGCCGACGCGACGGGCACCGCCGAGGCACAGTGGTACGGCCGCCAGTACGTCGACCGGCGCCTGGTGCCCGGCACGGAGTACATCTTCTCGGGCAAGCTCAAGCGGCGCGGCGCCGGGCTCCTGCTCGACAACCCGGCGTTCCAGCCGCCGGACGGCGACCTGCTGCACGTGGGCCGCATCGTCCCGGTCTACCCGCTCACGACCGGCCTCGCCCTCAAGACGCTGCGGACCGCCATCCGGGCAGCCCTGGATCGCTTCGGCCCGTACGCGGAGTACCTGCCCCGGGACCTCCTCGCGGCCGAGGGCCTGGTCGGCGTTGCCGAGGCCCTCGAGCAGGCCCACTTCCCCGACGAGTTCGAGCGGCGCGACGCCGCCCTGCGGCGGCTCGCCTTCGACGAGCTGCTGGCGCTCCAGGTCGGCATGGTCGCCCGGCGCCGCCAGCGTGCCGTGGCGGCGGCCCTGAGCGTCACCATCCCGGACGGCCACGACGCGGCCATCCGGGAGGCGCTCGCGGGGGCGCTCGGAGCGCGGATCGGCCGCCCGGTGGAGCTGACCGCCGACCAGGAGTCCTCGATGTCGGCCGTGCGGAGGGACCTTGCGGCCCGTCACCCGATGCTCCGCCTCCTGCAGGGCGACGTCGGCTCCGGCAAGACGGCGGTGGCCGCGTTCGGGCTGGCGCTCGCAGCCGAGGCAGGCTTCCAGGGCGCGCTGCTCGCCCCGACCGACCTCCTCGCCCGCCAGCACGCGGCCACGCTCGGCGACCTCCTCGCGCCGCTGGGCATCCCGGTGACCCTCCTGACCGGGACCATGTCGGGCCCGGGCGCCGCGGCGGCGCTCGAGGCGATCGCCGACGGCCGCGCCGCCGTGATCGTCGGGACGCATGCTCTCTTCTCGGAGCGCGTTCGCTACGCCCGCCTGGGCCTGGTGGTCGTCGACGAGCAGCACCGCTTCGGGGTGGAGCAGCGCGGCGCGCTGGAGGCCAAGACGACCGGCGGCGCGGCCCACGTGCTGCTGATGACGGCGACCCCCATCCCGCGGACCCTGGGGCAGGTCCTGTACGCCGACCTCGACGTCTCGGACCTGCGCACGGTGCCGGCCGGCCGCGTCCCCATCCGGACGACCATCCGTCGCCCCGAGGACCTCGACCGGCTGTGGGAGTTCGTCCGCGGCGAGGCAGCCGGCGGGCGGCGCACCTTCGTCGTCGTCCCCCGCATCGACGAGGTGTCCGACGACGAGGCGGAGAGCGTGGCGGCCGCCGAGGCCGAGGCGGAGCGCCTGGGGCGGCTCCTGGCCCCGCTGCGGGTGGGCCTCGTCCACGGCCGGATGAAGGCCGTCGCCCGCGACGAGGAGATGGCGCGCTTCCGCGACGGCGACCTGGACGTGCTCGTGGGCACGACCGTCGTGGAGGTCGGCGTCGACGTGCCGGAGGCGTCGGTCATGGTGATCGAGGGCGCGGACCATTTCGGGCTGGCCCAGCTCCACCAGCTGCGCGGACGCGTCGGGCGTGGCACGGCGGCCTCGTACTGCGTGCTCGTCGCCGACGTCCAGGCCGGCACGCCGGCCGCCGAGCGGCTCGCCGCGGTGGAGCGGACCAGCGACGGGTTCGAGCTCGCCGAGACGGACTTCGCCCTCCGCCGCGAGGGCGACGTCCTGGGCCTGGCCCAGAGCGGCCTCCCGCGCCTGCGCGTGGCGACCCTGGAGCGGCGCGATCATCGGGCCCTCGCCGTCGCCGCCCGCCGGCACGCGGAGGGCCTGCTCGACGGCCGCGGCGCCTTCCGCGCCGCCGGGGCGCCGCTGGCGGCCGAGCTCACCGGGGGCTGGCTGGCGCGCGTCTTCGCCGGCGACCCGGCCTCGGGCGCCTGACCCGTGCCGGGCGCCGGGCGCGTCGTCGCGGGCTCCGCGCGAGGGGTCCGGCTGGTGGCGCCCGGACCCGGGACCCGCCCCCTCGCCGACCGCGTGAAGCAGGCCGTCTTCGGCGCCCTCGAGCCGCTCCTCGAGGGATGCGCCGTGCTGGACGTGTGCGCGGGGTCCGGGGCCGCCGCGGTCGAGGCGCTCTCGCGGGGCGCCGCCCGGGCCGTCCTCGTGGAGCGCGACCGGGGGGCTCTGGAGGCGATCGCCGAGAACCTTCGCCGGGCCGGCGTCGCCGAGCGGGCTGTCGTGGTCCGGCGGGAGGCCCTGGTGGCCATGCGTGACCTGGCATCAGCCGGCGATCGTTTCGACCTCGCGGTGGTGGATCCGCCCTACGCGGACACGGCGCTGCGCGACGCCATCCTCGCCCGGCTCGGCGCGCCGGACGGGCCGCTCGCCGCGGGGGCGTCGGTCGTCGTGACGGCCTACTGGCGCGATCTCCCGGCGGACACGATCGGGCTGCTACGATCCACGCGGGTCCGCCGGTTCGGAGAGACCGCGATCGTCTTCTATCGCCGGGACGCCGGCGGGATCGCGGCGGCGGGCTGAGCGGAGGCCCCATGCGAACCGCGGTCTACCCGGGGTCCTTCGACCCGATCACCCTGGGCCACGTCGACGTGCTGCAGCGGGCGGCCGGCGTCTTCGATCGGGTCGTCGTTGCGGTCCTCGTGAACCCCCGCAAGGCCCCCGCCGGGGAGGTCGAAGCCCGCGTCGCGATGATCCGCGAGGCGATCGACGGCGAGCTCCCGGGGCTGGCCGGGCAGATCACGGTGGACGCCTTCGACGGGCTGACCGTCGAGGCCTGCCGCGCCGTCGGGGCCCGCCACATCGTGCGCGGCCTGCGGGCGGTCTCCGACTTCGAGGCCGAGCTGCAGATGGCCCACATGAACCGCCGCCTGGCCCCCGAGATCGACACCGTCTTCTTCATGACGGCGCTCGAGCACGGCTACCTCTCCTCGGGCCTGGTCAGGGAGATCGCCCGTTTCGGCGGCGATGTCTCGGCGATGGTGCCGCGGGCGGTGGCGGCCCGGCTGGGCGCCTCGGAGGGGCGAGGTCCCGCGTCTATAATCCCGGCACCATCACCACGGGCGCCGAGGAGGGCCGTCCCATCGACATCATGTTCTTCGTCGAGCGTCTCGAAGGGATGCTCGCGAACGGCAAGAAGCTGCCGTTGACGTCCAGCGTCGTCGTCGACCAGGCCGCGGCGCTCGAGCTCATCGACGAGCTCCGCCACGCGATTCCCGAGGAGGTTCAGTCGGCTCGCCGGGTCAACGCCGAGGGCGAGCGCATCCTGGAGCGCGCCAACCAGGAGGCCGAGCGGATCATCGCCCGCGCCCAGGACCAGGCCGCCTACCTCATCGACGAGCAGGGTCTCACGGAGGCCGCGGAGGCCGAGAGCCGGAGGATCATCGACGAGGCCGACGAGGACGGGGCGGCCACCAGGCGCGGCGCCGACGACTACGCCGCCGACGTCCTTCTCCGTCTGGAGGGCGAGGTCTCGCGAGTGCTCGGCCAGATCGAGCGGGGCATCGAGGCGCTCGGCGTGCGCGGCGGGGCGGCGCCCGCGACGGCTGAGGACGAGGAGGAGCCGGCCGAGCCCGTCGCCGGATGACGACGTCGCCCGCCGACGCGCTCGTCGTCAACGTCGCGGGTCTCCTCGGCGACCCGCCGGGTGCCCATCGCGACCTCGCCGTGGACGGCGTCCGGATCGATCTCGGCCCCGACCTCGTCCAGGCGTCGCCCCTGGAGGTCCGGGCCCGGATCGCCCGGACCAACCGGGGGGTGATCGTGAGCGGGCGCGTCCGAACGAGTCTCGCCGACACGTGCAGCCGCTGCCTGGTCGCCCTCGAGGTGTCCCTCGACGTTCCCGTCGACGAGGAGGTCCTGCCGAGCATCGAGCTCGCCTCGGGGCTTCCCCTCGACACGACCGCCGAGCCCGAGGCCCACCGCCTCTCCGACCACCACGAGCTGGACCTCGAGCCGCTCGCCCGCGAGGCGATCCAGCTCGCCGCGCCGATCGCGCCGGTCTGCCGGTCGGAGTGCCGGGGCCTCTGCCCGGAATGCGGGGTCGACCTCAACGCCGGGCCCCATGACCACGGCGAGGCGCCGGTCGACCCACGGCTGGCGAAGCTCCGCGACTTCAAGGTCGACGAGTAGGGGCAAGACCGGCTACACTCCGCGTTCGGCCCCCCGGCGCCGCCGCGCCCTCGCGCCCCACGCCCGCCGAACCGGCAGCTCTGCGCGCCTGCGCCGCGCCGCCAGCAAACGACAGGAGCAGCAACCCCGATGGGTCTCCCGAAGCGAAAGGTCTCGCACGCCCGGCAGGGCGATCGGCGCTCGCACCTCGCGCTCTCCCTGCCCAGCCTGGTCGAGTGCAGCCACTGCCACGCCATGAAGCGCTCGCACCACGTCTGCCCCAGCTGCGGCTACTACGACGGCCGCCAGGCCGTCGAGCTCAAGAAGAAGGGCGGCGAGGCGGCCACCTGACCGCCGCGCGCCCCCGAGCTGCCCGCCAGGCCACCCGATGGACCTCGCCACCGTCCGCGGGATCGAGCACGGCCGCCGGGTCCGCCTCGCCGTCGACGCGATGGGTGGCGACCACGCGCCCGATGAGGTGGTGGCCGGGGCCCTGATGCATGCGGCCGAGAGCCCGGACGACGAGCTGATCCTCGTGGGGATCCCGGAGCGGATCATGGCGCTCTGCCCCGACGGTCTGCCGTCCAACGTCGTGATCGAGCCGGCCGGCCAGGTGGTCGGGATGCACGAGCACCCGGCCCTGGCACTGCGCGAGAAGAAGGATTCCTCGATCCTGGTCTCCTGCGAGCTCGTGCGGAGGGGACGGGCCGATGCAGTCGTGACCGCCGGCCACACCGGCGCCGCCATGGCCGCCGCGGTGCTGCGCCTCGGCCGCGTCCCCGGCGTCGACCGCCCGGCGCTGGCGATCCAGATGGTCACCGAGACCGGCCCGCTCGTCCTCCTCGACATCGGCGCCAACCCCGACTCCTCCCCCGAGAACCTGGCCCAGTACGCCCACATGGGAGCCCTCTTCGCCGAGCGCGCCCTCGGCGTCGAGGAGCCCCGGGTCGCGCTCCTCTCGATCGGCGAGGAGAAGGGCAAGGGCGACGCGCGGATCCAGCGGGCCACGGAGCTGCTCGACGAATCGGATCTCAACTTCGTCGGCAACGTCGAGGGCAAGGATCTCGTCCACCACCCGGCCGACGTGGTCGTCTGCGACGCGGTGCTGGGCAACGTCACGATCAAGTTCTTCGAGGGGCTCGCGACCTTCATCTTCGACCGCTGGGCCCAGGAGTTCCGGGGGAGCCTGCGGGGGCAGGCTGGCGTACCTCCTCATGCGGCCCGGGATCCACCGGATCCGGCGGACCTTCGACTACGAGGCCCTCGGCGGCTCGCCCCTCCTGGGCGTGCGCGGCACCGTGATCATCACCCACGGCCGGGCCAAGCGGCGGATGGTCAAGCACGCGATCCGCGTCGGGGCGGCGGCGGCCCGGGTCCGCCTGCCGGAGCTGATCGCGGAGACCTTCCGGCCCATGGCGCTCGGCGGCGCGGTCGGGGACGAGCCGGCGCCGGCGCCGACGGGTCCCGGCCCGGAGGCCCCCGCGTGAGCCGGGCCTCGCTGGCCGTCAGCCACCCCGTCATCCGGGACCTCGTCCGCCTGGCGGCGATGGAGGTGCCGGGGGTCCTTCGTGTCGGGTGGGCCGGGTCCGCCGTGGCGTCGCCTCGCGGTGGGCCGGCCGGTGGTCGTCCGGGTTCGCGATGGCGCGGTGGAGGCGCGCGTCGTCGTCGTGGCCCGGCCGGGCCAGCCGCTCGGGGCGCTGGCGGCCGACGTGCGTGGCGCGGTCGCCGCCGCGATCGTGCGCCTCCTTGGCCTCGAGCTCGGCGAGGTCACCGTCCGGGTCGACGGCGTCGGCGGCTGACCGGGTGAGCGGACGGGCCGGGCGGGCGGGCAGCGACCTCGTCCGGTCACGGCGGGCTGCCCGGCGCCTGGTGGTGGTGGCGCTCTTCGAGGCCGAGTTCGGGCAGCGGACGGCGACCGCCGTCCTGGAGCGCCACCTCGGCGAGTCGGAAGGCGACCCGGAGACGGCTCGCTACGCCCGCCTGATCGTGGAGGCCGCCGTCGCCCACCGCGACCAGATCGACGCCCGGATCGAGGCCGCGGCCCCCCAGTACCCGGTCGTGACGCTGGCGCGGATGGACCGCGTTCTGCTCCGTGCGGGCATCTGCGAGGTGCTACACTCGCCCGCGGCGCCGGCCCGGGTGGCGATCGCCGAGTGGGTCGAGCTTGCGCGGGTCTACGGAGGAGACCCAGCCAGACGCCTCGTCAACGGGGTCCTCGGCCGCGTGGCCCGGGACGTCGCGGCCGGGGCCGAGGGCCCGCCGCCCGCCCCGCGCAGCACCGCAGTCCCCGACGCGCAGGAATGACACCCAGGGAGGAAGGAGCCAGTGGCGACCACCTACGAGCGGCTCAAGAAGATCGTCGTCGAGCAGCTCGGCGTCGACGAGGCCGAGGTGAACCCCGAGGCATCGTTCGTTGACGATCTCAATGCCGACTCGCTCGATCTCGTGGAGCTCATCATGAGCCTCGAGGAAGAGTTCGGGATGGAGATCTCGGACGAAGAGGCCGAGAAGATCCGCACCGTCCAGGACGCCGCCGACTACATCGACGAGCACGCGAGCTGACCACGCCCCGGTCACTGCCGGGGGAGGCGGCGCGCACGCCGCGGCCCGCGTCCGAGCTCGCCGGGCGGCTCGGGCTTACCTTCCGCGACCCATCGCTGCTCGCGCGCGCGCTCGTTCACGGGTCATGGCTCCACGAGCATCCCGACGAGGCCGCCGGCCACAACGAGCGTCTCGAGTTCCTGGGCGACGCCGTGGTCAGCCTGGTGATCTCCGAGGCCCTCCACGTTCGCCATCCGGGCGACGACGAGGGCGTCCTCTCTGCGCGGCGCGCGGCGATCGTGAGCACGAGCGGCCTGGCACGCCTGGCCCGCCGCCTCGACCTGGGCGACTACCTCCTCCTGGGCGAGGGCGAAGAGGCGCGCGGCGGGCGCGCCCGCCCCGTCCTGCTCGCCGCCGGCCTCGAGGCCCTGGCCGCGGCCGTCTTCCTGGACCTGGGCTGGGATGCGGTCCGGACCTGGCTCGCGGGCCTCGCGGCGCCGGAGCTCGCCGCAGACGCTACCCCCGGCGCGCTCAAGAGCCCCAAGAGCCGGCTCCAGGAGCTGACCCAGCGCCGCTCCGGGGAGCGCCCGGAGTACCGCCTCGTCGAGGTCTCCGGGCCCGACCACCAGCGTCGCTTCGTCGTGGAGGTCGCGATCGACGGCCGGATCGCCGGCGCCGGATCCGGCGGGTCGCGCCGCAGCGCGGAGACGGCCGCCGCCGCCGCGGCCCTCGAGACGCTCGCGGCCGAGGGCCGAAGCGGCGAGCGCGAGGACGCGGGAAGGCGCGGCCGCGACGACGCGCCGGCCGGGCCCGCGACGGGCGACGCGTGACCGGTCCCGCCCGCCTCCAGGCACTGCGCGTCCACGGCTTCAAGTCGTTCGCCGAGCGCACCGTCGTGGAGTTCGTGCCCGGGATCAATGCCGTCATCGGGCCCAACGGGTCCGGCAAGAGCAACCTGGCCGACGCGCTCCGCTGGGCGCTCGGCGAGCAGGGGCGGGCCCTCCGCTCGCGGCGCGCGGAGGACGTCGTCTTCGCCGGCTCGGAGCGCCGCTCGGCCCTCGGGATGGCCGACGTGACCCTCGTCCTCGACAACGCCGACGGCCTCGTGCCGGTCGACTACGCGCGTTCTCGAGGTGGGCCGCCGCCTCTTCCGATCCGGCGAGAACGACTACCTGGTCAACCGCCAGCGGGTCCGCCTGAAGGACCTCGTGGAGCTGCTGGACGCTGCGCACCTCGCCGACAACGCCTTCCTCTTCATCGGCCAGGGGATGGTCGACCAGGCCCTCGCCCTCCGCCCCGAGGAACGACGGCCGCTCTTCGAGGAGGTCGCCGGCGTCCGGCGACACGAGCGCCGGCGGCGACGCGCGGAGGAGCAGCTCGCGGAGGCGACGGGCAACCTCGCCCGGGTCGAGGACATCCTCGCCGAGCTCCGTCCCCAGGTGCGCCGCCTCGCCGCCCAGGCGGAGCAGCAGGCGTCGCGCGCGCGCGCCGGCGAGGAGCTTGCCGCGGGGCTGGTCGCGGGGTTCGCAGCCCGCTGGAACGTGACCGCCGCGGAGGCACGGCGCGCGGAGGGGACGCTCGCCGATGCCCGGCGGATCGCCGCGGCCGAGCTCGAGCGACTGCAGGCTGCCGAGAACCGGGCCGCCGCGGCCGCCGCCGAGCTGGCCGCCCACGTGGCGGTGGAGGCCGAACGGCGCGCCGCCCACGAGGCGGCGCGCTCGGCCGTCGCGGCCCTCGACATCGAGCACGCCACGGCGACGGCGGAAGCCGCCGGAATCGAGCGGGACCGCGCCCGGCTCACCGCCGAGCGCCGCGCCGCCGAGACGGAGCTGGCCGAGCGCCGGCGGGAGCTGGCCCTGCCCGTCCCGGCTGCCGACGCGCAGCTGGACGGCGAGCTGGCGGAGAACGACCGGGCCCTCGCCGAGGCCCGCGCCGAGGCGGGCGCTCTGCGGGCCGCCACGGCCCGGCGATCGGAGGCCGACGCCGCGCTGCGGCGGGCGGCTGCCGCCCGCGCGGCCGAGGTGGAGACCATGCGCCGGCGCATCGCGGCGGCCGAGCGGGCGCTGGCCGAGGCGAGCGAGGCCGCGACGCTGGCCGAGATTCGTTCTGCCGCGGCGGCGGCGACGCTGGAGGCCGCCCGGGCCGCCTTGCGCGCCGACCGGGATGCGGAGGATGCCGCCCGTGAGCGCCGCGAGGCGACGCGCCTTGCCGGCGCCGATGCGGAGGCGACGCGTCTCGCCGCGGCCGACGCGGACGCCGCGGCGCGGTCGCGGGCGGCCACGCTCCGCGGCCGGGCCGAGGCGCTCAGGGCCCGGATGGCGGCGGCGGAGGGACGGGGGATCGCGCCCGCGGCACGCCGGGCCGGCGGCCGCGCCCTGGTCGGGGACCTGGAGGTCGACCCCGCGATGCGCTCGCTGGTGGCGACCGCGCTCGGCGAGCTCGGCCGGAGCTTCGTCGTCGACCGGGCGGCGCTGGAGCGACTCGCCCGCGAGCGCGGGCTGGTGGTCCTCGGCGACGCCGATGGCATGGGGGCGCGACCCCCGGCCGCGGCGGAGGCAGACGCGGCGCGCCAGGGTGCCGTCCGCCACGGCGGCGGCCTCCTCGCGGACGCGGTCCGGGCGGACCCGACCGGGGCGGTCCGCCGCCTCCTGGCGCGGTGGGCATGGGCGCCCTCCCTGGCGGACGCCGTCGACGTCGCCGCGGCGCTGCCGCCGGGCTGGCGCGTCGCAGTGCGCGACGGGGGAGCCGTGAGCGCCGACGGGGTCGTCGCCCTGGGAGCAGCGGACAAGCCGCTGGATCGTCGCGCCGAGCTCGACGCCGTCGAGCGCGACCTCGCGGTCGCCGAGGCGGACGCGGCGGCCGGGCGCGATCAGCTCGCAGCCGCGGAGGCGGCGGCCACGGAGGCGCGGCGCGAGGCCGAGGCCGCCCGCCGCGAGGAGGTCGAGGCCGGCGCTCGGCGCCGAGGCGCCGAGGAGACCGAGCGGCAGGCCGCTCGCGCCGTCGAGCAGGGCGCCCGGGAGGCGGCGTGGGGCGCCGCGCGGGTTGCCGCCCTCGCCGCCGAGACGCGGCCGCTCGCGGCGCGCCTCGAGGCGCTGGAGTCGGAGGCACCGGCCGCCGAGGCGGGGAAGCCGGCCCCCGCCGCCGAGGACGGGATCGCCGGCGCCCACGCCGCGTGGGAGGCTCGCGCGGCCGATCTCACCGGCCGGCGCGAGCTCCTCGCCGCCGAGCGGGCTGTGCGCGATGCCGAGCGGCGGGCCGCGGAGGGCCGGCGGGCGCGCGCGGAGGCCGCGGCCCAGGGAGCCGAGGAGCGGATCCGGCGCGCCGACGCCGAGACGGTCGACCTGGCCCGCCGTCGGGCGGAGCTCGACACGGCCCGGGCGGCGCGGGATCTGGCCCGCGCGGAGGCCGCCGCCCGCGAGGCCGCCGCCCGGGCGGCGCTCGAGGCGGTTCGCGCGGCCGACGTGGCCGGGCGGGGTCGCCTCGGTGCTGCCGAGGGCGACGTGGCCACCGCCCGCGAGGCGCTCCGGCGGGCCGAGGACCAGCACCGGGTGGCCGAGGTCCACGAGCTGGAGGCGCGTCTTGCCCTCGAGGCGGTCCACGAGCAGGCGCTCGTCGAGTTCGCCGGGCTCGGCTCGCTCGGCCTGCTGGCGCTCGACCCGGAGGCCGACCCGGACGCGGACGACGACGAGGGCGCCGCGCTGGCGGGAGCGCTCGCCGCGGCCGCGCTCGGCTGGGCTGCCGGGCCGCCGCCGGCCGAGCCTCCGCCGCCGGGCCGGCTGGCCTCCCTCCGCCGTCGCTTCCACGAGCTTGGAGCCGCCAACCCCTACGCGGCGGACGAGCACGCCGAGATGCGGGCGCGCGTCGACGGGCTGGAGGCCCAGCGGGCCGACCTGGACGGCGCGATCGAGAAGACGCGCGGTCTCATCGTCGAGCTCGACGGCCTCATCGCGCGCCAGTTCCGGGCGACCTTTGCGGCCCTCGAGACGGCCTTCGACCGCCAGTTCCAGCAGCTGTTCGGCGGCGGCTTCGCCCGCCTCAGCCTCACCGACCCGGCCGACCTCGCCCAGACGGGCGTGGAGATCGTGGCCCGCCCGCCGGGGAAGAAGGCGCAGGCGCTCGCGATGTTGTCCGGCGGCGAGCGCGCTCTGACCGCGGTCGCCCTCCTCTTCGCTATGCTCGAGGTGCGCCCAGTCCCGTTCTGCGTCCTCGACGAGGTCGACGCGGCACTCGACGAGGCCAACGTGGACCGCTTCGTCGATGCCCTCCGGGCCCTGGCCGAGACGACCCAGTTCATCGTGATCACCCACAACCGAGGCACCATCGAGGCGGCCGACGCCCTCTACGGCGTCACCGTCGGCGAGGACGCGGTCAGCCGCGTCGTCAGCCTCCGGGTCGAGGAGGCCCGCTCGATCGCCGAGCGCGCGCGGGGGAGCCGCGGCGACCGCGCCCCGGCAGGCCCGCCGGCGGCCGGCTGACCCGGGCGACGACGCGACACGACGGGAGGACGCATGTTCTGGCGACGGAAGCCCGCGGGCGAGATCGAGCCCGGCGCGCTGGAGCCCGGCGTCCCGGTCGAGGACGCGGACGAAGACACCCCGGTCACGGACGCCGAGATCGAGGCCCAGCTGGAGGCCGAGCTGGCCGCCGCCGATGCGGCCACGATCGAGGCGGCTGCGGCGGGGACGACGCCCGAGCCGGATCCCCTCGGGGCGCCGCGGGCCTGGGAGGTCGACGGGCCGGCCGAGCCGGCCGGGGAGCCGGAGGCGATCGTCGACGGCGACCTCGCGGCCGGGGTGGCGAAGAGCCGCGGTGGGTTCGTGGCCCGCCTGCGGGGAATCCTCGGCATCGGCGACGCGGGCCCCGCCGCCTGGGAGGAAGTCGAGGAGACGCTCATCGGCGGCGACGTGGGCGCGTCGCTGGCGATCGAGATCGTGGAACGGGCCCGCGCCCGTCACGACCCCGGCGGCCCGGAGGCCGCGGTCCGGGCGGAGCTGGCCGCCCTGCTGGCGTCCCGCGAGACCGGCTGGGCCTTCGAGCCGGCAGCGCCGGGCCGGCCGGCGGTGCTCCTCGTCGTGGGCGTGAACGGGACCGGGAAGACGACCACGATCGGCAAGATCGCCGCCCGCGAGCGCGCTGCCGGGCGAAGCGTCCTGCTCGCCGCCGGCGACACCTTCCGGGCGGCCGCCATCGACCAGCTGCGCCTGTGGGGCGAGCGGGCCGGCGCCCCGGTCGTCGCCCACGCCCCGGGGGCGGATCCCGCGGCGGTGGTCTACGACGCGCTCGACGCCGCGATCGCCCGCGGGGTCGACGTCCTGATCGCGGACACCGCGGGCCGCCTGCACACGAAGTCGAACCTCATGGACGAGCTGGCCAAGATGCGCCGGGTGATCGACCGCCGCCTCCCGGGCGCCCGCCCGGAGGTCCTCTTCGTCCTCGACGCGACGACCGGCCAGAACGGCCTGGCCCAGGCGCGGGCCTTCCACGAGGCGACCGGCCTCACGGGGATCGTGCTGACCAAGCTCGACTCGACGGCCAAGGGCGGGATCGTCTTCGCGATCGAGCATGCCCTCGGCGTGCCGGTGCGCTTCGTGGGGGTGGGGGAGAAGGTCGGCGACCTGCTCCCGTTCGACCCGGACGCGTTCGTGGCGGCGCTCTTCGCCTAGCCCGGGGGCGCCCCGGTTCCCGGCGGCACCGGCCGATCGGGCCGCGCCCCACCGGGACCTCCGGCGACCGGTCGCCGGCGAGCAATGCGCTAGAATTGGCTCGCCTCGGTGTCGCCAGAACCCGCGCACCACCCCCGGAGCGCACGGGCGCTCCGCCGGATCCCGGTCCACAGGAGCCGCCCTCCCACATGTTCGACGCCCTCTCCGACCGCCTGCGCAAGACGCTGGGCTCGCTGACCGGCCGCGGCCGGGTCAGCGAGGCCGACGTCGAGGCGGCCATGCGCGAGGTCCGCCTGGCCCTGCTGGAGGCAGACGTCAACTTCAAGGTCGTCAAGGACTTCACGGCCCGGGTCCGGGAGCGTGCCGTCGGCGCCGAGGTCCTGGAGTCCCTCAATGCCGGCCAGCAGGTCGTGAAGATCGTCCACGAGGAGCTGACCGCGCTGCTGTCGGGCGGCGACCGCACCTTCCATCTCTCGGGCAGCCCGGCCGTCGTCGCCCTCGTGGGCCTGCAGGGCTCCGGCAAGACGACCTCGGCAGCCAAGCTCGCCCGCCACGTGGTCAAGCTCGGCCGGCGGCCCATCCTCGTCGCCGCCGACCCGTACCGCCCGGCCGCGGTTGACCAGCTCAGGACCCTCGGCCGGAGCCTGGACCTCCCGGTCTTCGCCGCCCCTCCGGGGACACCCGTGCCGGAGATCGGCCGCCTGGCGCTGGACGCCGCCCGGCGCGAGGTCCGGGACACGGTGATCGTGGACACCGCCGGGCGCCTGACCGTCGACGAGGCGCTCATGGCCGAGATCGGGGAGCTGAACCGCGTCGTGCGCCCGGTGGAGACGCTCCTCGTGATCGACGCGATGGTGGGCCAGGAGGCCGTCGCGGTCGCCCAGGCGTTCGCCGCCGCGGTGCCTGTGACCGGCCTCGTGCTCACCAAGATCGACGGCGACGCCCGCGGTGGGGCGGCCCTCTCGATCAGCGCCGTGACCGGCCTGCCCGTCAAGTTCCTGGGGACCGGCGAGAAGACGGACGCCCTCGAGCCGTTCCACCCGGATCGCCTCGCGGGACGGATCCTCGGGATGGGCGACGTGCTGACGCTCGTGGAGCGCGCCCAGGAGGTATTCGACGCCAAGCAGGCGGAGAAGGCCGCGGCCAGGATCGGGTCCGGCGCCTTCAGCCTCGAGGACATGCTGGAGCAGCTCCAGCAGGTCAAGAAGATGGGGCCGCTGGGCCAGGTGGTGGAGATGATCCCCGGCCTCGGCGGCATGGCCCAGCAGGCCCAGGAATTGGTCGACCGCGGAGACCTGAAACGGACAGAGGCGATCATCCACTCGATGACGCTCCTGGAGCGGCGCGACCCCGACGTCCTCAACGCCAGCCGCCGGCGCCGCATCGCGGCCGGGTCGGGGACCTCCATCGCCGAGGTCAACCGGCTCGTCAAGCAGTTCGGCGAGATGCAGAAGCTCATGAAGCAGCTCCGCGGGGGTCGCAGGATCCCCGGGATGTTCGGCCGCTGAGGCCGGGAGGTATCGCCATGGCTGAGATCGAACCGGGCGGAACGCCCGTCGAGACCGCCCCCGTCGCGACCGCGCCGGGCGGCGGCAGCTCGCCGACGCCGGCACGCCCGGCCGGGCTCGCCCGCTGGGGGATCGCCCTCCTCACGCTCGCCGTGGTCGTCGGCGTCGTCTCCGTCGCCGCCGCGATGCTCGCCGCGGGCGCCGGTGCGTCGGCGGTCCAGGGGTGGCTCCCGAAGGACTCCGTCGCCTACCTCGAGATCCGGGCCGACCTGCCCGGGGATCAGCGCGCCAAGGTGGGCGACCTCCTGGCGAAGTTCCCCGGCTTCGCCGACCAGGCCTCGCTCGACGCGAAGATCGACGAGGCCCTCGAGCGCCTCCTGGAGGGCTCGGGCTCGAGCTGGACGAACGACATCAAGCCGTGGCTCGGCGGCGAGGTCGGCGTGGCGATCACGGCCGCGGCCTTCGACCTCGCGCAGATGCCCGACCTCGGCGCCCCCGACCTCGACGGTCCCGACCTGGGGAAGGCGCCCGACGACGGCGTTGTCGTCCTGGTCGCCGTGAAGGACGCCGCGGCGGCGACGGCATGGGTGTCCGGGCAGCTCGGCGGCACGCAGACGACGGAGACGTACGCCGGCGGGGAGATCACGATCGTCTCCGGCCTCGCCCAGGGCAACATGGCCTTCGCCGTGCGGGACACGGTCCTGCTGCTGGGCCCCGAGAAAGCGGTGAAGGCGGCGCTCGACACGAACGGGGCCAGCCCGATCGCATCCTCCGAGTCGTTCGCCGCGGCCAGCAAGACCGCCCCGAGCGCCTACCTCGGCTTCGGCTACGTCGACCTCACGGCGTTCGTCGACGCCGCCCTTGCGGCGGCCGACGACGCCGCCGACCTCCCGCAGGCCTGCCTGGACGAGGCGGTTGCGGCCATCCCCGCCTGGGCCGCCGGGTCCATGCGGGCCGAGGACGATGCCCTGGTCTTCACCTCGACGGCGCCGACGGTCGGCGATCCCCCGGGCACCAAGGACAGCCCCAGCGCCGTCGCCTCGCGGCTCCCGCCGTCGACCGCGGTGGCGGTCGAGATCCGCGACCTCGGGAGCGGGATCGTCGATGGGCTGGAGATGCTGAAGGATCAGCTGGCCTGCGACCCGTCGACGGCCGAGGCGGTCGACGGGATCGAGCAGGCGCTGGCGGCGCTGGGCGGCGCCGAGGGTCTCGTCGGGTGGGCCGACGACGCGGCCCTGGCCGTGACGATCGACGGCGCGGCCTTCGGCGGCGGCCTCGCAGCGGTCGTCGCCGACGAGGCGGCGGCCGGCCGCGCGCTCGACCAGATCCAGTCGCTCCTCGCGCTCGGCGGCGGGGCTGCGGGTGTCACGAGCCGCGAGGAGGCCTACGGTGGCGGCACGCTGCTCGTGGTGACCATCCCCTCCGAGGCCGCCGGCACCGAGGTCCCGGAGCTCGCGGTGACCGTCCAGGGCGGCGTCTTCGCCCTCGGGACGATCGACTTCGTCAAGGATGTCGTCGACACGGCCGGCGGCGGATCGCTCGCCGACGACGAGGTCTACCGGCGGGCCATCTCCCTCGCCGGTGGCGACGGCGTGGGGAACGTCTTCGTCGACATCGCCGGCATCCTGGGCGGCGTCGAAGCGATGCTCCCCGCCGACGAGAAGGCGCAGTACGAGACCGAGATCAAGCCCTTCCTCGAGCCGTTCGAGGCATTCGCCGCGGTCGCCGAGGCCCCCGGCGACACGACCGAGACGCACGCCGTCATCACGTTCACGAAGTAGGAGGGACGCACACCCGAATGGCAGCCCGCATCCGCCTCACCCGCGTCGGCGCGACGAAGCAGCCGACGTACCGCGTCGTCGTGGCCGACAGCCGGTCGCCCCGCGACGGTCGCGCCATCGAGATCCTCGGGCACTACAACCCGCGGACGGAGCCCATCGAGTTCGCCGTCGACGTCGAGAAGACGAAGGCCTGGCTCGCCAAGGGCGCCCTGCCGACGGCCACCGTCGAGCGGCTCCTGCGCTCGGCCGGCGTCCTGCCGGCCGCGAAGTAGGGGAGGGCGCACGCCATGGCCGCCCCGCAGCTCGTCGAGTACGTCGCCAAGTCGCTCGTCGATCATCCCGAGCAGGTCGAGGTCACCGTCAGCCAGGAGGCCGGCGCGACCGTCATCGAGCTCCGCGTCGCCGACGACGACATGGGCAAGGTGATCGGGCGCAACGGCAGCGTCGCGAAGGCGCTCCGGACGCTCCTCAAGGTGGTCTCGGCCCGCGACGGCGAGCAGTTCCAGCTGGAGATCGTCTGATCGTCCGCGAGGTCGCTCCCGGCGAGCGGCTCGTCGTCGCTCTCGTCCGGGGCCTCCACGGAGTCCGCGGCGCGATGCGGGTCGAGGCCCTGACGGACCGGCCCGCCGAGCGCTTCGTCGCGGGCGGGCTCCTCTACCCGGAGGGCTCGCCGTCGCCGCTCACGATCGAGGAGGCGCGGCCGGCCACCCCCGGCTGGGTCCTGCGCTTCCGCGAGGTCCCGACGCGGGAGGCGGCGGAGGCCTACCGGCTCGTCTACCTGGAGGTGGAGGCGGGCCCCGACGACGCCCTTCCGCGCGGGTCGTACTACTGGCACGAGATGGTCGGGCTCGTCGTGCGGGACCCGGGCGGCGCCGAGCTGGGCACCGTGCGCGAGGTCTACCGCGCGGGAGGTGCCGACGTCCTGGCCGTCGTGGGTGGTCCGCGAGGCGACTTCGACCTGCCGGTCGCCCGCCCGTTCATGCAGGTTCTCGACCCGCGGGGCGGCGGGATCGTGGCCGATCCGGAGGCGCTGGATCTGCCGGCGAGCGACAGCATCCGGACCCCGGCGCCGCCCCGCCCGCCCCGCCCGCGCCGGGCCACGCGGCGCCGCCCTGCGGTGCCGGCCCGCGGGAGCGTCCCGGACGAGGCGCCGGCCGCCGCCGAGCCGGCCGCCGCCGAGCCGCCCTCCGGGGGCTGAGCCGTGGCCCTCGAGATCGACCTCGTCACCCTCTTCCCGGAGATGGTCGCGGGGCCCCTGGCAGCGAGCATCCCGGGCCGGATCCAGGAGCAGGGCCTCGCCGCGATTCGCGTCCACGATCTGCGGACGTGGGGCCTGGGGCGCCACCGCAGCGTCGACGACGCGCCCTACGGCGGGGGGGCGGGGATGGTCCTCCGGCCGGAGCCCGTCGCCGGGGCGCTCGCCGCCCTGCGCCGGCCCGGCTCCACCGTGATCCTCCTTGACCCCGCCGGCGAGCCCTTCCGGCAGGCGCGGGCCGAGGACCTCGCCGGCCGAGCCCACCTCGTGCTGCTCTGTCCCCGCTACGAGGGCGTCGACGAGCGGATCCGGGCGATGGTCGACATGGAGCTGTCGATCGGCGACTACGTCCTGACGGGCGGCGAGCTGGCGGCCCTCGTCGTCGTCGACGCAGTGCTGCGGCTTCTCCCCGGGGCGATCGAGGCGGCCTCGCTGGACGACGAGTCCTTCGCCCGGGGCCTGTTGGAGTACCCGCAGTACACGCGCCCTGCGGTCTTCGAGGGCAGGGGCGTGCCGGAGATCCTCGTCTCGGGCGACCACGGGGCCGTCCGGCGATGGCGCCTTCGCGAGTCGATCCGGCGGACGATGGAGCGCCGCCCGGACCTTCTCGAGGGCCGTCCGTGGAATGCCGAGGAGGAGCGTCTCCTCGCGGAGGTCCGGGCCGTCGACGAGGACGCGCCCGGCTGAAGCGGCCGGAGGCCGTGCTATACTCCGCCGTCGGTCGCCCCGCCGCGACCGTTTCGCCACGCCCGCACCACGCCCTCCACGCGGCACACGGGACCCTCCCGGCCGCTCCCAGAGAACGCAGGGGACTCCCGTGAACGTGCTCGACGAGATCGTCAAGGACCAGCTTCGCACCGACATCCCGGAGCTCGCGCCCGGCGACACCGTCAAGGTCGCCGCCAAGGTCGTCGAGGGCAACCGGGAGCGCGTCCAGGTCTTCGAGGGGACGGTGCTCCGCCTGACCGGCGGTGGCATCACCCGGTCGGTGACGGTCCGGCGGATCGCCTCCGGCGTCGGCGTCGAGCGGACCTTCAAGGTCAACAGCCCGCGGATCGAGAAGATCGAGGTCGTGCGCCACGGCGTGGCCCGCCGCGCGAAGCTCTACTTCCTGCGGAAGCGGGTGGGCAAGGCCGCCACGCTTCGCGAGCGGCGCCCGAGCTGACGCCGGTTCCCCCGGCACCCCGAGGGCCTTGGTCCGCGGCCCCGCCCCCACGGCTCCGTCGCTCGACGGGGCCGTGACGATTCCCGGTACCCTTGGCCGCGATGGCCGCCCCCGTCCCGACCCTCCGCCGCGAGCGCGCGCTGTGGCGCGCCGGCGTCGTCCGGGTCGCCGGCGTGGACGAGGTCGGGGTCGCCCCCGCCTGCGGGCCTGTCCTGGCCGCCGCGGTCATCCTCCGGCCGAACTCGCGCCGGATCCCCGGCGTCCGCGATTCGAAGACCCTCTCGGCAGCCCAGCGGGAGGCGCTCGACCCGGAGATCCGGCGCCGCGCCCTCGCCGTCGGCCTCGGGGCGGCGTCGGTGGCCGAGATCGACCGGCTCAACATCTACCACGCCACGCACCTCGCGATGCGCCGCGCGCTGGCCCGGCTCGGCGGGCACGACCACGTCCTGGTGGACGGGCTCCGCATTGCCGGCTTCGAGGAGGAGGTGGGCCCGTACGACGCCGTGGTCGACGGCGACGGCCACGTCTACTCGATCGCCTGTGCCTCGATCGTCGCCAAGGTCGTTCGCGACCGCCTGATGGCGCGCCTCGCGGCCCGGCACCCCGGCTACGGGTGGGAGCGCAACGCGGGCTACGCGACCGCGGAGCACCGCGCGGCGATGGCCGAGCTCGGCGTCACGGCCTTCCATCGGCGCTCCTTCATCACGACCCGCCGGGCGATCGAGGGCGTGGAGCAGCTCGGGCTCGACCTCGCGGCCGCCGGGTCGGGTCACGTCCCGGTCGGAGCGGGCCTCGTGCCCGTCGGCCCCGGCCGCGGGGGGACCGCCGAGGACGGGGATGACCTCGTCGCTGCGTGGGAGGCGGATCGCGCCGCGCTGCGTGCCGCGGTGATCCCGCGCTAAGCGGCAGGTGCGTCGCCCCCGCTAGGCTCCGGCGATGGATGCGGGTGCACCGGCCACGACGCGGACGCCGGCCCAGCGGGCGGGCGACCGGGCCGAGGACGCGGCCGCGGCAGCCCTCTCAGCGGCCGGCTGGCGGATCCTCGGGCGCCGTGTCCGTGCCGGGCGCTCCGAGCTGGACCTCGTGGCGATCGATCCGGGGCCCCCTCCGGCGCTGGTCGTCGTCGAGGTGCGCTGGCGCGGCTCGCGCGCCTTCGGGCTGCCCGAGGAGACGGTCGATGGCCGGAAGGTCGCCCGCCTGCGCCGCGGTGCGCTCCGGCTGGTCGGCGACGGAGCCCTGCCGGACGGACGGCGGCTGCCGGACCTGCGGGTCCGCCTCGACCTCGTGGCCGTCGAGCCGTCCGCCGACGGCGGCCGGCTCCGCCTGCGCCATCACCGGGGCATCGGGGAGGTCGGCCGCAGAGGAGCCCTGTGATAGACTCCGCCGGGCTGTCGGGCCGTTCCGCCAGCCGCCGTCGCCGCGCCCGCGGCGGCGAGCCCACACGCGGTGCCGCCACCGATCCCGGGCGGTGCCGGGAGGCCGAGCACGGTGCTCGGCGGCCCGGTCCGGGTCGGGCCCGCGGAGGATGCAACCGATCAGGAGGACCACGCGTGCCCACCGTCTCGATGCGGCAGCTTCTCGAGGCCGGCGTTCACTTCGGCCATCAGACGCGCCGCTGGAACCCCAAGATGCGCCCGTTCATCTTCGCGGAGCGCAACGGGATCCACATCATCGACCTCGCCCAGACCGTCCAGCGGCTGGACGTCGCCCTCGCCGCCGTCCGCGAGACGACCGCGCGCGGCGAGGCGGTCCTCTTCGTGGGGACCAAGAAGCAGGCCCAGGAGCCCGTTTCCCAGGAAGCCGATCGCGCCGGCCAGCCCTACGTCAACCAGCGCTGGCTGGGCGGCATGCTGACGAACTTCGTCACCATCAAGAAGCGCCTCGGCCTCCTCGAGCAGCTCGAGGCGCGCCTTGCCAACGGCGACTTCGAGCGGATGCCGAAGAAGGAGGCCGCTCGCTACATGGAGGAGCTGCGCAAGCTCCGCCTGACGCTGGGCGGCATCCGCAAGATGAAGCGCCTTCCCGGCGCCGTCTTCATCGTCGACCCGGCCCGCGAGCGGATCACCGTCGCGGAGTGCCGCAAGCTCGAGATCCCGATCGTGGGAACCGGCGACACGAACGTCGATCCCGACGAGCTCGACTACATCATCCCGGCCAACGACGACGCGATCCGGGCGATCCGCCTCCTCTGCCAGCTCGTCGCCGACGCTGCGATCGAGGGCGCGCGCGAGCGCGCCGCGCGCGCCGAGCGCGAGCCGGAGCCCGAGCCGGAGATGGTGGTGGCGTTCGAGGTCGAGGAGGCCGCCACGGCCGACGACCTGGTGGCCCAGCTGGCCGCCGGCGGCGCGCTCACCTTCGAGCCCGACGTGGAGGAGGAGCTCCTTCCGGAGGCCCCGGCCCCCGAGGCCCCGGCCCCCGAGGCCCCGGCCCCCGAGGCCGCGATCCAGTAGCCCGACCGACCTGTGGGGCGGCGGCGAGCCGCCCCGCGCGAGCCCCCGGCAGCGGCCGGGGGGACGACAGGAGACGCAGCGACCCATGGCGAACTTCTCCGCCAACGATGTCAAGGAGCTCCGCGAGCGCACCGGCGCGGGGATGATGGACTGCAAGCGCGCCCTCGAGGAGGCAGCCGGCGACGTCGAGAAGGCCGTCGCCCTGCTCCGCGAGAGAGGCCTGGCCGCGGCCGCCAAGCGGGCCGGCCGAGAGGCCCGCGAGGGCACGGTCGCGAGCTACATCCACCCAGGTGGCCGTGTCGGCGTTCTCATCGAGGTCAACTGCGAGACCGACTTCGTGGCTCGCACCGACCAGTTCCAGAAGCTGGTGCGGGACCTCGCCATGCAGGTCGCCGGGCTGTCCCCGCTCTACGTCGACATCGACCGGATCCCGGAGGCGGACCTGGCGGCCAGGAAGTCCGCCCTTCTGGCCGACGAGACGACCCAGAAGAAGCCCGAGCACATCCGGCCCCAGATCGTCGAGGGCCAGCTGAAGAAGTGGTACGCCGAGGTCTGTCTCCTCGAGCAGCCGTTCCGCGACACGGACGATACGGTCCGCGACCTCGTCACGGCCGCCGTGGCGACGATCGGCGAGAACATCCGGGTGCGCCGGTTCACCCGCTACGCACTCGGCGAGGAGCTGTGAGCGAGCCCGGTCGCCCGGCGTCCGGGGCCGGCGGCACGCCGGGGGTCCGCTACGGGCGGATCCTCCTCAAGATCTCCGGCGAGGCGCTCCTCGGCGACCGGCCCTACGGGGTCGATCCGGCCTTCTGCTCGTTCATCGCGACGCAGGTCGCCGATGCCCAGCGGGCCGGCGTCCAGGTCGGCCTCGTGATCGGCGGCGGCAACATCTTCCGCGGCCTGGCCGCCTCCGCCCGCGGCATGGACCGGGCCACGGGAGACTACATGGGGATGCTCGCCACGGTGATGAACGGGCTGGCCCTCCAGGACGCCCTGGAGCGGGTCGGCGTGCCGACGCGGGTCATGACGGCGATCGCCATGAACGAGGTCGCCGAGCCCTACATCCGGCGCCGGGCGATCCGCCACCTGGAGAAGGGCCGGGTCACGATCTTCGTGGCCGGCACCGGGAACCCCTACTTCACGACCGACACCGCGGCCGCCCTGCGGGCGGTGGAGATCGGCGCCTCCGTCCTGCTGAAGGCGACGAAGGTCGACGGCGTCTACGACGCCGATCCCGTCACCCACCCGGACGCGAAGCGCTACACGGAGCTCACCTACGCGGACGTCCTGGGCGAGCGCCTGGCGGTCCTCGACGCGACGGCGGTGTCGCTCTGCATGGAGAATGACCTTCCGATCATCGTCTTCGATCTGAACCGGCCGGACAACATCCGGCGGGCGGCGATGGGAGAGCAGGTCGGCACCCGCATCTCCGGAGGTGTCCCCGCATGAGCAGCCAGACGATCGCGAGCGTGGAGCCGAAGATGGCCCGGGCCGTCGAGGTGATGGAGCGCGACTTCCAGGGCATCCGCACGGGCCGCGCCTCGACGGCGCTCGTCGAGCGCATCCACGTGGAGTACTACGGGACGCCGACGGCGCTCAACCAGCTCGCGGGCATCAGCGTCCCGGAGCCACACCAGATCGTCATCCAGCCATGGGACCGGGGCGTCCTGGGGGCCATCGAGAAGGCCATCCTCAAGAGCGACATCGGCCTCACGCCGAACGTCGACGGCACGGTCGTCCGGCTCAACATCCCGCAGCTCACCGAGGAGCGTCGACGGGAGCTCGTGAAGGTCGTCCACCGGCGGATGGAGGAGGCGAAGGTCGAGATCCGGAACCTCCGGCGCGATGCGGTCGACGCCATCAAGCGCGAGGAGCGCGACGGGCTGCTCGGCAGCGACGAGGCCCACCGCGAGCTCGAGCAGCTCCAGCGGGTCACCGACCGCCATGTGGCCGAGGTCGACAAGGCCGGCGGCGTGAAGGAGCGCGAGGTGTTGGAGGTCTAGTGGCCGGCGCCCCACTCGCGCGCCCGAAAGACGCCCCGCCGGTCGCCCATGCGGCCCTGATCGACGGAGACGCCGCCGCGTCTCCCGGGGTGGGCGATGCCGGAGAGGCGCTCGTCCGTCCCGTCCACGTGGCGATCATCATGGACGGCAACCGGCGCTGGGCCCGCGAGCACGGCCTCGACGAGCTGGACGGCCACGCCGCGGGCGTCGAGAAGATCCGCTGGCTCGTCGAGCACACGCTCCGGCGAGGCGTGGGGTACCTCTCGCTGTACGCCTTCAGCAGGGAGAACTGGGCGCGCCCCGACGACGAGGTGGTCGGCCTCTTCCGCCTGCTCGAGCAGGCGATCCGCGCCGAGACGCCCGAGCTCGTCCGGCAGGGGGTGCGGGTCCGCCTCCTGGGGCGCCTGGACGAGCTGCCCGACGACCTGCGCGGCTCGATCCGGGAGGCCCTGGCGGCCACCGAGGGCGGCGACCGGCTGACGCTCGCGGTGGCGTTCAACTACGCCGGCCGGACGGAGCTCGTCGACGCGGTCCGGGCGATCGTCGCGGAGGGGCTCGGGCCGGACGAGGTGGACGAGGCGGCGATCGCCGCTCGGCTCTACACGACCGGCATGCCCGATCCCGACCTCGTGATCCGGACCGGCGGCGAGCAGCGGCTCTCCAACTTCCTGATCTGGCAGAGCGCCTACGCCGAGTTCTGGTCGTGCGACGTCCTCTGGCCGGACTTCGACGAGGCGGCCTACGACGCGGCGCTCGACGCGTTCGCGCAGCGCTCGCGGCGCTTCGGAACATAGGGGAGCCCCATGCGCGAACGGACCCTCAGCGCGCTCGTCATCGTTCCCGTCGTCGTGCTGGCGATCGCCGCCGGCGGGGTGGGGATCGGGATCCTGGTCCTGGTGCTCGCGGCGCTGGCCGCCCGCGAGGCGGAGCGCCTTCTGCCTGCCGCGGGCCGCCCGGTCGTCCGCAACGGCGTCGCGGGCGGCGCGGTGGTCCTCGTCGCGGCGGCCGCGCTCCCCGCGATCCTTGGCAGCAAGCTGCTGGGGGAGCAGCCGGCGTTCCTCGACCTCGCGGCGCGCGTGACTGCCGTGGACGGCGTGGCCCTCGTCGGGGTCGTCGCCGTCGTCCTGGCGATGGCGGCCTTCTCCCGGCGCGACCCGGCCGACGGGTTCGCCGCCTGGTCGGCGACCGCGTTCGGGGCGGTCTATGTCGGCCTCCTCGGCGCGGTGGCGATCCTGACCACGCACTGGACCGGGGAGGCGTCGGTGGATGGGGCCCTGTGGCCCGAGCGGCGCTGGGTGATCGTGCTCCTGGCCGGCGTCTGGAGCTTCGACACCGGCGCCTACCTCGTCGGGCGGGCGATCGGGCGGCGGCCGTTCCTCCCCTGGATCTCCCCCAAGAAGACCCTCGAGGGCGTCCTGGGCGGCCTCGTCGTGGCCACGGCGGGTGTCGCCGTCGTCCTCGGGATCAGCGGCAGCTCCCCGCTGGAGGCCCTCGTCCTTGGCCCGCTTCTCGGCATCGTCGCCCAGTCGGGTGACCTCGCCGAGTCGCTGCTCAAGCGTGCCGCCGGGGCGAAGGACTCCGGGACGCTGCTCCCCGGCCACGGCGGGATCCTGGACCGGGTCGACTCCATCCTCTTCGCCGCGCCGGTCCTCGCCGTCTGGGTGGCCCTCGTCCATGGCTGAACCGCGCCCCGCGGGCCCCCCGGGGCGGTCGGGGCGCCCGGGACGCGCTGCCGGCGACCCTGTGTGCGTGGCCCTGCTGGGCTCCGGGGGATCGATCGGGAGACAGGCCGTCGACGTCCTCGCCGCCCTCGCCCCGGACTGGCGGGTCGTGGCCCTGGCCACGGGCACGCAGTCCGCCCTGCTGGAGGAGCAGGCGCGACGGCTGCGGCCGGCAGCGGCCGCGCTGGGCACGGACGCGGCGCTGGACCTGCCGGCCGGCTGCGCCCAGGTGCGGGGGCCCGACGCGCTCGAGGCGCTCGCCACGCGCGACGACGTGGACCTCGTGGTCGTCGGAACGGGCGGCGTGGTCAGCCTGCGGCCGGTCCTGGCGGCGCTCCGGGCCGGGAAGGTGGTCGCGACGGCCAACAAGGAGACGCTCGTGGCGGGCGGCCACCTGGTGATGGCCGAGGCCCGGGCCCGGGCGGCAGAGCGGGCCGCCGACGACCCGCGTGATCCCCTCGCGACGCCCCTCGGCTGGCTCCGGCCCATCGATTCGGAGCATTCCGCGATCTGGCAGTGCCTGGCCGGCGAAGAGATCGAGGAGGTCCTCCGGCTCGTCCTCACGGCATCCGGGGGGCCGTTCCTCGACACGCCGCTCGAGGCGTTCCCGGGGATCACCCCGGAGCGTGCGCTCCGCCACCCGACCTGGACGATGGGGGCCAAGATCACGATCGATTCCGCGACTCTCGCCAACAAGGGCCTCGAGATCGTCGAGGCCCACTGGCTCTACGGCATGCCCTACGAGCGGATCGACGTCGTGGTCCATCCGCAGTCCCTCGTGCACTCGGCGGTCCTCTTCCGGGACGGCTCGCTCAAGGCGCAGCTGGGGACGCCGGACATGCGGCTCCCGATCCAGTACGCCGTCACGCATCCGCGCCGCCGGCCGTCGCCGGCGGCGCCGCCCGACCTCGTCGCCGCCGGCCGCCTCGACTTCCGGGCCCCCGACGAGGCGCGCTTCCCGGCGCTCCGCATCGCCCGCGAGGCGGGCGCCATCGGGTCCCGGGCCACGGCCGCCCTGATCACGGCCGACGAGGTCGCGGTTGCCAGGTTCCTCGGCGGCACGCTCGACTTCCCGGGCATCCCGCGCCTTCTCGGGGAAGCCGTGGCACGCTATGGGGCGGGTCCGGACCAGGCGCCGGGCGTCGACGAGCTCGTGGCCCTCGATCGCGAGGTCCGGGACGCGTTCGGGGCGCCGGGCACCGGCCGGGGAACCGCGCCGGGTCCGGCAGCGTAGAGGAGAGCATGGCCATCATCCAGGGCGTGATCACGATCGCCCTCTTCATCTTCATCCTGGGAGCGCTCGTCGTCATCCACGAGGTGGGCCACTTCGCGCTGGCCCGCGCGTTCCGGATTCGCGTCCAGGAGTTCGGGATCGGCTTCCCGCCCCGCGCCAGGGTCCTGCGGGCCAAGGGCGAGACGCTCTACACCCTGAACTGGCTGCCGATCGGGGGTTTCGTCCGCCTCGAGGGCGAGGACGGCGATTCCGACGACCCGCGCTCGTTCGCCGTGCAGCGGCTCTGGAAGAAGCTCGTCGTCCTCGTCGCGGGCGTGGGCATGAACCTCCTCCTCGCCTTCGTCATCTTCTTCGGGATCGCCTGGCTCGCCACCCCCCAGGGCGGCCTCAGCTTCGCCGAGGTCCAGGCGGGGTCGCCCGCCGCGGCGGCCGGTCTCGTGGCCGGCGACACGATCGTGGCCATCGACGGCCAGACCTTCGACCTCTTCCCCGGTCCGGATGCCGGCCGGGCCGCGATCGAGGATCTCCGGGCGAAGGCGGGCCAGGAGGTGACGCTGACCGTGAAGTCCGAGGACGGCTCCCTCCGCGAGGTTCCGGTGACGCTCCGCCAGCCCGACGAGGCCGCAGACCAGGGGGCGCTCGGGATCCGGGGCGCCCAGCTCGTCTTCACCGGCGACTACGAGGGACGCGACGTCGTCGCTGCGGTCGGCGCCGGGGCGGCCTGGACGGTCTCCGCGTTCACCCTGATCCTCGACGGCCTGGCCCAGCTCGTCGCCTCGATGGTGGCGGACCCGGGCCAGGCGCCGCCGGTCTCGGGGCCGGTGGGCATCGCGAGCCAGGTGGGCGACGTCTTCTGGCAGCTCGGCCCCATCTTCACCCTCTACCTGGCGGCCCTCCTGTCGGCCAACCTGGCCCTCGTCAACATCCTGCCCTTCCCGCCGCTCGACGGCGGGAGGATGCTGGTCCTCGTCCTCAAGGCGCTCCTGTCCGGCGGCGGCCGTGCCCTGCGGGCCGCCGGGGTGCAGGTGAACGGCCCGTCGGCCGAGACGGCGATCTCGGTGGAGCGGCTGACCTACCTCGTCGGCTTCGTCTTCCTCTTCGGGTTCCTCATCTGGATCACCTACTTCGACATCGCCCGCCTCGGCGGGGCCGGCTGACCGTGGGCACGCCCGACGCGCTGCGCCCAACGCGCCGCCCGACGCCCTCCGTCGACGTCGGCGGGGTCCTCGTGGGCAGCGCCCACCCGGTCGTGGTCCAGTCGATGACGAACACCGACACGGCCGACCCGGACTCGACGGCGCTCCAGGTGGTGCGCCTTGCAGCCGCGGGCTCGCAGCTGGTCCGGGTGACGGTCAACAACGAGGACGCGGCGGCCGCCGTGCCGGAGATGCTCCGCAAGGTCCGCGACCTCGGCTTCGAGACGCCGATCGTGGGCGACTTCCACTACAACGGCCACAAGCTGCTGGTGGAGCACCCGGAGGCGGCCCGGGCGCTGGCGAAGTACCGCATCAACCCCGGCAACGTGGGCGCCAAGCGCCACGACGAGAACTTCCAGACGATCGTCCGGGCGGCGATCGAGCACGACAAGCCGGTCCGGATCGGCGTCAACTGGGGCTCCCTCGACCAGCAGCTCCTCACGGAGCTCATGGAGGAGAACGGCCGCCTGCCCGAGCCGCGCGACGCCCGCGACGTGATGATCGAGGCGATGCTCCAGTCGGCGCTCCGCTCCGCGGAGCTGGCCGAGGAGACCGGCCTCCGCCACGACCGGATCATCGTCAGCGCCAAGGTCTCCGGCGTCCGCGACCTGGTGGACGTCTACCGCCTCCTCGCCGCGCGCTGCGACTACCCGCTCCACCTGGGCCTCACCGAGGCGGGCATGGCGATGAAGGGGATCGTGGGCTCGACCGCGGGACTGGCGATCCTCCTCAACGAGGGGATCGGGGACACCATCCGGGTCTCCCTGACCCCCGAGCCCGGCGCGGGGCGCGAGCTGGAGGTGGAGGTCGCCCAGCAGGTCCTGCAGTCGCTCGGCCTGCGCAGCTTCATGCCCCAGGTGTCCGCCTGCCCCGGCTGCGGCCGGACGACGTCGGTCTTCTTCCAGGAGATGGCCCGCGACATCCAGCAGTACCTCAAGGACCGGATGCCGGAGTGGCGGACCGCCCACCCCGGCGTCGAGGAGCTCAGGGTGGCGGTCATGGGCTGCGTCGTGAACGGCCCCGGCGAGAGCAAGCACGCCGACATCGGGATCAGCCTCCCCGGCACGTTCGAGGCGCCGGTCGCACCCGTCTTCGTCGACGGCCGGCTCCACGACACCTTCCGGGGCGAGGACATCGTCGAGCGCTTCATCGCGCTGCTCGAGGAGTACGTGGGTCGCCGCTACCCGGCGCCGGGAGGGCCGGTCGCGACGGCCGGCAGCGCGACCGGGGCCGGCGGAGTGACGGGGGCCACGGCCGGCCGGACGGCCTGAACCCCGGGCAGCGCCGGACAGGTCGACCCAGCGCCCTCGCGGGGCGGTCCGCCCGGCCCGGTGGACGCGGGGGCCGGGGGATGGCCCGGCGCGCTATACTCCACCCAACACGACCGCGCCGCTCCATGACGTGGCTCACCGCCACGTTTTTCTTTCGGTCCGGCGGGCGCGGCGGGCGTCGGACGGCGACAACGACAGACAGGGAGGTGTGGGCATGAGCCGTGACTTCGTCGGCGCCCTCCTCCAGCTCAACGCGGAGAAGGGCGTCCCGCGCGAGCAGCTCATCCGGACCATCGAGGACGCGATCGAGTCCGCCTACCGGCGGATCGCCGGCAACGAGGACGTCCGGGTGCGCATCGACCCGGAGCGCGGCGAGATGATGGTGACGCGGGAGCGGCTCGTCGTCGAGGAGGTCGAGGACGAGCACACTCAGCTCACGGTCGAGGCCGCCCGGGCATATGAGGCGGAGGCGAAGCCGGGCGACGTCGTCGTGACCGAGCAGCTGGGGCAGGACGCCTTCGGCCGGATCGGCGCCCAGACGGCGAAGCAGGTCGTCCTGCAGCGCCTCCGGGAGGCCGAGCGCGACGTCGTCTACGACCAGTTCGCCAGCCGCGAGGGAGAGCTGATCACCGGCACGGTCAACCGCGTCGAGCCGCGGGCGATCATCCTCGACCTCGGCAAGGCCGAGGCGATCCTCGCCACCACGGAGCAGTCCCCGGTCGAGCACTACCGGATCGGCCAGAACGTGAAGGCCTACGTGCTGGAGGTTCGGCGCACGCCGAAGGGCCCCCAGGTCCTCGTCAGCCGGACCCACAAGGGCTTCCTGCGCCGTCTCTTCGAGCTCGAGGTGCCGGAGATCCACGCCGGCACCGTGGAGATCAAGGCGATCTCCCGCGACCCCGGCAGCCGGAGCAAGGTCGCGGTCGCCTCGCGCCAGGAGGGCCTCGACCCCGTCGGCGCCACCGTCGGCCAGCGGGGGGCCCGGGTCCAGGCCGTCGTCGCCGAGCTGGCCGGCGAGAAGATCGACGTCATCGAGTGGCACGACGACCCCGCCGTCTTCGTCGCCAAGGCCCTCTCGCCGGCCCAGGTGGAGGGGGTCATGATCGACGAGGAGAACCGCGTCGCGAACGTCACCGTTCCGGAGCGGATGCTCTCCCTCGCGATCGGGCGCGGGGGGCAGAATGCCAGCCTCGCCGCGAAGCTGACGGGCTGGCGGATCAACATCCGGAGCGACGCGCAGGCCCACGAGCCGGCCGCGGCGGCTCCCGCCGCCGCGGCGCCGGAGGCCGCCGCCGCGAGCGGCCCGAAGGAGGTGGCGTCGTAGCCCGCGGCGCGACGGGCGGGCCGCCTCCGCGGCGGTTCCCGACCCGGACCTGCGTCGCGTGCCGGACCGCCCGGCAGAAGCGAGAGCTCCTGCGGGTGGTCCGAAGCCCTGCCGGGGAGGTCGTCGTCGACCCGACCGGCAAGGCGCCCGGGCGCGGCGCGTACGTGTGCGCCGATCCCGCGTGCCAGCACGGCGAGCGCGCCCGGGGCGCCCTTCGCCGGGCTCTCGAGGTCCCGATCCCGGCCGGGCTCTTCGGTCCGCCGCCGGCCCCCGGGATCGCCACCGACGACTTCATCACCGACCAAGAAGGAGGGTCCTGATGGCCAGGAGCAGGAGCGGGACCCGCGGACGCCGCGGCCCCCGCAAGCCGCAGCGACGCGAGGGCGGCTTCTCGCCGGTCTCCGTCGCCGAGCCGCGCGAGCGCGGCGCCGTCACGCTGCCGCCGACGATCACCGTCAAGGAGCTCGCCGAGCTCCTCGAGGTGAACCCCGCGGACGTCATCCGCGAGCTGATCAAGAGCGGCATCTTCGCCACCATCAACCAGCTCATCGACCGCGACACCGCGTCGCTCGTCGCCACCGAGCTCGGCTACGAGGTCGCCGAGCCCGAGGCTCCCGCCGCCGAGGCGGCCGAGGAGGGAGCCGAGGTGGCGGCCCCCGCGGCCAAGGACCCCGCGCTCCTCGGCGAGGACGACCCGGCGCTGCTCCAGCCGCGGCCGCCCATCGTCACCGTGATGGGCCACGTCGACCACGGGAAGACGAGCCTCCTCGACGCGATCCGCAGCACGGCCGTCGTGGCCGGCGAGCGCGGCGGGATCACCCAGCACATCGGTGCCTCGGAGGTCACGAAGGACGGCAAGAAGGTCGTCTTCCTCGACACGCCGGGCCACGAGGCCTTCACCGCGATGCGGGCCCGTGGCGCGAAGGTGACCGACATCGCGGTGATCGTGGTCGCGGCGGACGACGGCGTCATGCCCCAGACGCTCGAGGCGATCAGCCACGCCCGGGCCGCCAAGGTCCCGATCGTCATCGCCCTCAACAAGATCGACAAGCCGGACGCCAACCCGGACCGCGCCAAGACCGAGCTCGCCGAGGCGAATGTCGTCGTCGAGGAGTACGGCGGGGACGTCCCCCTCGTGGCGGTCTCGGCCAAGGCCCGGACCGGCCTCGAGGAGCTCCTCGAGATGATCCTGCTCGTCGCCGACCTCGGCGAGCTCAAGGCCAACCCGAAGCGGCCCGCCGTGGGCACCATCATCGAAGCCGAGATGGACAAGGGCCGGGGCCCGGTGGCCACCGTCGTCGTCCAGACGGGCACGCTGCGCATCGGCGACGTGGTCGTCGTGGGCAAGACCTACGGGAAGGTCCGCGCCCTGGAGAACGCCGCCGGGAAGCGCACCCAGAAGATCGGGCCGTCGTCGGCCGCGGTCGTCCTCGGTCTCGCCGAGGTGCCGGAGGCGGGCGACATCCTGCGCGTGGTCGCCGACGAGAAGGTGGCCCGGTCGCTCGTGGAGGGCGCCCGCGCGGCCGCCGCGTCGACCGCGGGGACCAGCCAGAAGGCCACCCTCGAGGACCTCTTCGAGCAGTTCAAGGAGGGCCAGGCCAAGGAGCTCCGGATCATCCTCAAGGCGGACGTCTCGGGCTCGCTCGGGGCCATCACGCACGCCCTGGGCCAGATCCAGTCCGACGAGGTCCGGATCAGCATCCTTCACGAGGGGACCGGCGACATCACCGACACCGACATCCTGCTGGCCTCGGCGTCGGATGCGATCGTCGTCGGCTTCAGCACCAAGATCGACCCGCAGGCCCGGCGCACGGCGGAGGCCGAGAAGGTCGACGTGCGCCTCTACGACATCATCTACAAGCTGACCGACGACATCGAGGCCGCCCTGAAGGGGATGCTGGAGCCGGAGGTCGTCGAGGTGATCGAGGGCCGCGCGGAGGTCCGCCAGATCTTCCGCGTCGGCAAGAGCACCGTCATCGCCGGCTCGTCCGTCACCGACGGCCGGATCGTGCGGAATGCCGGGGCCCGGGTCTACCGGAGCGGCAAGGTCATCGCGACCGACCGGATCGACTCGCTGCGTCGCTTCCGCGACGACGTCCGCGAGGTCGCCCAGGGCTACGAGTGCGGCATCGGGCTGGCCGGCTTCCACGACCTCGTGGAGGGCGACGTCATCGAGGCGTTCACCCAGCAGACGGTGAGCCGCGCCGCGCCGCGCTGACGGCCGGCCATGAGCCAGCGCATCGACCGGGTCGACGAGCTCCTCCGCCAGGAGATCGGGCAGATCCTCGCCAAGGAGGTCCAGGACCCGCATGTCGGGTTCGCCACGGTGACCGACGTCGAGACGACGCCGGACCTCCGTCACGCCCGCGTCTGGGTGAGCGTCATCGGCGACACCGACCGCCGGGCGGAGACCCTCGCCGCCCTCGAGCGGGCGATGGGCTACGTCCGCCACGAGCTGGGGACGAGGCTCCGCCTCCGGCGGATCCCGGCCCTCCACGTGGCGCTCGACGACTCGGCGGAGCGAGGGACGCGCGTCCTGCGGATCCTCGAGGAGCTGGAGCAGGGCCACGACGCCGCCGGAGAGGCGCTCGTCGACGCGCCGCGCGGCGAGTCTCTGCCCACGCCGGTCCCGCGGGTCCGCCGGGAGGGCGACGCCGAGCCCCCGGCCGACCCAGCGCCGGCGGCGGAGCCCACGGCCGCGCCGCCCGCACGCCGCGACCGGCGCCACGAGCGCCGGTCCCACGGTCCGCGCGGCGAGCGGCGCAGGAGGGGCGCGTGAGCTCCGCCCTCGGCCTCGCGGATCTCGCAGCGGCCGTGCCAGACGCCGTCGCGGAGCGGCTCCGGGGCGCGCGGACGGTGCTCGCGATCGGTCACGAGAACCCCGACGCGGATGCCCTGGGCGCGGCCCTCGCCATCGCCCGGATCGTGGAGGCGCGGGGCGGGCGGGCCACCGTCGCGGCGAGCGACCCGGTTCCTGCCCTCTACGGCTTCCTGCCCGGCGTGGAGGCGGTCCGCACCGACCCCGAGCCCGGCCTCGGCTACGACCTCCTCGTCCTCTGCGACTGCGGCGACGTCTCCCGGGCGGGCGAGATCCGCGAGCGGAACGCGGCCCTCTTCGAGGCGCTCCCGCTCCTCGCGATCGACCACCATGCCAGCAACGACGGCACCGGCGACGTCGCCTGGATCGACCCGGACGCGGCGGCGACCTGCGAGATGGTGGCACTCCTGGCGGTCCGTCTCGGCGTGCCCCTCACTGCCGGCGACGGCGCCCTCGCGACCGCGCTGCTGGCGGGGATCGTCATGGACACCGCGACCTTCGCCCATCCCAACGCCACCCCGCGGACCCTGCGCGTCGCGGCCGCCCTGGTGGAGGCCGGCGCGCCGCTCTCCGAGATCAGCCGGCGTCTCTACCGGACGAAGCCCGACGCCCAGCTGGCGCTCTTCGGGCGCGTCCTGGCCCGCCTGGAGCGGCATGCCGACGGGCTCGTCGTCGCCTCGTCCATGGAGCTCGCCGACCTGGCCGCGACGGGCGCCCTCTCGGAGCACTCCGAGGGCATCATCGACCTGCTGGCCCAGTCCGAGGCCGCCGAGGTGGCCCTCCTGCTGAAGGAGAAGGGCGCCGAGACGCGCCTCTCGGTGCGCACGAAGCCCGGCGGGGTCGACGCGACCGCCCTCTGCGGGACCTGGGGCGGGGGAGGCCACGCGCGAGCGGCCGGTGCCTCGCTCCCGCTGCCGCTGGCCGACGCCCGCGCCACCGTGCTGCCCGTGGCCGAGCGGATGGCCCGCGCGGTCCGGCGGTGACCTCGCGCGGGCGGGCGCCGGCCGCGCCCGGCGCCCGCGGTCGACGGGATCCTCGTCGTCGACAAGCCGGTGGGGCCGACGTCGCACGACGTCGTGGCGCTCGTCCGGCGGCTGGCCGGCACCCGGAAGATCGGCCACGGCGGGACCCTGGATCCCTTCGCGTCGGGTGTCCTGCCGCTCTACCTGGGGGTCGCGACCCGCGTCGTGGAGTTCCACCTCGGGGCGCCCAAGGCGTACCGGGCCACGGTCGTCTTCGGGGCCTCGTCGACGACGGACGACCTCGAGGGCGAGCTGACGCCGGTCGATGGCCCGCCGCCGACGCGCGAGGCAGTCGCCACGGCACTGGCGGCGTTCCTGGGGCGGTACCAGCAGCGGCCACCGGCGTTCTCGGCCCGGAAGGTGGGTGGGCGCCGGGCGTACGCGCTGGCCCGCCGGGGGGAGACGCCCGAGCTGCGCCCCAAGACGGTGACGTTCGAGGCCCTGGAGCTCGTCGCCTGGGACGACGCAGGGGCGGGAGGGCCGGTCGCCGTGATCGACGTCGCGTGCTCCGCCGGGACCTACGTCCGCGCCCTTGCCCGCGACCTGGGGGCCGCCGTCGGGAGCGCCGGGTACCTCGGTGCCCTGCGGCGGACGGCCTCGGGGCCCTTCACCCTCGCCGATGCGCAGCCCCTCGATCCGGTGCGGGCCGCGGCAGCGGCCGGCCGGCTGGCCGACCTCCTGCTGCCCGCCGGCGCCGGCCTCGACGGCCTGCCGGCCGTCCGACTGGCGGCCGCAGAGATGCGGGCCGTCGCGCACGGCGGCTGGACGGGCCGTGACGACCGCCTCGGCGAGGCGGGGAAGGGGCTCGCCGAGGGGACCGCGGTCCGCCTGCTGGACCCGCGGGACGCCCTGGTGGCGATCGCCCGGGTGGCCCCCGACGGGCGCCTCGTCACCGACAAGGTCCTGCTGCCGCGGGCGACGGACACGGCCCCCGGGACGCGCGATGATGCGTGACGCGCTGCCCGGCATCGAGGCCCTGCGCCCGGCGGACGGACCGCTCCTCGTGGCCGTCGGCGTCTTCGACGGCCTCCACCGCGGCCACCTGTACCTGCTGCGCGAGCTGCGGCGCGCCGCCCGGCGACTCGCCGCGCGGGCGGCCGTGCTCACCTTCGACCACCATCCCGACGAGATCCTCGCCGGCGCAGCCCCGCCGCTGCTGTGCGACCCGGACGAGCGCCTGGCCCGCCTCGAGCGGGCGGGTGTCGCCGTCACGGTCGTGGAGCACTTCGACGACGCCCTTCGGCGGACCACCTACGGGGCCTTCGTCGCCTCGATCCGCGGCCGGACGGCGCTCGCCGGCTTCCTGATGACCCCCGACGCGGCCTTCGGCCACGAGCGGCGCGGAACGCCGGAGACGCTGGCCGCGCTCGGCGCGGAAACCGGATTCCGGGTCGTCGTGGTGCCGCCCTTCGACCTGGCCGGCCGCCAGGTGCGGAGCACGGAGATCCGGTCGGCGATCGCGGCCGGCGACCTGGCGACTGCGCGCGCGCTCCTGGGGCGCCGAGTGGCGGTGACCGGCGTCGTCGCCGAGCGGGACCGGGCCGGACGGGACGCCGTCGTGCGCTTCCCGCTGCCGGTGGCGCTGCCCCCGGTCGGGACGTATGCCGCCACCGTGGAGGCCGCCTGGGCCCCCAGCCTCCGACCCGGACCGGCCCGCCGGGCCGTCGCGGCCGTGGAGGCGTCCGGCGTCGTCGCCGTGCGGGCGCACCCGGAGGCGCTGCGCCACGACCGCTTGCGGGTCGCGTTCGCGCGCTGACCGGGCCTCAGCGGTGCGCCCGCTGCGACGCGTCGCCCGGACCGTGCGGCGCGCCGCCGCAACGGCCCGGAAGAAGTGGCGGACGTGCGCCACCGGCCGGATGTGGCTGGGACCGCCGGTGTAGATCGTCCGGATCGGGACCCAGGCGATCGGCCAGCCGCGGGCGATGCAGGACGCCAGCATCTCGACCTCGAACTCGAAGCCACGCTCCGCGCTCGCCAGCGAGGCCTCCATCAGCCGCCGGCCAGCCAGGCGGTAGCCCGACTGGTTGTCGGGCACGTCGGCGCCGACGGCCCACGAGAAGGCCCGGCCGCCGATCGTGTTGGCGAGCCGGCGCGTGGGCGGCATGCGGGCGAAGTCGCGCCGTCCGACGACGAGATCCGGGCGGGCAGCGTCAGCGCCGCCACCGTGGCCGCCGAACGCGGCGAGGAAGGCCGGGATCTCCGCCGGGTCGTGTTGTCCGTCTCCGTCGAGGGTGAGCGCCCCGTCGTAGCCGCGCTCGAGCGCGAGCCGGAAGCCCGCCCGCAGCGCCGCCCCCTTGCCGGCGTTGGGGCGTTGCTCATGGACCTCGGCGCCGGCTTCGCGCGCGACCCGCGCGGTGTCGTCCGCCGAGCCATCGTCAACGACGAGCACCGGCAGGTGCGCCGCCGCCCCGCGCACGACCGCCGCGATCCGCGGCGCCTCATCGTGGGCGGGGATGACGGCGAGGACGCGCGGAGGGTCGAGCGGGCGGGGCGGCTGGGGCGTCACGCCGGCAAGAGTAGCGGCTGGGTGCGGGGGTGCGCCCGGGTTGGCGCTCGGCGCGTGAACCCACCACGAGCGTGTGCCGGGGGCACCGGACTGGTGCGGCGACGGACCTGATCCCGCGACGTCCGTTTGCGCGCTTCGGGCGGCCCTGCTACTCTCCGCGGGTTGAAGAAACGGTAGATCAACTCAATCGTGTCGGAGGACCGAGTGCCGCTCGTGCGGGAAACCAAGGACCGGATCGTCGCCGAGTACGGCGCGAAGCCCGGTGACACCGGCTCCCCGGAGGTCCAGGTCGCGCTTCTCACGGAGCGGATCAAGGACCTGACGGAGCATCTCAGGCAGTTCCCCAAGGACAACCACTCCCGCCGCGGCCTCCTCAAGCTGGTCGGGCAGCGCCGGCGCCTTCTCGCGTACCTCGTGAAGAAGGACGCCTCCCGGTACCGGGCCGTCATCGCCCGGCTGGGCCTGCGCCGCTAGCACCCAAGCACCGTCGACCCGGGGCCGACCGCCCCGGGTCCCCGTGCATCTCGGCCCGGGCGTCAGCCACGCTCGGCCCTCGGTCCCGCCCCGACACGGGCAAGGAGCAGCTCGTGTCTCATTCCCTCTCCGTCGAGTTCGGTGGTCGCACGCTGACCATCGAGACCGGCCGCATGGCCCGCCTGGCCGGCGGCGCCGTCACCGTGCGCTACGGCGACACCGTCGTGCTCGGCACCGCGAACCGCGCGGACCCGCGTCCCGGCCTCGACTTCTTCCCGCTCACGATCGACTTCGAGGAGCGGATGTACGCGGCCGGCAAGATCCCCGGCGGCTTCATCAAGCGCGAGTCGCGCCCGTCCGAGGCCGCGATCCTCGCCTGCCGCCTGACCGATCGCCCGATCCGGCCGCTCTTCCCCGAGGGGTACAAGGACGACGTCCAGTGCGTCATCACGGTCCTCTCCACCGACCAGGAGAACGACCCCGACATCCTCGGCACGATCGCCGCATCGGCCGCGCTGACCATCAGCGAGATCCCGTTCCAGGGCCCCATCGCCGCCATCCGCCTGGGGCGGATCGACGGCGAGTTCGTCATCAACCCGACCATGCCGCAGCTCGAGGAGAGTGAGCTCGACCTCGTCGTCTCGGGCACTCGGGACGCGATCATGATGGTCGAAGCCGGGGCGAAGATCCTCTCCGAGGACGTGATGGCCGGGGCGATCCTGTTCGCCCACCGCGCCCTCGAGCCCCTCATCGACCTCCAGATCGAGCTGCAGAAGCTCGTCGGCAAGCCGAAGCGCCTGCCGTTCCTCGACCCGGGCACGGAGTCGGTCCTCGACTTCGCGGCCAAGGCCAGGGCCGGCGCCGAGTTCGTCGTCGTCGACGTCGAGACCACCGGGACCAACCCGGAGATGGCCGACCTCGTCGAGGTCGCGGCCGTCCGCGTCAAGGGCGGCAAGGTCACCGACCGCTGGTCGACCTTCGTCAACCCGGGCCGGCCGATCTTCGGCAACCAGATGCACGGCATCACCGACAAGGACGTCAAGGGCGCCCCGACCCCGGCCGAGGCCGCGAAGAAGGCCCTCGACTTCGTCGGCGACGCGACGATCGTCGGCCACTCGGTCGGCTTCGACATCGCGTTCCTGGAGGCCGCCCTCGGCGACGGGACGAGGATCGAGATGGGCCGCTACCTCGACACGCTGACGCTGGCCCGCGACGGCTACCCGGACCTCCCCAGCTACACCCTCGGGGAGCTCTCGAAGTTCTTCGGGATCCAGCTCCAGCAGGCCCATCGCGCCCTGCCGGACGCGGAAGCCACGGCCGAGCTGCTCGTCACCATCGCCGGGGAGCTCCCGGGACGCCTCGACGCGCTCACCGAGGGCATCGCCGACTCCATCCGCGCTCAGCGCTCGTCGAAGGACGAGGCGAAGGCGAAGCTGGACGCCGCCCGCCGCGCCGCCCGCGTGAGCAAGGGCCTCTTCGGCCTGGTCCACAAGAAGACCGCCCGGAAGCTGACCCTCGGCGAGGGGATCCGGATGGACGGCCGCGGACTCGACGAGATCCGCCCGATCACCGTGGAGGTCGGCCTCGTGCCGCGCGCCCACGGCTCCGGCCTCTTCACCCGCGGCGAGACGCAGGCGCTGACCGTCGCCACGCTCGGACCGTCGTCGGACGTCCAGCGGATCGACACGATCAGCCCCGAGCTCGAGAAGCGCTACCTCCACCACTACAACATGCCGCCCTACAGCACCGGCGAGAACAAGTTCATGCGCGGCCCCGGCCGGCGCGAGATCGGCCACGGCATCCTGGCCGAGCGGGCGCTCATCCCGGTGCTTCCGTCGAAGGACGACTTCCCGTACGTCATCCGGCTCGTATCGGAGTGCGTCACCTCCAACGGCTCGACGTCGATGGCGTCGACGTGCGGCTCGACCCTCGCGCTCATGGACGCCGGCGTGCCGATCTCGGCACCGGTCGCCGGCGCGGCGATGGGCCTCATGTCCGAGCCCGACGGCAGCTTCGTCGTCCTGACCGACATCCTCGGCAAGGAGGATGCCTTCGGCGACATGGACTTCAAGGTCACCGGGACCCGCGACGGCATCACCGCCCTCCAGATGGACATCAAGGTCAAGGGCATCAACGAGGCGATCATCCGCGAGGGGCTGGCCAAGGCCCACACCGCCCGCATGACGATCCTCGACAAGATGACCGAGGTCCTCCCGACCGCCCGCGACACGATGAGCGACTTCGCGCCGCGCATCACCAAGATCAAGATCAACCCCGAGAAGATCCGCGACATCATCGGCAAGGGCGGCTCCATGATCCGCAAGATCCAGGAGGAGACCGGCACCGAGATCAACGTCGAGGACGACGGCACGGTCGAGATCGCGGCCGTCCAGGGCGAGAACGCCCGCAAGGCGATCCACTGGATCGAGAGCCTCACCCGCGAGGTCGAGATCGGCGCCCTCTATCTCGGCACCGTCACCCGGCTCATGACCTTCGGCGCCTTCGTGGAGATCCTCCCGGGCAAGGAAGGCCTCGTCCGGATCGGCGAGCTCGCCGACTACCACGTCCCGTCGGTGGAGGACGTCGTGTCCGTCGGCGACGAGGTGATGGTCGTCGTCACCGAGGTCGACCGCCAGGGCCGGGTCAACCTCTCCCGCAAGGCCGCGATGCAGCGGCACCTGGCCAAGGGGTAGGGGACCGGCCGCCCCACGCGGCCGCGCAGCCCCCCGAGCAGCGCCCCCGGGACCACCCCGGGGGCGCTGCTATACTCGGTAGGTGCCCGTTCGTCTTCTCGCGCCCTGAAAGCGGAGCCATGTCCGGACACTCCCCCCGTTCACTCACCGTCGCCGTCGTCGGCGCCACCGGCGTCGTCGGCCGCATGATGACCACGGTCCTCGTCGAGCGCGGCTTCCCGGTCGGGGAGATCCGCCTCCTCGCCTCGGCACGCTCGGTCGGGACGACCCTCCCGTTCGACGGCCGCCAGGTCGAGGTGCAGGAGGCGATGCCCGAGGCCTTCGAGGGGGTCGACATCGCCCTCTTCTCGGCCGGCGGCGCGATCTCGCGGGAGCTGGCGCCGCAGGCGGCCACCCGCGGCTGCACCGTCGTCGACAACTCGAGCGCCTGGCGGATGGAGCCGGGCATCCCCCTCGTGGTCAGCCAGGTCAACCCGGACGACCTCGAGGCCCACGAAGGGATCATCGCCAACCCGAACTGCAGCACGATGCAGCTGGTGCCGCCGCTCATGGCGCTCCGCGACGCCGTCGGCCTGGAGCGCGTGGTCGTCGACACCTACCAGGCGGTCTCCGGCACCGGCGGCAAGGCGATCGCCGAGCTGGAGACCCAGGTCCGGGCCCACGTGGCGGGGATCCCCAAGGAGCCCCGCGTCTACCCGCACCCGATCGCCTTCAACGCCCTCCCCGAGATCGACGCCTTCCTGGAGAACGGCTACACGAAGGAGGAGTGGAAGGTCGTCACCGAGTCGCGCAAGATCCTCCACCTCCCGGACCTGCGCGTCTCCTGCACGGCCGTCCGCGTGCCGGTCTTCGTGAGCCACTCCGAGGCGGTCCACGTCGAGACCCGCGAGCCGATCACCCCGGATCGGGCCCGCGCGCTGTTCGCGGCGATCCCGGGCGTCGTCGTGCGTGACGACCCCGCGGCCCACGTCTACCCGCTGGCCACCGACGCGGCCGGGCACGACGAGATCTATGTCGGCCGCGTCCGGACCGACCCGTCCATCCCGGGCGGCCGCGGGCTGGCCCTCTGGGTCGTCTCCGACAACGTCCGCAAGGGCGCCGCCTCGAACGCCGTGGAGATCGCCGAGGTGCTCGTCGAGCGCGGCTGGGTTCGCGCCGCGTCGCGGCGTGCCGCGGAGGCCTCACCCGCGTGACCGAGGCCGAACGCCGCGCGGCGCTCGAGGCGATCGCGGCGGAGGTCCGGACCTGCACGCGCTGTCGCCTCCACGAGGGCCGCACGAGGGCCGTCCCCGGCGAGGGCCATCCGAGCACGGAGGTCGTCCTCGTCGGCGAGGGACCCGGCATGAACGAGGACCGCCAGGGCCGCCCGTTCGTGGGGCGCGCGGGGGACCTCCTCGTGCGCCTCCTGGCGTCGATCGGCTGGCGACGCGAAGATGTCTTCATCACCAACATCGTCAAGTGCCGCCCGCCCGAGAACCGCGACCCGGAACCGGACGAGATCGCCGCCTGCGAGCCGTTCCTGCGGCGCCAGCTCGAGGCGCTCGACCCGGCGCTCATCGTCACGCTCGGGCGTCACTCGATGGCCCGCTTCATGCCCGGGACGGCGATCAGCCGCAGCCACGGCACCCTCCGCCCCGCCGACGCGGCGACCGGCGCGGGCGGCGCCCTCGTCTTTGCCATGTACCATCCGGCCGCCGCGCTGCGGACCCCGGCGATCGAGGAGGCGAGCTACGCCGACATCGGCCGCGTCCCGGCCGCGCTCGCCGACGCCCGGGTCCGGCGGGGCGCCGCCTCCGACGCCGCGACCCCGCCATCCATGGCGGGACCCCCGGCGTCGCCGCCGGCCGGGCCGCCACCGACCATCGACCATGAGCCGGCGCCGCCGGCCTCCGACCAGCTGACGCTCTTCCGGTGACCCCATGACCGTTCCCCGCACCCCTGCCTCCCACCCCGGCACGCCGCTCCGCATCATCCCGCTCGGCGGGGTGGGGGAGATCGGCAAGAACATGTACGTCTTCGAGTACGGCGACGCCATCGTCGTCGTCGACTGCGGGCTCATGTTCCCGGACGAGGAGATGTTCGGCATCGACCTCGTCATCCCCGACGCGACCTATCTCCGCGAGCGCCGCGAGCTCGTCAAGGCCTTCGTCATCACCCACGCCCACGAGGACCACGTGGGCGGGCTGCCCTACATCCTGCCCGAGTTCCCGGGCGTCCCCGTCTACGCCTCCACCCTGGCCCGCGGGCTTCTCGGCACGAAGGTGAAGGAGCACCGGCTCCACAACAACCCGCTCCTGCCCCTCGACCCCGGCGACGAGCTCGAGATCGGGCCCTTCACGATCCTTCCCTTCCGGATCGGCCACTCGATCCCGGACGCCATGGGGCTCGGGATCCGCACGCCGGTCGGGACGGTCGTCCACACCGGCGACTTCAAGTTCGACCACACGCCCGTCGACGGGAAGCCGTCCGACTTCGCCACGCTGGCGAAGCTCGGCGCCGAGGGCGTCATCTGCCTGCTCTCCGACTCGACGCGGGCCGAGAACCCCGGCTACACGCCCTCCGAGCGGACCGTGGGCGAGGCCTTCCGGGAGATCATGGAACCGCTCGACGGGCGGGTGATCGTGGCGACGTTCGCCAGCAACATCGCTCGCGTCCAGCAGGTCCTCGACGCAGCCGCCACGTTCGACCGCCGGACGGCCGTCATCGGGCGCTCGATGGAGCAGAACTTCCGGATCGCCAGCGACCTCGGGTACCTGACCTACGAGCCCGAGGCCATCGTCGCCAAGGACCGCATCTCCGAGGTGCCCGACGGCAGGCTCGTCATCTGCACCACCGGCGCCCAGGGCGAGCCGATGGCCGGCCTCGCCCGCATGGCGAACCGGGACCACCGCTTCGTGGAGATCCAGCAGGGCGACACCGTCATCGTCTCGGCCAGCCCGATCCCGGGCAACGAGGAGTACGTCAACCGGACGATCGACAACCTCTTCAAGGCCGGCGCCAACGTCCTCTACCACACCATCAGGCGGGCTCACGTCTCCGGTCACGCGAGCCAGGAGGAGCTCAAGCTGATGCTCGTCCTCACCCGCCCGACGTACTTCATCCCCATGCACGGCGAGTTCCGGATGCAGGTCCAGCACGGCCGCCTGGCGATGGAGACCGGGGTCGCGCCGGAGAACGTCCTGATCATCGAGAACGGCCAGCCGATCGAGTTCTTCGCCGACGGGTCGGCCCGGCGGGCCCAGCCGGTGACCGCCGGCTACGTCTACGTCGACGGCCTGTCGGTGGGCGACGTCGGGGAGATCGTCCTGCGCGATCGTCGGGCGCTCGCCAACGACGGCATGTTCATGGTCGTCGTCACGGTCGACAAGCAGACGGGCACGATCGTCGGAGAGCCGGAGATCGTGACGCGCGGCTTCGTCCACCTCAACGAGAACGACCCGATCATGGGAGAGGCCGTGCGCCGCGTCGTGTCGGCCATCGAGAACCCGGGCGACCACATCAGCGAGATCGGGCTGCTCAAGAGCCAGATCAAGGACGGCGTGTCGCGGTACCTGTACGAGCAGACGAAGCGCCGCCCGATGGTCTTCCCGGTCGTCGTGGAGGTCTAGGTGGCGACCCGGCGTCGCACGCCGCCCGCCCGGCCCCGCCGGTCCACCCGCCGGGGCGGGAGCGGTCCGTCGCTGCCCCGCTTCAGCCCGGACGTCACGCGCTCGATCGTCGCGGTCGTCTTCCTCGTCCTCGGCGTGGTGATCCTCGTGGGGCTCCTGCTTCCGGGCAAGGGCGCCCTGACCGACTGGATCCTCAACGTGATCGCTCCCTGGTTCGGCTCGGGGCGCTGGCTGCTGCCGGTCTTCCTCATCGGCCTCGGGGGCTACCTCGAGTGGGGACGGGGCCCGCGGGCGGGCTGGGTTCGCAGCGTCATCGGGGCCACCATCGCCTACGTCGCCGTCCTCGGGATCATCAGCCTCCTCGAGTCCGCCGGGATCCTCGACGGACGCAGCGGCGGCCGGATCGGCAACGCCATCGGCGGGCCGCTGGCGGGCCTCTTCAGCGAGCTCGGGGCATTCGTCGTCCTGGCCGGTCTCCTCGTCGTGGGGATCGTGATCGCGCTCGACCGGCCGATCCGCGAGCTGCTCGCGCCGGTCGGACGGGGCGCCCGGGAGATCGGGGCAGCTCTTTCCACGCCGGCGGCGGACGCAGCCGCGAAGGGCGCCGATGCGGGCGCCCGCCGCGAGAAGGCTCCACCGGTCGACGGCGTCGCGACGGTGCGCAACGGACGGGGCGCCCGGGAGCCGGCGCCGCGCCCCGACATCCCGTCCCCGCTGCCCGCCCCGACCCAGGTCTCGTCGGTGTTCGCTGGCGGCGGAGCCGCCGCGGCCGTCGCCGTCGACGCGACCGCCGAACCCGACGGCGAGCCCGGGGACGGACGGCCCGCCCCTCCGGGCGACGGCGAGGAGAGCTCGGCGGTGGACGCGCCCCCCACTCGCGAGCGGCGCGAGTACCGCCTGCCGCCACTGTCGCTCCTGGAGGACGTCGCCGCGCGGACGCCGGACCGCGGGATGGACCACGAGCGGAACGCCGCGATCATCGAGCGCAAGCTCGCCAGCTTCAACATCCCCAGCCGGGTCGTGAAGTCGAACGCGGGACCGGTCGTGACCCAGTACGAGGTGGAGCCGGACCCATCGGTCAAGGTGAGCCGCATCGAGGGCCTCGCCGACGACCTGGCGATGGCCCTCGCCGCCCGCACGATCCGCATCGAGGCCCCCATCCCCGGCAAGTCCGTGGTCGGGATCGAGATCCCCAACATGGACTTCAACGTCGTGGCGATCCGCCGGATCCTCGAGGACCCCGAGGTCGCCGCCATCGGCTCCAAGATCGCCTTCGCCCTCGGCCGCGACGTCGCCGGGCACGCCCGGGTGGCGGACCTGGCGAAGATGCCGCACCTCCTGATCGCCGGTGCCACCGGCTCGGGGAAGAGCGTCATGGTCAACGCCCTGATCACCAGCATCCTGGTGCGCGCCACCCCCGACGAGGTGCGCCTGATCCTCGTCGACCCCAAGCGGGTCGAGCTCGCCGACTACAACGGGATGCCGCACCTGCTCGTGCCGGTCATCACCGAGGCGGAGCGGGCCCGGGCAGTCCTCAAGTGGCTCGTGGGGGAGATGGAGACCCGCTACCGGCGCTTCGCCGGCGCTGCGGCCCGCAACGTCACCTCGTACAACGAGACGCGGGTCGACCCGGCCGACCGCCTGCCCTACATCGTGGTCATCGTCGACGAGCTGGCCGACCTGATGATGCGCGACGGGCGGACCGTGGAGGAGCCGATCGTCCGCCTCGCCCAGAAGGCCCGCGCCACGGGGATCCACCTCGTCCTCGCCACGCAGCGGCCGTCGGTCAACGTCGTGACCGGGCTGATCAAGGCGAACTTCCCCAGCCGGATCGCCTTCGCCATGGCCTCCCAGATCGACTCGCGGACGATCATCGACGCGCCCGGGGCGGAGGACCTCATCGGCCGCGGCGACATGCTCTTCCAGCCGTCCGACGTGCCGCGGCCGATCCGCCTCCAGGGCGTCTTCGTGTCCGACCGCGAGATCCGCGCGGTGACCGCCCACTGGCGGGCCGAGGCGGAGCCGCACTATGACCTCGCGATCCTCGAGGACGAGGACGAATCGAGCGGCTCCGTGGATGACCTGGCAGGCGACGACGCCGACCGCCTTCTCCCGGATGCCGTCGCGGTGATCCAGGAGTACGATCGCGCTTCGGCATCGCTCCTGCAGCGGCGCCTCAAGATCGGCTATGCACGCGCCGCGCGGATCATCGACCAGCTCGAGGCGCGCGGCTACATCGGGGCGTTCGACGGCTCGAACGCGCGCCAGGTCCTTCGCCGCGAGGCGAGCGGTGCCAGGGGCGCCCGGGACGTCGGCGAGGACGACGGGGACGACGAGTGACGACACGCGAGCACGCCCGGCCGGCGGGGACGCCCGGCCGCAACGGCGACGGGGGCCGCGGCGGGGATGCGCGGACGCCCCCTGCCGGCGAGCGGCTGGCCGACCGGCTGGTCGCCGCGCGCGAGGCCAGGGGGATCGACCTGCTGCGGGCCGAGCGGGAGACGAAGATCCGCCGGCAGTACCTGGCGGCGATGGAGCGTGGCGCCTGGGAAGAGCTCCCGGCCGGTGTCTACGCCCGCGGCTTCCTGCGCAACTACGCCCTCTATCTGGGGCTGGACGCGGACGAGGTCCTGACCGCGTGGAACCGCGAGCGGGGCGAGGTGCCCGTCGAGCCGTCCATCGTGGTCCCGCGCCCGATCACGGCCCCCCGGCGAGGGGTCGTCCTCGGCCCCGGCATCGTCGTGGCGGCCCTCGTCTCCCTGGCCGCGGTCGCGATCATCGCCTACATCGGCTTCCAGCTCCTTCGCTTCTCCGAGCCCCCGCCTCTGGCCGTCACCGATCCGCCGACGGCCGTCACGGAGGTCGCGGAGGAGACGACCTCGTACACCCTGCAGGGCACCACCGTGGCCAACGGGGAGGTGACGATCAAGGCCCCGGGGCGCCAGGACGTGCGCGTGATCGCCGGCGGCAACGGTGTCTGGCGCACCGTCGTCGACCTTCGGCGAGGGGAGAACCGTTTCGTCGTGACGGCCGCCGACCCGGGCACCGGGAAGGAGGCCGAGACCCCCGTCGAGATCGTGATCACCGTGCCCTTCGCCCAGGTCGCCGCGCCGACCCTGGAGCTGACGTCGCCGGATGACGGTCTCAGCGTGGAGAACGGGGCGATCCCGGTGCGCGGGACGACAACGGACGCGACGTCGGTCAGCGTCTCGGCCGCCTACCTCGGGACGGCGCCCGGCCAGCCCGCCCCCGGGTCAGCCGCGCCGACTCCTCCGGCGATCCCGGCGGCGGATGTCGAGCTGGCCGACGACGGAAGCTTCGCGACGGCCGTCGACCTGACCGAGGGCCGCTGGGCGGTCACCGTGACGGCGGCGGGCGAGCAGGGCAAGTCCACGACGCTGACCCGGAACGTGACGGTCGTCTACCAGGGAGTCAGCGTCGTCGTCGAGATTCGCGGCCAGCGCACGTGGCTCAAGGTCTGGGTCGACGGCGTCGTGACGCCCGACACCGGGGCCGGCGGCAAGGTCTTCGCCGCCGGCAAGACGCTCACCTACCGGGGCCAGGAGTTCGTCGAGATCCGGACGGGCAAGATGAGCACGACCTTCGTCACCGTCAACGGGACTGACTACGGCGCCCTGGGCACCACGGCAAACCCGGGCACATTCCGCCTCGAGGCCGGCAAGGCGCCGCAGGCGGCGAACTGAGCCGTGGCGGCACCCGATCTCCGCGCGATCGTGGAGCCGCTCCAGGCCGTCTGCCTGGCCTCCGGGCTCCGTGTCGCGGTTGCCGAGTCCTGCACCGGCGGCCGGGTCGGCGACGCCCTGACGGACGTTCCGGGCTCCTCCGGCTACGTGGCGGGGGGCGTGATCGCCTACGAGGACGCGTCGAAGGTCGCGCTCCTGGGTGTGCCCCCGGCCGTCCTGGGAGCCCATGGGGCGGTGAGCGCCCAGGTCGCGCTGGCGATGGCAGAGGGGGCCCGAGAACGCTTCGGGTCGGATCTCGCGGTGGCCGTCACCGGGGTCGCCGGGCCCGGAGGCGCGACGCCCGACAAGCCGGTCGGCCTCGCGTACGTCGCCGTGGCGGACGCGTCGGGAGGCGCGGTGCGCCGCCACGCCTGGACGGGCGACCGCGAGGCGAACAAGGCGGCGAGCACGCGTGCCGCCCTCGAGCTGCTGTACGAGCGGGCCGTGGCCTGCGCGGGGGAGCGGGCCAGCCGCTGAGCGGGGGCCGCGACGCGCAGCGGCGCCGGGCGCCATACTTGGCCGAGCGGAGACGGCCGCGCGCGGCCCCAACGGAGGATCCGATGGCTGGTGAGTTCTCGTTCGACGTGGTCTCGGACTTCGACGCGCAGGAGCTTCGCAACGCGCTCGACCAGGCCCGGCGCGAGATCGCCACCCGCTTCGACTTCAAGGGCGCCCGCGCCGACATCACCCAGGAGAAGGATGCCCTCGCAATCCATACGGACAGCGAGCTGCGGGCGAAGGCGATCCGGGACCTCGTCGAATTCGAAGGCGATCCGGCGGAACCTGTCGCTGAAGATCTTCGACTGGGGCCCGATCGAGCCCGCCGGGGGCATGACGGTCCGCCAGCGGGTAGAGCTCCGACGGGGCCTCTCGGACGACCTCGCCCGGAAGATCACCAAGCTCATCCGCGACGAGTTCCCGAAGGTGAAGAGCCAGGTCCAGGGAGACGCCGTCCGCGTGTCGGCCAAGGCCAAGGACGACCTGCAGAAGGTCATCGCGCGCCTGCGCGAGCTCGACGAGGCGGTCCCGCTCCAGTTCGTCAACTACCGCTAGCGGAGGGGAGGCAGCCTTGTCCACCCGGTCGCCGATCGTGCGGCTCATCCTCGTCCTCGTCGTGATCCTGGTGGTCATGGGGCTCCTGGTGACGTCGTTCCCGCCCCCGGCGGGGAGCTGAGATGAGCGGATCCGAGGGAACTGCGGGGCGCTTCGTCGCCGACGCGCTCGCCGCCGCGGGTGTGCGGGTCGCCTTCACCGTGCCCGGCGAAAGCTTCCTGCCGCTCCTCGACGGGCTGACCGCGGCCGGAATCCGGGTCGTGGCGGCTCGCCACGAGGGAGCTGCCGGGTTCATGGCGACCGCCCACGGCGCCCTGACGGGCCGCCCGGCGGCCGTCATCGTGACACGGGCGGTCGGGACGGCGAACCTCTCCATCGCCCTCCACGCAGCGCATGCCGACTCCGTGCCTCTCATCGCGATCGCCGGGCAGGTCGACCGGCCCGCCCGCGGTCGGGAGGCATTCCAGGAGGCCGACCTGGTGGCGGTCTTCGGCGGCCTCTGCCGCTGGGCCCGCGAGATCCGGGACGTCGCGGGGCTCCCCGGAGCCCTCGATGAGGCGCTCCGCCGGGCGACGACCGGTCGTCCGGGTCCCGTCCTGCTGAGCCTCCCCGAGGATCTCCTCGACGAGCCCGCGCCCGTCGACGGGGGGCGCGTGGCAACCTCCACGGTGCTGGGCCCGCCGCGCGCGCCGGAGCCGGACCCGACCACCGTCCGGCGCATCCTCCACCTCCTCCTCGACGCGGAGCGGCCGGTGATCCTCGCCGGGGCCGGGGTCCTGCGCTCGCGCGCCACGGCCGACCTCGTCCGATTCGCCGAGATGGCGGACGTCCCGGTGGTGGCGGCATGGCGGCGCCCCGACGTCTTCCCCAACGACCATGCGCTCTACCTGGGGATGAGCGGCTACTTCGCCGCGCCCACCGTCCATCCGAGACTGCTCGAGGCCGACGCCCTCCTCGTGCTGGGCTGCCGTCTCAACGAGGTCGCCTCGCACGGCTGGTCCGTCCCGGCGCCCGGCGCCCGCTGGGCCCACGTGGACCTCGAGCCGCTCGGGGCGCGCGGGAGCGTCGCGGCCCCGACGATCGCGCTGGCATCGGACGCCCGGACCTTCGTCCGGGAGGCTCGCCGCGTGCTCGGCGGCGGCGTGCTGGCGATGGAGTCGCTCCAGCGCCGTCGCGACGCGAACGCCGCGGACCGGGTCGCCTACGAGACGGCCCGGGCCGTCGACAGCGCCCCGTGGGATGGCCCCGGGGTGCACCCGGGGCGCGTCGTCGCAGCCCTGGGGCGGCTCCTTCCGCCGGACACGATCGTCACCACGGACGCGGGCCACTTCGGCGGGTGGGCGGCCCGCGGCCTGTGGCTGCGCCGACCAGGCACGTACCTCGGGCCGACGGCCGGGGCGATGGGCTACGGCCTGCCTGCGGCCGTCGCGGCATCGCTCGCGTCGCCGGGCCGGCCGGTGGTCGCGCTCGTCGGGGACGGCGGGCTGGGCATGAGCGTGGCAGAGCTGGAGACGGCTGTCCGTGAGGGCGCCCGCCCCGTCGTGCTCGTCTTCGACAATGCCCGTTACGGCACGATCCGGGATCACCAGGACCGACGGGGCATGCCGCCTGTCGCCACCGACCTCGGCCCGGTCGACTGGGCGGCGGTCGCCGAGGGCTTCGGCGCTGCCGGGGTGCGGGTCGAGAGCGACGATGCCTTCGAGCCGGCGCTTCGCGCCGCGCTCAGCAGCCGCCATCCGACCGTGCTCCACCTCGTCGTCGACCGGCGCTGGGTGAGCGTTGACCGCTTCGACGACGAGCAGGGCGCGCCCGTCCCCGCGCCCGAGGTCGAAGCAGAGCCCGAAGCCGAGCCCGAGGCCGAAGCAGAACCGACGGCCGCGCCCGAAGCAGAGCCCGAAGCAGAGCCCGAAGCGGAACCCGTCCCCGAGCTCGAGGCCGAACCCGTCCTCGAGCCGGAGCCCGAAGCCGAAGCAGCAGCGACGCCCGAGCCCGAAGCGGAACCCGTCCCCGCGCTCGAGGCCCAGGTGAGCGCCCAGCCGGACGAGGAGCCCCCGGGCCGGGAGGTCACGGAGGCCCCGTCGGAGGCGTGACCCGCCGCACGGCATCGGAGATCGGCGCCGGCCTCGAGCCGGCCCGGCCGGCTCGGGCCATCACTCCCGGCACACGAATCCACGTCGTCGGCGCCGCCGGCGCGGCGGCCGCGGCGGCTGCGCTCCACGCCTACCATGCCGGGGCCACGGTCTCCGGTTGCGACGCGGGTGGGCCGTCGCAGTACACGCCACCACTCCTCGAGGCGCGGATCCCCATCGCCTGGGAGCACGCCGCCGGTCACGTCCGCGAGGGTGACGTCAGGCTCGTGGACCGGCTCGCCGTCACGAAGGCGCTCACGGCCGTCGAGCCGGATCACGCGGAGCTGGTCGCCGCACGCCGGAGCTCCGTGCCTGCCACGAGCGTCCAGCAGCTGATCGCGGATGCAGCCGCGACGCGGAAGCAGGAGCTCGTAGCGATAGCCGGCACGCACGGTAAGTCCACGACGACGGGCTGGGTCGTGCACATGCTCGCGACGGCCGGGCTGGACCCGTCGGCCTTCGTCGGCGCGCTCCTGCCGCCGCCGCTGACTGGCGGATCGCGGGCGTCGACCGTCCGGGTGGGCAGGGGAGCGCACTTCGTCGTGGAGGCCGACGAGTACGCCGGCAACTTCGATCCATATCGCCCGCTGATCGGGGCCGTGACGAACGCCGACTGGGACCACCCCGACGTCTTCGCCGACCGCGCGGAGGTCGTCGCCGCGTTCGTCGGCTGGATCCGTGGCTTCGAGGCGGGAGAGCAGCGGCCGACGCTCGTCGCGAACGCGGGCGATGGGGGCGCTCGGGAGGTCATGGGGGCGCTCGGCGACTGGCACGGGCGGGTCGTCGCGATCGACGTGGTGACCGCGACGGACGATCCGGCGGCCCGCATGGCCGAGCTGCGCGGCGACGTCGCGACCGCCGCGGGATCTGCCCACGCCATCGTGGCCCGTTGGTTGAGGAGCCCGGCGGGGGAGGGGAGCCTCGAGATCCACGGGCTCGGGCCGGCCGGTGGCGCCCCGTTGATCGCGGGCCTCGCCCTGCCCGGGCGCCACAACGCCGAGAACGCGCTCGTCGCGGCGGCTGTCGCCCTGGCGGCGGGCGCCGACCCTGCGGCGATCTGCACGGGCCTCGCCACGTTCGCCGGCGTCGGCCGGCGGCTGGAGCTGAAGGGCGACGTGGGGGGTGTCGTCGTCCTCGACGATTACGCCCACCACCCGACCGCCCTGGCGGCGACGTTCGCCGCGGTGGCCGAGCGATACCCCGGACGTCGCCTGTGGGCCGTCTACGAGCCGCTGACCTACCACCGCACAGCCGCCATGCTCGACGCGTTCGCCGAGGTCCTGGAGCGAGCCGACCGGGCGGTGATCGCCCAGGTCCATGCCGGCCGCGACCCCGACACGACGATCACCTCGGCGACCGCGCTGGCGGAGGCCGTGGCACGCCGGGGGAAGACCCCCGCGTGGGCACCAGGGACGGTCGAGGAGACGGCGGACTGGCTGGCGACGCACGTGGAAGCTGGCGACGTCGTGCTCGTGATGGGCGGAGGTCGGAGCTACGTCGTCGCGGAGCGGCTCGTGGCGCACCTGGAGGCGCGCGCCGGCCGCTGACGGCCCGGGCCGGACGGGCCGCGGGAGAGGGCCGGGAGGGGTCGCGCCCCGCGGGAATCGCGAAGGCCGCCAGGGACGTTCGCCCGGGCGGCCTTCGGTGGTGCTGCGGAGGTGACTAGCGCCGGCTGAAGCAGTCGGAGCAGTAGACCGGCTTGGCGCCGGACGGCTGGAACGGGACGGACGCGACCCCGCCGCAGGAGCTGCATGTCGCGGTGAACATCTCGCGCGGGCCGCGCGATCCGCCGCCGTACGATCCGCCGCCGCTATACGATCCGCCGCCGCTATACGATCCGCCGCCGCTGTCGCCGCGAGCGGCCTTCTTGGCGGCGCGACAGGCCGCGCAGCGCCGGGGCGTGGTGAAGCCACGATCGGCGTAGAACGCCTGCTCGCTCTCCGTGAAGACGAAATCCTGCCCGCAATCGCTGCAGGTGATGACCTGGTCGGCCATGGTGCTTTGCTTGCTCCTTCGAGCTCGTGTCGGCGCTTGAGCGGGAACCGGTCTTCCGAGTCGCGAATGGGCGCCGACGGAGAGAAGGTGCGAGCCTGGGCCGAGCGTGGTCCCCCGCCGCGTCCATGCGGCGAGCAGCGACATGGTACCCGGGAACGCGAACCACGTCTACTCTTTCCGTGCATGCTCGGTGCCGTCGGTCGGCCCAGGCCATGCCGGGCCCTGCAGCGACGGCGGTTCGGCACTGGTGCGCCGGATCGGCGTCGTCGACGATGGCCCGCGAAGGAGGCTCATCCATGCGGAAGCTCGCGCTCATTGCCGGCGGTCTGATCGTCGCCGGCGCCGGCGGCCTCGTGGCCTGGCGGCGCAACCCGCGGATCGGGACGCGCTTCATGAACGAGGTCCTCAACCCGCTCCTCGTCGCCCGCGGCATCTCCGGCGCAGGTCGCTCGGAGCTCGGCACGCTGGAGCACGTCGGGCGACGGACCGGGACGCGCCACCTGACACCGATCCACCCGGTCGCCACCGAGGATGGCTTCCGGATCGTGGTGCCGCTCGGCCCGAAGTCGGAGTGGGCCCGCAACGTCATCGCCGCGGGCCACTGCCGGATGCAGCTTCACGACACCGTCCACGATCTCGACGAGCCGGTCCTGCTGGCGGCCTCCGAGATCCCGGAGATCGCTGCGCCGGTCGCCTGGGCCCTCGATCGCCTCGGCGTGGAGTACCTGCTCCTGCGGCGCTTCGCGGAAGCCCCTGGCCGCCTCGAGGAGATGCAGGTGGACGAGCCACGGACCGAGCCGGAGCGCGGCGAGCCGGCAGCGGCTGGGGCGAGCTGACGATCTGCGGCCCGCGCGCCCGATGACCAGGACCGGACCGTCGCCGGAGCCGCGAGCCCCGGCGAGATCGACGCGGAGGTCGGCGTGCGGCTCCGGGAGGCCTGGGAGCGGGCCGGCTGAGGAACCCCCGGCGGTTCGCGGTTCCGCGGCGCCGGCCGATGGGCTACCGTTCGCGGCCATGACGACCGATCCGGACCGCGACGCCCTCGAGCGCGCCCTCGCGGGGCGCGGATCGTACGAGCTCTTCGCCTGCGACCCGGCACTGGCCGACACGGCTGCCTTCTGCGCAGCCTACGGCTTCGCGCTGGAGGACTCGGCGAACACGATCATCGTGGCCGGGAAGTCCACCCCGCCCATCTACGCCGCGTGCGTCGTCCTCGCGACCCATCGCCTCGACGTCAACCGGGCTGTTCGGAGCCGGCTCGGCACGCGGAAGGCGTCGTTCGCCTCGCCCGAGGAGACGCGGGACGTCACGGGCCACGAGATCGGCGGCGTCACCGTCTTCGGCCTGCCCGCCGGGCTCCCCGTCCTGGTCGACGCCGCGGTGATGGCTCGCGATCGGATCGTCCTCGGCGGCGGCAGCCGCAGCTGGAAGGTGCTGGCGCCGCCGTCGATCCTCCTTGGCCTCGACGGTGTCGAGGTCGTCGAGGGGCTGGCCAGGCCAGCTGGAGGTTGAGCGTCCCGAACTCACGGGGCCGGAGTCCGGGACGCGGACGGGAACCGGACCCGGGGCCGGCCCGTCTGGTGAGCATGCGCACTCGGCTTGCCTCCCTCCCCGCGGTCCTCTCGGTCCTCCTGCTCGGCGCCTGCACCGGCGCGGGCGGGGCCCCGACCTCCGGGCCCGCGGACCCGCCCCGGGGCGCGTCCGCCCGGCACGGTCTCGACGACCGGACGTTCCTGTCCGTCGATGTCGTCGGCCGCACGCTCGTGTCGGGCTCGCAGGTGCGCCTTTCGTTCCAGGGCGGACAGGTCTCGGCCAGCGCCGGGTGCAACACGATGGGCGGCCCGTACGCGATCGACGCCGACCGCCTGGTCGTCCCCCAGCTCGCCACGACCGAGATGGCCTGCGCCCCGGCGCTGATGGACCAGGACAGCTGGCTCGCCGACCTCCTCGGCGGCGCGACGGTCGCGCTCGTGGGCGACACCCTGACGATCACGAAGGATGGGATCACGCTGACCCTCCTCGATCGCGAGGTCGCCGACCCGGACCGCCCCCTCGCCGGGACGCGCTGGGTCGTGGACGGCCTGGTGTCCGGGGACGCGGTGTCGAGCCTGCCGGCCGGGATCACAGCGGCCCTGACGTTCACGGGCGGGCGGGTCAGGGTGGAGGCCGGCTGCAATACGGGCGCTGGCGGGGTCGCGGCCCGCGACGGGACACTCGTCTTCGAGCCAATCGCGCTCACGATGATGGCCTGCGAGGGCCCCGCGATGGACGTCGAGCGCGCCGTGCTCGCCGTCCTCGCGGGGGAGGTGACGTACGCGATCGAGGCGGGCACCCTGCGGCTGGACACCGGCGCCCTGGGTCTGGTCCTGCGCGCCGCGCCCTGACCCACGGTCCCGGGGGCCCGGCGAGGCCCTGGAGCGCAGCCTGGCGGGGTAGGGGGCCCGGAGGGTACGGGACCCGGGCTCCAGGCCCCGGGGGCACGTTGGCCGGGTGGGAGAACGGGGTGCGCAGCGCCGCGTGTCGAGGGCGCTCAGCCGGCGAGGATGCTGTCCACGCGGATGACCGGCGGGCGCTCGAAGTGCTTCTTCACCGCGCACTGCTCGGCCGCCCGGACGACCGCGTCCGCGTACTTCTCCGGGAACCCCTCGGGCAGCTCGATCGTGACCTGCACGTCGGACACCAGCCGCGTCAGCGGGTCGGTTCGCATCCGCTGGACGAGGCGGATGCCGTCCGTCGGGATCCCGCGCTGACGGCAGAACCCCAGCACGTAGATGCCGGCGCACGTTCCGATCGTCGACAGGAAGATCGCGAACGGCGTCGGGGCCGAGCTCTCCCCGCCGCCCGAGGGCGGCTGGTCGGTCGGCACGACGAAGCCGCCGAAGTGCGCGTCGACGCGCGCGCCGCCGGGGAAGTCGATGATCATCTCCACGCCACGTCCCTTTCGCTGCTGACGGCTCCGGGCCGCCGCGGGGGTGGCGGGGCCCACGCTCGAAGCGTACGAGCGGGCGATCCGCTCTGCTTCGCGGCCTGCGGGCCCCGCTGGAAACCCCCATAGCGGTCGCCGCGCGGCGAGCGGCAGGCCCGCCAGGTTGCCTTCGCCGCTCCATGGACACAGCTGCTATCATCGCTATCAGAGGTGACGACATGAGCCAGCTGATCGTGCGCAATGTCGAACAGGAGATCGTGGGAGCGCTCAAGCGGCGTGCGGCCCGGCACGGCCGCTCCGCGGAAGCCGAGCATCGCGAGATCCTGCAGGCGGCCCTCCGCGAAGACGTGGAGCGCGCCTCCTTCAAGGCCGCTCTGGCGTCGATGCCCGATGTCGGAGCCGACGAGGACTTCGAGTTCGAGCGTGACCTGCCTCGGCCGTCCCTGTGAGCTGGCTGATCGACACCAACGTCCTCTCAGAGCTCCGCAAGGGTGCCCGGGCGCATCCCGGAGTTCAGGCCTGGTTCGCCGACGCGCGCGAAGACGAGCTGTTCACCAGCGTCCTCGTCCTGGGCGAGGTCCGGCGGGGGATCGAGTCGATCCGGCGCCGGGACGTGCCGTCCGCCCTGGCACTTGAGCAGTGGCTGGAAAGGCTCGCGAACGACTTCGCTGAACGAGTGCTGCCCGTCGATGCGCGCGTGGCCGATCGCTGGGGCAGCCTGAACGTGCCGGATCCCATCCCCACGGTGGATGGGCTACTGGCGGCCACGGCGCTGGTGCACGACCTCGTCCTGGTCACGCGCAATGTCCGCGCTGTCGAGCGCACCGGTGTCCGGCTCTGGGACCCGACGGCGGCGCCCTGACCGCGAACCGCCATAAGCGCCCGCCACAGCTTCCCGTCATCAGCCGGCGGGACCTGATCGCAGGCCTCAGTGCCCGTCCGGCTCCTCGAGGTCCCGCGGCAGCGTCGCCAGCCCGGCCGGCGCGATCCGGCCCGCGGCGAGCTGGTGGAGCGCGAGCCTTCGGTTCTTCGGGCTCCACGTCGAGCCGGGCTTGCGCGGCACGAACCGGACCGCGTACCCCGGACGGCGTGGTGCTGCGGCCACGGCTTGTCCCCGGCGCGACAGGTCAGATCGGGATGCAGATCTCCGTCACGAAGTCCGCCGGATCCTGCGACTGCGCGGGGCCGACGACGTACCGGCTGAACATCGGCCCGGCCTCCGCCAGGCCCTCGGCGACCATTGCCTCGGCGAGAGCCATCGCCGCCGCGCCGAAGCCCGCGTAGGCGCCGCGCAGCGTGGTCAGGGCGACCGTCTGCTCGGGAACCTGGCGGCAGACGAGCGGCGGCGCAACCGCGATCGGGGCGGCGACCTGGAGCCAGATCTCCACGTCGCAGTCCGACTCCCGGTACTCCGTGTCGTGGTACGTCACCCCGGCACCCATCGGCTGGGCGCCGGCCGCCATCGCCGGGGGCATCAGGCGGTCCCAGAGCGGCCCTTCGTCCGCGTAGGTCGGGATGGTGGTGCGCAGGGCGACGATCGTGTGGGCCGGGATCGTTCGCCTGGTGAGCGTTGTCGTGCTGGTGGTCATGGCAACCTCCGCGAGCGACCGGATCAGTCGGTCGACGTCGGCCAGCCGTCGCTCGGCCCTGGCCGCGTCGTCGACGAGCTGGGCCCGCTGGGCCTCGAGGGCATGGGCCAGGGCCGCGGGGTCACCGGCGCTCCGGACCAGCGCCGCGATCGCCGCCACGGGCATCCCCACGTCGCGGAGCTCCCGGATCCGCGCCGCCTCGTACAGCTGGGCAACCGTGTAGTAGCGGTAGCCGGTGCCGGGGTCGACGCGGGCAGGGCTCAGCACCCCGTGCTCGTCGTAGTGACGGAGCATCCGGACGCTGAGCCCGACGAACCGCGAGAACTGCCCGATCGGCAGCATGCCGGGAGGTGTGCGGGGTGGTTCGGTGCTCGTCATGGCCACACTCTGGACCCTGACACGATGGCAGAGTCAAGGCCCTGGCGTCTGCCGCAAACGGTCTCGAGCGACGACCTCCTCAGCGGTGCTGGTCGACGAGGATCGGGTTGCCGTCGGGGTCGCTGATGACGAAGCTCGCCGGCCCGGTCGAGGCCTCGTCCACCTCCTGCTCGATGGTCGCGCCATTGGCCTTCAGTTGGGCCTGCAGCTCGCGGATGTCCGTGAACGGGTCGACCGGCTGGGCGTCCTGGTCCCAGCCCGGGTTGAAGGTGAGGATGTTCCGCTCGAACATCCCCTGGAACAGCCCGATGACGACCGCGCCGTTCTTCATCATGAGCCAGCCCTGGCGGCCCGCGTCGCCGTGGAACGCACGGAATCCGAGCCGCTCGTAGAAGGCCCGTGACGCCTCGAGATCCTTGACCGCCAGGCTGACCGAGAACGCCCCGAGATCCATCGAGCTTCCCTCCCAACTCCGCCGGTGTTGAGGTGACAACCCAGTCCCAGACCGGTGCGAGATCCACAACGCTACCGCGATCCGACGTCGGCCGGGCTGACTCCGCGGCGGCGACGGCGCGGCCGGGGAATTGACGGCCGGAGGCGTCAGCGCTGGCAGATGGGGCAGAGGTAGCAGGCGCCGCCGAGGTACTGGATCTTCACGACGGCGGTGTCGCAGCGTGGGCAGGGCCGGCCGACCGCGCGCCGGTCCATCCGCCGGCGGTATCGCCCGGGGTTGCCGAACAGGTCGACCTCGTCGTCACGGCCGCCTCTCTCGATGGCGTCGCGGACGGTGCGGACGATCGCCCCGTGCAGCGCCTCGATCTGCGCCCGGTCGAGGTCCGCGAGGGCGTGCCGCGGGTGCAGCCCCGCCTCGAACAGGATGTCCTGGGCGAGGGAATTGCCGACGCCGGGGACGAGGCTCTCCTGCGTCAGGAGGCCCTTCGCCGTCCGGCCCTGCGACGCCTGCTCGGCCACCAGGCTCGCCAGGTGATCGATCGTGAACCCGGCGTCGATCGGCGCCGGCCGCAGGCCGCGCGCCCCGGGCCGGCCGAGCTCGGCGCCACGCTCGTGGAGCTCCATCGCGCCCCACATCGCCGTGGTCATCGACAGCGCCGACCCGTCGTCGAGCTCGAGCAGCAGGTGGACGTCGCGATCGACCGGCGAGCCGGGCTCGTGCAGGCGCAGCCGGCCGCCGCACTCGCCGAAGGCAACCACGTAGCCCGGCTCGAGGTCGATGAACAGCCACTTCGCGAGGGCCCGCGCGCCGGCGACCGTCAGGCCCGCGACGAGACCCGCGAACTCGTCCGGCGTCCGGTTGTACGAGACGAACTTGTGCGGCCGGGCGCCAAGCGACCCGCGGACCACGGTGCGCCCAACGAGGCGCTCGCGGACCTGGGCCGCCAGCGTGACGACCTCGGGCAGCTCGAACACCTAGCCCTGCCTGCGCGCGTGGCCCGAGCCTAGGCTTGCGCTCGGCGACGCAGGCAGCCGAAGATCAGCGCCAGCAGGGCCGCATCGACCAGCGCGATGCCGATCCAGCCGCGACCGCCGGGATCCCAGGGACCCGCCAGCATCCCGACCGGCTGCAGCCGCACCAGCGGCAGCGTGGCGAACCAGGCGTCGGGAATGGCGGCCCCGGGGTCGAGAGCGGCCGGGACCGTGGCCGCTCCGACGACGCCCAGGGCACGGATCAGCTCCCGGAGCGCGACGTCGTACTCGGCGCGATCGGTCACCTCGCGCGCGGTCGCCCGGATGCGCGCGCCCGGCAGGATCACCTCCACCGACGGGTCGGCCAGCAGGTTCGCGAGCCAGGCGGTCCCTCGCCCGAACCCGGCGCAGACGTAGATCGACCCGTCGTGGACCACGTAGCCCAGGGGTGCCTCGCGGATGAGCCCGCTCCGGCGCCCGCGGGTGCGAAGGAGCAGGATCGAGCCCGTGACCGGCGTCACCAGCAGCGGCCCCAGGCCCGCGCGGAGGGCGGGTGCCGCAGTCGTCCGATTCACGACCAGGAACGCGCGGCGCAGCGCCGGCAGGAGCCGGGTCATGAGTGGGCCGTAGGGAGGGGCAGCCGGGGGAGCCGGGGTGTCCATGCCCCGTAGGCTGGCGCGATCGCGCGTCCGACGCCAGAGCCGGACGTCACCGCATGGTGCGCTGGACCGCCCACCGGCCGGAGAGGGCCGGCACCGGGATCCAGCCGGTCAGGCTCTGCCTCCGGAACCCGCGGACATCGACAGTCGCCCGCGGCCCGCATCTTCTATGCGCACCTCGCGGAGTTCGAGTCGTCACCGACGGATCCCCTGCACCTCGTCCTGCTGATGGTGACCGAAGTCGATGGTCCCAGCGCGAGACGCTCGCGCCCTGGCGTCGCTCTAACAAACATAACTAGTATTATCGGAAGTGCCTGAGGTAGGCGGAGCAGTCGCACCGCCCGGTCGACGCCGGTGAATGGCTACGCCGCTCCGAGGTCGGCTGGGTTGAGGACGCGCAACAGGTGACCGATCCCCCGCGCGAGCCGCGCGTCGAGCGTGAGAAGCGGCAGTCCCAGGTCGAGCGCCGTCGCCACGTACTCGGCGTCGTAGGTGCGGCCCCACCCGAGCGAGTCCGCGAGCTCCCAGGCCCGCCGGTGCAGCCGCCGGTCCTCGTGGCACTCGACCGCGCGATCAAGAGCGTCCAGGGCAGCCTCGGCGGTCGTCCGGCTGATCTCTCCGCGCTGCAGCGCGGCGTGGAGCTCGGCCGCCGCCTCCGACCAGAGCAGAGGCGGACCCACGAGCTGGTGGGCGCTCACCGCCGCCTCGCCTGCCGGCCCCGAGAAGGCGGCCAGAGCGGCGCTCGCGTCGATGACGAGGCGCACGTCAGCCTCGGGTTCGCGAGCGTCGGACGAGGGTCACCCAGTCGGGCATCGGCTCACCGGTCCATGTGCTCCGCCAGGCCGCCGGAACCGCGAAGGCGCCCTCCGTCTCGGTATCGGTCATCGCGGCGAGATCCGGCTCCTCGATCAGGTGCTGGGTGCCGACCTTGTGCGCGCGGAGCTTCCCCTCGCGGATCCAGCGCCGGATCGTCTCCGGGTTGCGGCCCGTGCGGCGGGCCGCCTCGGGCACGGTCAGGCTCATCTCCCTCCTCCGCTCGACCCCGTTTCGGATAGGAATTGTAGCATGCTACAACACCGGAGTCGATCCCCTGCACGGCGCCGCGGCGGGTCGACGCCTCGATCCCATCAGGGGGCTGGTGGCGGCGACGGTGCGGAGCCCGGCATGCTCGCGGACGGGCGCCGGGGGCCTCCCCGGACGGAGTCGGAGCGGGCGTATCAGTCATCGCCGTCGGCGACCTCGAGCGCCCAGGAGGGACCCGGGAGGCCGTCGGGCCCGCCGGCATACGGCGAGACAACGTCCGAGCGGGCGGCTATCGCGAGATCTGTCGAGACGACGAGCCCTGGGCCGGCGCCGGGCGGGTTCGCGGCGGCGAGCGCGCCGGCGGCCACTGGCTCGCCCTCGACCACAAGCCGGTGGCCGCTCCCCCAGGGGGGCGCGAGGTGGCGCATCCCGGCCGGGGTAACCACGTTGCCGTGGGCGGATCGCCCATCGGGGTCCGGGTGGAGCGTCAGCATCCCGCCCGAGGTCGCGAGCTCCAGGCGCGTCCAGCGGCCGACCGGGTCGACCTCGAGGAGGAGGTCGGCGACGAGCACCCCGGCCGCATCGCGCCGAAGCGACCGCCAGCGCCGCCCCCGACCGCCCTCGGCCACCGACCAGAGGACGGTCTCCCCTCCCCCGGTCTCCAGGCAGCCCGCGCGGCGGAGCCAGGGTGCGATCGCCCGATCGTGGCCCGCGTCGTCGCCGGTCGGCGACGCAGCTGTCATGCCGGTCGCGGCGAGGATCACGGCGATGTCGTGCTCGAGCGTGGGCGCCCAGGCCGCGAGGAGTCGCAGTCCGAAGGCCTCCCCTGCCGAGGCGACGGCCCGCGTCGAGTCCGTGTAGCCGAGGACAGCCACCCGCGACTCGAAGGTGCCCCAGTCCCGCACGGTCACAACGCCACGTGCGTCGCGCACGACGTCGACGTCGAGATCGGTGAAGACGAGACGCCCCGCACGCAAGCGGACAGGCAGCGCCGCGTCGACCTTCGTCTCGACGACCCGGAGGGCGTCGTCCAGCTTGACGAGGATCGTCGCCGGGGCCCGCGTCCCGAGCCAGCGCAGCTCCACGGCGGTTCGTGGCTCCGCGGTCCGCGCAGCCACGAGGCGACGCTCGTGGACGCCGCTGACGTGACGGACGACGCGCCAGCCCGGTCCGGCGGTCCCGACGAGCTCCCCATCCCATTGCCAGCGGTCGTGCCGGTCGCCGTGCTTCCGCTTGACGACGACGACCGGCGACGGGACGGGAAGGGGCACGAACGGCCCCGGGAGGCGCCGGTCGAGCGCCGCCGGCCGGCAGCTCATGGGCCCGCGGCCGCTGCCGTCATGGTGGCGCGGCCTCGCGGAGCGATTCGGCCCAGCGCGACGCGGCGGCCCGCAGCTCGGCGGCCAGCGCCGGCGCCACCCGCCCACGCACATGGACGTCCCGCTGGCCGTACTCGAGGTCCACCGCGCCCCGTTCACGGACCCGGGCGAGGAGCTCGCCGGCCGCGTACGGGACGGCGAGGTCGACATCCTCCCAGAGCGAGGCCAGGAGCGCCGCGAGCTCCGTCCGCAGCGCGTCCAGCCCGAACCCCGTGAGCGCGGAGACGAGGACGCTCCCCGCGACGATCGGTGCGTGCGCCCCGTCGCCGCCGTCGGCGCCCAGGAGGTCCGCCTTGTTGAAGGCCACGAGCCGCGGCTTGTCCCCCGCCCCGAGCTCGTCGAGCACGGTCTGGACCGTCGCCCGGTGCTCCGCGAAGTGACCGTCCGAGGCATCCACGATCTCGACGAGGACGTCGGCCCGCGTCACCTCCTCGAGCGTCGCCCGGAAGGCGTCGACGAGCTGGTGCGGGAGCTTGTGGATGAAGCCGACCGTGTCGGTCAGGACGGCGGTCTGGCCCTCGCCGAGCTTCACCTGGCGGCTGGTCGGGTCGAGCGTGGCGAAGAGGCGGTCCTCCGCCCGCGTCACCTCGCTCCCGACGAGCGCGTTGAGGAGGGTCGACTTGCCGGCGTTCGTGTAGCCGACGATGGAGACGGTCGGCACGAGGCGCCGATCACGGCCGCGCGCGGCGGTCGCTCGCTGCTGCCGCACGTCCTCCACGCGCGCCTTCATCTTCTTGATGCGCTCGCGGATGATCCGCCGGTCGGTCTCGAGCTGCGTCTCCCCGGGGCCCCGCGTGCCGATCCCGCCACCGGTCCGCGAGAGGTGGGTCCACATCCGGGTGAGACGCGGCAGCTGGTACTCGAGCTGGGCGAGCTCGACCTGGAGGCGCCCTTCGTGGGTCCGCGCGTGCAGGGCGAAGATGTCGAGGATGAGGCGGCTGCGATCGATGACCTTGACCTTCGTGAGCTCCTCGAGGGCGCGCTGCTGGCCGGGCGAGAGCTCGTCGTCGGCGATCAGGAGCGTGTAGCCGGTCTCGGCCTTCGCGGCCAGGAGCTCCTCGGCCTTGCCCTTGCCGACGTACCAGTTGGGGTCGACGTGGCGGCGGTTCTGCCACTCTGCGCCGACGACGTCGGCGCCGGCCGTGTCGGCGAGCGCGGCGAGCTCGGTCAGGCTCTCCTCGGCGTTCCAGCCGGGGTCCTCGCCGGTGTCGACGGCGACGAGGAACGCCTTCTCGACGGGCGGCGCGAGATCGATGGTCGTGCTGCGGGGCATGCGGGCAGGATACCCGCGGGACATCAGGCGCCGGCGAAGGCCTCCACGGCGGAGCGTGCCGCGTGCGTCGCCGCCGCGTCGGCCCCGTCGAGCGCGAGGTCGACCGGCTCACGCCGGAACCAGGTGCGCTGGCGACGGGCGAAGGCGACGTTGCGCCGGACGTTGACCTCGAGATAGCCCGCCCGGTCCAGCCGGCCGTCGAGGAGGTCCCAGGCCTCGCGGTACCCGATGGCGGAGAACGCCGGGATGCCTGGGTCGAAACGCTCCCGGAGGAGCGCGGCCTCCTCGAGGATGCCGCCGTCGAGCTGGACCTCGGCCCGCCTCGCGATCCAGGTCCGGTGGACCGCCCGATCGGCGACGTCGAGGCCGATCCGCAGGACCGGCGCCGGGTAGCCTCGGGGCGCGGGGAGGGGCACGTCCCCGGCGAGCGTGGCGATCTCGAGGGCGCGAACGACCCGCCGCGGGTTGCGCAGGTCGGTCGTCGCCGCGAGGCCGGGAGCCGCCCGTCGCAGCCGGTCCACCAGCGGCGCCAGCCCGCCGCGCGCGAGGTCGGCATCGAGGGTCACCCGAACCGAGGGGTCCCACGGGAGGTCATCGAGGGCGATCCCGTCGGCGACCGCACGGATCCAGAAGCCGGTGCCGCCGACGAGGAGAGCGACACCGTCACGCGCTGCGAGGCTGGCCAGGGCGCCGTTGGCGTGGGCCACGAAATCCGCCGCGGAGAAGGCGGCGTCGGGCTCCACGAGATCGAGGCCGTGGTGGGCAACGCCCCGGCGCTCGGCGAGGGCCGGCTTCGCCGTCCCGACGTCCATCCCGCGGTAGACCTGGCGGGAGTCGGCAGAGACGACCTCGGCGGGCCTGCCCGTCGCCATGATCGTGACGGCGAGCTCGATGCCCAGGTCGGTCTTCCCGGTGGCGGTGGGGCCGCCGACGATGACCAGCGGTGGCCGGGCGGTCGAGGCGTGCGAGGGGTCCGTGGCCCTCCCCTCCCCTACGCCGGGACGCCGCGCAGGCTGTACGGGCCGGCGCCGACGATCCGCACGTCGACGATCCGTCCCACGAGCTCGGGCGGGCCCGGAAGGTGCACCAGCTTGTTCTCGCGCGAGCGTCCGTAGAGGCGCGCCCAGCCGTCCGGCAGGCGCGCGGCGAAGGGGTCCTCCCCCGCCAGCGCGAGCGGCGCCGCGGCACGCTCGTCGGGGGCATCGTCGTGGTCGTGGGCGCGGGCCCGGGCAACCGCGTCGACGAGCACCGAAGCCGTCATCCCCAGCCGCTCCCGGTTGCGCTCGAACCCGATCGCCTCCTGGACGGCCAGGAGCCGGTTCAGGCGTTCGCGCTTCACGCCGGCCGGGACGTCGTCGGCGAGCCGGGTCGCGGGGGTTCCCGGCCGCGGCGAGTACGCCGCGGCGAAGACCTGGTCGAAGCGGACCGCCCGCAGGAGATCGAGCGTGGCCTCGTGCTGGGCCTCGGTCTCGCCACAGAAGCCCACGATGACGTCGGTGCTGATCGCGGCCCCGGGGATGGTCTCGCGGATCCGGGCGAGGCGCTCCCGGTAGTGCTCGATCGTGTACTGGCGGCCCATCCGGTGCAGGACGGCGTCGTCGCCGGACTGGACCGGAAGGTGCAGGGCCTCGCAGACGGACGGACAGGAGGCCATCGCCTCGAGCAGGCGGTCGGAGAGGTCCCAGGGATGCGAGGTCACGAAGCGAAGGCGAGGGATCGCCGGCCGGCCGTCGTCATCCCGGATGGCGTCGATCGCCCGGATCAGCTCGGCGAGGTCGGGGCGGCCAGCCCGGTCGAGCCGGCGGCCCGCCCGGCGCTTCTCGCCGGCATGGGCGAAGCGCGCCTCCGCCGGCAGGTCGTGCCCGTAGCTGTTGACGTTCTGGCCGAGGAGCGTCACCTCGTGGTACCCCGCGCCCACCAGCGCCCGAGCCTCGGCGACGACCTCATCGAAGGGCCGGCTCCGCTCCGGCCCCCGGCTGAACGGGACGATGCAGTAGGTGCACGTCTTGTCGCAGCCGTAGATGATCGGGAGCCAGGCGGCCACCGCGGATTCGCGGCGGACGGCGCCCTGGCGGACGGCGGCCGCCCGCGAGCCGGCGAGGTGGTCGGCGGCCGACACCGGGACGCCCTTGACGAGCGTCGTCGCCGCGGTGGCGGACGCGAGGCCGACCGGAGCCTGGGCCGACGCGAGCCCCAGGCGCTCGACGAGCTCGGGCTCCTCGTCCGGGCGCAGGAAGAGGTCGACCGCCGGGAACCTCCGGGCGAGGCCCGCCCGGTCGCGCTCGCGGACGGCGCAGCCGGTCAGCACGACCCGCATCCCCGGGTTGGCGGCCTTGAGCGCCCGCAGGACGCCCTGGCGGCCGACGACCTTGGCCTCCGCCGCCTCGCGGATCGCGCAGGTGTTGATCACGACGAGGTCGGCGGCCTCGATCGCGGGCGCCTCGGCGCAGCCGGCGGCCAGCAGTCGCCCCGCCATCTCCTCCGAGTCGCTCTTGTTCATCTGGCAGCCGAGGGTCCAGACCCAGAAGCGCGGCAGCGCCCGGTCCTCGGGGCGGAACTCGGCGAGACGGCCGTCGGCCGGGCGCGACGCGGGGCGCGGTGCGGCCGTTTCGAGGGTGGTCGGCGGGAGCTCGAGGACCGGCAGGCGGCGCGTGGTCATGCGGTGGCCCCGGCCGGCAGGGAGAGCGCGGCGCGGACCGCCTCGGCCACCTCGTCGGGGATCCACGTCTCGCCGATCGCCTCCGCGTACGAGCCCTCGTCGCCGTGGAAGTCGGTGCCGCCCGAGGGGACGAGCCGGTGGGCGGTCGCCACGGCCCGCATGGCGTCCACGGTGGCCGCGTCGAAGCTGCGGTGGTGGACCTCGATCCCGCCGAGACCCGCCGCCACGAGGTCCCGGAGGAGCGCCGGCCTCGTGGGCGCGGCGGCGAAGTGGGCCAGGACCGGAAGGCCGCCGGCGGCCCGGATGGCGGCGATGGCCTCGCGGGGACCGATCCCCTCGCGGCGGACGTAGCCCGGCCCGCCGGGGCCGACGAGGCGGTCGAAGGCGTCCTGCACGTCCGTGGCGTGCCCGGCCTCGACCAGCGCACGGGCGAGGGTCGGCCGTCCGAGGGCCTCCTCGTCACCGCGATCGAGGTCCTCCAGCTGGGCGTCGACCGGCACCCCCGCCTCGCGGAGCCGGCCGACCATGCGCTCGAAGCGACGCCGGCGGGCGCCGCGCTGGCGGTCGAGGAGCGCCTCGAAGACAGGACCGCTGGGACCGACGCCCAGCCCCACGACGTGCAGCTCGCCGTCGGGGAGGTCGGCGAGGTCGGGCGCGGTGGCGTTGATCTCGACGCCGGGGATGAGCTCCAGGCCGGGCGGCAGCGGCGGAGCGCCGGGCGCGACGAGCTCCCGGTAGCCGGCCAGGGTGTCGTGGTCGGTGACCGCGAGCGTGCGGACCCCTGCCGCGGCCGCGGCGGCGGCCAGGGCCGCCGGCTCCAGGAGCCCGTCGGAGCGGCAGGTGTGGGCATGGAAGTCCGCCCGCGACGGCGCGGGCGGCGCGAGCCGCCCCGTCGCCGGGGCGCGCCGATCGCGCGGCATCAGGCGTGCTCCACGACCCGCTGGATCCGCTCCACGGCGAGGGCCCGCCCCGTGGCGGGGTCGACGTCGATCCGCAGGGCGTTGAAGACCACCGGCCAGCCGCCGACCTCGAAGCGCGTCGGCAGCCCGTTCATGAAGCGCGGCAGAACGGTGGCCGGGTCGAAGCCGATGACCGAGTGGAGCGGGCCCGTCATCCCGAGGTCGCTCTGGTAGGCCGTCCCCCTGGGAAGGATCCGCTCGTCCGCGGTCGGGACGTGGGTGTGGGTCCCGGCCACCGCGCTCACCCGGCCGTCGAGGTGGAGCCCGAAGGCGTTCTTCTCGCTGGTGACCTCGCAGTGGAAGTCGACGAGCCGGACGGGGGGCAGGGCGTCGGCGCCCTCGTCGAGGAGCCGGTCCGCGTCGGTGAACGGGTTCTCGATGGGGATCATGTAGGTGCGGCCCTGGAAGTTGAGGACGGCGACGTCGGTGCCGTCGGCCGCCTCGAAGATCCCCCAGCCGCGGCCCGGCACGCCGTCGCTGCCGTAGTTGTGGGGGCGGAGGATCCGCTCCTCGGTCTCCAGGCCGGGGTAGATCTCGCGCTTGTCCCAGATGTGGTTCCCGGAGGTGATCACGTCGACCCCGCAGCGGAGGAGCGCCGCCGCTGTTGCCGCGGTCAGGCCCATGCCGCCGGCGAGGTTCTCACCGTTGGCGGTCACGAAGTCGATCCCGTCCGCGGTCCGGAGGTCCGGGAGGATCCGCTCGATCACCTCGCGCCCCGGCTTCCCGATGACGTCGCCGATCATCAGGATCCGGCAGGCCCGCGGCGCGCGGGACACGTTCTCCCCTCCCCTGCTTCCTGTGCTCGGGGAGAGAGGATGAACGCGATGCGCCGGAATCGTGCTCACGAGCCACACCCTGCGTACTGGTCGGTCGAGATCTGGGGTCGGGTCGGGGCCCGCCTGTACCCTGCTGGCATGGACCTTTGCCGCCCTCTGGCCCGAGTGGGATGCCTCCCCCGAAGCCCCGGGCCGCTCGCCCGAGACCCGCGGGACCTGCCGCCACGCCCACCAATCCTACCCGGCATGGTCCGACCTCATCGTCCACGAGCCGACCCCGGCCGCCGTGACCCGCCGCCGGATGAAGGCGTGGAGCAACGGCTCCGGAGCCGGAGCTGCGCACCCAGCACGATCGGCATGCGTTTCGAGAGCCTGTCCGCCTTCGCCACGTGGGCCTGCCGTCCACGCTGGTGGTCGACTCGGACCCGGTGGCCGTACCAGCCACGCAGCCGGAGACCCCGTCTCGGGCCCGCCTCGAGACGCCGCTGCGCCCGGGGGCCGTTTGCCTCTCGCCAGGTCCCCCGCTGACGCTTACGCTCACCGGTCGGCGGGAGGCTCTGACGCGGCCCATGCCCCGCTCGCCGGGACCGCGCCGACCCGCTGGCACGACCGATCCGGAAGGCGTCCCCGGAGGAGCGTTGCGATGCGATGGACGGTGCTGCTGGGGGCGACGGGCGCCACGGCCGTCGCCGTCGGCGCCGTCGGGTTGCGACGGGCGAGGAGCACGGCTTGGCGGACGCCGTACCTGCTCGCAGGCCGGGCCTCGCTGGCGCTCTGGGTCCGCGGCGGACAGATGACCGAGCCGGGGCTCGCCCCGGAGGCCCGGGCCGCCTACGACCGGCTCGCCGGACGGCTGCCCTGGCCGGAGCAGATGAACCGCGCCTACCTGGCGTTCTTCGTGCTGCCCATGGCTGCGCTCTACACGTCGCTTCGTGAGCGCGGGTGGACCGAGCAGGCGGCGGCTGACGCCGTCGAGTCCGCGAGCATCGCGATCGCCAGGCCCCTGCGGATAGCCCTGGCCCTGGAGCTGCGCACGGAGCGCGGGCGACGAAGCTACCTGAGCACGGTGGCCGACATGTTCCCCCCTCCGGCATGGGAGGCCACCTGGGTCGAGCGATCGGGGAACCGGGCCGCCTTCGACGTGACCCGCTGCTACATCCTCGACAGCCTGCGCCTGCTCGGCGCCGGCCCGGTTGCCCCGGCCTTCTGCGCCTTCGATGCCGCCCTCCACGAGGGCGCCTCCTCCCAGCTGCGCTTCTCGCGCAGCGGCGCGCTGGCGATGGGAGCCGACCGGTGCGACTTCTGCATCGAGATCGTCGACGCCAGGGCCGGACGTAGCGTCGGCGGCGACACGAGCTGGGTCGCGCGGCCTTCGCGCCAGCAGCTCCCGGGCTCCAGGTCGTTCGCCGAGGCGACCGTCCCGGCGCCCGCACCCCGGTCCGCGCCTGAGGGCGGGCCCCCGGCGGATGGGACGTGACCCGGACGCCCGTGCCAGTCCCGGCATCGTGGTGACGCTGCTCGTGGCCACCGCCCTCGTCGCCGCACGCGTCGCCCCGACGCGAGGCCGACGCCGCCCTCCTGCGTGGGGACGGCCGCTCTCGACGCACCGATGATGAGAGCTGCAGCAGCACTCCTCGTGCTGTCGCTGCTGGCGGCCGGGGTGATGCCCTCGGTCGACCCCGCACGGCGTTTTGCCGCGGTCGACGACGTCATCCAGGTCGCGATGGAGTCCCACGGCGTGCTCGGCGTCAGCATCGCGATCGTCGATGCCTTCGACGTCGTGTATGCGCGCGGTTTCGGGTTCGCCGAGCCGGGTCGACCCGTTGAGACCGACACGCTGTTCCAGGCAGCGTCACTGACCAAGCCGGTCTCCGCGGTGGTGGCCGCCGCGGCGGCAGAGGGGGGTCTCATCGATCTCGATGCGGACGTGGCCGGGATGCTCAAGAGCTGGCGGCTGCCGCCGATGCCGTACGACGGGCCGATCACGCTGCGCATGCTCTTCGCGCACCGGGCCGGCACAAATGTCCACGGCTTCCCCGGCTACCGCCTCGACGAGCCACTGCCGGATCTCGCCCAGATCCTCGACGGCGTCCGAGACAAGAACGAGCCGATCCGGGTGGTCGCCGAGCCGGGAGCACAGCGAAGCTACTCGGGCGGCGGGTACGTGATGGCCCAGCTTGCGATCGAGGACCACACCGGGCTCACATGGGAGGAGATGGCCGACACCCTGGTGTTCAAGCCGCTTGGCCTCACGCTGTCGACCTATGAGATCCTCGGTGCGGCTGACCGAAGCCGTGTGGCCGTCGGCTACCGGCCGGACGGAGCCGAGGTGGCCGGCGGAGGCTGGCATGCCTACCCGGAGACGGCGCCCGCCTCGTTGTGGACCACCCCCACCGAGTACGCGGCCCTCCTCATCGACGTGATGCGCTCCTGGGAGGACGGGACCGGCGGCGTCCTGGACCGCGCCACGGCCCGGCTTCTGCTCGATCCTGACTTCGCGGTGGGCTTCGGCGTCAGTCGCGAGCAGGGGGGCATCGCCATCGGGCACGAAGGCGCCAACGAGGGATACCGCTGCCGGTTCGTCGCCGTGCCGCACCTGGGCCAGGGCGTGATCGTGATGACGAACAACGACGCTGGCGACGCGCTCGCCTCCTCGGCGGTCGACGTCGTGGGCGAGGAGCTCGGCTGGCCCTGGACAGGATGGAGCACGCCGTTCTGGGTGGTGGCGTTGGTCTCCCTCGGCCTGGGCGTCCTGGCTGCCCTTTCCGCGTGGTTCGTGATCAGGAGGAGTCGACGGCGCGCCCGACAGGCGCCGGGCACGCGATAGACCGCGCTCGGGGGCCGTCCTACTTCGCGTACTCGACGGCCCGCGTCTCGCGGATGACCGTCACCTTGATCTGGCCCGGATACGTCAGCGACTCCTCGATCTTGCGCACGATGTCGCGGGCCAGGCGGGTCGCCGTCAGGTCGTCGATCTCCTCGGGCCGGACGAGGATCCGGACCTCGCGACCCGCCTGCACGGCGAAGGTCCGCTCGACGCCCGGGAAGCTCCCGGCGATCGCTTGGAGGTCCTCCAGCCGCTTGACGTACATCTCGACCGACTCGCCGCGGGCGCCCGGCCTCGAGGCGCTGATCGCGTCGGCGACCTGGACGATCGGCGCCTCCAGGCAGGCGTACTCGACCTCCTGGTGGTGGGCGGCGATCGCGTTGACGACCTTGAACGAGAGGTTGTGGCGCTGGGCGACCTGGGCGCCGATCCCGGCGTGGCCGCCCTCGACCTCGTGGTCGATGGCCTTGCCCACGTCGTGGAGGAGGCCGCCCGTCTTGCAGGCCTGGACGTCGGCGCCCAGCTCCGCGGCGATGACGGCCGCCAGGCGGCTCGTCTCGACGGCGTGGTTGAGGACGTTCTGGCCGTAGGAGGTGCGGTACTTGAGGCGGCCGAGCAGCCGCAGGATCTCCATCGGCAGGCCGGGCACCCCGGCGTCGTAGGCGGCCGTCTCGCCGGCCTGGCGGATCACGAGGTCCACCTCCGCGCGGGCCTTGGCGACGACCTCCTCGATGCGGCCGGGATGGATCCGCCCGTCGGCCATGAGCTTGGTGAGCGCGATCCGGGCGACCTCGCGGCGGACCGGGTCGAACCCGGAGAGAACGACCGTCTCCGGTGTGTCGTCGATGATGAGGTCGACCCCGGTCGCCTGCTCGAGGGCCCGGATGTTGCGGCCCTCGCGGCCGATGATGCGCCCCTTCATCTCGTCCGAGGGCAGGTGCACGACCGAGACGGTGTGCTCGGCGGTGTGGTCAGCGGCGACCCGCTGCATCGCCGTCACGATGACCTCGCGGGCCTTGTCCTGGGCCTCATCGCGCGCCTTGCGCTCGATCTGGCGCGCCAGGCGCACGGCGTCACTCTCGGCCTCGGCCCGCACCGCCTCGAGCAGCTGCGTCTTGGCCTCGTCCGCGGTCATCACGGAGATCCGCTCGAGGACGGCGACCTGCTCGGCACGCGCCAGGGTGATCTCCTCGCGGGACCGTTCGACCTCCCGCTCCTTCTCGAGAAGCTTCTTGTCGCGCTGCTCGAGCATGTCGGTCCGCTGGTCGAGCTGCTCGTCGCGGGTGAGCAGCCGGCGCTCGAGGGCGGAGAGCTCCGCGCGCTTCGCCCGGGCCTCGTCCTCGGCCTCCCGCTGGAGGCGCAGCTTCTCGTCCTTCGCTTCGAGGATCAGCTCCTTCTGCTGGGTCCGGGCCTCGGCCACGATGCGGCCGGCCTTCTCCTGCGCCGTTCGCATCGACTGGCTGGCCCAGAAGCCGCGCGCCAGGAATCCGATGGCAAGGCCGCCGACGATGGCCGCCAGCACGGCCACCGCCACGACGACGGGGTTGTCCATGGTGTGCTCTCGCCTCCCGTGCGGCCGGGCGCGGCCGCGGGTCTGTCGCGGAATCGGCGTACGCCGGGCCGGCCACCACGCTCTCTCGGACGGGGCGGACCGGACCCCGGCGTGGGCTCGCCGGGATGGAACGTGCTTCGTTTCCGGCCGGGACGCGGCCGGGTTGCGCACAGGGTACGGCCGGGGGCCGGGAGGGTCAAACGCCGGGTGCCGGCGCGTGGCGGGGGCTTCCGCTACGCCTCCCCGTCGGGCGCAGCGGCCCGCGTCCATGCCGTGACCGCGTCGCGACAGACCTCAGGGTCGAAGCCGTTGCGGGCGAGGAGCGAGTACGCCTTCGCCCGACGCCTGCGGGGGTCGACCTCGCGGAGCAGGGGCCCGCCGCGCCGGGCGAGAAGCCGCGCGGCGGCCTCCTCGTCGGAGGACCGCGACGGCGCCCGTTCCCCGGCTGCCGGGCGCAGCGTCGAATCGTCCTCGGCGGCGCCGGTCGCCGTGGCCTCGCGGGCCGCGAGCGCCGCCTCGACGTCCTCGGCCGCGACGCCCATCCGCCGCAGCTCGTCGCGCAGGGCCCGGGCGCCCCGCGGGCGGGCCCGATCGCGCGACTCCACCCAGGCCCGGGCGAAGGCGGCGTCGTCGAGATAGCCGAGCGCGGCGAGCCGCTCGACCGCGCCATCGACGAGGTCGTCCCGGTAGCCGGCGTCGCGCAGACGCCGGCGCACCTCCTCGACGGACCGCGGGCGAACCTCGAGGAACCGTGCGGCCGCCTCGAGGACGACGGCGGGATCCTCGACCGCGGCTCGCCGCGCGCGGGCCTCGGCGCGTGTCTCCTTGGGCGGGCGGGTCACCGGGAGCGGGCCACGGCGGAAGGGCGGCGGCGCGTGCCTACTCCGCCTCCTCGATGCCCTCCACCGGGATCTCCGCGGTCGACATGCCGGTGCGAATGCGGCCCTCGATCTCGGTCGCGATCGAGGGGTTCTCGCGCAGGAAGACCTTCGCCGCCTCGCGGCCCTGGCCGAGGCGCGTCTCGCCGTAGGTGAACCAGGCACCGGTCTTGGTGACGACGTTCATGGCCACCCCGACGTCGAGGAGGCCGCCCTCGCGGCTGATCCCCTCGCCGTACATGACGTCGAACTCCGCGACCCGGAACGGCGGCGCCACCTTGTTCTTGACGACCTTCACCCGGACCCGGTTGCCCACCGACTCCGTCCCGGTCTTGATCGTCTCGACCCGCCGGATCTCGAGGCGGACGGTGGCGTAGAACTTGAGGGCCCGCCCCCCGGGCGTCACCTCGGGGTTGCCGAACATGACCCCGATCTTCTCGCGGAGCTGGTTGGTGAAGACGAGCGAGGTGTTCGAGCGGCTGACCGCGCCGGTCAGCTTGCGCAGGGCCTGGCTCATGAGGCGGGCCTGGATGCCGACGAACGAGTCCCCCATCTCGCCCTCGATCTCCGCGCGGGGCACCAGGGCCGCGACCGAGTCGACCACGACCACGTCGATCCCGCCCGAGCGGATGAGCGTCTCGGTGATCTCGAGGGCCTGCTCGCCGGTGTCCGGCTGGCTGACGAGCAGCTCGTCGACGTTCACGCCGCAGGCCCGCGCGTAGCCGGGATCCAGCGCGTGCTCGACGTCGATGAAGGCGGCCACGCCGCCCCGGCGCTGGGCCTCGGCGATGATGTGCTGGCAGACGGTGGTCTTGCCCGACGCCTCCGGGCCGTAGATCTCGGTGATCCGTCCGCGCGGGATGCCGCCGACGCCGAGGGCGAGGTCGAGGGCGATCGAGCCCGACGGGATGAAGTCGACCTGCTGTCGCTCGGCCGAGCCGAGCCGCATGATCGAGCCCCGCCCGAACTGCTTCTCGATCGCGAGGATCGCGGCCTCGACGGCCTTGCCGCGCTCGCCGCCGCCCGATCCGTTGCCCTGCTCCACCCGCCGGTCGCTCGTCAACGCCATCTCGTCACGCTCCTGTCCGTGCCTTCGGCCCCGGTGGAGCGGACGGTTCCCGCCCGCCCCGGGATGTCAGCCCTCGCCCTCGTCCTGTACGACGGTCCGCGGCTTCCGTTTCGGCTTGATGACCTCGACGCTCTGGGGCGGCTCGAGGTAGGGCTGCAGCTTCGGCTTCGTGTCGGCCGCCTTCGGCTTCTTCTTCGTCTCGCGGTGAGGTCGGTCCCGGGATCCCATCGTCGAACGCCTCCGCGGATTTCGAGGGTAGCGCCACGGCCTTCACGCGGGCTGCACTGCCGCTTCACCGCGGCTCTTCTGCGCCGCCAGGGAGCGCAGCTCAGGAAGGCGCTGAGGGAAGGTCCCGGCGCGCAGGGCGGCCCGGATCTCGGCCATGAAGTCTAGGGTGAAGGTGAGGTTGTGACAAGTCGCGAGGCGGTACGCGAGCAGCTCGCCGGCCCGGAACAGGTGGGCCAGGTAGGCCCGCGAGAAGCGCCGGCAGGCCAGGCAGCGGCAGCCCTCCTGGATCGGCCGCGGATCGTCCCGGAACTGCTCGTTGCGGAGGTTGAGCCGGCCGCCGGGCACCCAGGCCTGGGCGTTCCGGGCGACCCGCGCCGGCAGGACGGAGTCGAAGAGGTCGACGCCGCGGTGGACGGCGTCGAGGAGGTCGAGCGGCGACCCGAGCCCCATCAGGTAGCGGACCCGCGGATCGTCGGCGAGGAGCGGCACCACGAGGTCGAGGACCGCGGCGCGCTCGGCCGGCGTCTCGTCGCCGGCGAGGCCCCCGATGTTGAGGCCGTCGAAGGGGAGGCCGGCGATGGCCGCGGTGGAGCGGCGCCGCAGGTCCGGATCGAGGCCGCCCTGGATCACTCCGAAGAGCGCCTGGTCCGCCCGCCGGTGGGCGGCCAGCGACCTCTCCGCCCAGCGATGGGTCCGCTCGGTCGCGATCGCGACGTCGCGCGGGTCCGTCGACGACGGCGGGACCGGCTGGTCGAACGCGACCGCCACGTCCGCCCCGAGCGCCTCCTGGATCGCGATGGACGACTCGGGCGTGAAGCGGTGGGAGGAGCCGTCGTGGTGGCTGCGGAAGGTCACCCCCTCGTCGTCGATGGCGTTGAGGTCGTCGAGCGAGACGACCTGGAAGCCGCCGGAGTCGGTGAGGATCGGACGGTCCCAGCCCATGAAGCGGTGGAGGCCGCCGAGACGTGCGATCCGCTCGTGGCCGGGCCGCAGGTAGAGGTGGTAGGTGTTGGCCAGGATGATCTGGGCGCCGACATCCTCGAGGTCGTCGGGGTGGAGCGCCTTGACCGTGGCGTTCGTCCCGACCGGCATGAAGATCGGCGTCTCGACGCTCCCGTGGGGGAGCTCGAGGCGGCCCAGCCTGGCGCGGGTCGAGCGGTCGGCGGGCGGCGGGACGAGGACCTCGAAGCGGGCGGCGCCCGGCACGTTCGGGCTCAGGCCTCGCCGGGGGCCGAGCCGTCGGCCGGAGCGGGTTCGTCGGGCCGGGCCGGCGCCGGCCCGTCGGCAGGGGCGACAGCCTCCCAGAGCGACGGCTCGCGCTGCGCTCGCCGCGGCGGGAGGTCGTAGCCGAGGCCGGCCAGGTGGGCCCGCGCCCGGTCCGTCGCGACGCGCCCCTGGGGCGTGCGGTCGAGGAAGCCGATCCGGAGGAGGTACGGCTCGTAGACGTCCTCGACCGTCTCGACCTCCTCGGCGAGAACCGCCCCCAGGGCAGCCACGCCGACGGGACCGCCGCCGAACTTCTGGATGATGGCGGCGAGGAGCCGGCGGTCGGTGGCATCGAGACCCTCCGCGTCGATCTCCAGGACGCCCATCGCCTCGTCCACCGCGGCCCGGTTCACGCGCCCGTCGCCGTGCACCTCGGCGTGGTCGCGGACGCGCCGCAGGAGGCGGTTGACGATCCGCGGGGTTGCCCGGCCGCGCGAGGCGATCGCCGCCGCCGCGTCGTCGGTGATCTCGATGCCGAGGATCCCGGCGGAACGGCGGACGATCGCGACGAGGTCCTCCTCGGCGTAGAAGTCGAGGCGGTAGACGGCCCCGAAGCGGTCCCGCAAGGGGCCGCTGATCCGGCCCGCCCGCGTCGTGGCGCCGACGATCGTGAACGGCCGCAGGGTGAGGCGGAGCGACCGCGCGGAGGGCCCTTTGCCGATCATCACGTCGAGGGCGTAGTCCTCCATCGCCGGGTAGAGGATCTCCTCCACCGCGTGGTTGAGGCGGTGGATCTCGTCGATGAAGAGCACGTCGCGCTCGTCGAGCGAGGTGAGGATCGCGGCGAGGTCCCCGGCCCGCTCGATCGCGGGCCCCGACGTGTAGCGGATGTTGACGCCCAGCTCGCGGGCGATGATGGTGGCCAGCGTCGTCTTGCCGAGTCCCGGCGGTCCGTGCAGGAGCACGTGGTCGGAGGCCTCACCCCGCCGCCGCGCGGCCGTGAGGAGGACCGAGAGGCCGGCTTTCACCTCGCGCTGGCCGAGGTACTCGTCGAGCGTGCGCGGGCGCAGGGATCGCTCGAGCGCGACCTCCGTCTCGTCGGCCAGGTCCGCGGCGAGGAAGCTGCCCGGGGTATCCGTCATCGCGGCGAGTCTAGCACGCGGGACTCCATTTCGCACGGATGTTCGATCCGCGCGGCGTCACGCCCACCGTCCGGCCGGGCCCTACCCCGCGCCGGGCGAGATCGCCCGCAGCGCCGCCTTCACGCGGTCCTCCAGCGTCGCCGACGGACCTCCCCCGGCCGCCCCCGCGCGGGCCGCTTCGCGCGCCTCGGCCAGGGTGTAGCCGAGAGCCTGCAGGGCGGCGACGACCTCGCCCTCGCCGGGCCCCGGGACGCCGCCCCGGCCGGCGCCGGCGACCGCGGCGGCGGTGCCGGCCGCCGCAACCTTCTCCTTCAGCTCGAGGACGATCCGGCCGGCCAGGCGCTTGCCCACCCCGCTGATCGCGGTCAGCATGGCCTGGTCGTCGGCGAGGATGGCGAGCTGGAGCTCGGTCACGGGCCGGCTTCCCACGATGGCGAGCGCCACCTTCGGGCCGACGCCGGTGACGGTGAGGAGCAGCCCGAAGAAGCCCAGCTCGTCGGCGGTCCGGAAGCCGTAGAGCGCCTGGAGGTCCTCGCGGACGAGGTGGTGGGTGTGGAGCTTGAGGCGCGAGCCGGGCACGGCGGCGGCCAGGACCGCCGGCGCCGCGAAGACGCGGTAGCCGATCCCCCCGACCTCGACGACGAGGCTGTCCGTCCCGACGGCCCCCACGACGCCGTCGAGGGAGGCGATCATCCGGCGCGACCGGGATGGCCCGCGGCCCGCGGCCGACGGGCGGCCGGGCGCGCGCCGCGCTTGGCCCCGGCGGCGAAGGGCGTCCCGTCCCATTCCTCGAGCATCCGCTCCTCGTGGGCGAGGGCCTCGCGGACGGCACGCTCGTAGGGCGACTCCCCGGCCCGCCGCGGCGCCGCCGCCGCGCGGTCGAGGATCCCGGCGTTGATGCGCTCGCCGGCGCGCTCCCGGTTGGCGGTCCAGATCGCGATGGCCAGCGCGTCGGCCGCGTCGTCGGGCTGGGGAGCCTCCGGGAGGCCCAGGATCGCCTGGACCATCCGCCCCACCTGGCCCTTGTCGGCGGAGCCGTAGCCGGTCACCGCCAGCTTGACCTCGGAGGGGGTCGCCTCGCGGACCTCCACTCCGTGGGCCGCCGCGGCCAGAAGCACGACGCCGCGGGCGTGCCCCACGGCGAGGGCCGTCTGGACGTTCCGGGAGTGGAAGACCCGCTCCACCCCGAGAAGGGTCGGCCCGTGGAGCTCGACGAGGTCCTCGATGAAGGTGTGGATCGCCAGCAGGCGATCCGGGAGGGGCAGGTCGGCGCCGGTGTGGAAGACGCCGTGGTCGATCGCGCGCAGGCGGCTCCCGGTCCGGTCGACCAGCCCGTAGCCCAGCGAGGCCGTCCCCGGGTCGATCCCGAGGACGATCACCCGGCGACCTCGGCGAGGATCTCGTCGGTCAGCTCGAGGTTGCTCGTGACCCGCTGGACGTCGTCGACGTCCTCGAGGTGCTCCACCAGGCGCAGGTTCTGGCGGGCCTTCCCGGCGTCGACGGCGACCGTCTGCTTGGCGATCATGGCCACGTCGCCGGACTCGATGGCCACGCCCGCCTGCGTCAGCGCGCCCTGGACGACCTCCAGGTCGGCCGGCTCCGTGTAGATCTCGAGGGGGTCGGTCGTCGTCTCGACGTCGCTCGCGCCGGCGTCGATGGCCAGGAGGGCGACCTCGTCGGGGTCGATCCCGCCGCGGGGGATCGAGATCACGCCGCGCTGCTCGAACTGCCAGGCCACCGCCCCGGAGCCGGCGAGCTGCCCGCCCGCCTTGCTGAAGATGGAGCGGATCTCCGCCGCGGTGCGGTTGCGGTTGTCGGTCGCGACCTCCACGAGGACGCCGACTCCGCCGGGGCCGTAGCCCTCGTAGACGATCTCCTCGTACTGCTCGGCCTCGCCGCCCCCGGTCGCCTTCTCGATGGCCCGTTTGATGGTGTCGGCCGGCATGTTCGCCGCGCGGGCCTTCTCGATCGCGAGGCGGAGGCGGAAGTTGCCGTCGGGGTCCGCGCCACCGGCTCGGGCGGCGACGGCGATCTCGCGTCCCATCTTCGTGAAGATGGCGCCCCGCTTGACGTCGTTGGCCCCCTTCTGACGCTTGATCTGGGACCACTTGGAGTGACCGGACATCGGGCCGGAGTATAGCCGACTATCATGGGCGGAACGGCGTCCATGGCCGGCCGGAGCGCCCCCCGGCCCGTGCGACCACGTCCATCGCGGGCACCCGCCCGCCCCACGAGGATGCAGCGGACCGATGACCACGAAGAGCGTCGACACCCCCCACCTCCGCAGCGTCGTCCTCGCCGGCCACTCCGGTGCCGGGAAGACGACGCTCGCCGAGGCGCTCCTGTACCGGACGGGGACCATCTCCCGCCAGGGCCGCGTCGAGGACGGCACCGCCAGCCTCGATTTCGAGCCCGAGGAGCAGAAGCGGCACATGTCGCTGTCGCTGGCCGTCGCCTCGCTCGACGACGAGGGCAACCTCGTGACGATCGTCGACACGCCCGGCTACCCGGACTTCGTGGCCGAGGTCGTCTCGGGCTTCCAGGCCGTCGACTCGGCCATCGTCTGCGTGGACGCGACGGGCGGGGTGGAGGCCGGCACGGAGAACGCGGTTGCCCTCGGGCGGGCCAACCGGACGGCGGCCCTCTTCGTCATCAACAAGTGCGACCGGGAGAACGCCGACCCGGCGGCGGTGCTCGATGCCCTCCGCGAGGCCTTCGGCACGAAGATCGCGCCGCTCCAGCTGGCCATCGGGAAGGCCGACTCCTTCAGCGGCTACGTGGACCTGGTCCATCGCAGGGCATACCGGTGGGACGGCAAGCAGGAGGTCGAGATCGCCATCCCGGCCGAGCTCGAGGCCGACGTCGCCGCCCGGCGCGACCAGCTCCTCGAGGCCGCCTCCGAGGCCGACGACGACGTGCTGACCAAGTACCTCGAGGGCGAGGAGATCAGCGACGCGGAGCTCGACGCGTGCCTCCACCGCGGCGTCCGCGATTCGCTCCTGGCCCCGGTGCTCGTCGCCAGCGCCACGAAGGGGATCGGCCTGCGCGGCCTCCTCGACGCGATGGTCCGCTACCTCCCCACCCCGGCCGAGGAGCCGCCCACCGGCGCCCGCGACCCGAAGTCAGGCGACGTCCTGGAGGTGGCCCCGGATCCGACCGGTCCGCTGCTGGTGCGCGTCTTCAAGACGACCGCCGATCCCTTCGTCGGCCGCCTGACATACCTCCGGGTCCTCTCCGGGACCCTCCGCAGCCAGGGCCACACGTGGAACGCCGAGAAGGGCGAGGACGAGCGCATCGGCCAGCTCCTGCGCCTCCATGGCAAGGAGCAGGAGCCGGTCGGCGAGCTGAAGGCCGGCGAGATCGGCGCCGTGGCCAAGCTCTCCGCCACCGGCACCGGCGACACGCTCTCCACCAAGGAGCGTCCCTTCGCCCTGGACCGGCCCGTCTACCCGAGCCCCACCCTCCTCGTGGCGATCGAGCCGCAGACGAAGGCGGACCTCGACAAGATGGGCCCGGCCCTCCAGCGGATGCTCGAGGAGGAGCCGACCGTGCGGGTCGATCGGAGCGCCACCGGGGAGCAGCTCCTGGTCACCATGGGCGAGACGCACGTCGCCGTCATCACGGAGCGCCTGAAGAGGAAGTTCGGGGCAGCGATCGCCACGCACACGCCGCGGGTTCCCTACCGCGAGACGATCCGCGGCCGGACGCAGGTCGAGGGGAAGTACAAGAAGCAGACGGGCGGGCACGGGATGTACGGCCACGTCTGGCTGGAGATCGAGCCGAACCCGGAGGGCGGCGTCGCCTTCGCCGAGCACGTCGTCGGCGGCACGGTGCCCAAGAACTTCTTCCCCGGCGTCGAGAAGGGCGTCCGCGCGGCGGCGGCCGAGGGGATCCTGGCCGGCTACCCGTTGGTCGACTTCAAGGCGACCCTCTACGACGGCTCCTTCCACACCGTGGATTCGAACGACCTCTCGTTCCAGCTGGCGGCCTCGATGGCCCTCAAGAAGGGCGTCCTGGACTGCCGGCCGGTCCTCCAGGAGCCGATCATGAACGTGGCGATCCGCGTCCCGGAGCGTTTCATGGGCGACGTCAACCGCGATCTCAACGGGCGGCGCGGGCGCGTGCTGGGGATGGACGTGACCGGCGACGGCTTCCAGGTCATCACGGCCCAGGTCCCCCAGGCCGAGCTGTTCAGCTACGCCACCGAGCTGCGCTCGCTGACCGGCGGGCGGGGCACGTTCACCTCCACCCTCGACCACTACGAGGATGTCCCCCAGCATCTCGCCGAGAAGGTGATCGAGGCCCACAAGAAGGAGGCCGAGGCCGCCGGCCACTGACCGGGCGCCGGGCTCCTCCCCCCGGACTCCGCCCCTCGGACGCGGACCCCGCCGCGGACTCCTGCCTTCCGCGGGCAGCGCTCCCCGCTCGGGCCTCGGACCGTCGCTGCGGCGCGGGCACCGCCGCCCGGCCGAGGCTCAGCGATCGGTTGCCGCGATCGCCTCGGCCAGCGTGACCCGGCCCACGTAGAGCGCGCGGCCGACGATCGCGCCGCGGCAGCCGAGAGCACGGACGGCGCGCAGGTCGTCGGCGCTCGAGATTCCCGCCGAGGCGATCACGTCGCCGCGACCCGCGCCCGCGAGCGCGCCCAGGAGGGCGAGGTCGGGGCCGGCCAGCGTCCCATCGCGTTCGATGGCCGTGACCTCGAAGGTCGTGACGCCGACGTCGGCGAGGCGCGCCATGGCCTCGCCAGCCGGCACCCCGGGCGCCCCGGTCCGCCAGCCGTGCCCCACCGCCAGGCCGTCGCGCACGTCCAGCGCGACCGCGATCCGCTCCGCCCCGTGGGTCACGACGAGGCGGCCGGCGAACGCCGGATCGGCGAGGGCGGCGGTCCCGACGACGGCCCGGGCGGCGCCGGCCAGGAGCGTCGCGGCTACGGCCCGCTCGTCGCGGAGGCCCCCGGCCACCTCCACCCGGGAACGGTCCCCCACTCCGGCGACGATCGCGGCGACAAGGCCAAGCTGCCGCATCAGGGGATCGCGCGCCCCGTCGAGGTCGACGACGTGCAGCCACCGTGCCCCCTCGTCGACGAATTGCTCGGCGACCGCGGCCGGATCGTCGCCGTAGACCGTCTCGCGCCCGAAATCCCCGTGGAGCAGGCGGACGACGCGGCCGCCGCGGAGATCGATCGCGGGGAGCAGGTCGAATGCTTGTGGACCGGGCTTGCGTGATGCCATGCCAACATGATAGCGTAGTAGCACGCTAATACGATACCGATCACGCACGAGGCATTCCACCCATGCAGCCTCACCCGGACGAGTGGCGCAGCTCCGACGCCGACGCGCTCCTCGACGCGCTCCTCGACCTCGGGGATCGCGACGAGGCCGCCGCCTTCCTGCGCGACCTGTGCACGCTCGGCGAGCTGCGCGACCTCGCGCAACGGTGGGCGGTCGTCCGCCTCCTCGACGCCGGCCTGCACTACTCGGAGATCTCGCGACGGACCGGCGCGAGCACCGCGACGATCACGCGGATCGCGTCGTGGCTCCATCACGGCGAAGGCGGCTACCGGGCGGCACTCGACCGCGCCAGGGCTCGGGGCACCGTCTATCCCGAGGCGCCCGCCCACCAGCTCCCCGGCCGGCCATGACCGGCCGCCGGATGACGCTGGCCGTCCCCAACAAGGGACGGCTCGTCGAGCCCACCCTGCACCTCCTCCACGACGCCGGCCTCGTCTTCGAGGAGCGTGATCGCAGCCTGGTCAGCCGCGTGGAGAACGTCGACCTCGACATCCTCTTCGTCCGCACGAACGACGTCATCGAGTTCGTCCGCGACGCCGTCGCCGACCTCGGCATCACGGGCGGAGATCTCATGGCCGAGGCCGAGGCCGACCTGCCCGTCGTGAAGGCCCTCGGCTACGGCCGCTGTCGCCTGACGGCCGCAGTGCCGAACGACGCCCCGCAGCGCACCATCGCCGAGCTCGCCGGCCTGCGGGTCGCCACCGCCCACCCCGGGGCGACCGGCCGCTGGTTCGCCGGGCAGGGCATCGACGTCACGGTGATCCCCCTCTCCGGCGCGGTCGAGGTCGCGCCGCGGCTGGGCCTCGCCGAGGCGATCGTGGACCTCGTCTCGACCGGGGCCACCCTGGCCACGAACGGCCTGCGCGCGATCGGCGACGTCCTCGCCTCCCAGGCGATCCTCGTGGGGAACCCCGTCGCGCTGCGGGAGCGGGCCGGCGACGTCGACCGGCTGGTGACGATGCTGGGCGCCGTCCTGGAGGGCCGGCGGCGGAAGTACGTGATGATGAACGCGCCCGCCGAGCGGCTCACCGAGCTCGAGGCGCTGCTGCCCGGCCTCGAGAGCCCCTCCGTGATCCCCCTCGCCCACCCCGGCATGATCGCCATCCACGCCGTCGTCGGCTCCGACGACGTGTGGGACCTCCTGCCCCGCCTCAAGGCGGCGGGCGCCTCCGGGATTCTCGTCCTCCCGATCGAGAAGCTCGTGGCATGAGCCCGACCCCGGTCTCGATGGCGATCCCGACCCGGCCCGTCGCCTACGCCTGGGAGGCGACCGACGAGCAGGTCGCCGAGCGCTACGGCGTGCCCCTGGAGAAGATCGCCCGCTTCGACCTGAACACCTCGCCCGCCCCGCCGGACCTGGCCCTCCGGCTCCTTCGGGGCGGCGACTACGGCCGCGCGATCTCCGAGTACCCGCCGTCCGACTACAGGGACCTGGTCGCGGCTGCCGCGGAACGCTACGGCGTCGGGCGCGACGAGATCCTCGTGGGGGCCGGCGCGGACGAGGTGCTCGACCTGCTCGCGAAGGCGTTCCTGGCCCCCGGGGCGACCGCCGTGATCCCCTCCCCCAGCTACGCCATGTACCGCGTCCTGACCGAGCAGCGTCCCGCCCGCCCGGTGCTCGTCCCGCGCCGGACGGCAGCCCGGGGCTTCGCCCTCGACGTCCCGGCCGTCCGCGCCGCGGCCCGGCAGGCGTCGCTGGTCTGGCTCTGCAGCCCCAACAACCCGACGGGGCTGCCCGAGCCCGACGGTGCCGTGGCCTCGCTCCTCGACGGCCTGGCGGCCGATGCCGGGGCCGCCGGGCGCGCCGCTCCGGTCGTCGTCCTCGACGAGGCCTACGCGGAGTTCGCCGGCACCTCCCTCGTGGGGCTGCGGGAGCGCTACTCCCGGCTCGTGGTCGTCCGCACGGCTTCGAAGGCGTACGCCCTCGCGGGGCTGCGGGTCGGCTTCGCCATCGCCCGTCGCGAGCTGCTCGCCGATGTCGAGCCGTACCGCCCGCCGGGCTCCGTCGCCGTTCCATCGGTCGCCGTCGTGGCCGCCGCCCTGCGCGATCCACGGATGCCCGCCGACAATGTCGCCCGCGTCGAGCGCGAGCGCGCCCGCCTCGCGGCCGCCTTCGCGGCGGCGGGGCTGCCGGCCCACCCCTCGCTGACGAACTTCCTGCTGGTCGACGTCGGGGGCCGCGAGGCCGCCCGGGCGATGGCGGAGGGACTGCTCGGCCGCGGTCTCGTTCCCCGGACGTTCGGCAGCGACCATCCGCTCGCCGGCCACCTCCGCTTCACCGTCCGCGACGAGGTCCAGGATGACCGCCTGATCGCCGCCTTCAGCGAGCTCGCACCGGCCGTCCACGCAGTCATCGCAGCTGCCGACAACGCTGTGCAACCAGCCCAGGAGCCTGTTCCATGACCACCTCGCTCGGCACCCTCGCCGTCACGGCCCGCTCGGGCCGCCGGGTCACAGTTGCCCGGCGGACGCGCGAGACCGACGTCACCATCAGCCTCGACCTCGACGGCTCCGGCTCCGCGGACGTCGCCACCGGCGTCGGCTTCTACGACCACCTGCTCACGTCGCTGGCGCATCACGCCCTCTTCGACCTGGAGATCCGGGTGTCCGGCGACCTGGAGATCGACGAGCACCACACCGTCGAGGACGTGGCGCTCGTGCTCGGTGCCGCCCTGGCCGAGGCGCTCGGCGACCGGGCCGGCATCGCCCGTTTCGGCGAGGCGAGCGTCCCCATGGACGAGGCCCTCGCGACGGCGGTCCTCGACGTCGGCGGCCGTCCCTACGCGGCCCTCGACGTGCCGTTCCGCGCCGAGCGGATCGGGGCGCTGCCGACGCAGCTCGTCGACCACGCCCTCGAGGCGTTCGCTCGAACGGCAGGCGTGACGCTCCACCTGCGCGCCTCCGGGCGCAACGACCACCACGTCGCCGAGGCCGCGTTCAAGGCGCTGGCGCGCGCTCTGCGGGGCGCCGTCGCCCCGGATCCGCGGCGGGCGGGCATCGCGTCCACCAAGGGAAGCCTCGGATGACCACGATCGCCGTGGTCGACTACGGCGCCGGCAACCTGGTGAGCATCGACCAGGCGCTCCGGGATGCCGGCGCCGAGGTCGTCGTGGCTCGGCGCCCGGCGGAGCTCGCGGGGGCGGCCGGGCTCGTCGTCCCCGGCGTGGGCGCGGCCGGCCCCGCCATGGCCCGTCTCGCCCGGCGCGCGCTCGTGGATCCCATCCGGGCGTGGGCGCGGGACGATCGCCCCTTCCTGGGGATCTGCCTCGGGATGCAGCTCCTGTTCGAGGCCAGCGACGAGGACGGCGCCGCATCGCTCGGGGTTCTCGCGGGCCGGACGGAGCTCCTGCGCGAGGCGCCCCGTCTGCCGCACATCGGCTGGAATGCGGTCCGCCGGACCCGCGAGCATCCCCTCTTCGCCGGGATCGTCGCCGACGCCCCCTTCTACTTCGTCCACTCGTTCGCGCCCCGCCCGACGGGGCCCGCTGCGGAGGCCGTCACGCTGGCCACGACCGAGCACGGCGAGACGTTCGTGAGCGCGGTCGCGCGCGGCGCCCTCGCGGGCGTCCAGTTCCACCCGGAACGGAGCGCGGCGGACGGCCTCCGCCTCCTCGCCAACTTCGTGGCCCTCGCGGCGGCCCACGCCGTGCCCGCAGCCGCCGTTGCGCCGCAGGCGCGCCGAGGTGCCGCCTGATGCTCGCCGTCCGCGTCGTGCCCTGCCTCGATGTCGCGAACGGACGCGTCGTCAAGGGGACCCGCTTCGTGGACCTCGTCGATGAGGGGGATCCGCCGCAGCTGGCCGAGCGCTACGCCCGCGAGGGCGCCGACGAGATCGTCTTCCTCGACATCACGGCCGCCCCCGAGGGGCGCGGGACGCTCCTGGACATCGTGGAGCGCACCGCCCGCCGGGCGTTCGTCCCCCTCACCGTCGGCGGCGGGGTGCGCAGCGTGCTGGAGATGCGCGACGTTCTCCGCGCCGGTGCCGACAAGGTGTCCCTGAACACGGCCGCCGTGGCCGGGCCCGACCTCGTCCGGCGCTGCGCACGGAGGTTCGGCTCCCAGGCCGTGGTTGTCGCCATCGATGCCCGGCGCCGCCCGGCGGACCATGGCGCCACGCAGGAGACCCCCGCCTGGGAGGTCGTCGTGAAGGGCGGCCGCGAGGACACCGGCCTCGACGCCGTGGCCTGGGCGGAGCGGGTCGTCGCCCTCGGCGCCGGCGAGCTGCTCGTGACCTCGATCGATCGGGACGGCACCCAGGCGGGCTACGACACGGCCCTCCTGCGTGCGATCGCCGACCGCGTCCGGGTCCCGGTCGTGGCGTCGGGCGGGGCCGCCGGGCCCGCCGACTTCATCGCCGCCGTTCGCGAGGGCGGCGCCTCGGCCGTTCTCGCTGCATCGATCTTCCACCGCCGGCAGCACTCCATCGCCGCCATCAAGGCGGCCATGGCGGCCGCCGGCATCCCCGTCCGCGCCGTGCCGGAGGTCGCCGCGTGAGCGCGCCGGGCGTGCCGGCGCCGGCCGGCCCGCTCGAGGATCCCGGTGGCGTCCGGTACGACGCCGCCGGCCTCGTGCCGGTCATCGTCCAGGATGCCGCCGACGGCCGCGTCCTGATGCTCGCCTGGGCAAACGCCGAGGCAGTGGCGGCCACGCTCGCCTCGGGCGAGGTGCACTTCTTCTCGCGGTCCCGGGGCGCCCTCTGGCGGAAGGGCGAGACGAGCGGCAACGCGCTGCGCCTCGTCGACCTCGCCCTGGACTGCGACGGCGACGCGCTCCTCGCGGTGGTGGAGCCGGCCGGGCCGACCTGCCACCGCGGCGAGCGGAGCTGCTTCGATCCCGACGGGGGCGCCACCAGCGCGGGCGCCGCCGCCGCACCCGAGGGGTTCGCCTGGCTCGAGACGCTGTGGTCGACGATCGCCGAGCGGGCCGCCGCGCGGCCCGAGGGCTCGTACACGGCGCAGCTCCTCGCGGCGGGCGTGGACGGCCCGGCTCGCAAGGTCGCCGAGGAGGCCACCGAGGTCGTGATGGCGGCCAAGGACGACGCGGCGGCAGAGGGAGGCCGGGCAGACCGCGCGGCGACGCGCGACGCCCTCGCGGGCGAGGTCGCCGACCTCCTGTACCACGCCCTCGTCCTGCTCGCGGAGCGGGGTCTCCCTCCCTCCGCGGTCATTGCCCGACTCCGGGAGCGCCACATCCCCTGAGCGGCCGGGCCGCGGCCGCCGGTGCGGCGCTGTCCGCCTCGTCGCTACGGCAGCTCGTGGTGGGCGCGGCAACGCGCCTCGTAGGTCTCGCGCTGGGACGTCGGCGTGTCGGCAGCGAGGCCGCCCACGACCACGACCGGCTCCTCCGCGCCGGCGGGGCGCCCGTCGATGAGGCGCTGCGTGCGGGTCGCCTCCTCGCCGCAGACCGTGCAGATCGCCGACAGCGAGGTGACGTCGTCGGCGATCGCGAGGAGCTGCGGCATCGGGCCGAACGGCCGGCCGCGGAAGTCGAGGTTCAGCCCGCAGCAGACGACCGTGCGCCCTGCGCCCGCGAGCCGCTCCACGACCTCCACGAGGCCGTCCGGGAAGAACTGGGCCTCCTCGATCGCGATCACGTCGGCCCAGCCGTCCTTGGCCAGCGTCTCGATCTCCGACGGGTGGATGACGGCCTTGGACTGGAAGGCCGCGCCCGAACGGCTGCGCACGACCTCGAGCTCGGTCCGGTCGTCGATCGTGGGGCGCACCAGGAGGATCCGCCGCCGCGCGATCTCGGCCCGCCGGAGGAGGCGCAGGAGCTCGTCGGTCTTGCCGCTGAACATGCAGCCCGAGATGACCTGCACGTGGCCACGCGCTGCCACGGTCATGCCCTCCCCTGCCCGCGCACCAGGATGCGCTGGTCGCGCTTGCCCCGGCGGACCAGCAGGTACCGCCCGGCGAGGAGGTCGTCCGCGGTGAAGGTGGCCGCCGCGTCGCGGACGGGTGCGCCGTTGACGTGGACCCCGCCCTGCTCCACGACACGCCGGGCGTCGCCGCGCGACGAGGAGGCCCCCGTCGCGACGAGGAGCGAGACGACATCGACCGCCTCCCCGCCCTCCGGCCAGGGCGCCGCGGGGATCTCGGCGGCGAGGTCGGCGAGGGTCTGGGCGTCGGCCCGGGTCGGGTCGCCCCCGAAGAGGATCTCGCTCACGCGGCCGACCCGGTCCGCGGCCGCCCGCCCGTGGGTCAGCTCCGTGACGTCGCGGGCGAGGACCCGCTGGGCGACGCGCCGCTCGGGGGCGGCGGCGTGATCGGCCTCGAGCTCCTCGATCCGCCCCCGGTCGAACATCGTGAACCAGCGGAGATAGAGGCCCACGTCGCGGTCGTCCGCCTCGAGCCAGTACTGGTAGTAGCGGTACGGCGACGTCAGCGACGGGTCGAGCCAGATCGAGTCGCCGGACTCGCTCTTGCCGAACTTGGCGCCGGAGGGCGACAGCAGGAGCGGATAGGCCAGGCCGTGGGCGTGTTCTCGGGCGCCGTCGCCGGGGCGCGCGGTCCGCCGGATGAGCTCGAGGCCGGCGGTGATGTTGCCCCACTGGTCCGCCCCCCCGCACTGCAGCTCCACGCCGTGCGAGCGCCGGAGGTGGGCGAAGTCGGCTGCCTGCAGGAGCATGTAGCTGAACTCGGTGAACGAGAGGCCCTTCGCGAGCCGGGCCTGGACCGACTCCTTGTCGAGCATGTAAGGGACGGTGAAGTGCTTGCCGACGTCCCGCAGGAAGTCGAGCAGCCGCGTCTCCCCCAGCCAGTCGAGGTTGTTGACCACCAGGGCCTGCGTCGGACCCGCCGCGAAGTCGAGGAAGCGGGCCAGCTGATCGCGGATGGCGTGCACGTTGACCTGGACGGCGGCGCGGTCGAGGAGGGGTCGCTCGTTGGCGCGCCCGGACGGGTCGCCGATGAGGCCGGTGGCGCCGCCCACGAGGGCCACCGGCTGCCCGCCGGCCCGCTGGAGCCGCATCAGCCCGTAGATCGGGACGAGGTGGCCGACGTGGAGGGAGCGGAACGTCGGGTCGAACCCGTTGTAGGCCCGGATCGGCTCGTTCGTCGCCAGGCGGCCCTCCAGGCCGTCGGTCACATCGTGGACCAGGCCGCGCCAGCGCAGGTCCGGGAGGAGGTTGGCGAGGCGCGTCGCGCTCACCGCGTCACACCCGGTGGCATGCGCACGTCGCAGCATCCCGGGGGGATCGAACGGGGATTCATGACCGCTATGCTATCGTGACCGGCGCCATGCAGACCAGCCTCGCGCGGCGGCAGCGCCGTCGCAGGACGGGCTCCGGCCAGCGCCCCTCCAACACTGGACGCGCCGTCGCCGGCGTCGCGATCGCCATCCCGCTCTTCCTCTTCGCTTCCTTCCTCGTCGCCGGCTTCGTCGGGTTCACCGGGGCCGTGACCGCGTTCTCGCATTACAGCCAGGGCCTCCCCGACCCCAAGGAGGTCTTCGACAACCTCGACCTGGCCGAGGAGACGCGGATCTACGACCGGGCCGGCAAGATCCAGCTCGCAACGTTCGCCCGCGAGCGGCGCGACATCGTCACCTTCGACGAGATCCCGGGCGAGGTCATCGACGCGACCACCGCCATCGAGGACAAGACCTTCTGGGAGAACGCCGGGTTCGATCCCGCCGGCTTCGTCTCGGCGGCGGTGGACACCGTCACCGGCAACGCCCGCGGCGGCTCGACGATCACCCAGCAGCTGGTCCGCAACCGCCTCCTGCCCGACTCGGCTTTCACCACGACCTACGAGCGGAAGATCCGGGAGATCATCCAGTCGATCCGCCTCACGCAGGCCTTCCCGGGCGAGGAGGGCAAGCGGCAGATCCTCTCCGCGTACCTCAACGACAACTTCTACGGCAACAACAGCTACGGGATCGCCGCCGCCGCCCGCGGCTACTGGGGCATCACGGACCTCTCCAAGCTGACCCTCGCCCAGGCCGCCATCCTCGCCGGGATCCCCCAGTCGCCGACCACCTACGACCTCGTCCGGAACTCCGTCGAGGAGGAGCTGGCCGACGGCTCGACCGCCATCGTGGTCCCGGCCGACTCCCCGATCGTCGTGCGGCGCAATCGCATCCTCGAGCTCATGAAGACCCGCTCGGTCATGACGGCCGGGACGTACACCGCCGAGGACTACGACAAGGCCATGCAGGAGCCGGTCGTCCTCACCCCGCCGGGCAACAAGCGGATCCTGGCCCCGCAGTTCGTCCTCCAGGTGCGCAACCAGCTGGGGACCATCATCTGCGGCGCCGACGCGGCCACCAACTGCCCGCAGGTCGACACCGGCGGCTACCGGGTGATCACCACCCTCGACTGGAAGATGCAGCGGATGGCCGAGAAGTGGACGGAGGCGGGAGCCCGCGCCCCCAACGCGAAGGACACGGCGGCCTATCTCGAGCGCCTCGGGGTCCGCTACGAGCCGTGGATCCGCAACATGCGGGGCAAGGGCGTCCAGAACGCCGCGCTCGCCGCCGTCGACTATCGGACCGGCGAGGTGTACGCCTACACCGGGAGCGCCGGCTTCTACCTCAAGGGCAACCGCAAGTTCCAGCCCCAGTTCGACGTCCTCGAGGACGGCTGGCGTCAGCCGGGCTCGGCCTTCAAGCCGATCAACTACATCATCGGCCTCGAAGACCGCACCCTCACTGCAGCGTCGCTGTTCATGGACGTCGTCACCGACTTCGGGGGCGGCTGGACGCCCGTCGACGCGGACCGGCTGGAGCGCGGGCCGCTGCGCCTGCGCCAGGCGATCCAGGTGTCGCTCAACATCCCGGCCATCAAGGCGGCGATCCGGATCGGGCCCGACCGCGTCTTCGAGCGGGCCAAGGACTTCGGCATCCGCTACCAGAGCGCCTCCAATCTCGGCGGAGCGGCGATCGCCATCGGCACCGTCGAGGTCCACATGATCGATCTCATCAGCGCCTACGGGGCGATCGCCAACGCGGGCGTCCTCGTGCCCCGGACGACGATCCTGGAGGTCTACAACGCGGAGGGCGAGAAGATCTGGCCGCTCGCCGGGACGCCCGCGAGCGGGAAGCGCGTCGTGAGCGCCCAGGCCGCCTTCATCATGACCGACATCCTGTCCTCCAACACCGACCCCGCCCAGAACCCCTTCTGGAGCAAGCGGGCGATCATGAACGGCAAGCAGCGCCGCCCCGCGGCGCTCAAGACCGGCACGACGGACGCCACGATCGACCTCACCGCCGTGGGGTACCTGGCGCCCCCGGAGGATCCCGACGCCCCCGCGCTGGTCGTCGGGGCCTGGATGGGGAACAGCGACAACTCCGCGCCGCCGGAGGGCGTTGTGGCCCTCGAATTGGCCGCGTCGCTGTGGCAGTCATTCCTGACCCAGGCCAGCAAGGGGACCCCGATCGCCTCCTTCCAGCGCCCGCCCGGCGTCGTGCAGGCGACCGTCGACGCCTTCAGCGGCATGAAGCCCGGGCCCTTCACGACGAAGACCGTCAAGGAATGGTTCATCGAGGACACCGTCCCCCGCGAGGTCGACAACACGAAGGTCGGGATCGAGATCGACTCCGCCACGGGCAACCTGTGGCAGGAAGGGTGCGCCGGGCCGATCGAGGTCCAGGGCTTCCTGAACCTGGCGAACGTCGAGACCGAGTTCCCGTCCTGGGGGAAGCACAACCGCAACTGGGTCGCCCGCGCAGCCCGCGGCTCCGGCGTCTCGGGCGGGCCCGAGAAGACCCGCACGACCTACTTCTACGAGACCGGCGTCTGGACCCCCTTCGGCGGCACCTGGGGTGCGCCTTTCGCGCCGACGGATACCTGCGAGATCCCGGAGCCGACGCCGCTCCCGTCCGACTTCTGGCCCTTCCCGGTGCCCACGCCGAGCGACGGCAGCTTCCCCGGCGATCCCGGCATCCCCGGCGATCCGGGCATCCCCGGCGATCCGGGCATACCAGGATCCCCCTAGAGCCGATCCTTAGAAGCTCACCACGGTCGCGCCGTCCCCACCCTCGCCCCGCTCGCCCGGCCGGATGGCCCGGACCAGCGGATGGGCGGCGGCCGAGGAGCGGACGGCGTCGCGGAGGGCCCCGGTCCCGAGGCCGTGGATGATCGTGGCCCGCTCCAGCCCGGCGAGCGCGGCGTCCTCGAGGTAGCGGCCGACGACCTCGAGCGCCTCCTCCACGCGAGCGCCGCGAACGTCGAGCGACGAGGCGATGGTGCGGGCGCGGTCGAGGCGGAGGCGGGCGATGCTCGACGCGGCCTCCTCGGGCACGCGCGCCGTCCGGCGTTCGTCGGGCGCCGCTACGGGCACCTCCAGCTCGTCCGTCGCGGCCGTCACCCGCATCCCGCCGACCTCGAGGGTGGCCCGCTTCCCGCCGCGCTCGAGGGCCACGATGCGGCCCTCCCAACCGCCGCCTCGGCTGCGGGCGCGGGCCCCCACCTGCCAGGCCACCGGGGCCGCGGTCGGGACGGGGGCGGGAGCCGGGGCCGGCAGGCGTCCGAGGCGCTCCTCGGCGCGCTCCACGAGCTCGTCGAGCGCCGGCGCGGTGACGCTCTCTCGCTCGAGGCGGCGCCGGGCGCCCCGGATCTCGGAGCGGAGGTCCTCCACCAGCCGCTCGGCCTCGCCCCGGGCTGCGGCGACGGCCTCGTCGCGCTCGCGACGGGCCCGCCGGCGCTCCTCATCGGCCGTCCGGCGAGACTCCGCGGCCCGCTGCTCCGCCGCTCGCGCCCGATCGAGCGCCTCCCGGGTCGCCAGGTCGGCCGCGCGGATCGAGGCGAGCGTCTCCTCGAAGGCCTGCTGCCCCTCGGTCAGGCGCGAGCGGGCGGCGGCGACGATCTCGACCGGCAGTCCGAGCCGCTCCGCGATGGCGAAGGCCTGGCTCCCACCGGGCAGGCCGGTCCGCAGGTGGTAGGTCGGGGAGAGGGTCTCCAGGTCGAACTCGACCGAGGCGTTGCGGGCCCCCGGCGTCGTGTGGGCGTACACCTTCAGCTCGGCGTAGTGAGTGGTGGCGGCCACGACGGCGCCCGAGCGGAGGAAGTGGTCGAGGAGCGCCTGGGCCAGCGCCGATCCCTCGGTTGGGTCGGTCCCGGCACCGAGCTCGTCGAGGAGGACGAGCGTCGCCGGCCCCGCCGCCGCCACGATCCGGACGATGGACCCGAGGTGGCTCGAGAAGGTCGAGAGCGACTGGGCGACCGACTGCTCGTCCCCGATGTCCGCGAAGACGTCCCGCAGCACGGGGAGCCGGCTCCCGGGGTCGGCGGGGACGTGGAGGCCGGCCTGGTGCATCAGGACGAGGAGGCCGATGGTCCGCAGGGTGACGGTCTTGCCGCCCGTGTTCGGCCCGGTCACGACGAGCGCCCGGACGTCACCGCCGAGCGCCACGTCGATCGGCACGACGCGCCCCGCCAGGCCGGGGTGACGGGCACCCCGGAGGGCGATCTCGGGGCCGGGTGCCGTCTCCGCCCGGACCGCGTCCATCTCCTCCGCGAGGCGGGCCTTGGCGCTCCACAGGTCGAAGCGGGCGAGCGCATCGAGCAGCTCCCGCAGGAGGCCCGCCTGGCCGCCCACGAGGGCCGACAGCTCGTCGAGGATCCGCTCGATCTCGGCGACCTCGGCCACCTGGCATTCGCGCCAGGCGTTGCCCATCTCGACCGCCACGAGCGGCTCGACGAACAGCGTCTGGCCGCTCCCCGAGGCGTCGTGGACGATCCCCTTGACCCGGCTCCGGGCGTCGGCCCGGACGGGCACCACGTAGCGGCCGTTGCGGAGGGTGACGATCGGGTCCTGGAGGGCCGGGCCCACCTCGCTGGAGTGGACGAGCTGCTCGAGGCGCGAGCGCAGCCGCTCGTAGGCCATCCTCGTGGCACGGCGGAGGCCACCCAGCCGGGGCGACGCCGTGTCGAGCAGGTCGCCGGACGGGTCGAAGCTACGCTCCAGCGTGGAGCGGAGCGCGGGGAGCGGGTGCAGGCTGCGGGCAAGCTCGTGCAGGAGCGGCCGACGATCGTCGGCCAGGACGTCGCGCAGGCGGGCGGCCGCCTCGATCGTCGCGGCGATGGCGGCGAACTGCGCGGCGTCGAGCCGCCCGCCGCGGGCGGCTCGCTCCACGGCGGCGCCGATGTCGTGGGCACCGCCGATCCCCGCGCTCGGCCGCTCCGCGAGGAGGGCGCGGGCCTGCGTGGTCTCCTCGAGCCCGATCTCCACGAGGACCGGATCGGCGACCGGGACCAGCGCCTCGGCAAGCCGACGGCCCGGGGGGAAGCCCGTCGCGGCGGCCAGTCGCTCGCGGACCAGCGGGAACTCCAGGAGGACGATCGATTTCGCGTCCATCAGCGGCCCGGTCCCGTGGCGGGCGGGCCCACCTCCACGAAGCGCCACGGGCGATCGGCCCAGCCCGGCCCGGCGTAGGCGACCCCGACCCGGGGCGTCGCCCGGACCGCGGACGGTGGCTCGCCCGGGGGCGCCGGCTCCAGGCGCAGCGTGCCCGCCGGATCGAGGAGGTCGCGCCCGTCGTCGTCGCGGGTCACGCCGAAGGCTGCCGCGACGTTCGCCGGGCCGGCGGCGAGGCGGGCCGCGGGGAGGCGGGTGATCCGCGCCGCAGCGGCCGAGGGATCGGCGCGGTCCGCGCGGCGGGTCGCCACGGCCCAGGCCAGGCGGGCGGCCCGCATCGCCTCGATGCCCGCCAGCGGCTCGACCGCCCGCACGAGGACGGCTGCAGCCTCGCCGGGCGGTCCGACGACGACGTTGAGGCAGGTGTGCATACCGTAGACACCGTACACGTAGGCCGATCCCGCCGCGGCGAACATGGTCGCCGTGCGCGCGGTGCGTCCGAAGCGGGCATGGGAGGCCCGGTCCTCCGGCCCGGCGTACGCCTCGACCTCCACGATGCGACCGATCCGCGTCCCGCGGGGATCCTGGCGCACGAGGCGTGCCCCGATGAGACCGCGGGCGGCCTCGACGACGGGTCCGCCGAGCAGGCCGGTGAGGCGGCAGGCCGAGCTCAGGAGAAGTAGATGCGCAGGCTGGTCGGGGTGATCCAACCGAAGAGCGTGAAGAAGAGCGGGATGAGCGACGAACGGAAGAGCTCCACGATCTGGGAGTCGTCGTAGAAGCGGAAGATGTCGCGCAGCAGGCCGAACTCGTCCGGGTCGGCGGGGATCCCGGGCACGGTGTAGTAGGAGTCCAGGATGACGATGAGGGCACCGATCAGCAGCAGCGCCTGGAACGCGCCGAGGATCGCGCCGAGGAGCTCGTCGACCACCGTCGCCTTCGTGAACAGCGTGGTTCGGCGATAGAACGTCTGGACCAGGATCGACCCGGCCACGTAGATCGCCAGGAAGCTGCCCCCGAAGGCGAGCATGTACACGTACTCGCGGGGGAACTGGACCCAGTACTGCGCCAGCCAGCTCCCCAGCGGTTCCCGCAGGTTCATCGCGAGAAGGAGCGAGAGGAGGGCGATGGCCAGGCCCAGGAGGCGGCGCAGCGTCCCCTGGATGTACCCGACGACGAAGAAGCCGGCGATGAAGAACGCCGCCAGGATGTCGAAGAGATTCAGGCCCTGGATGAACCCGACGACGTCCACGCAGCCTCCGGCTCCGGGCGCGGTCTCCCGCGCCCACGCTCTCCGCTTCGCCGCAGCCCCCGGCGACCCTCCGACACTGTACGACTGCGCTCCCCGTCCCCGCAACTCGGCCGGCGCCGCGGCGCACCGCTGCCGGGGTCGTTCACGTGCGGACGCGGGCTCCGTGCGCCGCCGCCGCGGCCGCGATCAGGCCCTCGACGAGGGCGTCCACCTCTCCCTCGTCGAGGTGGCGGTCCTCCGCCCGGATCGCGAGACGCCAGGCGAGGCTCTTCTCGCCGTCGGCGAGGGGGGCGCCGCGGTAGACATCGAAGAGCGTCACCCCGTGGACGAGGGCACCCCCGGCCGTTCGGAGCGTGGCCGCCACGTCGCCCGCGGCGGTCGCCTCGGCCACGACGAGGGCGAGGTCGCGCTCCACGGCGGGGTGCCGGCCCAGGGGCGTCACGCGGACCGGCGCCGGCTGTCCCGCGGCCAGGCCGGCGACGGCGAGCTCGGCGACGAGGACACGCTCCGCCCGCAGGCCCCAGGCGACGAGGATCTCGGGGTGGAGCTCGCCGACGAGCCCGGCGAGGGACTCGCCCGTCACGGCGTCGCCGGCAGTGGCGCGCGCAGCCCTCCCCGGGTGCAGCGGCCGGCCGGTGTGCTGCGACGCGAAGACGGGCTCCGGCGCCCCCATCGCGCGCGCCAGCAGGGCCACGAGCGCCTTCGCGTCCTCGAGCGTCCAGGCCCTTGCGCCGAGGCTCCAGGAGGCCGGCACCGCGGCGCCGGTGAGGAGGATCCCCAGCCGCCACCACTCGGCGGGGGCGCCGGCGCCGTCCTTGGCATACCCCTTGCCGACCTCGAAGACCGCGACGTCGGGGCGGCCGTGGCGCTCGTTGAGCGCGAGGACGTCGAGGAGGCTCGCGACGAGACCAGAACGCAGGACGGCATGCCGCTCCGACAGCGGGTTCTGCACCCGGATCGGGAGGCCGCTGACCGCGTCGTGGCCGGGGACGCCGTCGGCCGCTGCGACGGGCCAGCCGAGGCGGGCGGCCTGCGACTCGGGGACGAGGGCGGGGGTGACGACCTCGGTGAGCCCGGCCCCGGCGAGCGCCCGCCGGACGGCATCGCGGAGCTCGAGCGGGTCCGGCCGGTAGTGCGGCATCGCCGTGTCGGGGGTCTTCGTTGGCACGGTGTCGTAGCCCGCGACGCGGGCGATCTCCTCGGCGACGTCGGCCTCGATGTGGAGGTCCCGCCGCCAGCTGGGGACGATCGCGACGAGCGCGGGCTCGGTGGCCGCCACGCCGAGGGGCTTCTCTCCCTTCGCGACGGGGATGGAGGTCCGCGGGGCGGCGGGCTCGAACCCGATGCCGACCCGCTCGAGGAGCGCCGCCTGCTCCACGTCGGCGAAGGAGGTGCCGAGCAGCCGGTTGATGCGGCCGGGACGGAACGCGACCCGCTCCGGCCCTGGCTCGGCGGGCGCCGAGTCGACTCGCCCGGCGGCCGCGGCCCCGCCCGCCCAGGCCACGACGAGCTCCGCGACGCGGTCGGCGCCGATCCGGGCGAGGCGGACCTCCTGGCCCTTCTCGAAGCGGAGGCTCGCCTCCGAGCGGAGGGCGTAGTGGAAGGCCGTGCGGCGGATGCTGACCGGGTCGAAGATCGCCGATTCCACGATGACGTCGCGGGTCGCCTCCGACACCTCGGAGGCGGCCCCGCCCATGACGCCGGCGATCGCGAGCGGCCCGCCGGCGTCGGCGATCAGGAGCGTCTCGGCCGTGAGCTCCCGCTCGACGTGGTCGAGGGTCTCGAGCCGCTCGCCGGCTCGGGCGCGTCGCACGACGAGGCCGGCCCGGCCCGCGTCGTCGCGGGCAACCGCGACGGCGTCGAAGGCGTGCGTCGGCTTGCCCAGCTCGAGCATCGCGTAGTTGGTGGCGTCCACGACGTTGCCGACCGGCCGCATGCCGGCGGCCAGGAGGCGCATCTGGATCCGATCCGGGGACGGGCCCACCATCACGCCGCTCACCCACCGCCCGACGAAGCGGCTGCAGAGCCCCGCGTCCTGGACGGTCACCGCGAGGCGCTCCGCGGTGGCGGGTCCCCCACCCTCCTCCAGCCGGATCTCGGGGAAGCGGACCGGCGCCCCCGTGATGGCCGCGACCTCGCGGGCGAGCCCGACCAGGGAGAGCGCGTCGCCGCGGTTCGGCTTGACGTCGACGTCGAGGACGTCGTCGCCGAGGAGGTCCACGAGCGGCACGCCCAGGGGGGTCTCCGGCGGGAGGATCAGGATCCCCTCGGCGTCCCCGGTCAGGCGGAGCTCGTCGCCCGAGCAGAGCATGCCGTTGCTCACGACGCCCATCTTCTCGGTGCGCTCGATCGCCCGGTTGCCCGGCAGGATCGCCCCCGGCAGGGCGACCGGCACGCGCTGCCCCGCGGCGATGTTCGTCGCGCCGCAGACGATGTCGAGGACGTCCGCCCCGACGCGCACCCTCGCGAGGGAGAGCCGGTCGGCGCGCGGGTGCTTCGCCACCTCGAGCAGCTCTCCCGTGACGACGTTGCGCCACTCGGCCCCCCAGCGCTCGATTCCCTGCACCTCCATGCCCAGGAGCGTCAGGCGGTCAGCCAGCTGCTCAGGGGTGAACGGAACGTCGACATAGTCGCGCAGCCAGGAGAGGGGCACTCTCATCGGAACTGCTCCAGGAAGCGGAGATCGTTGTCCAGGAAGACCCGGAGGTCCGCGATCCCGTGGCGCAGCATCGCGATCCGCTCGACGCCCATCCCGAAGGCGAAGCCCTGGTAGCGCTCCGGGTCGATGCCGCCGTACTGGAGGACGACGGGGTGGACCATGCCGGCCCCGAGGATCGTCATCCAGCCCGTGCGGCCGCAGGCTGGGCAGCCCGGCCCGCCGCAGACGAGGCAGCCGATGTCGAAGGCGACGGAGGGCTCCGTGAAGGGATAGTAGCCGGGCCGGAAGCGCGTGTTCGTCCCCTCGCCGAACATCGCGTGGGCGAACTCGACGAGCTGGCCCTTCAGATCGGCGAGGTTCGTCCCCTCGTCGACCATGAGGCCCTCGACCTGGAAGAACTCGGAGGCGTGCGACGCGTCGGTCGCCTCGTAGCGGAAGCAGCGCCCAGGGAGCAGCGCCCGGATCGGCGGCCGCTCCGCGTGCATGACCCGGATCTGGCCCGGCGAGGTGTGCGTGCGGAGGAGGCCCCCGTCGAGGTCGACGTAGAGCGTGTCCCACAGGTCGCGCGCCGGGTGATCGGGCGGGATGTTGAGCATCTGGAAGTTCGTGGCGTCGCTCTCGACCTCGGGGCCCTCGTAGGTCACGAAGCCGAACTGCCCGAAGACGGCGGTGATCCGCTCGATCGTCTCCACGATGGGGTGCAGCGTCCCGCGCGGGAGAGGGCGCGCGGGCGCGGTCACGTCGACGGTCTCGGCGGCCAGGCGGGCGGCAAGGGCGGCGCTGCCGGCGCGCTCGCGGGCCGTCGCCAGGGCGGTCTCCACGGCCTCGCGGACCTCGTTGACCACGACTCCCACCCGCGGCCGGTCCTCGGCAGGCAGGGCCCCGATGCCACGCATGAGGCCGGAGAGGGCCCCGCCCTTGCGGCCCAGGTACGCGACGTCGAGCTCCTCGAGCGCGGCGAGGCCCGGCGCGGCGGCGATGCGCGGCAGCGCCTCGTCGCGGAGGGAGGTGAGCTGCGCGGTCAGGGTCGCGAGGTCCACGGTGGGGAGCGGCGCCTCCATCTCTCCTGGGCCGAGAATCGCAGACCCCCGCGGCGCCGGCGCGCGCGAGGGTCCCGCGGCGATGGTCGTGGGCCGGGCCGGCGCCCGGTCGCGCCGTCAGGCGCCGCGGGCAACCTCGACGATCCGGCCGAAGGTCGCGTCGTCGCGGACGGCGATGTCGGCCAGGGTCTTCCGGTCGAGCACGACCTCGGCCTTCTTGAGGCCGCTGACGAAGTCGCGGTAGGTGACGCCGTGGGCGCGGGCCGCGGCGTTGATACGGATGATCCAGAGCTGGCGCATGTCGCGCTTGCGGACCTTGCGGTCGCGCGTCGCGTAGGCCAGGGCATGCAGGAGGGCCTCGCGAGCGGGCTTGACGAGCCTGCTGCGGGTTCCCTTGCGACCCTCGGCGGCGTTCAGGAGCCGCTTGTGGCGGCGGTGGGCGGTGACGCCCCGCTTGACGCGTGCCATGGGTCAGCCCTTCTTCAGGTACGGCAGGAGCCGCGCCACCTGGTCGGCGTGCTCCCTGCCGATGATGGCCTTGCCGGCGTAGCGCCGCCGCCGCCGCGACGACTTCAGCTCGAGGTGGTGGCCCCGCCAGGACTTCACACGGTAGGGCTTCCCGCTCCCGGTGACCCCGATCCGCTTCTGGCTGCCCTTGTGACTCTTCAGCTTCGGCACGCCGGCCTCACTCTCCCGTGCTCGCGGGCGCGCTGCCCGCCTCGTCGATCGCGGCCGCCAGGGCGGCCTCCGCGGCCTCACCAGGGGAGGCCTTGGCGGCGGGAGCTCGCTCCCCCGCCCCGGTCTCGCGCGGGTGCGGCTTGTGGGTCGACGCGATCGTGATGTGCATCGACTTGCCCTCGAGGAGCGGTGCTCGCTCGAGGACCCCGTGGTCCTTGACCTGGTCCGCGAACTTCCCGAGCAGCTCCCGCCCCAAATGCGGGTGCGTCAGCTCGCGGCCGCGGAACTGGACGGCCACCTTGATCCGGTCACCCTCCTCGAGGAACTCGATCGCCCGGCGCACCTTCGTGTCGAAATCCCCCTGGCCGATCTTCGGCTTGAGGCGGATCTCCTTGAACTCCACGGACCGGGACTTCCGCTTCGCCTCCTTCTCGCGCTTGGCCAGCTCGTACTTGTACTGGCCGTAGTCGAGCAGGCGGGTCACGGGCGGCGAGGCCGTCGGAGCCACCTCGACGAGGTCGTAGCCGCGCTCCTGTGCCATCCTGAGGGCCTCCAGCGTCGGCATGACGCCCAGCTGGTTCCCCTCCTCGTCGATCACCCGGACCGTCGGGATCCGGATCATCTGATTGACACGCAGCTCTCGGCTTATCGTCGACCCCTTCGCGCTACGAGATCACTCGAGCGCCCGCGAACGGCGTGCCACAGCACGCGCGAGGCGGGCGCGTTTCGCCGGCGGAGGATAGCACACCCGGGCGGAGGCACGCGCAGGGTGCCCGGGCCCGCTCGATCCTCCCACGACGTCGCCGCGAAGCCGAGGCCTACTCCGGGCGACGTGCGGCGGCCTCCGCAGCCAGGCGCTCGGCGAGCGCGTCCCAGCCCTCCGCGGGCTGCTGGACTCCCCCGCGCGTCCGGGGCGCCGCGGTCCGCGCCTCGACCTCCCGGTCGCCGAGCACCAGCATGTAGGGGACCTTCTGCTCCTGGGCGAGCCGGATCTTGTTCTGCATCCGGGCGTCCGACGCGTCCACCTCCACGCGCAGGCCCCGGGCCCGCAGCACCTTGGCGAGCTCGCCGGCGGGCTCGAGGTGGCGATCCGCGATCGGGATCACCACCGCCTGGACGGGGGCCAGCCACAGCGGGAACGCGCCGGCGAAGTGCTCGACGAGGATGCCGATGAACCGCTCGAGGGAGCCGTAGACCGCGCGGTGGATGGCCATCGGGCGCTTGGGCTGCCCGTCGGCGTCGATGTAGGTCAGGTCGAAGCGCTCCGGCAGCATCACCAGGTCAACCTGGAACGTCGCCGTCTGCCAGGACCGCCCGAGGGCGTCCTCGACGTGGATGTCGATCTTCGGCGCGTAGAACGCCCCGTCCTTCGGCTTGATCGTCCAGGGCAGGCCGGACCGCTCGAGGGCATCGCGGATCAGCGCCTCGGCGCGCTCCCAGAGGGCGGGGTCGCCGAGGGCCTTGTCCGGCTTCGTCCCGAACTTCACCTCGGGCTTCAGGCCGACCCAGCCGTAGACCTCCTCGACCTCGCCGAGCAGCGCCGCGATCTCGTCGGCGAGCTGGTCCGGCCGAACGAAGATGTGGCTGTCGTCCTGGACGAAATGGCGGACGCGGGTCAGCCCGGAGAGCGTGCCTGACCGCTCGTTGCGGTGGAGCCGGCCGTACTCCGAGAGGCGCAGCGGGAGATCCCGGTAGGAGCGCAGGTGGCTCTTGTAGATGACCGTGCTCTCCGGGCAGTTCATCGGCTTGAGGGAGTACGTCTGCCCCTCCGACTCGATGAGGAACATGCTGTCCCGGTAGAGGTCCCAGTGGCCCGACTGCCGCCACAGCTTCTCGTGGACGACCATCGGGGTGCTGATCTCGTCGTAGCCGCGACGTTCCTGGAGCTCCAGCATGGCGGCCTCGAGCGTGCGCCAGATGCGCCAGCCCTTGGGATGCCAGAAGGCGGAGCCGGGGCTCACGTCGTGGAAGCTGTAGAGGTCGAGGGCCACGCCGAGGCGGCGATGGTCGCGCTTCTTCGCCTCCTCGCGCCGCCACAGGAACTGGTCCAGCTGCTCCTGGGTCTCCCACACCGTCCCGTAGATTCGCTGGAGCATGGGGCGCTTCTCGTCGCCGCGCCAGTACGCGCCGGCCACGCTGAGGAGCTTGAACGGGCCGATCTGGGCGGTTGTCGGCACGTGGGGGCCCTTGCACAGGTCGGTGAACGGGCCGTGCTCGTAGAAGGTGGTGGCCGGCAGCGCCTCGCCGGCCGCCGCGGCCCGCGCCGCGAGGTCGTCGAGGATCTCCACCTTGAAGCCCTGGCCCTGGCCCTCGACGAGGGCCAGGGCGTCGGAGAACGGCAGTTCGCGGCGCACGAACGGATGCCTGGCGACCACGCTCGCCCGCATCCGCTCCTCGATGGCCGCCAGGTCGTCGGGCGTGAGCGGACGCGGGAGCTCGAAGTCGTAGTAGAAGCCGTTCTCGATGGCCGGCCCGATCCCGAGCCTGGCACCCGGGAAGAGGTCGAGGACAGCCTCCGCCATCACGTGGGCCGCGGAGTGGCGCATCGCGTCGATCGGGGCGTGGGCCCCCGCGTCGAGCAGCTCCTCGGCCGAGCCGCGCTGGTGCCCCTCGAGGGCCTCGAGCCCCTCCTGGACCTCGACCGCCTGCTCGTCGGCCATCGCTCGCCTCCTCCTGTCCCGGAAACACGAAACCCCTCGTCCACGCAGGACGAGGGGCCGATGCCTCCCGCGGTTCCACCCGCCTTCGCCGCCGCCGTCGCCGGCGGGAGCGCTCTCGTGGCCGCGCTAACGGGCGGATCCCGGGCCGGTTCTCCGGCCGCTCGCGGGTGGTGCCTCGCCGTCGGTGCCGCGGCGGGTCTCAGCCTGTGTCCGCCGCTCTCTGGGGCTCCGCTGTCGGCGGGGCGTGTCCCGGTCGACGCGTTCTCGATCTGGTGGGCGGTAGAGGACTTGAACCTCTGACCTCATGCATGTCAAGCATGCGCTCTAACCAACTGAGCTAACCGCCCGCTGCGAGGCGGAAGTCTAGCACCGGGCGGGGGCTGGCGCAGCAGCGGGATCGGCGCCAGGTCGCCCGTGACTCAGCGCGGAAGAAGCGGTCGGACGAAATCCCTGGCGAGGCCGCCCTCCGTCTCGGGGACCAGCTGCCGGTCGGGAGGCCGGACGTCGCGCCGCGCCGGCGCGATCCAGTCGGTGAGGGGCCTGTTCACGACAACGGTGTCCCACTGGGCCACCCGGCGCCCTTCCGGCGTGTCCCACTCGATGGTCGCCTCGGTGATCGGGACCATGGTCCGCCGCCGGAAGCTGCTCAGCGGGTCCGTCCCCGGGACCACGTGGATGTTCCCCAGGACGTCGTACGGCCCAACCCGCAGCTCGATCGGGATCGGGCGGGTCCGCGTCCGGCGCTTCGGGTCTCCCCGAGGGCCCGCCACGGCCACGACGAAGATCTCCTCGCGCTCGATGACGACCGCTGGAAGCGTGAGCCCGTGCCCGTCCTCGAGGCTCTCCAGGTGCGTGTCGACGAACTCGAACTCCTGGTGCTCGTTGAGAAGGTCGGTCACCCGCCCGGCCGAGAGCGGAAGGTAGCCGAAGGCGAGGGAGTCGCCCGTGTACACGGTCAGGCCGACGATCGGCACCGGCGGCGGGTCGGGTGACGCGTCGCCGGGCGTCGCTCCGGGCGCCGCCCGGGCGAAGAGCCGGAGGGGTCCGCGCAGCGTTGAGCGCATCGACATGGGCACGAGCCTAGGCGCATCGGGTGGCCGACGGCATGACTCGATGGTCCCGGCGAGGGTGGTCGAAAGGAGCCGCGCGAGCTCCGGCCGCGCCGGCCGCGGCGAGGCTCCCGCCGATGCGCCGGCCGGGCGGCCGCGACGGCCGCGGCCCCGGTCCGAGGGCGCTCCCCGCTACCAGCGGGGCTGGAAGGCGCGCACGATGATGGCGAGGCCGATGAGGATGATGAGGAGCGGCCCGACCGGGATGTCGACGCCGAGGACGCTGCTCAGCCCCGCGAGCAGGGCGATCGTGCCCAGGATGAGGGTGAACCAGCTGGCCCGGATGCCGAGGAGGAGCCGCACCGCGTTCAGGCCCAGCATGATCAGGCCGGCCCCGATCAGCCACGTGCCCTCCGGGACGTCCTTCACGAGGGCGAACCCGCCGAGCATGATCAGGAAGAGGCCCCACCCCACGGTCTCCAGGCGCTTGTTGAGGTCCCTCTGGCGGCTCTCGTCCGGCATCGACATCGATGGAATCCTCCGTGGGTGTGGGACGCCAGCCTCAAGGATAGCGATCCCCGGCCGCGGGCTCGGCCCGCCGGGGGACCGCTGCCGGGCGGACTATCCGCCCGTGGGGCTCAGTCCCGCGGCGGCCCGGCGAGGAGCCGTGCCAGGTCGGTGCCGGCCAGGCCGGCCCCCATCGCGAGGGCGAGCGCCACACGCGCCTGCACCGGCGTGAGATCCCCGGCGAGGAGGATCCCCGCCCGGGCCCAGGTGGCCCCGCCGCCCGGGAACGCGTAGAACGGGCCGACGGACCCGGCCCCCGTGCGGGAGGCGAGGACGACGGGCACGTTCGCGTCGCGGGCGGCCACCGCTGCGCGCAGGAGGTCGGGGTGCGTGTTGCCGGACCCGGTCGCGGCCACCACGATCCCGCGAGCCCCGTCGCGGACCGCGGCGTCGAGGAGCGAGCCGTCGGTCTCGAGCGCCGCCACGACGATCGGCACGGGCAGCGCCGCCACGCGTGGCACGGACGGCAGCAGGCGCCGCGGCCCGCGCGCCCGGAGCCGCACGCCCCCTTTCCCCACCCTGCCGAGCGGCGGCCCCTCGCGTGTCGCGAAGGCGTCCACGGCGGAGGCGTGACGCTTGGCCACCGCGTCGGCGGCATGGACGATCCCGCCCATCGTGACGAGGACGCCCGCCCCGCGGGCCCCCCGGGCCGCGGCCACGCGCACGGCTTCCAGGACGTTGGCCGGGCCGTCCCAGCCGGACTCGCTGGCGTTCCGCATGGCCCCGGTGACGACCACCGGCCGCTCGTCGAAGTGGCAGAGATCCCAGGCGAAGGCCGTCTCCTCGAGCGTATCGGTCCCCTGCACGACGACCACGCCGGCCACGCGAGGGTCTGCCAGTGCCGCGTCCACCTCGCCGCGGATCCGCAGCACGTCGGCGAACGAGAAGTGGCTCGCCGGCGTCCTGCCGAGGTCCACGGGCACCACCTCGGCCCGCCCGGCCAGGCCGGGGACGGCGGCGAGAAGCTCGGCCCCGGCCATGGTCGGCACGGCCCCGCCGGCGACGGCGTCGACGGTCATGCTGATGGTGCCGCCGGTGAAGACGACCGCGACGCGTGGCCGGCGCGTCACGGCTCGTCGGGCGAGGGACCGGGCGTGGTGCCGGGGTCGCTGCGGCCGGCGGGCGCCACGCTCGCGTCGGCTTCCACCGGCTCCGACCTCGTCGAAGACGGCAGCTCGACCACGGCGGATCACCGAGAGGATCCCGACCAGGAGGATGACCGTCGCAGCGAAGAGGATCACCGGCATCGTGCCGAGGGTGTCCGAGATCGGGCCGACGATGACGATCGGCAGCAGGCTGCCGACCGAGACAAGCATGTTGAGGATGCCGAAGACGCGTCCCCGGACCGCCTGGGGGATCTCTTCCTGGAGCTCCGTCTGGGCCGGGATGGCGACGGCCGCGTAGGCGATGCCGGCCACGAAGGCGATCGCGACGACCACGGTGAGGACGCTGACGAACCGCGACAGGTCGGGCCCCGGGGTGGCGGAATCCACCCTGCCGACGAACTCCGCGATCGGGGCCGCGATGGAGAGCAGGACGAGGCAGACGCCCAGGACGATGAGGCCGATCTCGATGAGCCGGCGGCGCGCGATCATCCCCTGGACCCTGGCGACCACCAGGGCGCCGGTCACGACGCCGACGCCGAGCGGAAGCACCACGACGACGAAGTCCTTCTCGGTGAGACCGAGGACCTCCTCCGCGAACCCGGGCCCGAGGACGCCGAGGATGCCGACGATGGAGGCGGCGATCCCCAGGTACAGCAGGGCCCAGCGGACGATCGGGTGGGCGCGGACGTAGGCGATCCCCTCCCGGAACTGCTGGACGAAGGAGCCGACCGCCTCCTCGGCCTCGTGCAGCGCGGCATCGTGCGGCATGGTGCCGGGCGGCGCGGGCGGGAGGGTCCAGCAGAAGCCGGCCGCCACGAGGTACAGGACGGCCACCACGACGATCAGGATCGTCGGGCTGAACACGGACACCACGAGCGGGCCGAGCACGGTGAACCCGATCGCGAATGCCGCGTTGAGGGTCAACGTGAAGATGCCGGTGGCGGCCGTCAGCTGGCGCCGCGGGACCACGATGGGGATCATCGACAGCTCTGCCGGGGCGAAGAAGGTCGTGGCCACCGAGACGAGCGTGTTCAGGACGAAGACCAGGAGGATGTTCGCGTCGAAGACGGCCAGGGCCACGAACAGGGCGGCCCGGATCAGGTTCGTCGCGACCAGGACGAGCCGACGGTCGAAGCGGTCCACGTAGACGCCGGCGAGGGCGCTGAAGATGACCGCCGGCGCAAGGAACGTGAGGATGAGGATCGACACGGCGCTGTTCGAGTCCGTGCTGCCGTAGACGAGCACGGTCAGGCCGTAGAGCACCATGTTGCCGCCGACCTGCGTGGCCAGCTGCGACAGCCACAGCAGCAGGAACGGGCGGTTACGGAAGACCGCCGCCGCGGAGCTCTCGGCGACGGGTGTTGTCTCGCCGGCGGCCGTCATGACGGGGAGACCTCGGGGCCGCGCTCGATGATCGCGACGAGGCGCCGCTCCACGGCTCGTCGCTCGAGCAGGACCCGGCGGCCGCAGGTGGTGCAGCGCAGGCCGAGGTCGGCGCCCAGGCGGTCGACGTCCCAGGCCCGCCCACCGCACGGATGCGGACGGCGCAGCTCGACCCGGTCGCCGACCCGGAACGGGATCGGGTCAGACATGCGTGACGCTGCGGTGCATCGATGGCGAGCGTAGCACCGTCGAGTGGCCGCCGGTCAGGGCCGCGGCTGGCCGAGGACCGGGACCAGCGGGCGCTCCGTTGCCGGCAGGTCCAGGCCATCGAGTGGCGCGACCTCGACGGCAACCTCCTCGTACGTCGCCCGGAGCTGGGCGACGAGGCCGCCCGCCCGCGTCAGGGCCCCCGTCAGGGCCGGCGGGTTCCCGATGGCCAGCACCTCGATGCGAGGCCCGAGCGCCGTGTTCTCCACCGAGAGCACCCCCGTGGGCCCCGCGACCACGGTGCCGGCGGCGACCCGCACGCCGCCGACCGAGATCGCCTCGGCGCCGGCGTTGCGGAGCTCGTTGAGGAGGTCGGAGACCGCGCTCGCCGGGATGCCGCCGTAGAGGACGACGCGCACCCCGGCACCGGACGCCGGCTCGAGCCCCGACCAGGTGCGAACCCGGTCGAGGTCGGCGCGCAGCTGCCCGACCGACGTCTCGCCGCGGGCCGTCGCGGCGGTGAAGGCATCGAGCTTGCGCTCCAGGTCGGCGACCTCGCCGCGGAGCTGGTCGTTGCGCGTCGTGAGGTTCGCGATGAGGAGGGTGAGATCCTGCGACGACTGCGTGGCGAGCCCCGTCCCGGCCTGCTGGGCGCGCAGCTGGACCACGATGAGGAACCCCAGGAGGAAGACCACGGCGGCCAGGGCGATCTGGCTGCGCGGCTGGCGCATCGTCATGGCGCAGGCGTCGGGCTGGCCGCCGGGGTGCGGGCGTAGCGGAGCGTCACCGACCCCGCGTAGGCCGGCACGACGACGGTGTCGGGCTGGGCGAAGGAGACCCGGATGCCGAACCTGTCGGCCCGGGCTGCGATGAGCTCGACGAACCCGGAGGAGGCGACGAGCTGGTCGTAGAGGTCGGCGGGCCCGATCGCGGCGACCTGGTACGGCGGCGCCAGGTAGGCCGAGTTGACGAGGACGGAGCCACCGATGTCGACGATCGCGGTGGTCGGCGTGATCCGTTCCCCGCCGATCGCGATGGCCTCCGCCCCGGCGAGCCACAGCTCCTCCACGGCGGTCCGGAGGTCGCGGGCGGAGACGAGGTAGTCCGCCGCCGACCCTCCCGGTGGCACCGGCGCCTGGGAGTCCTCCAGCTGGAGGACGATACCGGGGCCCTCGAGGGCGACGATCCCGGCCGCGACCCGCGCAGCGAACAGAGCCTCGTTCAGCTGGCGCACCAGCTGGTCGCTCCCGGCCGCGCCCGCCTCGGCCGCCGTGATCTGCGAGCGCAGGTCGAGGATCGTCGTCTTGAGGGCATCCTGCTGCGCCTGCAGTGTCACCACGGTCTCCACGAGGGGGAGCCGCTCCTGCGTCGTGTAGCGCACCCGGGGGGCCTCGCCGCGGACCTGTGCCGCGACCAGGAACCCGATCGCCACGAGGGCGCCGAAGAGGGTCAGCTGCCAGCCGGGAACCGCCCGGGCGCGGGCCGCCAGGCTGCTCACGGGGTCTCTCCCGGCGGCCCGCCGGCGCCCCGGCGCCGCCGAACGTAGGCGATGGAGCCGCCCACGAGAAGGCCGGCGAGCGCGGCGACGATGAGGACTCCACCCTGCAAGAAGGGCGATTCTCCGGCGCTTTCGTCGCCGCCGGGATCCGCGGTGGCGCTCGGGGCGGGCGACGTCGCGGGGCTCGCGGTGGCGCCCGGTGGCGCCGTCGCCGCGGCCTCGTCCCAACCCGGCGGCAGCGGCCCCGCCGGGGCGGGCTCGGGCCCGTAGCGGGTCGGCGTGTCGGCTCCCAGGTCCTCGAGCCAGGCCGCCTCGAAGCCGGTCACGTCGCGGCCAACGGCCGCGAGGAATGCCTCGTCGTCCGTGACGCCGTCGGCGTAGCTGCCGATCAGCTCCACGAGCGCCTCGGTGCCGTCCTCGCGGACGAGGTACTCCACCGCGGACACGCTCTCGTCGTAGGCGAGGGAGAAGCGCTCGTAGGTCGTCGGGAACTGGCCGCCGAGCGCCTGGAGCGGCATGAGACGCCCCCCGTTCACGGCGTCCTCGACGGAGGCCCGGGCCGACGGCCTGTAGCCCTCCGAGAGATAGGTCGCCACGCCCTCGTTGAGCCAACGGGGCGGGAAGTGGTACGGGTTCCGCACGGCGGTGTCGAAGACGAGGTGGGTCAACTCGTGGGGAATGACGATCCCGACCCATGCGTCCGTGACGTCGGAGGGCGCGATGAGGGCGAACATCGTCCGGATGTCGCTGTGGGCCTGGCCGCCGACGTTCTCCCGGGTACCCGGCCCGAGGGCGTCGTAGAAGGCCCCCTGGTCGGCGTAGACGAAGAAGTCGATCGGCTCGGACTCGGTGACGCCCATGAAGTCGGCGGCCTCGCGAACGGCATCCTCGGCGATCGTGAGGGCGCGGCGGCCGAAGGCGGCGGACCCCTCGTACCAGTGGAGGCGCACCAGGTCGTCCTCCAGCGTCCGCCAGCTGAAGCGCGAATCCTCGTAGACCACCCGCACGGAGGGGCCGACGGACGGGCTGATGCCCCGGTCGCCCGGCACCAGGCGCCAGCGCGCGGTGACCGGGGTGTTCGGCACGAGGTGCCCGTCCTCGACCAGCAGCCAGCGCTGGACGAGCTCGTGGCGCCCGGCCGGCGTCGTCCCGGCGACCTGGACCACGAATGGACCGAGGCTGCCGGGGAACTCCAGCAGGAGCTCGACACGGGCGAGCGGGACGGGGCTCGCGAAGGCCTGGGCGAAGGTGATGTCGCTGCCGAAGGTCGCCTCGGCGGTCGGTTCCTCGAAGATCGGCGTCGCGGCGGAGGCTCCCGGCGGGAGCAGCCCGAGGATCAGCAGCGTTGCAGCAGCTGCGCGCAGGAGCCGGCTCATTGCCCGGCCCAGGCGAGGCCGGCCAGGCGGAGGATGCCCAGGCCGTTGGTGGTGGCACCCAGGAGCCCCTCGCGGGCCAGCGCCGCGGAGGTCCCGTAGCTCACGGGGACCACCGGCACCTCCTCGGCCACGATCCGCTCCGCCGCGTCGTAGCCGGCCCGCGCCTCGACGGCGTCCGCCGTGCCCACCGCGCGCGCAATCGCCTCGTCGAAGGCCGAGCTTGTCCAGCCGCCGTAGTTGTTCGGCTGACCGCTGCCGAGCAGGATCCCCAGGAAGTCGTTGGGCGACGGGTAGTCGGCGATCCACGAGAGCGCCCACATGTCGGGGGAATCCGGGCTCCCGAGCCGGGAGAAGAGCGTCGCGAAGTCGAGGGACTCGTAGCTGATGGAGACGCCGAGGTTCTCGCGGAGCTGCTCGACGATCGCCGCGTCGTACGCCGTGCCGGCCGTCACCAGCGTCACCGCCGGGAACAGGGAGGGGTCGGGGTACCCGGCGTCCGCCAGGAGACGGCGCCCTTCCGCCGGGTCGAACGCGGGCAGGAACCGCTCGTCGGACCGGCCCGGGATCCCCGGCGGCACCATCGACGTGGCCGGCACCGCATCGGCGCCGTCGGCGAGCTCCACGATCCGGCCCCAGTCGATGGCGGACGCGAAGGCGCGCCTGATCCGCTCGTCGTCGAACGGCGCCCGGCGCGTCTCGAAGCCGTAGTAGGTCACGGCGAGGTCGGACCACTCCCGCAGGCTGGGTCCGAGGTCCTCGTCGTATGCCAGCCACGACGCGTCGAACCCGGCCACCGGGGCCCAGTCGAGCTCGCCTGCCGCGAAGACGTCGACGGAGCTGCGGCCGCCGATGTCCGAGACGAGCGTCACCTCCACGATGGCGGGCACGCCGGCCCAGTAGCGTTCGTTGGCCCGCAGGCGGAGGCCGTCCGTGGTGGTGCTCGCGAGGACGTAGCCCCCCGATGCCACGAAGCCGGCACCCGGCTGAAGCGCGGCAGCGTCCCGCCCAACGCCCGGCGGGACCACCGCCAGCGTGGGGCTGGCGGCGATCGCAGCAAAGTCCCCGGCGGGTCGCGTGAGGTTGACCTCCAGGGAGCGCCCGGTGGCGCGTATCGCCACCGCGTCGGCGCTCCCCTGCCCCGCCGCGTAGTCCCGCGCCCCCACCACGTCGTACAGGAGGGAGGCGAGCGGAGAGGGAGCCGCCGGGTCGATGACGCGAAGCCAGCTGCGCCGCACGTCCGCGGCCGTGAGCTCCGTGCCGTCCGAGAAGCGCAGGGCCTCGCGGAGGGTGAAGACGATCGTCCGACCGTCGTCGCGCAGCTCCCAGCGCTCCGCCAGCGCCGGCCGCAGGGTCTGCGATGGGTCGATGGCCGTCAGACCCTCGAAGAGCTGGGCGATGACGGCGGCACTCCCGGCGTCGCCGGCCGCCGCCGGGTCGAGCGTGGCCGGCTCGCCCAGGAAGATCCGGGCGACGTGCTCGGCCCCGGCCCGCGGGGCGAGCGCGAGCCCGGAGGTCGCGAGCAGCAGGACCCCCAGCGCCACGACGAGCAGGCGGCCCAGCGGGCGGCGAGGCACGGCGCGCGCGGGCGGGCGGGGGGTCATGGCCGGAGTATAGGTCTGGATCACGGAAGGGCCGCCGGCGCTCCGGTGCCGAGGCGACGGACGGCCGGAGTGCGGGACAGAAGATGAGGCCTCCGCGTGAACACACCGCCGGGGGAACGATGTCGGACGCGGAAGGCCTCTGACCTCCTAACGAGCCGCCGGCGGTTTCGTTAGGGGTGCGCCCCGGGCGCGGGTGTTTCGCGCTGCCGGAGCGCTTCGTACAGCAGGACGGCCGCTGCTGCCGCCACGTTGAGGGAGTCGGCCGTGCCGAGCATCGGGAGCCGCACCGCGAGCACGTCGGAGGCCAGCCAGTCCGGCCCCAGGCCGCGGGCCTCGCTCCCGACGGCGATTGCCACCCGCCCGCGGAGATCCGCCGCATGGTGGGCCGTCGAGGCCTGCACCCGCGCGGCGACCATCCGGAACCCCGCCCCGCGCAGCCAGGCGAGAACCTCGCCGGTGGGCGCCACCGCGAGGGGCAGGGTGAAGACGGTCCCCAGGCTGGCCCGGACGGCGTTGGGGTTCCATGGGTCCGCTTCCGGGCCCTCCGCCGTCGCGGCGATGAGGGCCGCTGCCCCCGCGCCGTCGGCGCTCCGGGCGATCGCCCCCAGGTTGCCGGGCTTCTCGACATCCTCGACGACGACCACGAGGGGGTCCGGGTGCGCCGCGACGAGCCCGTCCAGGCGAGCCAGGCCGGAGCCGGGGATGGCGACGACCGCGACGATGCCGCTGGGCCGGTCGCCGTAGGCGAGGCGGGCCAGCGCCGGCCCGGCCAGGGGCACGATCTCCGTGCCCCCCGCGACGAGGCGGGCGAGGGTGGCCGCCGTCTCCTCGTCCCGCGGCCCCGCCGCGTCGACGAAGGCGGTCTCGATCGCGTGACCGCCGTCCAGCGCGCGCGCCGTCTCCCGGGCGCCGTCGACCAGGAGGCGCCGCTGCCGCTCGCGCCCGCGCCCGGCCGCGCAGCTCCATGGCCGCACGCACGCGGGGATTGGCCGCGCTCGTGATCGTCTCGGCCGCTCCGCGCCGCGCCGTCATGGCCCTGACTCGGAAATGCCCGTCTCGGCGCAGGACGACCCACCCCGCGGAGATCCGGGCTCCGCCGTCGGCCGCCAAGGTGAGCTCACGCAGTTCCGTCGACCCGCGCCCGAGGCCCAGGCCGGACTGCACGATCGCCGCGAGGGCCGGGCCGGGCAGGCCGGCGGCATGCGCCGTGCAGGCGACGAACCAGCGTCGCTCGACGAGGATGGCCGGGAGGGACGCCAGGAGGACAGCCAGGTCGTCCTCCAGCCGCCAGGTGGTCCCGCGCGGCCCGTGGCCGTACGTCGGCGGGTCGAGGAGGACCCCGTCGTAGCGACGCCCGCGTCGTGCCTCGCGGGCGACGAACCGCCCGGCGTCGTCGATGAGCCAGCGGATCGGCCGGTCGGCGAGCCCCGAGAGCTCCGCGTTGCGCCGGGCCCAGGCCACCGCGGGGCGCGAGGAGTCCACGTGCGCGACCAGGGCACCGGCACGGGCGAGCGCGAGGGTCGCGAGGCCGGTGTGGGCGAAGAGGTTGAGCACCGCGGCCGGCCGCCCCGCCGCGGCGGCGATGGCTCCGGCCCGCCCGGCGGCCCAGCGGGCCACGGCCACGTGCTCCGGGAAGACGCCCACCCCGCCGGCACGCGTCGGCCGGAGCTCCAGGGTGATGTCGTCCACGATGATCGTCCAATGCGGGGGCAGGCTGCCCACCGGGAGCCAGGCGCCCGTGGCCGCCCCCTCGTCGCGGTCGAAGCGGGCATCGGCGCTCGCCCATGCCGCCGGATCCCGGCGCGCCTTGCCGACGGTCGACGGCGCCGGCCGATCGAGGACGACATCGCCGAACCGCTCGAGGCGGCGCCCCTCGCCCGCATCGAGGAGCGCGTAGTCGACGATCGGCGGCTCCACCCGATGATCGTACCGTCCGGCCCTCCTTGCCGGTGGGCCGGGACCCGCTGCAGATCGCGCCCGCGGCACAAGGCTGCGTCGGACGCGCCGGCGGCCACAGCCGATGCGTGGACGGGGCGCTCGCGGCTGGGGTCGGGCGCCCCGCTGTCGCTGCCCCTGGTCTTCGTCGGGCAATGGGCGACGCGTCCTTGACGTCGGATCGTGGGCAGCGGACGATGCCGTCACCTGGCGGTCGGTTCCGCACCCCGCGGAGGCGGCTCGCCGGCGCGAACCGGCTCCCACCGGGCGTGGCCCGGGCACGGGCGGAGGGCGATGGAGATCTCGCCGAGAGTCCACGTCGTCCAGCTGCTCGGCGCGCGCGGGCACCTCGTGCTCGAGCCCGAGATCACCCTCATCGATGCCGGCCTGCCCGGCCTCAAGCTGCTGGCCCGCGCAGCGAGCCGGCCCCACGCCACCCCGGGAGGCCGCGCGTGAACACGACTCTGCCCGCGTTGCTCGCGGAATCCGCGCGACGCTTCGAGCGCCGCCCCGCCCTCGTCATCCGACCCTCGTTCCGGACGCACACGTGGACCTACCGCGATCTCGCGTCGGTGGTCCCGCGGGCCGCCCGAGTGCTCGCCGACGCGGGGGTCGCGCCCGGCGACCGGGTGATCCTGTGGGCCGTCAACCGGCCCGAGTGGGGCATCGCCTTCCTCGCCGTCGCCCACGCCGGGGCGGTGTCCGTGCCCCTCGACGTGCGGCACACTCCCGAGTTCGCCGCGAAGATCGCCGGGCAGACGAGCGCTCGTGCGGTCGTCGCCAGCCGCCAGACGGCGGAGCAGGCGGCCGCGCTCGGAATCCCGGTGATCCGGCTCGAGGCGCTTCCGGATCTCGCCCGCCGGGCGGAGCCGCTCCCGGCGGCGATTGTCGACCCCGATTCGCTCGCCGAGATCGTCTTCACGAGCGGGACGACGGGCGACCCGAAGGGCGCGATGCTCTCCCACGCGAACCTGCTGGCATGCACGAGCGCGATGACGTCGATCGTCCCGTTCGGCTCGCACGACCGGCTGCTGTCGGTCCTGCCGCTGTCACACCTGTACGAGCAGGTGATCGGCCTCATCGGCCCGCTGAGCGTCGGGGCGAGCGTCGTCTACCCGGTGAGCCGGCAGCCGGCCGTCCTCCTGCGGACGTTCCGCGACTTCCGTATCTCGATGATCCTCCTCGTCCCGCAGGGACTTCGCCTCCTCAGCAACACCATCGAGCGGCGCGTCGACCAGGCCGGGCGCCGGGTTGCCTTCGAGCGACTCCACCGGCTCGCCCGTCCCCTCCCGCGGCCGCTTCGCCGCCTCCTCTTCCGGCCCGTGATCGCGCCGCTCGGCGGGCGCCTCCACACGGTCGGCATCGGTGCGTCTTCGATCGAGCTCGACGTCGCGCAGCGCTGGACCGAGATGGGCATCGACGTGCTCCAGGGCTATGGCGCAACCGAGATGGGACCGGTCGTCAGCTTCACCCGGCCCGGGCGCAACCGGATGGAGACGGTCGGCGAGGCGATCCCGAACGTCGAGATCCGGATCGCGTCGGACGGTGAGATCCTTGCTCGCGGCCCGAACCGGTTCGCCGGCTACTGGCAGAACCCCGTCGCGACGGCGGCGGCGATCGACGCCGAGGGCTGGTACCACACCGGCGACCTCGGCGAGCTGTCGGCCGATGGCCTCCTGACCTTCCGCGGCCGCAAGAAGGACATGCTGGCGCTCCCCGACGGGCAGAAGGTCTACCCGGAGGACGTCGAGGCGGTCCTGCGGCAGGATGCCCGCCTGACGGACGCCACGGTCGTCGGCTGGCCGCCCGGCCCGGACCTGAAGGTCCACGCCGTGCTGCTCCTGCCCGATCCGGCGAATGCGGACGCGATCGTCCGGGCAGCCAACGAGCGCCTCGCCTCGCACCAGCGGATCCGCGACGTCACGGTCTGGCCCGACGCGGATCTGCCGCGCACCCCGACGATGAAGATCCGCAAGCACGAGGTCCTCGCGCGGCTCGCCATCCTGGAGGACCCTGCGACGGCACGCGTCACGACGTCGGCCGCGCTCGTCGGACCTCCCGACGCCGCGGCTGCCGACCCGCTCGCCGCCCTCGTGGCGTCGGTCGCCAACGTGCCCATCTCCCGGGTGACGCCCGAGGCGCGCCTCACCAGCGACCTCGACCTCGATTCCCTCGGCCGAGTGGAGCTCCTCGGGGTCATCGAAGAGGAGCTGGGGGTCTACCTCGACGAGTCCGTCCTGGACCCGGATGCCACGGTCGCGGAGCTGGCAGCCCTCGTCGAGGCGTCCCGCTCGGCGAAGCGGAAGCAGGGCTCGTATCGCTGGCCGCTCAATCCGGCCGTGCGCGCGGTCGGCCTCGCGTTCCAGGTGCTCCTCATGTCACCGTTCGCGCACGTCTTCTACCGCGTCAGGACGACCGGCCTGGAGCACCTCCGCTCCGTAGACGGGCCGGTCCTCGTCACGCCGAACCATTGCCTGCACCTGGACAACGCGATCATCCTGAGCCACCTCCCGCTGCGGTTCCGCTGGAAGCTGGCCGTCGCGGCCGGGGCCGAGACGATCTACGAGAACCGTCTCCGCGGGATTCTTGCCTCGGTCATGGCGAACGCCTTCCCGATCGCCCGCGAGGGCTCCGTGCGCCGTAGCCTGGAGCTGCTGGGCGGGCGGCTGGATCGCGGCTACAGCATCCTCCTCTACCCAGAGGGCAAGCTCACGGTGGGCGGCCCGCTCCAACCCTTCAAGGCGGGGGCGGGGATGATCGCCGTCGAGGGGGCCGTCCCGGTCGTCCCTGTCCTGCTCCGCGTGAAACGGATGTCGATCATCGACCGGCGCCATCGCCCGGCCCCGTTGCGGGGCGAAGTGGAGCTCGTCGTGGGCGAGCCGATCTGGTTCGACGCCGACATGGACGCCGCGTCGGCAACGACACGGCTCGAGGCGGCGGTGGCGGCGCTCGACCACCCTCGGGCCGAGCCCCTCGGCGCTCTGCAGCCGGCGTAGCAGCGCCGGCGGGTCCACCGGCCCTTGCGCCGGCCGCTGCGTGGGCCCACTGTCGAGCCGTCGGGTGGATGCGGAACGGCGCCCGCAACACCCGCCCCGACGCGGCGGAGCGGCGCGATGCACGTCACCTTCGTCAAGCCCACCCTCGGCCGGCTGGCCGACGGCGCCCCGTTCGTCGACGACGCCCGGATGGAGCCGCTCCAGCTCGGCGTCCTGGCCGGGCTGACGCCGCCCGGCGTCGACGTCAGCCTCCTCGACGACCGCATCGACGTCATCGACTACGACGAGCCGACCGACCTCGTCGCCATCACCGTCGAGTCGTTCACCGCGCGCCGCGCCTACGAGATCGCCGCCGAGTACCGGGCCCGCCGCGTGCCGGTCGTCATGGGCGGCATGCACGCCACGCTGATCCCCGACGAGGTCGCCGAGCACGCCGACGCCGTCTTCACCGGGGACGCCGAGACGCGCTGGGCCGACGTGGTGGCCGACGCCCACGAGGGGCGTCTTCGCCCTCGCTACGACGCGCCGCCGGGGCCGCCGCAGCCCGGCGTCCTCCCCCGCCGCGACCTCTTCGCCGGCAAGGGCTACCTCCCGCTCACGCTCCTCCAGTTCGGCCGGGGCTGCCGCTACCACTGCGAGTACTGCGCCGTGGGCGCGTACTTCGAGCACCACGTCTACACGCGCCCCGTCGAGGAGGTGGTGGCCGAGATCCAGTCCCAGCCGCGCCGCAACCTCTTCTTCGTGGACGACAACCTGGTCGCCGACCCGGAGGCGGCGAAGGCGCTCCTGCGAGCGCTCATCCCGTTGCGCGTCCGCTGGGTCTCCCAGGCCAGCGTGGACCACGTCCGCGACCCCGAGCTCCTGCGGCTCTTCGTGGCGAGCGGCTGCCTGGGCAACGTCATCGGCTTCGAGAGCCTGGACCCCGCCAACCTCCGGCAGATGCACAAGGGTCCCAACCTGGTCGGCTTCGACCGCTACGCCGGCGCGGTCGCCGCCCTTCGCGCCCACGGCCTCCAGACGTGGGCCGCCTTCGCCCTCGGCTACGACCACGACACCGTCGACTCGATCCTGGCCACGGCCGAGTGGTCGATCGCCAACCGCTTCACGTTCGCCGCCTTCAACGTCCTCATGCCCTACCCCGGGACGCCGCTCTACGCGCGGCTCGCGGCCGAGGGCCGCCTCCTCTACGACGGGCGCTGGTGGCTCCACCCGGACTACCGCTTCAACAGCGCCGCCTTCCGGCCGGCGCGGATGACCCCCGACCAGCTGACCGAGGCGACGTGGGCCTGCCGGCGCCGCTGGAACAGCCCGGCCTCGATCGCTGCGGCGGGCCCTCGACCCGCGCACGAACATGTCCTCGCCGTTCCGCTTTGCCCTCTACTGCGCCTACAACCCGCTCTACCGCCGGGAGGCGCTGAAGCGGCAGGGCCTGCGCCTGGGGATCCGGTGAACGCCGCCGACGCCTTCGAGGTCCGCCTCGCCACGCCGGCCGACGAGCCGGAGATCCGGGCCCTCGTCGGCGGCGACGCCGATGCCCGGGGCCGTCGCGGTCCGCTTCGCCCGGGAGCCGGACTACTTCCTGGGCGCCACGATCATGGGCGATCCCTGCGACGTGGTGGTCGTCCGCGATCGTCGCGACGGCCGGCTGGCCGGGTTCGGCTGCCGGGCCGAGCGGCGCGCGTTCGTGAACGGGCGCGAGATGCGGATCGGCTACATCGGCCAGATCCGGGCCGCGGAGGGGTATCGCGGCCGGTGGCTCGTGCAGCGGGCCATGGCCTGGCTCCGCGAGTTCGGCCCGGCGGGGATGCTCTATGTCGGCGTCGTCGCCCGCGAGAACCCCCGCGCCCGGGAGCTGCTCGTGGGGAGGCGCGCCCCGGGCGCGCCGCGGCGGGCCCGGCTGGCAGGGCTGACCACCTGCGCGATCCTCCTGCGGCCCCGTCGCCCGCCCCGGGCGCCGGGGGTGACGATCGAGCCCGGCGCGTCCCGGGTCGATCCCGGAGATCGTTACGTTCCTGCGCCAGGAGGGCCCGCGCCGCCAGCTCTACCCGGCCTACACCGTCGAGGACTTCACGGGCGGCCGAACCCTCCGCGGGCTGGCGCCCGAGGACGTCGCCGTCGCCCGGCGCTCGGGCGCGATCGTGGGGGTCATGGCCGCCTGGGACCAGGCGGCCTACAAGCAGGACGTGGTCGACGCGTACGGGCCGACGCTGCGGCGGCTCCGCCCTGCCTACGACGTCCTTGCCCGGGCCATCCGCGCCCGGCCGCTGACGCCGCCCGGAGAGGCGATCCCGCTCGCCTTCGCCGCCTGCACGTGCGTCGCGGACGACGACCCGGCCGTGATGTCGCGCGCTCCTCGACGCCTGCGCCGCGCGGGCCCGCGAGCGCGGAAAGGCGTTCCTCATGCTCGGCCTCGCCGACGAGGACCCGCTTCTCGCCGTCGCCCGGCGCTGGCTCCACGTCACGTATCGCAGCGACCTCTTCGCCCTGTCGTGGGGGGCGGACCCGGCCCCGGATCCCCTGGCCGCTCTCGACGGCCGGGTTCCCTACCTCGAGATCGCCACCCTCTGACCGCGAGGGCCGGGCCCGCGGGGCGCCGGCCGGGAGGCAGCCATGACGGACCGCCGGCTCAGCTTCTGGGAGTCGACCTCGCTGATGGTGGGTGCCGGCGTGGGGGCGGGGATCATGGCCGTCCCCTACCTCGCCGAGCGGGTCGGCCTCGTGGGGCTCGCCCTCATCCTGCCGGTCGCCTGGGCGGCCAGCGCCCTCGTCCATCTCATGCTCGCCGAGGTCCTCTTCCGGACCGGGCGCGACCTCCAGGTCGTGGAGCTGATGCGCCTGTACGTCTTCCGCGGGCGGGCCGGCCGGTGGCTCCTGTGGACCGTCTTCGCGCTCCTGAGCATCGCCTTCCTGGCGAACCTGGCGGCCTACGTCTCGGGCGCCGGCGAGATCGTCGCCGACCTGGCCGGGATCGACCGGCGGCTCGCCGAGCTGCTCGTCTACGCCGTCTCGGCGGGCGTCGTCTTCTTCGGCCTGAAGGCGGTGGGGATCGCCGAGCGCTTCGGCGCCCTCGCGCTCTTCGGCCTGCTCGCGGCGATCGCCGTCGGCGCGGTCGGGATCCCGCTGGAGCCCCCGCTCGGTCCATCCGGCACGGCCACGGAGTGGCTCGCCCTCTACGGCATGGTCATGTACGCGTACTGGACCTTCTACAGCGTGCCGCAGGTGGTGGCGGGGATGGGCCCCGACCGCCGGGGCGCGGTCCGGGCGATCCTCCTGGGCATGGGGCTCAACGGCGCCCTCACCGCGGCGGTGGCCGTCATCGCCCTGGGCGTCTCGTCGCCCGTGACCGAGGTGGCGATCATCGGGATCGCCGAGCGCCTGGGCGACTGGGCCGGCGTCGTCGGCTCCCTCTTCATCGTCGCGGCGCTGGTGACGAGCTACTGGTCGGTGTCGCTGGCCCTCGCCGACATCCTCCGCGAGCGAACGGCCATCCCCGTCCGGCTGGCCTGGCTGCTGGCGACGCTGCCCTCGCTCCTGGTGCTGTGGCTGGGCGCCTGGCAGTTCCTCGAATGGCTGCGCCTGGCGGGTGGTGCCACGGCGATCGTGGTCGCCCTCATCACGATCCCGATGTACCGGACGGCGCGGCGGATCGGCGAGGTGGCCGTCCCGGACTGGACCCTCGGTCGCTGGGGCAGCCCGGCGATGCTGGCCCTCGCCTTCCTCGCCATGGTGCTGATGGCCGCCGGGTCCCTGCTGCAGCTGTGAACCAGCGACGGCAGCGCTGGACCCGACGCCGGGCGCTGTACCAGGTCCCGCGGTCAGGCGGGCGATGGTGCGGCCAGGCTCTCCACCGCCACGTGCGTCGGGTGTGCCGGATCGTAGCGCACGTTCACCTCGACCCCCGGCGCGAACGCGGCCACCTCGGCCGGGTCCACCAGGCCGGTGGCATGCGTCGTGTAGGCGGCCCCGCCGTCCGGATGCACCTCCACGTCGAACGCGAGCTGGCGCCAGGATCCACGGCTGGTCTGGGCGGTGAGGCCGGTCCTCCAGACCCTCAGGACCGTGGCATGGGTCTGGCGGCCGGTGGCGAGCAGCCGCCGCACCTGGCGGAGGGGCCGGGCGACGAACCAGCCCCCGACGGCCATGACGCTTCCGACCGACGCGAGGATGGAAAGAAGGATGGCGAGGTCGCCGCCGCCGATCTGCAGCGGCCACTCGGCGTTGGTGGTCCAGCCGAGCGCATGGCCGATCCAGTACCCGACCCACGCGCCGACGATGCCCGCGGCGATCGCCAGCACGACGATGACCCATGCCCTCATGGCTCGCCCTCCCCGGGACGCCGCCTGCGGGTCGGTCTCGCCAGTAGCTCGGCGCGGTCCCGGCGACTCGGATCTGGGCCGCGCGTCATCGCTCCCCGTGGCGACAGCACGATGGGCGACGCAGCCGCCGCTGGCTAGAGACATCGGTCACGAACCGCTCCCGCCCGCCTCGATGCCACCGCGCCGAGCCGGCCTGCCTGCAGCCTCGCCGCCCGTCATGCCGCGATGAGATGCCCTGCGGCCGGAGCGCGCGGCACGGAAGGCGTCCGGCCGCGAGGACGATCAGCCCCCCGAGTGCGTCCGCCTGCCCCAGGACCAGTGGACGTCGTCATCCTCCTGGACGCCCGGCGGCCAGCCCAGCTCACTCGGCGACCCATCCGGGCGAAGCCCCGAATGGCGGGCGACCATGCGGCTCGCCACCATGGGCAGCTCGCCGACGTCCAGCAATGCGCGGCGCCAGGCGCGGACCTCCAGGACCAGGCCGATGAGCCCAGTCGCCATGGCAAGCCGCGGGAGCCAGCGGCGCACGAGACCACCTCCAGCGGCGATGGTGACCTGCGGCGGGGCCCGTCACAAGGGCCGATGGTCGGGATCGACGGGCGACGATCCTGCCTCAGGCGGGCGACAGGACCTTCGCTTCGACGGGCTCGACTTCGAGCTGGCCGGTCGCGGGATCGAAGAGGCGCACTTCGAAGATGGCCTCGTGGGGGATCTCGTACTTCTTGAAGATCTCCACGACGGCTTCTTTGGTGGGCGCCTCCCAGTGGCAGTAGGCCTTGTTCTCGGCGAAGGCACAGTAGGTGCTGTTCCAGGTGACGCCCTCGGGCAGCTGCTCCTTCGCGAGCGGTCGCAGCTGCTCTTCGCTGAATGCCACCGGGTGCACGGCGATGAAGCGAGACATGCGAGAAGCCTCCTTGCCTGGCGGGGCCACCCGTGATGACGAGCCACTCCAACCGCAGCGCGGTGAATGGCTCGAGCGATCACTCCCCTTCGGACGGGTCGGTCTCGCCAGTGGCTCGGCGCGGTCCCGGCGGCCAGGGTTCGGGCCGCGCGTCAGAGCCTCCCGTCGACTGCTCACCATAGGCGCCAGCCGGGCACCTGGCGAGAGGCAAACGGCCCCCCATCCCCGGGTGGCGAGGCGCGCGCCGTCTCCCCTACTTCAGCGGAACGATGCTCACGAAGTCGTCCACGTCGACGCGAGGCCTGCCGGGCGTGCCAACCACCCGGATCTCGAGCGTGTGCCTGCCTGGGGACGACCACGCACGGGCGTACACGATCCGGCGCACCGCGCCCATGGCGCTGCGCAGGTCCACCGTGCGGACGAACGCCCCGTCCACGTAGACCCGGGCCTGGCCGCGGGTCGGGCCCAGCGTCGACACCCAGGCGATCTGCTGCCCGGTGAAGGTGATGCGGGCGCTCGCCCCGGCGGCCTGGGACGCGGCGGCCCGACGGCCGAAGTAGAGCGGCGAGAGGGCGGTGGTCCAGCGGCCGGTGCGCACCACGGAGGCGGACGTCCCCTGCACCGCCCCCAGGCGGAACAGCCCGGCGGTGGCCCAGACGCCCACGTTGCCGGCCCGGTCGATCGCCCGGACCCTGAACCGGTGCACCTGGGCCGGCGCCAGCGCCACCGTGACAGTGGTGGCGGACGCCTTCGCCAGCGGCACCGGCACCCAGGCGGCCCCGTCGTAGCGCTCCAGCTCGTAGCCGGCCACACCGCGGCCCTCGTCCGTCGCGGCCGGCCAGCCGACGCGGACCGGGACCGTCTTCTCGCCGAGCTGCGTCCCGGCGACGAGAGCCGGCGCGGGGGCCCGGGCGACCGGCGGGAAGGAGTCGGCGCGGACGGTGACCGCAGCGGACCCCTGCACGCCGCGCGCGGTCGCCGTGACGGTCGCAGCACCCTCCACGGTGGCGGAGTACCGGCCGGCGGCGTCGATCGCGCCCGGCCCGCCCACCGCCCACGCCACCTCCTCGGCGGCGAGCGGGACCGCGTTGTATGCGGCGTCCTGCCCCTTCGCCGTGAAGCTCGTCGCCTGGCCCTGCCACAGCGTGGCGGCCGGCGGGGTCACGCCGACGATGGCGAGCGGGCCGGTCGGCGCGGAGCTGACGACGACGAGGCTGTTGGCCACCGCCCGCTCCCGGCCGTCGGAGGGGCGGTTCGCGACCGAGGCCTCGGGATCCCCGGGGAGGCGGACGGCCATCGTGGTCGAGCCGCCGCCGTCCATGTTCAGCGCCTGGACCGCGCCCCGCGAGATCATCAATTCGGCGAGCTCCTCGAGGTCGACGCCGGTGCTGTGGTCGTCCTGGCGCCCGTCGACCGTGGCCATGACCAGGTCTCCGGCGGCGGTGATCCCCAGCGCGGTCCGCGGGTGGAGTTGGTTCGCCAGCGAGGGGCGGGGGGAGATGTACGTCGCGCCGTCGCGGACGATCGTCTGGAGGCCGCCGACCGCCTCGCGCACACCCTCCCACCCCGGCGTGATCGTCAGCACGAGCTGCAGCGGATCGCCCGGGAGCAGCGCGTCGAGCGACGACCCCGGCGGACCGTTCACGACGACGGTGTCGGGCGCGATCGGGAAGCCCCCGATCGCCGGACGAACCTCGCGGACGACGGCCTGGTGCAGGCCCGTCGGGGCGAGCGGGAGCGCGACGCCCTCGAGAACGACGTCGGTGCCGCCGACGTCGTCCGGGGTGGCCGGGCCGAAACGGGGCGTGTACAGGACGAGCCCCTGGTTCGTCCGTCCCTGGTTGATCCGCTCGACGGTGCGGCTCCGCCCGTCCGGGAAGACGAGGAACGTGCTGACGAGGACGTTCCCGATGAGCGGCTGCCGCGCAGCATCGATGCCGAACGTCGGGCGGGCCACTCGCCCGGCCGTCACCAGCTCCCCCGCCTGGACGTGGACCCCGTTGGGCGCGTACTGCGTCGGGCTGGCGTAGCCGGCCCAGGCATCCCCGTTGACGGCGGCAACGACCCGGTGGCCCTCGAAGGACCTGCGGAGCGCCTGGCTGCTCGTCTTCTCGAGCTTGGTGATCCGGTCGCCCGCGAGGGACGCCTCGAGGCTGATCTCGGGCGTCCCCAGGGTCACCTCGACGAGATGCACCGCCTGGCGCCCCGAGCGGGTCGTCTGGATCGTTCCCCAGTCGTGCTGCACGCCGGGCGCGACGGGCGCTCGACCCTCGGAGACGTACGCCGCCGAGATGGCCGCGAGGGCGGCCGCGGGCGCCGGCGCCCCGGGGGTCAGCGGGCTCGGCGAAACGGCCCCCGCCGAGAGGATGAGTGCGGCCAGCGTCGCGATGGCCGCCGCGCGAGCGTTCCCGCGGACGGTCCGGAGCCGGGAAGCCATCTCGGCCATGCTATCGCGGGAGCGCAACCGGCGTGCCGGACCGGTTCTGCCGGACCGCGTATCGTGGCGCCGCGATGAGCGAGACGTTCGAAGCGGTCGTTGGCCGCATGATCGGGCCGCTCGCGGCCGGGGCCGCCCTGCCGCTGGTCGACCCGGAACCCCTGCTCGCCGCCGACGATCGGATCGCCGCCCTCGGTGCGGCATTCCTGGTGGCGCTCTGCGGCCGGGACCATCCCGCGCACGAACGGGCGCTGGCCATCCTCGACCGACCGCTCGAGGGGGACGACGCTGAGGTCGCGCGGTTCCTCCGCCGTGCCCTCGACCTGGTCCGCGACGAGGTCCGGAGCGGCGTGGCCACGGACGAGGCGCTGGCCGTGCGGCTCTCGTCGACCGCGGCGCGCCTGGTCGACCCCCGGCTCGGGGCGAGCGAGACGGCCGAGGCGCTCTGGTCGCTCTTCTTCCCCGAGGGCGTGGGGATCCTCGGGCACGAGGCGGCGCGCGAGGCCGACCTCCGGGCCCGGCGGACCGTCAGGATCGGGGATCCCAACCCGCACCCGATCTCCGACCCCGCGCAGGAGATCCTCCTCACGTCGAACGTCCTCCTGACGGTGCCGCCCGCGTCTCGCCCGATCGACGCACTGCCGTATCCGCCCGAGCTCGCCCGGGACCTGGCGGCCGCGGCCGCGGAGCCGCAGCACCACTGGTTCGACCACCCGATCCAGGTGGGCGTGGACCCCGCCGGCAACGAGCTCCTCTACGGCCTGCGAGGGCTCGACGAAGCGCTTGACTTCGAGGACGCCCGCCGTGGGGACGGCGACGGGATCGGCACGGTCCCCTGCGTCCTCTCCGTGACGGTCACCCACGACGGCCTCCGGCGTGCGGCCCGTCCGTACGTCGAGGCCGAGCTCGCGCGGTCCGGCGGCCTGCGCTACCTCGCCGTCCATGCCTTCACGGAGGCCGACACCGGCCGGCTCGTCGAGGAGGTCCTGGCCCCGGCCGTCGACCCGGCCGGCAGCGACGGCGCCGCCGACCTCCTGCGCGCCGTGTTCGGCGTCGACGGCGCGTACGGCCGCCACTACAGCTTCCTGAAGGCGATCGCCGCCTTCTGGCAGGTCGTCGTCGATCCCCGGGTCCGCGGCACGTTCAAGATCGACCTCGACCAGGTCTTCCCCCAGGCGGAGCTGGTCGCGGAGACCGGGCGCTCGGCGTTCGAGCACCTCGGCGAGCCCGGCGTGGGGCGCCCTCGGCATGGACTCTGCCGGCCGTCCGGTGGAGCTCGGGATGATCGCCGGCGCGCTCGTCAACGAGCGCGACATCGAGCGCGGCCTGTTCACATCCGACGTCCCCTACCCGGACCGCCCGCCCGCCGCCGATGAGCTCGTCTTCTTCAGCCGGCTGCCCCAGGCGCTGTCGTCCGCGGCGGAGATGATGGAGCGCCACGGTTCGGCCGAGCGCGACGGCATCGCGACCTGCCTCGAGCGCATCCACGTCACCGGCGGCACGAACGGCGTGCTGGTCGACGCGCTGCGCCGCCATCGTCCCTTCACCCCTTCCTTCATCGGCCGGGCGGAGGACCAGGCGTACATCCTCTCGGTGCTGGGCCGGCCGGGGCCGCCGCCTGGCGTACGTCCACGCGGCGGGCCTCGTCATGCGCCACGACAAGGAGGCCTTCGCCGGCGAGGCGATCGCCGCGGCACACGTCGGCAAGCTCGTCGGAGACTACGTGCGGATCCTCGAGTTCTCGGCCTACGCGGACGCGATCGCCGGAGACGGGACCGACGGCTCGCTCGACCTCGCCGGGATCGGGCAGCTGCTCGATCCGTTCACCGGCTGCTTCGTGTCGCGCCTGCCGGTCACCGTGACGATGCTCCGCTTCGCCCTGCGGCTGGTCCGTTTCTTCGTCGAAGGCGAGGCCGCCAGCGCCCACGCGTTCGCCATCGTCGGCGCCCGCCGGATCGGCGACGCCCTGGATCGCACAAGGGACGGGTCACGACTGCGTGACCTCGTCCGCCGGGAACGGCGCGGCTGGGACGTCTACTTCGACGCGCTCGATGCCCTCGAGGGCGGGATACGCGCCGGCGATCCGCGAGCCCTCGCGCTGGGGCGACGCGGTCGCGAGATCGTCGCCTCCTGCCGCGTGAGGGGCGATGCGGCCGCACCCGTGTAGGTGAGGGCCCCGGTCTGGACGTTCCCGTGTTCCACCGCCATGAACGCCCCGCCCGCAACGAAGCTGCCGCGCATGAGCAGGGCGGGGTACGTGCGCTCAGGCCCCACCTGCGGGTGGGCAGCGCAACGCGCGGCTTACCTACGGACGAGGCGCTCGAGCACCGGGCGCGTCGCCGGCCTTGACGAAGCGGCCGCGGGCACCCCGCGTCCTCGCCGCCGGAGCCGGCGGCTCCTCCTTCCACCGGAGCTCGGCAGCGAAGAACTCGAGGGCCGTCTTCGTCTTCGTCTGCTGGTGACCGCTGATGGGAACGCCACGACTGCCCAGATAGGCGCGCGCCTCCGCCGCGACCTGGAAGGTCTCCTCCGGAAGGCACTTGGTCGACAGCTCGAGGAGCCGCGATCCGTCCGGGTAGAGCCACATCTCCGCGACGAGGGGCCGGCCGAGGGTCTTCGGCTCGAAGACCGCCTTCAGGATGAAGGTGGGCCCGAGCGTCACCAGCGACTCGAACTCGATCCCGGCGGGGGCATGATCCTTGTAGAAGGCGCGCTGCTCCTTCGAGAAGATCCTCCGCAGCGGGATCGTCCCGGCGACGGCGTCCCGCACCTCCTGGCCGGTCACCCGGCCCTTCATCGACCCGGAGCAGACGAAGCCCCCGGGCAGGGCGTCGACCTCGACGTTGAAGGCGGGCGAACGCCGAATGGCAGACGGGAGCTCGGAGGGCACCACCGGGCGCAGCTTGACCACGGTGTCGCCGCGACCGCCCTGCCTGCGCCGGGCGCGGACGACGACCCCGGCCTGGTTGAGGGCGAGGTCCGGCGTGTCGAAGAAGAAGACCTGGCGCGGCTGGGCCTCGACGGGGTCCATCGGCAGCCGGGCGATGGACGCGCGCTGCTCCGAGGCGGGGACGGTGAGCTTGAGCTCGACGCTGTCGGCGCCCCGGATCAGCTCGAGCAGGCGCCCCATCTCGCTGTCGGGGATGCGCGGTGCCTCGATGGTGGCGTTCGTTTCCATGCCCTCGCTCCTCTCCGCGGCGTCGCGCCGCGATGCCCTGCTGATGCTATGCGCCGAAACGCTCGACAAGGACCCCGTGGCGCAGGCCCCGATCGCTCACCGTCAGGGTGTCCTGGCCGAGCTTGTCCATCACCGTGCGGACGACGCAGGCCCCCGCCAGGATCACGTCGGCGCGCTTCGGCTGGAGACCGACGATCGCCCGCCGGCCGTCCGACGTCGCGCGACCGGTACAGCTCGATCTGGCGGTCGATCTCGGCCCGGTCGAGGACCGTTCCCTGGACGACGTCCGGGTCGTAGGTCGCGAGACCGTGCTTGACCGCCGTGATGTTCGTGATGGCGCCGCCCATGCCCACCAGCGCGTCCGGCGCGGGCCGGCCGTCGATCCGCGACAGGTCGGCGGAGATCGCCGCCATGGCCTCCCCGAGGACCTCCGACGACACGACTCCCGCGAGGCCGAAGCGCTCCGTGTAGCGCACGGCGCCGACCTCGAGGCTGAACCGCTCGTCGACCTGCCCGCCGTGGCCGAACGTGAACTGGGTGCTGCCGCCGCCGGTGTCGAACACGACGAGCGGCACGTCGCCGAGCCCGAGGCCGGCCGCCGCGGCGAGGAAGGCGAGGCGGCTCTCCTCCTCGCCCGGGATGACTTCGACGGCGACGCCGGTGCGCGCCCGGATCGCGGCGACCACCTCGTCGCCGTTCCGGGCGATCCGCAGGCCGGCGGTCCCGACGGCAGCGATGGCGAGGGCTCGCTCGCGCTTCGCCTCCTCGGCCATGCCGGCGATCGCGTCGGCCGTCCGCCCGAGCGCCGCCGGCGCGATCTCGCCGCTCGCCTCGAGCCCCTCCCCGAGGCGCGTGATCTCGGCCCGGTCGACGACGGCGCGCCACCCGCCGGCCGCGTCTCGCTCGCCGACGTGGAACTTCACCGAGTTGGTGCCGACGTCGATGACGGCATACCGCTCGGGCGCATCGGCGAGGACCGCCGTGAGGCCCTTCGGGTAGCTCGTGTTGAGGTAGTCGCCGAGGCCGACGGCACGAACGGCAGCGGCCACGGCGGCCCCGTCCTCCGACTCGATCGCGATCGTCCGGATCGGCTTGCCGTCGGCGAGGACGTCGCTCACCTCGGCCGTGCAGCCACCGACGGTGTAGCGGACGCGCCGCTTGTGGACGGCGACGGGGCGAACGCCGGCCGGCCGGGCGAGCTCGTCCACGAACTGGTCGAGCGTGTAGCCCTCCCGGGCGAGCGGCGGCACCGCGAGCCGCAGCGCTTCGAGGACGCGGACGACGTCGGCGGCCGGCAGCGGGAAGCCCGCCTTCATGACCGGCTCCCAGCGCTCGAGGCCGTCGGCGTTCGCCTCGCGGAAGACCTTGATGTCCATGAGGTCGTCGCGGACCTTGACGTTGTCGCCCTCGCCGGACAGGAGGTAGAGCTCGTCGCTCTCCTGGACGGCTCCCGGCGTCAGCGCCGCGAAGTGCGCCTCGGCCGCCCCGAACCGCGTCCCGAACGTCCGCCACTCCCAGCGCGGGATGATCGTCGCCATGTCGCGCTCCCTCGGGGTCCGGCGCTGCTCCGGCCGGACGCGTCGTCATCCTAGCGCGGTCATGGGGGCCGCCATCATCCCATCTGGAGCATTCGGCGGGCGCCCGAGGGGCTGCCGGCCCGTCCGGCTAGCTCCCGATCGCCATGACCATCGGGCTGAAGTACGGGACGAGCCAGATCGCCCAGACGACGATGCTGAACTTGTGGAAGTTGCGGATCCAGCGCTCGTCGCGCCGCGCCAGGACGACCGTCGCCCAGATGGCGTGGACGAGCATGAGGAGGATCGCCAGCAGGCCGGTCAGGCCGTGGACGTCGAAGGTGAGGCCGCCCGCGAAGTCGAGCATCATGCCGGTCCCGACGGTGTCGCAGACGAGGCCGAGCCAGAAGAACACCAGGTGCCACGGCTTCAGCCGTCCGGCAAGCCGCTCGCTCCACACCCCGATCGTGTAGAAGACGAGCGCCAGGGTGATGACGATCGACGCCGTGCCGTCCATCTGCTCGCTCCGTGCTGCCTGCGCCCACCGAACGAGCGGCGGCCACGCCCATTCCCCCGGTGCGTACGGTACCGGCTGGAGCCGTCCCGCGGCGATTGTCCCGGGCGGTGACGGAAGGCACTCGACACCTCCTCGGGCCGCGACCAGCGGCCGGCGCAACGCCACGCTGGCGTGGCGGGCGGCGATCCGGACTCCTATTCCCGATCGCGCCCCACCACCGATCGCGCTACCCTCTGGACCGGACGGAGGTCTCCATGCCGCAGGCAACCCGAATCGCCGATCTCCTCGCGGGCCGGATGCCGGCCGGTGCGCGCGTGACGGTCCAGGGGTGGATCCGCACCCGCCGCGATTCGAAGGCCGGGCTCTCCTTCCTGCATCTTCACGATGGGTCCTGCTTCGACGCCCTCCAGGTGGTGGCCCCCGCGTCTCTCGGCAACTACGAGGACGAGGTGCTGCGCCTGACCGCCGGCTGCGCCGTCACGATCACCGGCACGCTCGCTCCCTCGCAGGGCCAGGGGCAGGCGATCGAGCTGCTCGCCGAGTCCATCAACGTGGTCGGCTGGGTGGACGATCCTGAGAGCTACCCGATCACGCCCAAGCGGCACACCTTCGAGTACCTGCGGGAGGTGGGGCACCTGCGGGTGCGGACCAACACCCTCGGGGCGGTCGCCCGGGCCCGGCACACCCTCGCGATGGCCATCCACCGCTTCTTCGACGAGCGCGGCTTCTTCTGGGTGCACACGCCGATCGTGACCGCCAGCGACGCGGAGGGCGCCGGCGAGCTCTTCCGCGTGTCGACGCTCGACCTGGCGAACCTTCCGCGCACTCCTCAGGGCGAGATCGACTTCTCCCAGGACTTCTTCGGTCGGCCGGCCTTCCTGACCGTCTCCGGCCAGCTCAACATCGAGAGCTACTGCCTGGCGCTCACGCGTGTCTACACCTTCGGGCCCACCTTCCGCGCGGAGAACTCCAACACCAGCCGCCACCTCTCCGAGTTCTGGATGGTGGAGCCCGAGATCGCCTTCGCCGACCTCGCGGACAACGCCGACCTCGCCGAGGATCTCCTCAAGTACGTCTTCCGGGCGCTGCTCGACGAGCGCCCCGACGACATGGCCTTCTTCGCCGAGCGGATCGACAAGGCGGCGATCTCGCGGCTCGAGGACCTCGTCGCCTCCAGCTTCGCGCGGATGGAGTACACCGAGGCCGTGGAGGTCCTGGCGCGGTCCGGCCGCTCCTTCGAGTTCCCGGTGGCGTGGGGGCTCGCCCTGCAGGCCGAGCACGAGCGCTATCTCTGCGAGGAGTACGCCAGGCGCCCCGTCGTGGTGGTGAACTACCCGAAGGAGATCAAGGCGTTCTACATGCGCCTCAACGACGACGAGCGCACCGTCGCGGCGATGGACGTGCTGGCGCCGGGCATCGGCGAGATCGTCGGCGGCAGCCAGCGCGAGGAGCGCCTCGACGTGCTGGATGCGCGCATGAGCGAGCTCGGCTTCGATCCCGCGGCCTACTGGTGGTACCGCGACCTGCGCCGGTATGGCAGCGTGCCGCACGCCGGGTTCGGGCTGGGGTTCGATCGCTCGGTGGCCTACGCCACCGGGATGGCGAACATCCGCGACGTCATCCCGTTCCCACGCACGCCGGGCAGCGCCGACTTCTAGGCGAGTACCCCCGGACGGACTCGATCCGCGCGCCATCGCAAGCAGCCGAATGGCGCGATTCAGGCGATGCCCAGCAGCGGCGAGGCGACCAGGCTCCGAGCAGGACGTCACGCGAGGCTCGGATTCCCGGACAGACACGGGCAAGAAAGCCTCGGCTGACGGGATGACTCATCCAGCACGAGGAGCGTCGAACATGGTCGAGGTCAAGAGGGTTTCCACCACGGTGCCCCTCGACTGGAACGAGGTCTGGTTCACCAACTGCCCCATGGTGTCGGCCAACAACGTGGACCAGGAGCTGGGGTGGTGCCGCGAGGAGTACAAGAAGATCGGCGTCGAGTACGCCTACTTCCGCCACGCACCCGAGAACAACTGGTACCCGCACTACATCCACAACCTCGACAACCTGATCCGCTTCGGCGGCCTCTACCCGCCGATCCACGTCAACGCCGACCTCCGGCGCACGGTGCTGCTTGGCGCGACCTGGGTCTACGAGGGCGGCTGCATGGCCGTCCGCGCCAGCGACAAGCTCTTCCGGGTGCAGGACCTGAAGGGCAAGAAGATCGGCATCAGCAAGAGCCTCAACACCATCAAGAACCTGGGTCGACGCGTCGAACGCCGGGTTCGCGAGTCGGCGCGACGACGTCGGTGGGATCGAGCCGGACCGCAGTCGGTGCCGCAGACCAGCCGCAGTACGGCCCGGTGCGGAACGACCACGCCCTTGGGCCGGCCGGTCGACCCCGACGTGTAGATCACGTACGCTGGGTCGTCGGGTGCCGCCGTGTCGGTCGGCGGCTCTCCCGGATGCGAGGCGATCGCGGCGTCGTCGCGCGACGGGCAGACGACGGCGACGCCGTGCTCGGCGAGCCGGGACGAGAGCGCCGCATCGGCAATGCCGTGGCGCACCGCGGCGTCGGCCAGGAGGTAGGCGAGCCGCTCGCGCGCCCTCCCGCCTCGCTTCGTCGCCCTCCGCTCGGCGGTACCAGCCGCGCTCGCTCGTTCGCTCCCGTGGGCGTGGAGCGCCACGACCCCACGGGCCTGGACACGCTGACGGGGTGCCCGGTCCGATTCGGTGCTGCAGACGTCAGGACCTCCCAGGTTCCTGGCGAACCCCCATGCGCGCATGCCGCGTCTGAATCGGCGAGGCTCGCGCCTGGCGGTACCTCTCGGCGCTCCGGTGCCGGCCTACGCACTCCCTGTGTACGCTTCGCAGCCGGGGTCGCCCCCGCACCACGCAACACTCGGTTCCGGCTGGTCGCCAACCTTTGCCGGGCGGGATTGTCCCGCTGGGTTCGATAGAAGGTTTCAGTTCACCATCAACTTCCTCCTCCTCCAGGCTTCCCTGGCGCACGCAAGGATCCAGCAAACCGTCTCGCCCGTGAGCGGCCCCAGGCCCCCTGTCACTCGCCATTTCGCGATCCGGGGGTGTGATGGCGTGCAGAGCGCTGTGAGGGACGTTGCCTCGAACGCGAAACGGCCCTCCCCCTCGCGACTTCGAGCGCGCGAATGGACGGCGCCTTCGGCCCGCGGGCACACGATCCCCTTCCGCCGACGCTGCCGGCGGCGCAGTCCAGAGGAACCCCGGGCCCGAGACCGTCTACGCCGCCTGGCGCCAGGCGTAGCGGTGATGCAGGCCGCCGACCCGAGGGAGGCTGACGACGTTGGACGTCAGGCCGGACCTCTGCTCGACCGGACGCCCGCACGGTGAGTCCTTGCCTACCGCGATGTGCGTCCTGTCTTCGTTGTAGTAGGTGACGAAAGACTTGATCAGTTGCCGCAGGTGGCGCTCGTTCAGGACGATGACGTGGTCGAGAAGTTCCCGGCGGACGGTCCCGACAAATCTCTCCGCGACTCCGTTTTGCCAGGGGCTCTGATAGCTGGTGCGCGTCGGCTCCATGAGCATCGACCGGATCGTCGCCGTCAGCCCCGCCGAGAAGATGGCGTCGAGCGCGCATGGCCGAGAAGAGCGTCGGCCGAAGGGCTGCGAGGAGGCGGAGCATCGAGCCGGGGAGAACCCGGGCCCTGGGAAGAATCGTCAATCGTTCCGGAACGGGTGGAGCTTTGGCGAGGCACAGCCCGCTTCACGCCCCGTCCTGTTCACGGATCGTATCTTGGCGACCTACATCTGGTCAGCGACCGGTGGCCAGCAACTGTGCCACCGCATCGGTGATGGGAAGCCCGGTCCGCTCCTCCACGAAGAGCCACTGGCCCGCCGGGTTCACCTCCAGGAAGATCCACTCATTGTTCTCCGAGAGCCGAAGGTCTACGGCGGCATAGCGGAGGTCGAGGCCGCGGACCAGGGCGAGGAGGCGACGGCGCAGGGGGGTCGGCAAGCGGATGGGCTCGACCCGGGACTCGTCGAGCGCCAGGCGGAAGTCCTCCGGGGACCTTGTGTGGCGGGAGTCGATGGAGGCGCAGAAGAGCCGCCGTCCAACGACGGTGACCCGCACGTCCACGCCGGGGATGTACTCTTGGAAGATCACTGGGGCGCGACGCACCAGCCCCAGGCGGCGGCGGACCCGCGCGTCCACCATCCGGGTTGGCTGCCACTCGCCCGGCGAGGCCTGGAGCGTCTTCATCACCGCGCCACCTCGGCCCAGGCCCGCGAGAAAGGCCCGCGCCGCTGCCGGGTCGCTGGTGATGCAGGTGCGCGGCACGCTCAACCCGAGCCGCCTGGCCAGGACCAACTGCCACGCCTTGTGGCTCGCATCCCGATCGCGTGCCGGGTGGTTCACCCAGCGGCAGCGCAGCGACAGCCACAACCCGGCGAAGGCCTCGCGACTCTCGCGCCAGGCGAAGGCGAACCGGTCCAGGTCCCGGATCGCCTCGCTGAGCTCGAAGGGGCGGGGTCGGCGCCACCACACCGCCTCCACCGCGTCGAGCCGGAGTGGCGGGCCGCTCCGCGGTGTGAGCGTCGGGCCACCGGCGCCGACCCCGTACGGAAGGGTGATACCGAGGCGGCGCGGAAAGTGGGCCAGGTCGAGCAGCCGCGCCCGCACCCGGCGGCGCCCAAGCGCGGCGAGGACCGCCCGCGCGTGCTCGTCACCGGGATGGGAGACGACGAGGATCACGATGGAAGAGCGACGGGTCGACCCGACCGGCTAGAGGCGGTCTTTCGGCCTGTCCGGGTAATCCACCTTGGGATTGCCGTCATACTTGCACTCGAGGTCAGTGCAGGCCGCCAAGCCACCGAGGTCCCGCAGCATGCAGCAGTCCTTCTCGTCCAGATGCGTTCGGCGCGTGCCAGGCTTCTTGAGATGGACCTTGATTGCCTTGAGAACGTCTGGCGGCGCGCTGCTGTCATACCCGGCACATGTCTTCATTTGATCCCCCGTCGGCTGCGAGTGACTTGCGATGCTACCTGACTTCCGCTGTTGGGGCCTCCCGTCTCCCTGCCTCGAACTGCGCACGAAGCGCCCTGGCCTCCGCCAGCGATGGCAAGCCGGCGTCGGCGGACCGCCAAAGGCGGAGGAACCGGTCGAGTCTCGGCTCGCGCCTCTTCGCGCCTCCCCATGCGCTCGAGGGACCGGGCGACGAGCAGCAGGCTTCGCGGCCAGGCCCAGCTCCGCCAGTAGCCCACCGGGTACAGCCCCTGGAACGAACGAAGGGCCTCCACGGCCTCGGCGTCGAGCCCCTCCGCCGCCGCCAGTTCCCCGCGAAGGAATGCTGGAGAGATGCCGCCCCGCGGCTGGGGATTGCGCGCCTCCACTGCTCGGAGGCGGGCCCGGGCCTGGGCACCGTGCCCCTCCTGCGCCTCCACCATGGCGAGGTAGAGCTCGTGGTTCGACGTTCCAGGCCCGAGGAAGGCTGCCAGCTGGCGCGCGTGGACCATGTCGCCGAGCCGCGCAAGCTGAACGGCGAGGGATCCGGCCATCCGCGGGTCGTCTGCCTGAAGCGCCTTTGCCTCGGCCCATACGCGAGGCGCGTCATCGTCTCCCGCGAAGTGGAGCGCACGGACAAAGTGCACGCTGGCGATGAAGTCGCGTTCGCCAGGACGGCGGCTCAGCTGGTCGAGAACGGCAAGCCCCGCGGCCCGGCGCCCCTGCGCCGACCGCGCGTGTGCCAGCCAGAACGCCGTCCCGACCGGCATCTGCTCCGCGTCAACTGGAAGCGACGCCTCGAGAGCCTGGTAGTCACCGGTGGAGGCCAGGGCGCGGGCGAGGTCGGGGAGGGCGTAGCCCTCCTCCGCTCCATCCATCTCCCGACGTGCGGCAGCCACCGCGGCGGCGCCGTCCCCCAGACCGATCCAGGCCTGGATGAGGGCGCGTTTCAGCGCCGGGGTCTGCGCCATCGAGGACCACGCCTTCACCCGGGCGGCGAGGTCCTCGCGCCGCCCGAGGACGGCGAGCGAGTAAGAAAGGTGGTCGAGCGCAAACTCGAAAGTCGGGTCGAGGTCCAGGACCCGGGCGAAGTAGCCTGCTGCCTCGACCAAGTCGTCGCGGTGGAAGGCCAGGTCGCCCGCGAGATAGAGCGCCCGCTTATCCTCCGGGAAGGCAGCGACCACTTCCCGGTACCGGGCCCGCGAATCCTCGTCCTGTCCTCGGCAGGTGGGCCTCCCAGGCACGAACCAGCATCCGCTCCTTGCGAGGCAGGCGCTCGGCGAGCCGCACCGCCAGGGCGGCCGCGGCGCGGTCCGCGTCGCTGGGCGTGTACTCGTATAGCCCGACACGAGAGATCTCGTAGTGAGCCAGGGCGAAGCCGGGGTCGAGGGCGACCGCCTGCTGGAATTCCGCGAGGCAAGACTCGGGGTGTTCGGGGTGGATGCTCGGCCGCTCCATGCAGTCGAGGCCAAGGAAGTAGTGACGGTTGGCCTCGAGGTTCGCCGTCATCACGTCCGCCGTCCGAGGAGCAGAGGATCGGATTTCCGCGGATGGCTCTTGCAACTCCAGGCGGGTCCGCTCGGAGAGCCGATCGATGAGGCTCAGGACTCCCTTCTTCTCGGACGTTTGCTCCCTCACCGTGAATAGATACTCGTCTCGTTTCGGATCGAAGGCCCGCATCTCGACGGTGTACACGTCGTCCAGGCGGCGGATGGATGCGAGAAGCAGCGCGCGGACCCCAGCACGCTTTCCGATCTCCCGGGCTAGCGGCTCATCGATGCGCTCTGCCCGCTCCTTGCCCATCGAACGAAGCTGGTCCCACATGCGGCTTCGTGTCAGCACCCGCAGCTTCTTCGAATGCTCCAGCGCGGCGGTGAGGAGTCCGGAGAGGCCATCGAGATCCGAGTCGCCGGTCTGATTCGCGAAGTCGGCAACGGCGACAGAAACGCGCCCGTCGGGGTCGGCGGCGGTCGCCGAGATCCTGTCGCCTCCCCCCTCTCTGCCATGCTTCCAGAGGTACCAGGCGCCGGTCCCGGCGCCGGCCATGGCGAGCACGGCGGCCGACACCGCGATGGGCAGGAGGAACCGGGACCGCCAGGACAGCGGCGCACCCGGGCCCGTGGCCGAAGGCGTCCGTTTCACCCCGTGCGCCGTCAGGTCGTAGAGCCAGGCCAGGACGACGGCGACCGGGAAGCCAAGGGCGATCACCGTCAGCACGACGGTTAGCACCCAATCCGGCAGGCGCGCGCCATGCATGATTGGCTCGGTGACCTGGAGGACCGCGAAAGCGAAGATCCCGTAGCCCACCATCACGCGGAACACGTGGCGCCGCTTGAGCTCCGCGAGGAGGTCGCCGAACGTCGCCTTTCGCCTCTTCGCGTGGACCGGCGGCGAGCCGTCCGCCGGCTTCGCCCGGAGCTTCTCCTCGATGGGCGTGAGCGCCGCGAGCACCGCTGCGCCGTCGCGAGGTCGCCGGACCGGCGTCCGGTCGAGCAACTTCTCGACCAGATCGGCAAGGTCCGGCGCTCTCGGCACGTCGAGCTTTCGAACTGTCGAGGACTCCGCCGCCCAGGTCCCCTCCCCCTCCGGGAACGGGTACTCCCCGGTCAGCATCCGGTAGAGCATCACGCCCAGCGCAAAGACGTCCGTCCGCTCGTCCTCGGGCGCGCCCTCCCACTGCTCCGGCGCCATGTAGGCCGGCGTGCCGCCGCTGAGGCGCCTGCGTCCGAAGGCGTGCGCCATCCCGAAGTCGAGGATCTTCACCTGCCCCTTGTTCGTGACGAACACGTTGGAGGGCTTCAGGTCCCGGTGTACGACGCCCTCGGCATGGGCGTGGGCCAGCCCGCGAGCCACCTCCACGGCGATGTGCACCGCCTCCTGGACCGGGAGCGGTCCTTCGTCGATCCGCTCCTGGAGGGTCTTCCCGCGCAGCAACTCGAAGACCAAGTACGGGCCGCTTTCACTGCGACCGACGTCGTAGAGGGTGATCAGGTTGGGGTGGGCGAGCCGGGAGATCGCTTCGGCCTCGCGAGGGACGTTGCCCTCCCCCACCGCGGAGCGGCCAGGGTGAACGATCTTCAAGGCCACCTGCCGCCCGAGGTCCCGATCCTGGGCCTCGTATACGATGCCGAATCCGCCTCGCCCCAGCTCACGAGTGATCTCGAACCGCCCGATGACCGTCCCGGGAAGCAGCGGAGGCGGGTCGGCGCCGCGCCGCTCCGGCGCTGCCGCGACCTCCTGGAGGAGCGCGCTCAGCGCGCCGGGCTTCACGCCCGTCGCTGGACCGCTGCCGCCCCCGGCGCCTTCGCCCACGCGCACCTCCTGTGGAAGCAGGTCGAGGCTAGCATGGTGACGAGTTGGGGGCGGAGGGCCAGGTCTCGATCACCAGATCGCGTCGAGAGCGCATGGTCGAGAATGCTTCGGGAGGAGGGCTCCCAAGAGGCGGCGCACTCAGCCGGGGAAATCCCGGAGCCGGGAAGAATCGTCAATGGTTTCAGGGCCGTCGTAGTATTGGCGACCGACTGGTTACGTGCTGGTAGAGGTCTTTTGCTATTTGCCGGAGTTTCACTCCCGCAACGTCCCTTCGCCGGGATGAGGACGCTCAATGGCTCGACCGACCAAAGTGCCGCAGTCAAGAGTCAAGGCTGGCTCACCCTCAGCGTATCTCCCGGTCCACCCTCTTCGCCTCTTCCTCGCCGAACAGCCTGGCCACCAGCGCGAGGAAGCTCAGCTTGAGATTCGCCGGGTGGCCGATGAACTGGGGCCTCGACTCCTCGTATCGGGATACGAGCGTCGCGAGCGAGAGCGGCGAGATGCGGTGGATCTCCTCGATCGCCTCCAGGTCGTGCGCCTCCCCACGCGCCACCTTCATGAGCGCGAGGTCGTGGCCTCGGGTACCAGGATCCGTAGCCGCTTCAGCCCTCGGATCGGCAGTGGCCGCAGCCGGTCCTCGTACTCGTAGGGTGGCTGGACGATCCCGACCGCCTGGATCGGCACCCTCGACGCAAGTCGCTGCTCTGCACGTTCCACGGCGTCCCAGAACGGTTTGCTCCGCAGGGGCATCAGGTCGATGTCGCTGGTCGAGTGGTCCGGAGCGTATGCCATCCCGATCGCCGCTCCCCCGACGACGATGATGGTGAACGGTTCCGCGAGTTCCTCGTCCACGAGGCGCAGGAACTTCTCGAAGTCAGCCGGAAGGGATCTTACGCAAGGTGCTTCCTCACGAATTCGCGAACCGACTCCTCCGTCATGTTCATCCGGAGGCCCCAGCGGCGCGCCACGGCCGGGGTCCGCTGATCTGCGAGCGCTCGCTCGTAGTCGCTGCCCGGCTCCGGAAGGTAGCGCGGCACCCGACGACGCCCGTCGGCCAGACCTGCCGACCTCTTCCCGAGGCTCCGCCTCCCGGAGGCCTCGGCGGTGAGTTCCAGCATCATTCCCAGCTCATCCTTGAGCTTCCTTTTCCTCGCCAACTCCAGGAGTGCGTTCCAGTCGAAGTCGGCCTCGTTCTTGAGCAGCACGACGGGCAGGACCCGGAGCAGCGTCGCGTCGCGTCGGGATTCGGCGAGCGCCTCCACGAGCGCCGCCTCCCGGCTCATCTCTACCCGGGGCACGACGCCGGCCAGCGGGGCGCCGTAGGCGCGGAGCGTGGGGCGCGGATCGGTCAGCGACCGCCCCGGGACGCCGGATGCCTTCCGGAGGAGTTCCCTGAGCGCCCGGGCGGCTGGGTGCCTTGGATTCGAGCGGACGCGATCCGCCGCCCCCTCTGCCTCGACCTCCACGACCCCGGCCGCGAGCAGCCGCTTCACCTCGACCGAGACGGCCCGGGGCGTGAGGTCGGCGCGGCGCGCCAGCTCGCTCACGGTTGCCGACCGGGCGCCTGGGCCGAAGAAGGCCTCGAGCACCGCCCTCCGGGCGCGCGTGGGAAACAGGGCCTGGGTAAGTTGATACATTTATTACTAGTATAGGACCTTCGGGCGCACGGGCAAGCCCCTCCGCCGAGATCGGGCGAGGAACCTCTTCACGGTCCTGGGGTCGATCCGGATGGCGTTCAACACGCGGAAGTGGGGCAGTTCCCCTCGGCCGCAGAGCGCTGTAGACCGTCGCCGAACAGACCCCCAGGAGTTTAGCCACCTGGCGCACCGAGAGCAGCGGCCGGCCCGAACGGAGGACTTCACTTTCCGTCGGCAATCCGTCCAGCAAGGATCCAGCAAAATCCTTGCTCAAGCTTGCATGGGCTTGCACATTTTGGCTTTTCTCGTCGGACACACTTCCCGTATTTGCACAGGCTTGCACGTCCTTGCACGTATTTGACGATACGTGAATATCCTCTACGAATCCGAAGGCCACTGGTTCAAATCCAGTAGGGCGCGCCAGAAAGTGAAGGCCCCGCGGGCGGTTAGCTCGCGGGGCTTTTGCTTTATGTGAAATCAGCGTCTCGGGCCGGAATCCGAATGCCATGGGTTCGCACGTCGGGATTCGCCACCACGCAAGCCGTTGAGATTCCTGGACCGGGAGGCGTGGCCGCTTCCTTCGGTTTACTCATGGTGATTTCCGTCCAGCAAGGATCCAGCAAACCCTCTCGCCCGTGAGCGGCCCCAGGCCCCTCCAGCGGGCCAGCCGGCGTATCCCCAGGAACCCTGGCCGTTTCCCTACCCAATCCTGGCCGTTTGTCATATCGGGTATTAATGGATATCATATTGGATACCCATGGACCCGCTATCGAACCTTGCCATCAGCCCGGTCATCCTTCGCCTCATCGCCTCGCTCGATGAATTCAAGGGGCGCTGGCAGGCGATCGGGCGCCTGGCACCGGACCGCCTCTCTGCCCTTCGTCGCGTCGCGACCATCGAGTCGGTCGGGTCCTCGACGCGCATCGAGGGGGCAAGCTCACGGACGCGGAGGTCGACCGCCTCCTCTCCCGACTCGACATTCGCTCCTTCCGGTCCCGCGACGAGCAGGAGGTGGCAGGCTATGCCGAGGCGATGGAGCTCGTCTACGAGTCCTGGCGAGAGCTGACCCTCACCGAGAACCACCTGAAGCAACTGCACGGCCTCCTTCTCAAGCACTCGACCAAGGACCAGCGTCGCCGCGGCCACTACAAGAAGCTTCCCAACCACGTCGAAGCCTTCGGGCCGGATGGGAAGAGCCTGGGCGTCGTGTTCGAGACGGCTTCCCCCTTCGACACGCCGCGCAAGATGCAGGAGCTCGTCACCTGGACGCACGCGGCGCTCCAGGCGGGAGAGCACCACCCGCTGCTCGTCATCGGGGCTTTCACTGTCCGGTTCCTCGCCATCCACCCGTTCCAGGACGGCAACGGCCGCCTTTCGCGCGTGGTCACGACCCTGCTCCTCCTGCGGGCGGGATACGAATACGCACCCTTCAGCTCGCTGGAGCGGGTCATCGAGGAGAACAAGGACGACTACTACCGGACGCTGCGCCGAGCCCAGTCCACGCTCGACCGCGGCGAGAAGCGGCTCGGCGAGTGGCTCGTGTTCTTTCTTCGCTGCCTTGGCGAGCAGGTCAAGGTGCTCGAGCGCAAGGTGGAACGGGAGCGGCTCATGGCTGCCCTCTCCGCGCTCGACGAGGCGCTGCTACGTCTCGCGAAGGAGCACGGCCGGCTGACCGTCGCCTCGGCCGTGAAGCTGACCGAGGCCAATCGCAACACGGTGAAGTTGCATCTCCGCCAGTTGACCGAAGCCGGCCGCCTTCGCCTGCGGGGGGCCGGCCGGGGCGCCTGGTACGAGGTGGCGTGAGAGGATGAACTTTGCCTCGTGCTCGGAGGCCGAGATCCGGTGGACGGAGCCGCGGCTCGAAGGATGCCCCGTCACGACAGCGCCTCCAGGTGAGGCCGCATCACCCGCGCAACCCTGCAGACCTCCGCGATGGACCAGACGTTCCAGGTCGTCCGCGGAGCGAGGGGTCCCCATCTCGCTTCCCCTTCTGATGACGAAGTCCAATGAGCCAGTCGAGGATCGCGAGTTCACCCTTGTCGGTGCCCAGGTCGCGGATGGCCCAACCGCCGAAGTGGGGGAGGAAGTGGTGGCGCAGCGGAGTCCGGTCCGTTCGCCCAGGAGCTCGACGAGACGAGGCCCGACAATCACCCAGGACCTCCTCCCGCTCCGTTCGCACCCAGGAGAGCCCGGACCACTCAGGTCCAGTCGTCTTCCGCTGCCGGCGCGACCCGTCCCCGAAGGCCGGGAATCGAGCCCATGCTATCGTTTGGTGCCGTGCGCTCCTCCGGGACAGGTGGACACGACGACGATGGCCCCGTTCGACGGCCCGCTGGCCTCGAAGCGAGGCTCGCCGATGCACTCGTGACGCGCCTCGTGGAGTCCCGATTCTCCGAGGCGCTCATGGAGCAGGTCCTCGTCGCGCTCACGGAGAGTCGAGACGTCGAGCAGCTGGTGATCCACCTGCTCCGGCAGCCCGAGGTGAACGGAACCGTCGACGAAATCGTGGACCGGCAGCTCGAGCGGGTTCTCCAGGAGTTGCGGAGCAGCGAGGCGGTCCGCGAGCTGGTGCGCGAGCAGGTCGACATCTACCTGCAGCACCTCACCGAGCATCCGGAGCCCGTCCGTCAGCTCATCCAGGACCAGAGTCGCGGGATGCTGCATGGCATCCAGGCGTCCCTCCGCGCGAGGGCGTTCCTCGCCGACGATGCGGTGGACGCATGGATCGGCCGCGTGCTGGGGCGAACATGAACCGGCGCTACGCAGGACTGGCGAGCCGGGGAATCGGACGCGCCCTGGACATTGCCCTGCTCGCGGTACTCATCACCGGAGCAACCTGGCTCGTCCAGCAGTTCTTCGCCATCGACCCCGAGCACTGCTCTCCGGACACCCAGTGGTGGAACTTGCGGGCGCGTCTGTGCCGATACTTCCCCTACGTCGTCCCGATGGCCGCAGCGACCATCCCGCCGCTGTACCGCGTCATCTTCTACGTCGTCGCCGGGCAGACGCCCGGGATGTGGGTCATGGGCCTCCGCCTGCTTCGCGAGGACGGTCGGCGGGTGCGCCTCCGGCAAGCCATGAAGCGTGTCGCTACCTTCTACGTCACGGTCGGGCTGGGGTCCTTCCTCATCCCCGTGACGGCGCGCCGCAGGGCCCTGCACGACATCGTTGCTGGAACGGTGGTGGTGTACGACTGGGGCGAGCACGAGAAGGAGGTTCGACGCACCATCGAGCGGGTGCGGTCCGCCGACGCCTGACCGCGCCCGGTGGGCTCCACGGCATCACCCTCCGTGGATCAGGGCGTCAGGCAGGAGATAGGTCTCGTTCCCGTCGATGCCCACGACCCTGTTGTCGTCCTGCCTCCGGGCGTCGATCTTCGCCGGCGGCTGCCCCGCGACGGGACCCGCCTCGGCCTTCTTCGCCCCGCCGGACACGCCCACCTCGAGCGAGTAGCTCGCGCTCTCGCTGCGGCGAGCGGCGTTCCGCATGAGGTACAGGCGGATCGTGTAGGCGCCGTCGGCCGGCAGGGGGCCCTCGTATCGGTTGCCCGAGGTGGACCCGATGAAGATGGCCGCATCGCACCCGGGCGGCAGGACGTTGAAGTAGGCCGACGAGTTGCCCTGTCGCTCGCCACAACCTCGTCCGGGCTGAAACCATTGAAGATTCGACCGTGGCCCGGATCCGCTTCGGCGCGTCGTTTCGGCGGGACCTCCGGGTCCCTGTCGGGCCGCGTCATCTGCGATGTCCCCCAAGTGTCACAACCGGGCCCTGGCCAGGAACCTCTTCACCGCCCTTGGATCGACCCGGATCGCGTTCCGAACCCTGAAGGGCTCGAGTTCCCCCTGCTCGCACATCCGGTAGACCGTCGCAGCGCAGACGCCGAGTAGGGCCGCGACCTGACGGACGGACAGGAGCGGCTGAATCCGCGGGCGAACCTCGGACTCGGAAGGGCTCGCGTCCAGCAAGGATCCAGCAAGATTCTTGCTCAAGCTTGCATGGGTTTGCACATCTTGGCTCTTCTCGTCGGACACACTTCCCGTATTTGCACAGGCTTGCACGTCCTTGCCCATATTTGACGATACGTGAATATCCTCTACGACACCGACAGGCCAGGATTGGACTCCAGTGGACTCAAGTGCACAGGAGGCCTCGGCTTTCTTCCCTACCCTGCCGGCATCTGAGGGAGCCCTTGGGCCAATCATGGGCCAGAGGCAGGTAGATTCACCCGTAGTCCTGCTCTCGCTAATCGCTACGCCTATCAAACCTCCGATCCGCCCTGGCGAAGGGGGGACTGGAGTCCCTGTTTCGCTGGGCAGGTCGGCGCACGGGCGCTTCAGAACCGACCCGGACCTATTCCCTGTAGCTCGTGGAACCGGAAGCTATCGACGAAGATGCAACCTTACAATAGTACCCAGCTCACGCAGCTCTCGTCCCAACAGGCCGGTCAACCAGTAGATGTCGTAAGAAGAGGGAAGACGCATGGCCCTGATCGCGATCAACGTACTTCTAGATCCAGATGCTGCCACGGTCGAGAAGGCACGGGCTGTGAATGCTCGGCTGAGAGGGAGCTATCCGGACGGATTCGCCCTCGATGCCAACCACGCGCCGCACATCACCCTCCTCCAGCGGTTCGTGCGGACGGAGGATCTCGACCAGGTCGCGAAGGCCGTGGCCGAGGGGCTGCGAACAGCTCCGCCCACGAGATGGGATAGCAAGGCGACTGGCTACTATGACCTGGCCTACAAGAATCTCGGGTTGGTGGGCATCGTCATCGAACCGACTCAGGACCTGCGTCGACTTCAGCAACGGGTCATCGACGCCATCGCCCCGTTTGCAGCGGAGAAGGGGACGGGCGATGCCTTTGCGCCCCGTCCCGACGGCGGGGCAATCAGCCAGCCGACAGTGGATTACGTGAACAACTTCGTCGGTCCCCGCACCGGCACGAACTACAACCCTCATCTGACCGTCGGGATAGGTACCCGTGACTTCGTGGACGCTCTGAAGGCCGAGCCCTTCGAACCATTCACCTTCAGGGCAACATCAGTGAGCCTCTATCAACTGGGGGACTTCGGTGTTGCCCAGAGGAAGCTCCGCGACCTGCACCGCTGCTGAGGTCGCACGACGCAGGGTCAATCTCCTCGCAACGGACCGAGCGGCGGGTGACGGGACTCGGCCTCGCTCCTGCCCAGGGACAAGGCGAAGTACCCCGACGTCCTGGAACACTAGACACGCTACCGGGACGTCGATACCGTCGTCGGGCTGAACCACCAACCTGCCGTCAGGGAAGGACCCCACGTGCAAACTCGCCAAGTCTCGCCTGAACTTCAGGCCATCGCCGACCGCGCGTACCTGTATGCCTACGGCATAGACGAAGCCTACAAGCATCTCTACAAGACGCTGGTGGAACCGGATTATCCGGCCAACCGGTTTCAAATCATCCGTCACCTCGCCGACGACAAGTACACGGCGCACGTGAGCATCAACAACGATACGCTGCACCTGATGGGCTGGCTGGATGTCGCGGCCGAGCCGGTGATCGTCTCCGTGCCCGACCACGACGACGGCCGCTACTGGGTGCTCCACACCATGGACATGGGGCACTACACGACTAGCCTCTTTGGCAAGCGGACACGCGGCCCCAAGGGTGGCCGCTTCATGTTCGCGAACCAAACCTGGAAGGGCGAAGTCCCGGACGGCGTCACGGAGGTCGTCCGCGTCGAAAGCAACTTCATCAAGTTGATGGGAAGAGTGATGGCGACTGGCGTGGAGGACGAGAAGAAAGCCCTGACCTACGTGGACGACTGGAACATCCGCACCCTGAGCGAGTTCCTGGGACAAGGCGGGCCAAAGCCCAAGATTCGAAAGTTTGTCCCCCCGCTGGCAACTCCTGGCTTGAGCGCGTGAACTTCGTGCTGGCGGACGGCACCATGGCCACCGCAGACGCCCATTGGCTCAAGGGGCTGGAGGCATCCGGCATCGGCGCGGGCAAGAAGGATTTCACCCCTGAGCAGTTGGCCGCCGCGGAGATCAGCGAGCAGCATGTGATTGCGAAGCTCAAGGAAACTCTCCCGACGCTGACCAACGCCAGCAACGCTCTCGGCACCCGCGAAGATCTTGGACACGCTGACCGCATACCGTTCCAGGTAGCCACCTACATTGGCCAGTGGGGGGCTCCGCCTGTCGAAGCCTCCTACGTACAGATGGTCAAGGACCAGAACGGCGACATCCTGAACGGCGCGAATGATTACTCCGTCACCTTCACCCCGCCCAAGGTTTCCCAGTTCTGGTCGGTGACCGCCTACGGGTCGAAAACCAAGCTGATGATCGCCAACGATCTCAATCGCCACAGCCGGGGCGACCGCCATGTGAAGTTGAACCCCGATGGTACCGTCACGCTCCGCCTGAGCCATGACACCAAGGGCAAGGCTGAGGACACCAACTTCCTGCCGGTCCCCAACGAAAACTTCTATCTTTTGCTCCGCATGTATGGCGGCGATGAGGACATCCAGGCTGGAAAGTTTCCTGTGCCGACAGTGAACAAGGCGAAGAAGTAGAACCTTGCCCTGCGGATGGGGACGGGGTCTTTCCTCTTGCCTCAAGGGTAGGTGTAGTGTCCTCCCAGCCCGGTCCACCGACGCCGCACAGTTTCGGCCGGATGGAGGCCCCCTTGCCAACGGTGGCGGGCGGGGCCTTCGCCGTTTCGACCACGGCGTGAGCCCACCGAACCGCGTCCTGCTCGGCCACCAACCACTTCGCACAGGGTAGCGATGCCCTTGAACGTCGCCCGGAATGAAGGCGAAGGGGGAAGCGGCCACCGTGGCCGACATCCCCAACTGCACCTACGCCACCACCGCCAGCTTCGACTGATTTGGCGTGCCGTTGACCGCAGTGTCGCAACGTCGAGAAGATTTCGCTTCCACTCCCGGGGGCATTGCCGCCTACACCGTCTGTCCCACTGGTGCTCCCAGGTCCTTGGGCCCATCCTGGGTCAGGGGGAAACGGATTCACCCATAGTCCGTCCCTCGCCAAGCGCTACGCCTACCGAATCTTCGATCCTCCCCGGCGAAGGGGGGGACTGGAGTCCCTGCGACGCTGGCCCAGCGTCAGCGTTTCATCAATAGGACGCTCACCGCCTTCACGACCACCTCGACCTCGTCCCCTGGCTTCAGGCCCAGTTCTTCCAGGGAGTCGACGGTCATGACGGATGCCATCTTCAATCCAGCCGGGATGGTGAGCTTCACGTGGGCCATGACCGAGCCCTTCTTGACCTCGGTTACGGTTCCAACGAGTTGGTTGCGTGCTCCGACCTTCATGAATTCCTCCGGGTTGTGTTCATTCTCGGGCGCCCGTTCAAATGGTGACGACCTTCGACGCCCGCATGGTCCTCTGGACGATCTCCCTCATGTTGCTCACGGCGCCGACGGTCAGTTGATCCGTGAGCTTCGCGCCCAGCGCATCGTCCCCCCGTCCCATGGTTTCAGCGGGAACACAAACCTTCCCGCTTCCGCTTCACTTCTCATTTGCTCTCCCTGTTACCCCGAGTAATGGCCGGTGCGTACCCGTGAAACGCGCGTAGGATCTTCGATGCTTCTACGGCGACGGCCAGCTTTCCCCGGGCGATCTCCGCCGATGCGACGGGATTGTCCGCGAAGGTGGCAAAGCCGCAGTCCGGGTTGAGGAGCACGCGCTCGGGGCCGAACACGTCCACGGCATGCTGCGCCCGGCCCAGCACGACGTCCAGTGGCTCGATCTCCGGGACCTTCTGGTTCACGATGCCCACCCCGATGCGCTTCTCGCGGGGGATGTCGGCGAGAACCTCCATCTCGCCTGCTCGCGGAGTGGCCATCTCCAGGAACAGCGTGCCCACCGGCGCGCGGGCCAGCAGGCCCACGAGCGGTCGGTAGTCCCCTCGCAGCGCGACGGTCTCGTCCGGCGTCCAGTTCCCCCGGCACACGTGCAGCGCGAGCCGCTCCACCGGCAGGCCGCGCGTCACTCGTGCGAGCAGATCCTCGGCGAAGGCCAGCTCCTCGGGCGTGTCCCTCCGCGCTCCGAGCGCACCGCACATGAAGGTGCGGTTCCCGGCCACCGCTCCCCCGAACACCACCTCCGAGAGCACTGGCTCGTCGAGCTGGACGATTGCGGCACCGGCGGCGAGCAGGAAGTGGATCTCCTCGCGCAGGACACGCACGACGTCCTCGGCCAGGGCCTCCCGGTCGGCGTAGGCCATGTCCGAGACGCATTCCATCCACATGGTCCGGGTGAGCAGGTACGGCCCCGGGAGCGCCACCTTCACGGGTATCGACGTCCGTCGCTTCACGAATTCGAGCTCGTGGACCGCGATGGGGCGCGAGCGCGAGAGGGGTCCGAGCACGGCGGGGTGCCGGACCTTCCCCGCCGGGACGTCGAGGGCCCGGAGCTCGCGCTCGAACTCCTCCGGGTCCTCCACGTAGGGCATCAGGTCCGTGATGGGAACGAGCTGGCAGTTGTCGAGACGGGAGGCAACGAAGCTGGCGTAGTTGTCGCGCCGCTGCTCCCCATCTGTGACGACGTCCACTCCGGTCCCGACCTGGGCGTCGAGGGCGAGCTGGACGGCGTCGTCCGCCGTAGCCTGGAAGTCGGCTTCCGGCAGGCGTCCATCCAGGTACTCGTGAAGCGCCTGGAGCATCCAGCGGGGTCGGGGCCAGCTCCCGATTCCCATCACCGCAAGCGGTGGAATGGCCGGCGCGGGTGCCGGGGACGGAAGGGAGGCGGGAATCCGTACCGGCACATCTCCCGCCCCGCCATCCGTGGCCGGGAAGAGGACTCCGGCGGCGGCGGAAGGCCTCCCGTCGCCGAACTTCCCCTTCGCGACGAGGAACCTGTACCTCCCCTCCCCGCGGTCCTCCGAGACCAGCTCGTTGCCCGTCATCCGGCACCAGGCTGGAAGGTCCTCGCAGACCGACGCCTCGGACGAGGCAATCTCCAGGAGTTGCCCATCGCGGAGCGGGTCGATGTGCTGCCGAATGAGCAGGAGCAGGCCGCTCCCGCAGTCGAGCGCCCCGCCGTCGAAGCTCGCCGACGGGGTCAGGACCTTCTTGTCGTCGGAGGCCAATGGTGGGCCCCTAGTAGGAGATGCAGGGGGCGCCGGAGGCGAGGAACTCGACCACCTTGGCTCCGCCCACGATGGTCGCGCCATCCACCAGCGACTTTTCGTCGAGCCCCCGCTTCTTGAAGCAGGGGGAGCAGACGAAGATCTTGCCCCCACCCTTCACGAAGTTGGACAGGAGGTCGCGCAGCGGGGCGAACCCCTCCTCGTGGATGTCGTCGGCGTATCCCTTCACGGCGAGGCGGACGGCCTCGGTCGAGAGGAATACCATCGTCTCCTGCGCGGACCCGACGGCGGCGTTCGCAACGACGAAGCCCACCGTTGCGCGGTCAGCGTCGTTCTTCGCGTTGGTGATCGAGACACAGAGCTTTCCAGCCATGTCGTCACTCCTTGGATCGAATGAGGTATCGGGGTGGGGATGCAGCGAGGAGCACGTGTCCTGTCATCCGGCACCAGGCCGGGATGTCGTGGGGCGCGCCGAGGTCGGTGGCGGTGAGCTCCAGCACCTTGCCGGGTCCGAGGGCGCGCATGCGCTGGAAGAGCAGGAAGACCAGCTCGCCACAGCCCATGTCGCCCGCGTCCCATGCGTCGTCTGCCAGGACAGGCTGGTTCATCGCCACCGCGCTCCTCGAAGGGGTATCGGGAAACACCGGATTCGGATGGGGAAGCCCACGGCTTCCTGGCCTCTCGGCCTCAGGACTCCAGCGGGCTGCGCGACTCGATGTCGGTCACGACGATCACCTCCGATCCACTGGGATTCCTAGCACGTTCTCAGGGAGGGAGAAGGCGACGAAGCAGGCCCCTCCCACCCGGGCGTTCCACGATGACCGGATTGTCGCAACGTCGAGAAGATTCTCGCTCCCCTTCCGCAAGAAGGTTCCTCTACACCATAAGTCCTACTCGTGCCCCCGAATCCTTGGGCCAATCCTGGGCCACAGGAAGATTTTGCGTGGCAAGTTGGGCAAGGTTGACAACGATCTCACCCAACGTAACGTGGTGTCCGGAAAGGAAGGTGCGGTTTGGCAAGCGAATTGACCCAGCCTACGAATCCGAAGGCCAGAAATTCGACTCTTGTGGACTTGAACCGGACATCGTCCCTGGGTTCCCGTCGCCAGGTCATGGCGACGATTGGGGATCCTGGCGGAGGCGATCGGATTCCGCGTCCGAAGTGCGGCCACCCGGATTCCGGGAACGACGCGACTCCCCGTCAGGGTCGGTAGATTAGTACCGGAACCGCGCTGTGGGCGAGCACCCGCTGCGTTTGACTCCCCAGGATCAGGCTGACGATTCCGGTCCTCCCGTGTGACGCCATGGCCACGAGGTCACACCCATTGGACCTGGCCACCTCGACAATCGCCTCCCAGGGATGGTCATTCGTCGCCACCACACCATTGAAGGGAACCCCCGCATCCTTCGCGTGCCGCTCCAGGGCAGCCAGGTGGTCGCGAGCATGAAGGTCAACGTCCCAGCGATCGTCTCTTGTGTCCTCGATCTGCTCGGGACGCAGCGTGAATGGGTGGAAGCGCGGCTTCACGGACAGGCCGGTGACCTGGGCCCCGATTTCCTTTGCGAACCGGACCGCCTTCGCGGCGGCAGCCTCGGAGAGCGGGGAACCGTCGGTGGGAACCAGAAGATGCTTGAACATGGAATGCCTCCGCTCAACGGCTACCTGGCGAGCGAGCTTCTGGCAAGCCGCTCTCGTGCAGCGTTGCACGACTGGCCCTGATCCGTGCCATCCGGGCGCCCTGCCCAGCCGTGGATACGCCCCGTGCCTCGCCAGCTTCGGTCGCCCCATCCGGCAGACATCGAGCGTGTCGGATTTCCAATCCGACCGCTGGAGCGTCTGATTCCGTGTCCGATGCGGCTTAGCCCACAAAGCCGCTTGGACTCCGCGGAAGAGGATCAACTCCACCCCGGGCCACCGAAGGCGTAGTTTAGTGCTGCATGAAGAACATCCTCACCGTAGGGCTCGGCCTGATCACGCCTTTCGTATTCATATTGGGCGCGGCGCCTTTCGAGGTCAGGGGCCGCACCTCCCTCGCGGAAGTGGCGGCCGGCTGTGTCGCTGTGATCCTCTACCTGGCGTTCTGCCAATACCGGGTTGCGCTCAAGGCAGGCCAAGGGCCCGCGGTGCACTGGAACACGGTCATCGCCATGTGGGCGCCAGTGGCGGCATCGGTTGCCTTTATCGCGTTGGTGGAGAAATGGAGGACGGTCCTCACCCAGGGGTTGCCCCTGTTGTTGGCCGGCACGATTGGTGTCATGGCCGGGGCACTGCTGGCGGCGCGTCGTAGGCCGCTGCACTGAATGCTGCCGTTCTGGGCTTGATCCGCCTGCGCGGACACTGATCAAGAGGCAGTATCGGTGGCCCGACGCCCAAATCTCATTCGGGTGGCACTTCTTTCGCACGTCGGATTCCGTGTCCGACACCCGAGTCACGCGAGATTCCCACACCGGCCGCGGACGCCTCAAGAGGAACCGCAGAGATCACGCCCGCCTGACCGGTTTGCTTCTCCAACCTTCCGCCCAGAACATCAGCCCCGCCCCTCTAGGGCATAGGGAATCCAGGGGGATCGGTTTGCGGCCGGACAAGACGTCACCATGCTGAGAGTGACAGTTAGGTCTGGGCGTATCGCTTGGGCGGAACGGTTACCTCTAGAGGCGCTTGGTGATGGTCATGAATCTCCGTCAATCGGCTATCTCCCTGGCAGTCGCAGGGAGTGTCGTGTTGGCGACCAACGGCTGTGCCACCTTCTCCAGCAGAGGCGTCGCGATCGGGGAGTCGGGGGTCAGTTACGCGTCTCCAGCATTCACGCCAGACGGCAAGACGCTCGTGTTCCGGAGCCAAGCCCTCCAGGTCGCGCTAGTCGACGGCGTTGGTGGAGACGTTCTGGCTTCCGCCACTGACGGTTCCGGACTTCGGCGCTTCGCGGGTACCGCCGCGATAGGCAGGCTCTTCCCGACACCGGACGGAAGGTTCGTCCTCTTCACCTCGGTCAGAGACACTCAGACGGACATCTATCGCCTCGATATCAGCTCCGGCGAGTCGACGAATCTCACCAAGACCCCCTACCCCGAAACTCTCTTGCAGATCTCACGTGACGGACGGGAAGCCCTCCTCGTATCCAGGCAGGCCGATCGCTCGAAGGTTGAACGTCTCGACTTGCTCACGGGGGAGCGCAGGCCGCTGACGACGAGCGCCGAGTATGAGGACCTGGCACTGTTCTCGCCTGACGGGAAGCACGTCGCCGTGCGCCGGGTGATTCACCCGGTTTTCAGCCCACCGATCCCAGGCGAGGGACCTGACCCAACGGGATCCCGTTCCATCAAGTCGAGCGAGCAGATGTTGCTTGTGGTCGTGGACTTCGAGACCGGCAACGAGGAGGTTCTGGCCAGTACGGCATACCTCTCCCCTGTCCTCTGGGCGCCTGACTCGGAGCGACTCCTCTACCAGGACACCACGAAGTGGGATATCCGGGTTGTCAGCTTGCGAGACAGGAACGCACGAATAGTGAAGTCAGGTGGTTACTCGGTTGCGTGGAGCGGAGACGGACTCGGAATCCTCTATCTGCCCCAGAACCGTGGGAGGGATTGGGCCGAGAAGCCTAGTGAAGTCCGATACATCGCGCTGGACGGGTCTCGAGAAGACACCGTCATCTCCGATACCGACTTTTCGGGAATGAATTCGGCCTGGGACCGAAGCTTCAGTCATCTTGCCATCTTCGTTCCCCCAGCGCCTTTGGCGGGGAGCCCAGCCAGAAGTGGCTTGATGATTCTAGGACGCTCCGCAGGTGATGTGTCCGACTGTCGACAGTTGGAACCCAAGTCGCACTACTCTGGATTGGGTTGGTCGCTCGACGGAACGCAACTGGCGTACTCGCGCCGGGTATTCCTAGGCGACCCCGCAACCGGAGGCATCTTCGTCATGACCGTCGATGACTGCGCCCATCGACAGGTAATCGCCAACCAGATCCGGTGGCGTGCGAAGTGATTTGAACCCTTCAGGTCCGCAGCCACCTGGGCACCTACGCTTCGGATTTCCAATCCGAATCGGAGCTGAGGGCACCGTGTGTAGAGCCTCTTCTCGGCCAGCGTCTCGACTCCCCCCGAAATGCCTTCGAGCCTGTACTTCCCCCTGCTCGCTGAATCCTCAAGACCCCGGAGATCCTCATCTCGATACAGGTCCGCGTGCGTGGTCTCGCCGAAGGCCCACCCTTCCATCAAGAGCGGCACCTTGAACACGACGTGGACCTCGCCGCTGAAAGCCTGCCCGTTCCCGGTGCGAGAGTGCCACGCTGGAACGTCACCTTTTCGGATGAGCGGTCGAGGTCCGCGATGCCCCAGTCCGTCCCCTCCGGAGCGTTCGCCGAATAGCTCGCGGACTAGATGGTCTTCTCTGGCACGGGGCTGCCACCGCGGACGGTCATGCATCCAACCAGCGCTACCAGAGCAGCCAGGGAGAGACCGGATAGTCGACGGTTCAGGTCCAATGGCCTTCTGTAATCAGCGGCTCATACCTTCCAGGGGGCTGGCCCCTGATGACCATGCGTCCATAGTGAACATTGGACTGGCACACGAGGGGCCAAGGACTTTCGGGTTGCGAACGTCCGGAAAGCAGGTCACACAATGGCCTGGACTTCACTCTTTGTAACAGCGCTGCTCACCCTTTCCGTCTCGGGCCCGTGGGTCGTGGCGGGGGCAACCGAGCAAGCCGCTGGGGGCGAGCAGCCGACGGAATTGCAGCAGCGGATCCAGCAACTCCGTCAAGAGGCCGAGAGCAAACCGGACGATGCGCGCGCGCAGCGCGCCTTGGGCGAGGCTCTGTACCTAAAGGGTGACGAGAAGGCCGCTATTCCGCCCCTCAAGCGCGCTGCCGCCCTTGAACCGAACAACGTGCAGGTACTGAGCACGCTCGGTAGCGCACTCTTCGACACGGGGCAACTGGCGGAAGCCCTACCGGTACTGCAACGGGCTTCAGAGTTGGACCCCAAGAGCTTGGCCGTGCTCCTGGACCTAGGCGCCACGCTCTGCGCGCAGGGGCAGCTGGAGCAAGGATTGGTGCCACTCCGCAAGGCAGTGGAGCTCTATCCCAATGACCCGAGGCCGCAACGCAGCCTCGCGAAGGCCTACATCATGCTGAAGAGGTGGTCGGACGCCCTCGACCTGCTGATGCTCACGAGGTCCATCGATGAGTGGCAGCCGGAGGTGGAGGAAATGCTTCACTACGCGGCGCGGAACGGCAAAGGGGAGTTCGCCGCAGCCGTCAAGGCAAACGAGAAGGACGCGCGAGCTCACGGCCGTCTGGCCTGCGCCCTGTTCTTCGAGAAGACTGCACAAGGAAGGGAGGCACTTGCCCACATCGATCGGGCCTTGGCGCTCGACCCCACCTCTGCGGAATTCTACGCCTCAAGGATATTGATCTTGATGACCATGGGGAAGGACGCGGATTTGCTCTCCACCGCGCGCGCCTGCACCCGGGCAGTACCGGCTGGCTGGGTGTGTCACCGTGAGTTGGCGAGCGGGCTACTGACAGCCGGGAAAGCGCCCGAGGCGCTCGAGGAACTCTTGCAGGCAGACCGCCTGAACCCGGGGGTCATCAGTGTTCAGAGTTCCCTTTGCATCGCCCGCGCCATGCTGGGGGACATGGACGCAGCTCGGAATGCTTGCGAGTCAGCCCTTTCGTTGGGCTCTGGCAGAGGCGGCGATCACATGAACCTGGCTCGCATCTATTTCAAGCTCGGTCAGTACGCACCGGCGCTTCGCCAGGCGCGGATTGCTGAGAAGATGGGAGTCCCTCACGCGAAGGACCTGGCAACAGACATCGAGAAGAAACTAGCGGGACGCTGAGTACGCGCAGCACCAAAGGCTTTGAGCAGACGCCGGTCTGGCCCTAAACACTGGGAGTGCGCCAGCCGGACTGGCCGGACTCGCCTTGGACACGGTTCCCTGCGTCACCAGCGCATCTTTGCCTAGAGACGGGCGATTCGATTCGAGCACGTCGGATTCCGTGTCCGAAGCCAGTGATGCTCGGAGTCCGCGTCGGGTCGAACGGTTGACCGAGGAGTCTGGTGATTCGAATGCCGGCCCTCGGACAATTGAGAAGACCGCGGCGCCGCATCCGGTGACCGAGCGCAAGAGTGAGCCCGGACTCGGCCGGACAGTGTAGCGTTTTCAGCTGGACTGTGGGTATGACCGGCCTTGCGACCTGCGATACTGCGCGACGAGTCCATGGATCCCGAGGAGCTTAGGAACATCCTCATCGAGCTCGCGCCTCTCCGCGCGGCGCGCGTGCCCCTTGAAGCGGTACGGTGGACCCATGGCCGAAGGGACGGACCTGTCGGGCTCGTGACAGGTCCCCTGTCTCGCGCCCGCGCCGATTTCTCTAGCGGGCTGAAGAAGTCCGCTCATTTCGTGCGGGTGGAGTACTTCCTCGCCCGTCTCGACGATCCGAGTGCGGTTGCTGCCGCGATCCGCCGCGCGAAGGATGCGCCTGAAGTCCTGGTGATCGCGGTGTGCCGAGGCGGTGGCGACGAGCACGATCTGTCCGTGTTCTCGCACCCGGACGTCGTACGCGCAGTCGCCGAAGCGGCAAGTATCAAGCCTGTGGTGACCGGGATCGGCCACACCGAAGACCATTGCCTTGCGGACGACTTTGCCAGCGTCGCGGCAGCACTTCCCTATGCAGCAGGGGAGGCGATCCACCAAGCGCGGCAGGCGGCATGGCGACGCCTACAGACGGCGCGCGCGTCGGCGACGTATTCGCCGGCCCCGTTCCGACGGCGCTCGGCGCGCCAACTTGGGATTACGGTCAAGCTGATGGTCGCCACCGTTCTCGGCATCTTGCTAGCGGTTGCGTCCTGCCCAACGGATCGACGAGGGTCGGCGACCACGAGTCAAAGCGTCACGCCGGAAAAGCAACGCTCTGCGCCGACAAAGCAGGTACCTGCGAAGAAGAAGCGCTCGGATCCATCCCCACAGAAGCCCTCGGTAGGCCCGACGCGATCGCCAGATGAACAGCCGGCTCCTCCACAGCAGCAACCCGCGCAAAGCCCTACGAACGGCGGAGGATCACCCGGCAGCCCCCCCGTTGGAACCAGCAGCAGTCCCGGAAGCATTCAGGAAGGGACCGGAATGATGCCTGCCGCCAACACTCCCCAGCCCAACCCCTGACCAAGGGCGTCATCGACGTTGACCATGACGCGCGAGCGTCTGGTGGATTCACTCATAGAGAGCGTCTAGACCCTATTCCAACCCACAAATCCCGGCCCGAACCGGCGCCCGGGCTGATCGCTGGCCTTCGGACATTTGATCCGATGGTTGGCCGCTCCGATTCTGTGGCCGATGAAGGCTCGCACGAACTTCCGACTCGACTTGGACCAAAGACGGCATCCAGCCGCTTGGTCACGCTGTCCGCTGAGCACGATCCATCCCGCACCAGATCACTTCGGTGCGTCCGCAAGCCTCGCTTGCATCGCCTTCGCCTCGGCGAGCAGGGGAAGCCCGGAGTCGGCACGATTCCATTCCGACAGGAACCGCTGCACCGTGGCGCGTGCCTCGGGCCGGCGACCGAGCCGATCCTGGCATTTCGCGAGGTGGATCAGCACCCTTGGCCGGAAGACGAACATGCCGAGGCTGACCGCGGACGGAAAGCGGCCAAGCCATTTCTCGAGCAGCGCCGCGCCGGCCGCGGGTTGCTCCCCTTCGCAGAGGATCTCCCCGAGATAGCGGATGGCGCCCCCATCGTCGGTCCGGGCGATCACCTCCCGGAGGATCGGGACGGCCGTGGCCGGGCTCCCCCGCCTCCATGCGTCGACCGCCCGGTGCAGGTCGGCCGGTACCGATCCCGCCTTCAGCTCTCGTGCAAGGACATCGGCTCCCCGGAGGTCGCCCAGGTAAGCGACGACAGCCGCGCCGTCGACGCCGGCCGCTTCCCGGAACTGGCGCGCGGCTCCTGCATCGTTCCCCTCCAGCAGGTCCGCCATCGCCATCGCCCAGACCGAGAGCTCCGGCGGGGGGCCCTCCCCGAGATGGGCCGCGACCTCCCGGATCTCCGCAGCGCGGCCCTGGGCGTTCAGGAGGAAGGACAGGGCGCTCAAAGACATCATCCGGCGCGCCGGCAGGGAATCCGATCCAGTCCACCGCCGGACCTCGTCCTCGGCCTGCTTCCAGTCACCGACGTAGGCATGGACGGGCCACACCATCTCCGAGACGAAGAAGGGAACGGCCCCCCCGAAGCCGTACACGCGGCGTGCCGCGGCCACGGCCTCGTCGCGCTGCCCGTTGACGGCGAGCGACTGCGCGAGGACGGCGTAGGACACCGGCCCAGGTCGGGCCGCGACCGCGCGTTGCGCCGCAGCAACCGCCTCCGCCTTCCGGCCGAGCTTGTCGTACGCGGTGCCGAGCCAGACGAGGGCGGGCCCGTAGCCGGGATCGATCTGCAGGGCCCTTTCGAGCCGCTCGATCGCGAGCCCGTAGTTGTCCGTTTCGATCGCATGCCCGCCGGCCAGCGCCAGGAGTTCCTTTGAGTCGGCGTCGGCGAGCAAGGCGTCGCGAAGGGTCCGCCCATCCTCTCCTTCCCCCGGGCCCGCCTCCTCCATCTGATGGAGCGAGTCCAGAAGGTCCGCCAGGCGGCGATCCCTTGCGGGGATCCGGTCACGCTGCCGGCGGACGATCTCCAGATGGGCTTTCACGGTGGCGGCCTCGCTGTCGGCCTCTCCAAGGGCCGCGAGCAGGACGAGCTGCAGGTGTGCCTGCGCAAACTCGGGGTCCAGTTCGATGGCCCGCTCGTACTCCCGCCGGGCTGTGTCGGAGTCCAGGCTCTCCGCCATCACCTGCTGTGCTCGGAAGTAGTGGGCGTTGGCCTCCAGGTTGCTCGTCGCCGCGCTGGCGACGGGGATCCGGCTGGCACGGATCTCTCCCTGCGCCTCTTTCAGCTCCGCGCGCGTCCGCTCGGAGAGGCGGTCGATGACGTCGAGCATGCCCTTCTTGCCTGCCGTTTGCTCACGCACCGTGAAGAGATACTCGTCCCGGGTCGGATCCACGGCTCGCATCTCCACGGCATAGACGTCGTCGAGCCTCCGGACGGAGGCGAGCAGGAGCGCGCGGGCTCCTGCCTCGACGCCCGCCCTTCGCGCCAGCGTCTCGTCGATCCGGTCCAGGCTGGACTGGCCGAGCCGGCGCAGTGCGTCGGCCAGGGCGCCACGAGTGATGATGCGCAGCGCCTTCGACTGCTCCAGTGACGTGGCGAGAAGCACGGAGAGGCCGTCGAGATCTGGGTCGCGCGTGTCGTTTGCGAAGTCGGCCACGGCCACCGAGATCCGCCCATCCTCGCCGACAAGGGAGACACCGGGTCCTGTCGTTCCCTTTGACTGCCAAGGGGTTCGCTTCCAGGCATACCAGGCGCCGGCGCCAGCCACGGAGATGGCGAATACTCCAGTGGCTAACGCAAGGGGCAGGAAGAAGCGGGACCGTCCGGACAGAGTCGCCCCCGGTCCCGTTGCCGACTGCGTCCGCTTCACCCCCCGAGCCGTCAGGTCGAAGATCCAGGACAGGACCACCGCCACTGGGAAGCCCAAGGCCAGGGCGATGACCACAGCCCTGAGCACCCAGTTCGGGAGGTCCGCGGCGTGCATGATCGGCTCGGTCACCTGGAGCACGGCGAAGGCGAAGACGCCGTATCCCACCATCACGCGGAAGACGTGCCGTCGTTTCAGCTCCGCGAGGAGGTCGCCGAAGGTCGCCTTCCGCCGCTTCGCGTGGACCGGTGGCGCGCCGTCCGCCGGCATTGCCTTGAGCGTCTCCTCGAGGGGCGTGAGCGCCGTCAGCACCGCCGACCCGTCACGTGGGCGTGCCGTCGGCGTGCGGTCGAGCATCTTCTCGATCAAATCGGCGAGGCCGGGGGCACCCGGCACGTCGAGCCTCCGGGGTGTGCCGGGTTCCGCCGCCCACCTCCCCTCCCCCTCCGGGAACGGGAAGTCCCCGGCGAGCATTCGGTAGAGCATCACCCCCAGCGCGAAGACGTCCGTCCGCTCGTCTTCGGGCGCGTCCTCCCACTGCTCCGGTGCCATATAGGCTGGCGTGCCGCCGGAGAGACGCCTTCGCCCGAAGGCGTGGGCCATCCCGAAGTCGAGGATCTTCACCTGCCCCTTGTTCGTGACGAAGACGTTCGCGGGCTTGAGATCTCGGTGGATCACTCCCTCGGCGTGCGCGTGGGCCAGACCACGAGCGACCTCGGTCGCGATGTGCACCGCCTCCTGAACCGGAAGCGGCCCTTCCTCGATCCGAAGATCGAGCGTCTTCCCGCGAAGCAGCTCGAACACCAGAAACGGCCCGTGGTCGCTCCGGCCAACCTCGTGGAGGGTGATCAGGTTGGGATGGGCCAGCCTCGCGATGGTCTCGGCCTCGCGAGAGACCTTGCCTTCCTCCTCGGTAATGCGACCGGGGCGGACCAGCTTCACCGCGACCTGACGCCCCAGGTCCCGGTCGCGGGCCTCGTAGACCACGCCGAAGCCGCCGCGCCCCAGTTCTCGAATGATCTCGAAGCGCCCTATGATCGTTCCGGGCGGCAGCGAAGGCGGTTCTTCCTCTCGCTTCCCGGCGGTCGCCGCGATCTCCTGGATGAGGGCCGTCAGCGCACCGGGCGGGACGCCCGTCGCTCGACCGCTGCCATCCCCGGCGCCTTCGACCATGCGCACCCCCGTCAGGCGGATCGAGGCTACCCGATCGGGGGAACGGGAAGCCATACCGGCCTCCTCGGAGGCTCACCGGGCTCTTCCGGGCTTGATGCTGCTAGGTGGACGCCTTGCGAGAGGCGTTCGCAGTGGTCCACGTCCGAATATTCGCTGGGTCAAACCTCCGCAGGTGGCCTACCCGAATGCTGGGCAGCCGACCGGATGCCATAGCCTGGTAGACCCACGACCGACTCGTCTTCAGGTAGCGAGCCACGTCGCTGGCGGTCCACAACGCCCCTTCCCTGGCGAGCGGCGGCCCCTCACCGGAGGCCGCCGCGCCCACCTGCGGCAATTCGACCACGAGCGCGTCCAGCGCACGCACCAGCGCCTCGAGACCTTCCGCGAGGGCCCGGGCCTTCCCTGCAGCGTCGCAAGCTGCTGCGATCGCGACTCGCCGGCTCCGATCAGCTGTGTCCATAACGTGTCCATTCTTGGCGGAGAATTTCGTTGGTCTGCACGATCCCGAGGCACCTGCGGATCTGGAATTCCGAGGGCCGTTTCGGAGGCGGCAAATTCCCGAAACGCGTCCAAGACGCGTCCAAACTGACGTGGAGTTGGGTAGCCCTGTGTAGACTCGCGTGGACTGCCTCGACTACCCAACTCCGCGTATTTTCAAGAATCCCTAGAGGTGACGCCCGTCTGCCCGGTTGGTCCCCACGGCCTACCGGGGGCATCGATGCCCGCGACGGTCTTCACTCCACGTTCACCCCCATGCCCGGATGCGGGCCCACCGTGCCCGTCGGCGTTCATCGAGCCATCGGCGGCTTGCACGCCGTCGATTCCTCGACCCGGCTGGCGGAAAGGGGGACTGGAGCCCCCGCGTCGCTGGGCAGGCCCAGCTCGACGCCGAGGGGGGAACGCTGCGGGAGGAGGGTCGCCTCCAGGACCAGATCGAGCCCTTGGGAAACGAGGGCGGGGGTCGCTATGATCGAGCACCAGCGAGACGTGCGTTCACGTTTGCCGGGACGATCGACATGCCGACGCCCAACCATGGGCTCCAGCGACTGACGGAGCTGGAGCGCGCCCAGATGCAGGAGCCGGTCGCCAGGGCGCGCGACGAGCGGCACATGAGAAAGGTCCTCGCTCTCGCTGCCGTCGGTGAGATCGCCACCGGGCTGGCGTTGCTGTTGGTTCCCTCGCTCGTCGGGCAGCTGCTCATGGGCCAGGAACTCACCGGCGTCACCATCCAGCTCGCGCGCGTCACCGGCATCGCCCTCGTCGGGCTCGGGGTGGCCTGCTGGCCAGGGACGCCGCTCCTCGGCATGTTGACCTACAGCTCCGCCGTCGCGCTGTATCTCGGCTACGTCGGTCTCGCAGGCGGGCCGAGCGGCATGCTGCTGTGGCCGGCGGTCGCGTTTCACGTCACGCTCTCGGTCCTCCTGACCGTGACGTGGTGGAGGAGCCGGTAGAGAGCTGGGAGCGAGGCCCTCGGCCCCTCCTGTCCCTTCCCCCGGGCGGTGACTCTCCGCCCCCCTCGCCGGCGAGGCCCGGCGCGACGTTGAAGGCCACGGTCGCCGGGTCCGGCGAGAAGTCGGCGTACGCGAGCTCGCCCTCGGGTGGATGCCAGACCGCCCTGCCGCGGGTGGGCAGGCCCCGATCACCGACCTCCTGGAAGCCATCCAGGGGGGTGGTCGAGCGGCAGCGCGTGACCCTGGACGCATCCTTCGGGTCCGAGTAGAAGCGGTCGGTCGTCTCGAAGTCGACCGGGGCGCCGCGCTCGTCCACGAAGACCCGCGCCTTCACGCGGACGGCGCGCAACATCTACGCGCCGCTCGACGGGCCGGTCAACCCGGCGCCGGGTGTCTCGCCGATCAGGGTACGGGTTCGCCGGCTGGAAGGACCGTACGGGGGAACCCAAGTGCCGTGTTGCACGGCTTCCGCCGGTGATCCAGACCACTACAGGACGCCACCACATCCGTGACCTGCATCCTGGCCGAGGCGGCGAGGCGGGGGACCCCTACAGGGAGACCGGACATGGGACGAATCATGCCGTGGTGTGCGCTGGGACTCCTCGCCGCGCCAGTGACCGGCACGGGCCAGCCGGCGGCGGCCGCCCCCGCATCACCGACGGTACAACTCGACCGTACGGTGCTGCCCATCCAGCCCCCGACCTACCCGCCCTTCACCGAGCTCGACGCGCGCAAGGCCACCCCGCCGCCCCGCTTCGAGGTGAAGGCGCCGGAGGGCGCGCCCAACGTGCTCATCATCCTCATCGACGACATGGGCTTCGGCATGCCGAGCGCCTTCGGCGGCCCGATCCACATGCCGACCGTGGACCGGCTGGCCAGCGCGGGGCTCCGCTACAACCAGTTCCACACCACGGCCCTCTGCTCGCCGACGCGCACGGCCCTGCTGAGCGGCCGCAACCACCATACCAACAACATGGGCGCGATCACCGAGATGGCCACCGCATTCCCCGGGAACACGGGGATGCGTCCGGACAGCGTGGCGCCGCTCGCCGAGATGCTCCGTCTGAACGGCTACAGCACCAGCTTCTACGGGAAGAACCACGAGACGCCCACCTGGGAGATCAGCCCATCGGGCCCGACCACGCGCTGGCCCAACCGCTCCGGCTTCGACGAGTTCTACGGGTTCATGGGCGCCGAGACCAACCAGTGGGCGCCGCTCGTCTACCACAACCTGGCGCCGGTCGAGATCCCCAGGGACCCGAAGTACCACTTCATGAACGACATGACGAACCAGGCCATCGCCTGGATGCAGTTCCAGAAGGCGCTGACGCCGGATCGGCCGTTCTTCATGTACTTCGCGCCCGGCGCCACGCACGCGCCGCACCACGTCCCGAAGGAGTGGATCGCGAAGTACAAGGGGAGGTTCGACAGGGGCTGGGACGCCATGCGGGAGGAGGTGCTGGCCCGTCAGATCAAGCTCGGCGTGGTGCCGCCAGGCACCCGGCTCGCCCCCAAGCCGGAGGCCATCAAGGACTGGGACAAGCTCTCGGCCGACGAGAGGAAGCTCTTCGCCCGCCAGATGGAGGTCTACGCCGCCTTCGGCGAGTACACGGACGTGGAGATCGGCCGGCTCATCGACGCGCTCCAGGAGACCGGGCAGTCCGACAACACGCTCGTCCTCTACATCCTGGGCGACAACGGCACGAGCGCCGAAGGCGGCATGAGCGGCCTCTTCAACGAGATGACCTTCCTGAACGGCGTGGAGGAATCCATCCAGGACGTCCTGAAGCGCTACGACGAGCTGGGCGGACCCATGTCGTTCCCGCACATGGCGGCGGGCTGGGCGATCGCGGGCGACACCCCGTTCACCTGGGCCAAGCAGGTGGCCTCCAACTTCGGCGGCACGCGCAACGGCATGGTCGTCCACTGGCCGAAGCGCATCAAGGCCCGGGGCGAGGTGCGCTCGCAGTTCCACCACGTCATCGACGTGGCGCCGACCGTCCTCGAGGCGGCCGGCCTTCCCGAGCCGAGGAGCGTCAACGGCGTGGTCCAGAAGCCCATCGAGGGCGTCAGCATGGCCTACACCTTCGACGAGCCGAAGGCGGAGAGCCGGCACAGGGTCCAGTACTTCGAGATGTTCGGAAACCGGGCCATCTACGCCGACGGCTGGTTCGCCGGGACCATCCACAAGGCTCCCTGGGAGCCGAAGGCGCGCAGCGCGCTCCTCGACGACAGGTGGGAGCTCTACGACACGCGAAGCGACTTCAGCCTGGCGAACGATCTGGCGGCCCAGAATCCCGCCAAGCTGAAGGAGCTGCAAGACCTCTTCCTGACGGAGGCAGTCAAGTACAACGTCCTCCCCATCGACGACCGGTTCATCGAGCGCCTCAACCCCAGCCTGGCCGGCCGGCCCGACCTCATGGGCGACCGGATGTCCCTCACCCTGCACGCGGGGATGAAGGGGATGCTGGAGGAAGCCTTCATCAACGTGAAGAACCGCTCGGTGTCGATCACGGCCGACCTGGAGATCCCGAAGGAGGGCGCCAACGGGGTCCTCATCGCCCAGGGCGGCCGGTTCGGCGGCTGGAGCTTCCACATGAAGGGCGGGAAGCTCGCCTACACCTACAACTACCTCGGCTTGCAGCGGACGACCGTCTTCTCCCGGCAGCCGATTCCGCCAGGGAAGGTCACGGTGCGGATGGAATTCGCCTACGACGGTGGCGGCATCGGCAAGGGCGGCGCCGTGTCGCTGTTCGTCAATGGCAAGAAGGCCGGCGAGGGGCGCCTCGCGCGCACCCAGCCGCTGGCCTTCTCGTCCGAGGATGGCACCGACGTCGGTATGGACGAGGGAACGCCGGTGATCGAGGACTACCAGCCCAGGAGAACGAAGTTCACGGGCATCATTCGCAAGGTCGTGGTGGACGTGAAGGAGATGGGGGCGGGCGAGAAGGCGGAGGCGAAGAAGGCCGGCGTCGAGGCCGCCAGGAAGATCGAGGAGGCGAAGTAGAGCACCGGACCCTCCCCTGGGAGAGCGCGATCGCGCCCGCTGGGCTCAGTCCCGTTCGCCCTTCCGGAGCCGGGCCAGCTTCTCCGCGGCCTCGATGGCCTCCTGGTCGCCTTCGCGACGTCCCCGCCGAGGACGGTGGGCGCCACGTCCACGACGTGGTGCCACTGGGAGCGGAGCCCACCCCGGTCCCGGATCCGGGCGGGCCAGGAGATCACCGTGCCGTTCCGGGTGCCGCCGTACGGGAAGCGCAACCGTTTCCCTTGGCTCACGAATGGTGACTTTCGCCCGGCAAGGCTCCAGCAAGGCCGAACGGGGGTCGGCTCGAGCGATCAGCCCGGGAGCAGACTCTCGCCTCCGAGCCGGACAGGGTGAAGAGGTGGGAGGCTCGCCGGACCTCACACGCGCTGGCGGGAGCGCTCCGGAACGCCCCGTCGCCACTCGACCGCCAAGAATACGGTGGACAAGCGCGGCGCCACGCGGCTCGATGGAAGCCGACGCCGCCCCGAAGGGCGGCGAGGAGGCGCCATGGGGACCAAGGGACGCGCGATCGTCGGGATGAACGTCGACAAGCTGGTGGAGGCCCTGAACCGCGCCTACGCCAGCGAGTGGCTCGCCTACTACCAGTACTGGCTTGGGGCGAAGCTCATCAAGGGTCCGATGAAGGACGCGGTGGCGGCCGAGTTGACGCTCCACGCCACCGAGGAGCTGGGCCACGCGGTGCTGCTGGCCGACCGGATCGTCCAGCTGGGCGGGACCCCCGTCGTCCACCCCCGCGACTGGATTTCGGCGAGCCCGTGCGCCTACGACGCCCCCGTGGACCCGCTCGTGTCCACTCTTCTCGACCAGAACATCGCCGGCGAGCAGTGCGCCATCGGCGTATACAAGGATCTGATGGATCTCACCAAGGACAAGGACCCGGTCACCTGGAACCTGGCGCTCACCATCCTGCAGCAGGAGGTGGAGCACGAGGAAGATCTGCAGAGCCTGCGGGAGGACGTCGACCTGTTGCTGGGACGAACCACATGACCCACCGACTCGGCAACTGGCTGCTCGGCTACGGCGCGTTCCTCATCGCCGTCGGCGTGGTCGGCTACCTGTCGAATCCCGAGAAGGCGGCCACGGCGCTCATCTCCGGCGGCACGTTCGGCGCGCTCTCGATTGCCTGGGGCTTCCTCCTGAGGACCGGTCGAAGCTGGGCGCGCATTGGCGCGATCGCCACGACCGGGTTCCTCTCGCTGGTCTTTTCCTGGCGCTCCATCGCGAGCTGGCTCGCGGTCCTCGGTGGCAAGCCCGAGAAGCTGGTCGCTGCGTCCCTCATCACGGCGATGCTCATCGCGTCGGTGATGACGCTGTTCGTCCTGGTGCGAGGGGCCCGGGGCCGCTGAGCCATCCTGGATGCCCGGCCGTGTCCCGGTATCCGTCGCCTGCTCCCCTTCCGGGGCGCCGGCAAGACCATCACCGTCTCCCAGCCGATCACGGTCCCGAGCATGGCGGCGCCGCGCCACGGTGTCCGCCCATCTGCACCGCCGGTCCACTTTTAGTCAAACCATCGAATTTGTCGCCACGTCCTGGCGAAAAGACGGTACTTCGTCTTGTTCGCGGTACTCGGACCCGGCCAGGTCTTCCCGGCCCGGCGATTCGGGCCGCACACGGAGAGCGGAGGGACCATGGAAAACGGCATTCTCGAGTGGGCGGGCTTCCTGGCCTTCGTGCTGGCGATGCTGGCGCTCGACCTTGGCGTCTTCAACCGCAAGGACCACGTCGTCGGCCCCCGCGAGGCGCTGGGCTGGTCGGCGCTCTGGGTGTCGCTGGCGCTCGCCTTCGGCGGTTACGTCTGGATCCGCTTCGGCAGCGAGACCGGGATGCAGTACCTGACCGGCTACGTCATCGAGAAGTCGCTCTCGGTCGACAACATCTTCGTCTTCGTCGTCATCTTCGGCGCGCTGGGCATCCCGCCCATCTACCAGCACCGGGTCCTCTTCTGGGGCATCCTCTCGGCGCTGGTGATGCGCGGCGCCATGATCGCCGCCGGGGCGGCGCTGATCTCCCGCTTCCACTGGATCATCTACGTCTTCGGCGCCTTCCTGATCCTCACCGGCGTGAAGCTCCTGTTCGCCGGCGGCGCCACCGACCACCCGGAGAAGAGCGCGGTGTTCCGTTCCTGCGCCGCATCGTCCCGGCCAGCCCGCGCCTCGACGGCAACCACTTCTTCACGAAGGAGAACGGCAAGTGGCTCGCCACCCCGCTCTTCTTCGCGCTGGCCCTCATCGAGGTCACCGACGTGATCTTCGCGGTCGACTCCATCCCGGCCATCTTCGCGGTGACCAGCGACCCCTACATCGTCTTCACCTCCAACGTCTTCGCCATCCTGGGCCTGCGGTCCCTCTACTTCCTGCTGGCGAGCTACGTGGAGAAGTTCACCTACCTGAAGCCTTCACTCGCCTTCGTCCTCATGTTCGTGGGCGGGAAGATGGCGCTCATCGACGTGGTGAAGGTCCACGCCGCGGTCTCGCTGGCGGTGGTGGTGTCGATCCTGGCCATCGGGATCGTCGCCTCGGCGGTCCGCAACAAGCGCAGCGCCGCTCGTGCGGCAGCCGCCCGTTCGACGGGAGAATGAGCCAGCCCGGGACGTCGATCGCCGCGCCGGGACGGCCCCGCGGCTGCGGCGCCGGTGAACCATCGCGTTAGGATCGACGGTATGCCCCGCGGCCCCCGGGTACCTTTCCAGGACTCCAGCGCAGTCCACCAACAGGTCGAGAGCACCGATGCGCCGGGCCACCCGGTGCGCCACCCCTGAGCCCCGTCATGAACCAGAAGACCCGCTTCAACCTGTTCTACATGGCCCTCGCCTTCATGGGCGTCCTCCTGCTTCAGGGCCTCTGGGCGCGATCCCAGGAAGTCGCCAACATCCCGTACAGCCAGTTCCAGGGGCTGGTGCGGGCCGGCGACGTCGAGAAGGTGATCATCGGCCCCGACCGCATCGAGGGCACCCTGAAGAAGCCGCTCGAGGGCAAGAGCAGGTTCGTCACCACCCGAGTCGACCCCGACATCTCGAAGGATCTCGACGCCGCCGGGGTGGCCTACGCCGGGCGGCTGGAGAGCAACTTCCTGGGCATGCTCCTCTCCTGGATCCTGCCCGTGCTCTTCTTCTTCGGCGTCTGGATGTTCCTGGCCAGGCGCATGCAGGGCGGTACCGGCGGCCCCGGCGGCGGCCTCATGGCCATCGGGAAGTCGAAGGCCAAGGTCTACGTCGAGACCGACACCAAGACCTCCTTCGCCGATGTGGCCGGCGTGGACGAGGCCAAGGCCGAGCTCGCCGAGGTGGTGGACTTCCTGAAGGACCCGAAGAGCTACGGGCGGCTCGGAGCCCGCATGCCCAAGGGCGTCCTGCTGGTCGGGCCGCCGGGCACCGGCAAGACGCTGCTCGCCAAGGCGGTGGCCGGCGAGGCCAGCGTGCCCTTCTTTTCCATCTCCGGCTCCGAGTTCGTGGAGATGTTCGTGGGCGTGGGCGCGGCCCGGGTGCGCGACCTCTTCGAGCAGGCGCGCAAGAAGGCGCCCGCCATCATCTTCATCGACGAGCTGGACGCCCTGGGGCGCGCCCGCAACGCCATGGGCGGCATGGGCGGCGGCCACGACGAGAAGGAGCAGACGCTCAACCAGCTGCTGGTGGAGCTGGACGGCTTCGACGTCTCCACCGGCCTGGTGCTGCTGGCCGCCACCAACCGGCCCGAGGTGCTCGATCCGGCCTTGCTGCGCGCCGGCCGCTTCGACCGGCAGGTGCTGGTCGACCGGCCCGACCGGGCCGGGCGCGTCCAGATCCTGGAGGTGCACGCCAGGAAGGTGACCCTGGACCCGGACGTGAAGCTGGAGCAGGTTGCCGCGCTGACGCCGGGCTTCACCGGAGCGGACCTGGCCAACCTCGTCAACGAGGCGGCGCTGGCGGCCACCCGGCGCGGCCCGGAGGCTCTGGCCGTCTCCATGGCTGATTTCAACGTGGCGATCGAGCGGATCGTGGCCGGGCTGGAGCGGAAGAACCGGCTCCTCAACCCGAAGGAGCGGGAGATCGTCGCGCACCACGAGCTCGGGCACGCCCTGGTGGCATCGGCGCTGCCGGGCGCCGACCCGGTCCACAAGATCTCCATCATCCCGCGCGGCATCGGGGCGCTCGGCTACACCATCCAGCGCCCCACCGAGGACCGCTTCCTGATGACTCGAGACGAGCTCGCCATCAAGATGGCCGTGCTCATGGGCGGCCGGGCCGCCGAGCACGTGGTGTTCGGGCACCTCTCGACCGGTGCGTCGGACGACATCTCGCGCGCCACCGAGATCGCCCGCTCGATGGTGGCCCGCTTCGGGATGGGCGACCAGCTCGGGCCGGTGACGTACGAGGCCGACCAGGGCGGCTACCTGGGCCAGATGGTCGGCCCGCAGCGCCGCTACGCCGAGGAGACGGCGCGGGAGATCGACATGGAGGTGCGCGACCTGGTGGAGGGCGCCTTCCAGCGGGCCCGCCTCCTGGTGGTCCAGAACCGCGACCTGCTCGTCGGGGGCGCCCGCCGGCTCCTCGAGAAGGAGACCCTCTCCGACGGCGAGCTCGCCGAGGTGCTCGGGAAGGTCGCGGGCGAGGCGCCGCGGGCCGCCTGAGACCCGGTGAACGGGCGCGCCACTCCGGCCGGCGAGCACCACGAAGCTCACGTAGGAGATCCACCCCCAGGTGGTCGCCGCGAGCGACGTGCTCATGAGATCGACCCAGCCCTCCAGGGTCAGGATCTCGAACAGGGTGAGCCCGGCGCGGGGCAGCGACCCCAGTTCCCCGGATCGACGCCCGCGAAGAGGTGAACCCCCACGATGGCGTACACGTGGAGGATGAGGCCGAGCGGCACGACGACGTTGGCGAGCGAGGGGATCGACCGCAGCAGCGTGGCCACTCTGCCCCGCTGATCCGTGACGGTGGCCGGAGCAGCCGTGGCGTGGGCGCGTCGAGAGGCCCGCGGCCGTCACCCGCGATCGAAGCGATCCAGGTTCATCACCTTGTCCCAGGCCGCCACGAAGTCGTGGACGAACCGCTTCTGCCCGTCCGAGCTCGCGTAGACCTCGGCCAGGGCCCGGAGCTGGGCGTTCGAGCCGAAGACCAGGTCGACCCGCGTGCCGGTCCACCTGAGCTCGCCGGTCTTGCGGTCACGGCCCTCGAAGACCTCCGCGTCGGGCGAAGCCGGCTTCCACGTCGTCCCCATGTCGAGCAGGTTCACGAAGAAGTCGTTGGTCAGCGCCTCCGGCCGCTTCGTGAAGACACCGTGCGGGGACCGTGCGACGTTGGCGTTCAGGACCCTCAGGCCGCCCAGGAGCGCAGTCATCTCGGGCGCGGTGAGCGTCAGCAATTGCGCCCTGTCGACGAGCAGCTCCTCGGCCGACACCGCGTACCGGGCCTTCTGGTAGTTGCGGAACCCGTCCGCGACCGGCTCGAGCACGGCGAAGGAGGTCGCGTCGGTCTGAGCCTGCGAGGCGTCCGTGCGACCTGGGGTGAAGGGAACCGTCACCTTGTGCCCGGCCCTCCTGGCGGCTTGCTCGACCCCCGCGCAGCCGGCCAGGACGATCAGGTCGGCCAGCGACACCTTCTTGCCGCTCGACCGGGCGCCGTCGAACGACGCCTGGATGCCCTTCAGGGTCTTGAGCACCTTCGCCAGCTGAACGGGCTGGTTGACTTCCCAGTCCTTCTGGGGCGCGAGACGGATGCGGGCTCCGTTGGCGCCGCCACGCTTGTCCGAGCCGCGGAAGGTGGAGGCCGATGCCCAGGCCGTCGACACCAGCTGTGAAACCGACAGGCCCGAAGCCAGGATCCTGCCCTTGAGGGCGTCGATGTCCCTCGGGCCGATGAGCTTGTGGTTCACCGCGGGGATGGGGTCTTGCCAGACGAACTCCTTGGCCGGGACGTCCGGGCCGAGGTAGCGAGCGCGGGGGCCCATGTCACGATGCGTGAGCTTGAACCAGGCCCGGGCGAAGGCATCCGCCAGCCGATCGGGGTTCTCGAGGAAGCGCCGGGAGATCTTCTCGTAGGCGGGGTCGAACCGCAACGCGAGATCCGTCGTCAGCATGGCCGGGGAGTGACGCCTCGTCGCATCGTGTGCGTCCGGCACGGTACCGGCGCCTGCACCGCGCTTCGGCCTCCACTGATGCGCACCAGCCGGGCTCTTCGTCAGCTCCCATTCGTAGGCGAACAGGTTCCGGAGAAAGTCGTTGCTCCACCTCGTCGGCGTGGAGGTCCAGGTGACCTCCAGGCCGCTCGTGATTGCGTCGCCGTCCTTGCCCGTGCCGAAGGTGCTCCTCCAGCCCAGGCCTTGCTCCTCGATGCCGGCCGCCTCGGGCTCGGGCCCGAGGTGCTTGGCTTCACCGGCGCCGTGGGTCTTGCCGAAGGTGTGGCCGCCCGCGATGAGCGCCACGGTCTCCTCGTCGTTCATCGCCATGCGGGCGAAGGTTTCCCGGATGTCCCGCGCCGCGGCGATGGGATCCGGGTTGCCGTTCGGGCCCTCTGGATTGACGTAGATGAGCCCCATCTGCACGGCAGCGAGCGGGTTCTCGAGATCCCGGTCGCCGGAGTGGCGCTCGTCGCCCAGCCACCCGTCCTCGGAGCCCCAGTAGACGTCCTCCTCGGGCTCCCAGATGTCCTCACGCCCGCCGGCGAAGCCGAGGGTCTTGAAGCCCATCGATTCGAGCGCGACGTTGCCCGTCAGGATCATCAGGTCGGCCCAGGAGATCTTCCGGCCGTACTTCTGCTTGATCGGCCACAGGAGACGGCGCGCCTTGTCGAGGTTGACGTTGTCGGGCCAGCTGTTGAGGGGCGCGAAGCGCTGGGTGCCGTGGCCAGCGCCACCCCGACCGTCGCCGGTGCGATAGGTGCCGGCGCTGTGCCATGCCATGCGGATGAACAGAGGCCCGTAGTGCCCGAAGTCCGCCGGCCACCAGTCCTGGGAATCGGTCATGAGCGCCCCGAGGTCCTTCTTCACGGCCTCGAGGTCGAGCGTCTCGAACTCCTTCGCGTAGTCGAATCGCGGGCCCATGGGATCGGACAGCGACGAGTGCTGGTGCAGGAGGTTCAGCTTGAGCCGCTTGGGCCACCAGTCCTGGTTCGACGTGCCGCCGCCGGCGGCGTGATTGAACGGGCACTTGGCTTCGGTCGACATGGTTGTTCCCCTTTCCCTCTTTCCCGGAATCGATAAGCCGTGAGCCGCGACGCGTCCAAGACATCGTCCCTGTCGCAGCGATAGCCTGCACCTATTGTTCGCGGCTCCACACATCTCGTGGCGGGTGCCACATCCGTCCCCGGTTCGTGCGCCCGACCATCCCGGATGCACCTGGTCCCCTCCAGGGTCTGCCGCGTCCAGTGCGCATCCAGGACAGGCCCCACCGGCGAATTGCCAGGTACACCGGATCGCATGAAGCGCTCCGAGAACCTGGAGACACCCCATGACGCTGACCCGAAGCTCCCTGGCCCTGACGCTTGCCACCGTGCTCGTCGCCTGCGGCTCCGAGACCGCCGACGCTGGAACCGCTCCCACCCAGAACGTGGTCCAGCTCGCCCAGGGCAACCCGGACCTGAGCATCCTCGTCGAGGCGGTCGTCGCGGCCGACCTGGCGGGGACGCTGTCGGCCCCCGGCCCCTACACCGTCTTCGCCCCGACCAACGCCGCCTTCGCGGCCCTTCTGACCGAGCTCGGCGTGACCAAGGCGCAGCTCCTCGCCGACAAGCCGCTCCTCACCGCGGTGCTGCAGTACCACGTGCTCGGCGCCCGGGTCGCGAAGGCCCAGATCCCGCTGGGCAAGGCCATCACGCCGCTCGCCGGCGGGTTCTTCAAGATCGACCATGTCGGGCGCCGACGTCATCATCACGGACGGCCGGAACCGCACCTCCAAGATCACCGCCACCGACATCGCCGCCTCGAACGCGCTGGTCCACGTCGTGGACAAGGTGATCCTCCCCGCCGACAAGAACATCGTCCAGACCGCCCAGGCCCTGCCGGACTTCTCCATCCTCGTGGAGGCGGTCGTCGCCGCCGACCTCGCCGCCACCCTCTCGGGCCCCGGTCCCTTCACCGTCTTCGCCCCGACCAACGCCGCGTTCGCCGCGCTCCTCACCGAGCTGGGCGTCTCCAAGGCCGACCTGCTCGCCAACAAGCCGCTCCTCACCGCGGTCCTCACCTACCACGTGCTCGGCGCCCGGGTGCTGAAGGCCGACGTCGTCCCCGGTGCCCAGCCGAACACCGTGCAGGGGGAGAACTTCTCCATCAGCGCAGCGCTCGCCATCACCGACAAGCGGGCCCGCATGTCGAACATCGTCGCCACCGACGTGCTGACCTCGAACGGCGTCATCCACGTCATCGACCGGGTCATCCTCCCGGCCCCGTAGGCACCGCCGGGCTGGACTTCCTGGGGGGCCTGCTCGCCGGTTCGACCGGCCGGGCGGGCCCCTTGCCCGTGGGGGTCGGCCAAACTATACGACCCCCCGGTGTCGACCTTCTCCAGTTCCCTGCTCGCGATGGCCTCCCGCGGCGACGACGCTGCCGTCCGGGAATGCCTGTCCCGGTTCGGGCCGATCGTCTGGGACCTGGCCCGCCGGATGTCGCCCACGCGGGCGGACGCCGAGGACGCGGTCCAGGAGATCTTCCTCGACCTCTGGGAGCACGGGGGTCGCTACGATGCCCTGCGGGGCTCGGAGGAGGCGTTCGTCGCGGTCGTCGCGCGCCGACGGCTCATCGACCGCCGCCGGAAGGTGCAGCGCAGGCCGGTGACCGACTCGTTCGATGCCACGCCCGGAGGCCGGGAAGTTCTGCAGGAGGGATCCCACGACGGCGGGATCGAGACGTCGGCGGAGGCGGCGATGGCGGCCAGGGCCATGGACGGGCTCCGGCCGGAGCAGCGCGAGGTCCTGCGCCTGTCGGTGGCCGAGGGGCTCACGCACGAGGAGATCGCCGAGCACACCGGGATGCCGGTCGGCACGGTGAAGGCGCACGCCCGGAGGGGGCTCATCCGCATCCGGAAGCTCCTGCTGGGCGAAGGTACCGGTGAAGGGGACGTCGAGGAGGATGCGGGTTGAGCCAGGGCATGGACAGAAGGAGCGAGCTGCTCGCCGACCGCGCCCTCGACGGCCTCTCGGAGCTGGAGGCCCGCGAGCTGATACAGCTCGGCGGCGCCGGCGACGAGTCCTACGACCAGGCCGTTGCGGCCCTCGCCCTGGCGGAGCTCGCCCGCACCGGCGACGGGGAGGCCCTGCCCGAGGCGCTCGCCGGGAGGGTGCTGTCGGATGCGCGGGCGCGGGGCGCCGCACGCTCGGCCCCTGCCGAGGGGCCTGCCGCTGCCCGGGCCCGCTCCCGCTGGAGCCGCGCCCCCGCGCTCGGCTGGGTCGCCGCCGCGGCGGCCGCCATCATCGCGGTGTTCGGCTGGACGAGGTCTCCGGGCGTCGTGGAGAAGGTCCAGCTGGTGGAGGTCACCGCACCACCCCCGCGCGTGCCGACCCCGGGCGAGCGCCGCGCGGAGCTGCTCGCCCAGGCCCCGGATGCGAGGACCATCGGCTGGACGGCAACGCCGGACCCCGCCGCGAAGGGCGCGGGCGGCGACGTGGTCTGGTCCGAGGCACGCCAGCAAGGCTACATGCGCATCCGCGGGCTCGCCGCCAACGACCCGAAGGCCGCCCAGTACCAGCTCTCGATCTTCGACGGGAGGCGCGACCCGGCCCACCCGGTGGACGGGGGCGTCTTCGACGTGGTCGACGGCGAGGTCATCGTCCATCCGTGCCGCCATCCAGGTGTTCGAGCCGAAGCTCTTCGCGGTGACCGTGGAGAGGCCGGGGGGCGTCGTGGTCTCGAAGCGCGAGCGGATCGTGCTCACCGCGGCGCTGTAGTCCGCAGGGTTTCGCGCAGGCCAGCGCCAGGAGCCGCGGCGCCCGAACCCATCGGTGGTTAGTCATGGGAATGCTCCCCGTGCCGCCACTTTGGCGTGGTTCCGCTCGCCGCGATCGCCCTCTCCCTCCTGTCCGCCTGCGCGACTGCGCCCATGAAATCGCCGACCACGTCGACATCCCCCGCTTCATGGGCGACTGGTACGTCCTCGCCCATATCCCGGCCCCGGCCGAGAAGGAGGCCTGGAACGCGGTCGAGTCCTACCGCCTGGCGGACGGGAAGACGGACGTCGTGGAGACGACCTTCACCTTCCGTCATGGCGGCTTCGACGGGCCGCTTTCGACCCTGCGCCCCACCGGCTACGTGAACGACGGAGGCGGCGCGGAGTGGGGGATGAAGTTCTACTGGTGGCAGGGGCCGTTCCGGTTCGAGTACCTCGTGGTCCACGTGGACCCGGAGTACCGGGAGACCGTCATCGGGCGCAGCGCCCGGGACTACGTGTGGGTGATGGCGCGGACCCCCGAGGTGACGGAATCCGACTGGGCCCGACTTCACGGGAATCGTGAAGGACGCGGGCTATGACCTGGCGAAGCTGCGCAAGGTACCTCACCGCTGGGGGGAGAGGCCCGACGTCGCCCCGCGGAGCGGGACTCCTCCGCGAGGTAGCGGCGGCGGGTGAGCTTCCCTCAACCCCCGCCGCGGCCCGGGGCGGGCTTGGTGAGGACTCACGGGCTCGGCGAAGGGCAACCGCCCTTCCCCTCTGGACAGTCACGGGGCGATACCAACCAGGATCTCGTTGGTTCGCAGGAACCAGGGCATGAACGGGGGGTCATACCGCGCCCAGACGGGTTCCCCCACCGCCCGGAGACCCTCGCTTCTCCATGGCGGCCCGGAGCTCGGCGAGCTTCTCGAGGTAGCGCTCCTCCGACCACGTGCCGGAGTACCGGAGCGCGACCACGCGCCTCGCAGGGACCTCGCGGAACCGGATGGCCGGAGTCGAGCGGCTCGGGCAGGGTGTCCCGCGTGTACTCGGAGGGCATCATGAACTGGATCACCCAGGTGGACGGCCCGCAATCCAGCCTTTCCTGCTGGGCAACCGGCGCCGTCATGGCGATTCGCGCACCGTCCTGCTGGGCGACGGGCGCCGTCATGGCGATCTTCTTCTCGCCCCGGTTCTTGCCGAAGATGTAGTCGGCCAGCCGGCGAAAGCCGGCATTGCCAGCTTCCTCCCGGGAGCCCGAAACCTCTATTTCGGCCACGAGGTAGGGCGCGTACTCCCGTACCTCGATGCCCTGGAGTTCCTGGACCACGCGGTACTGGGGCTTCTCGATGGGCATGGCGGGCTCCGCGAGTGCGCAGAGGGCGAGGAAGGCGGCGGGCCTCGTGTAGCGCTTCATCGGTCGTTCTTGTCTTGGGGACCGCGCCCACGCAAGCCCCGGCAGGGCGGCCCCCCAGGAATCACCTGGGCGCTAGGCGAGCGGCCACGCCACGAGGACGGCGAGATCCCAGGCGGCGTGGGCGAGAACCGCCGGCCAGAGCGACCGGCCAGCCACTCGCAACAGACCCCAGACGAATCCACATCCCGCCGCGAGAGCGCCCAGCAGGAGCGACCCGGAGGCGAGGCTGGCGGCCCCGTAGAGAAGGGCCACGGCGGCCACATGAGCCAGGGCACGGGGATGCAGTCGAAAGCGGTCCGTCCCGGCGGCCACGTCCGCGAGAGGCCGGCCTCGCCAGACCACCTCCTCGCAGAACGAGACCACGACCACCAGCGCGCCAAGCGCGAGAGGTCGGTACCCGCCGGAGTTCAGCACGCCGTAGAGGCCGCGGGTCGCGCCGGGCAGCGCGGGAAAGAGCGAGACGAACGCTCGATAGAGACCGTACGTCGCCCCGACCATGGCGACGCCGCCTGCCGCACCGAGAGCCAGCGTCCCGGCGCGGGGCCGAAGGAGCCGCCGCGTGCCGGGGTCGCCCAGGACGAGCCTCGCCGCCGCCAGCGACGCGAGGACGGCAAGCGGGGTCCAGCTTCCGGCGAATCCCACCCATGCGAAGCCCAGCAGCCAGCAGGCAACGGCGATGGGCAGGTCCAGGCGGGGTGACATGCGCAGGTGGACTGTAGCAAGGTGCAGGGTGCCATGCTTGAACGGGTCCTTCTCACTGGCGCCACGGGCTTCATCGGCCAGCACCTGCACGCCCCGCTCGCACGGGCCGGCCATTCCGTCCGCTGCCTCACACGAAGGCCCGAGGAGGCACGGTCCCGCTGGCCCGACCGCGACTGGGTCGGCGGAGACGTCGGCGAACCAAGGTCCCTGGTGAGCGCGATGGAGGGTTGCGGGACCGCGTACTACCTCGTCCACGGAATGGCCTCGGCGAGACCTGGCTGGGCCGACGACGAGCTGCGCTGGGCGGAGGACTTCGCCAACGCGGCCGGCGAGGCCGGCGTCCGGCGGGTGGTCTACCTCGGTGGCGTGGCGCCTCGCGGCGAGCCTTCCGAGCACCTGCGCTCGCGGCTGGAGACCGGCGAAGTGCTCCGCGCCGGCCCGGTGCCGTGCCTGGAGTTGCGTGCCGGGATGATCATCGGGGCCGGCAGCGCGTCCTGGACCATCGTGCGCGACCTCGCGGCACGGCTGCCCGCCATGGTCCTGCCGGCGTGGCTCGCCTATCGGAGCGAGCCGGTGGCGGTCGACGACGTGGTGGCCGCGCTGGTTGCGGGGATTCGGATCGAGCTTCCCGGGAGCACCTGGTGGGACATCCCCGGCCCTGAGCCCCTCTCCGGAAGGGAGATCCTCCTGCGGGTCGCCGCGGTGATGGGGCGAAGGCCCATCCTCCTGGCGGTCCCGCTCGTCACCCCGCGCCTCTCGTCCCACTGGATCCGGCTGGTGACGCGCGCCGACTACAAGCTCGCCCGGGAACTCGTCGAGGGGCTGACGAGCGACCTGCTGGCGACCCGACCGGGCTACTGGACCGCTGCGGGCCTTCCGCCGCCCATGGCGCTCGAGGAGGCGGCTCGCCGGGCGCTGGCCGCGGAGGCCGGGACGCTGCCATTCCGCGGACGGCTCGCCGAGACCATCGCCGGACTTCTCACCCCGCGCGCCCGACCGGCCACTCCCGGACGAGGATGATCGGATCCTTCGACCGGCTGGGGTACGAGAGGCACCGCAAGCGCTTCCGCGCGGCGGATCTCGACTTCCGTCTCGAGGGCCGGGTGTGCCTCGTCACCGGCGCCAACTCCGGAATCGGACGCGCCACGTCCCGGGCGCTGGCCGCCCGGGGAGCGCGCGTCGTCCTTCTGTGCAGGGATCCAGGCCGCGGAGAGGAGGCGCGGGACGCCATCCGGCGTGAGACGGGCAATCCGCTGGTCGACCTGTGCCGGCTCGACGTCTCCGACCTCGGCGACGTCCGGAGGGCCGCAGCGGAGATCTCCGGCGAGGCCGTCCATGCCCTCGTGCACAACGCCGGCGTCCTGCCCGACCGTCGCATCCTGACCCGGGACGGCCTCGAGCTCACCTTCGCCACCCACGTGGCGGGCCCCCACCTTCTCACCGCGCTGCTGGCAGGCAGGCTCCGCGCTGGACGGGCCCGGATCGTCTGGGTTTCCTCGGGTGGGATGTACCTCCAGCGGCTGATGCTCGACGACCTGTCGTGGGAGCGCCGCCGGTACGACGGGGTCGTCGCGTACGCGCGGACGAAGCGCCTGCAGGTCGTGCTGGCTTCTGCCTGGGCGAGGCGGTTCGCCGGCTCCGGGGTCGAGGTTCACGCCATGCACCCGGGGTGGGCGGATACCGCGGCGGTCCGGACTTCGCTGCCGAGATTCCACCGGCTCATGAAACCGCTCCTTCGGGATGCGGAGGCGGGTGCCGACACCGTGATCTGGCTCGTGGTGAACCCCAACCTGCCCGGTCCGAGCGGAAGCTTCTGGTTCGACCGTTCGCGGCGGTGGACCCACCTCCTGCCCTGGACGGTCGAGTGGCCCGGGGAGTCCGAACGGCTCCTTCGCCTGTGCGACGAGCTCACCGGCGCCCCTGCGCCCTCCGTCTCCGGCTAGGACGGCCAATCTCCCTCGAGGGGCACGGGAACTCCGCTCCCGCCAGGACTGGATCGGCGGGAACGCCTTCAAGATGCCATCCACGTCTGGAACGTGGTGCAGCGTCATCAACGTACACAGGAGGCCGAATCGGCCCGGAGGTATCGTGTCGCGCGTCAGGTCGAGGAGAACCGCATCGGCCTTGCGGCCGGTCGTCCTGGCGATCTTCTCCTCGACGACCGCCAGCATGCCCTTCGACACGTCTGCGAAGGTGACGCGGGCTGCTCGGGAAGCAATTGGAACCCGAGGAGGCCCGTCCCTGCCCCGTGGTCGAGGACCGACCTCCTCGCCAGATTTGGAACGTCCCGAGCGATTGCCTCGGCCACCCGCCTGGCCCTGTCGACCTTGGTGGGGTCGGCATCCCATGTGTTCGCCTTGGCGTCGAAGTCGTTCGTCCCGGTCATGGTTCCCGGCCAGGCTCTTCCGATGGTCCCGGTTCGTATCGCGAGGGCCGGCTCAGTCCTGCTCCCGATAGCCCATCACCACGAGCAGGCACGGCCCCCCAGCGATGACGTTCATGCCCAGGGCCTCTGCGGCCCGGATCGCCTCGTCGCTCTCCGCGCCTGGCTGCATCCAGACGTGCTTCACCCCGGCTGCGTGGGCCTCGCGCACCACCTGCTCGGTGGCCGCTGGTGGCGTGATGACCGAGATGGCCGGAACGGGCTCCGGCAGGGCCGCGAGCGACGGGTAGGCCCGCAGCCCCTCCACCTCGGGAGCCTTCGGGTTGACCGGGCTTACCTTCCGGCCGTGCTGCTGGTAGCAGCGCAAGACCTTGTTGCCGTACTTGGATCGGTCGGTGCTCGCGCCGACGACGGCGAAGGAACTGGAGGCGAGGAAAGCTTCGATGCGCTCGTCCTCGGAGCGGGGTGCGGCGCTGGACATGAGGATTCCTCCGGATCGAGTCGAGGTCCGGGACTACTTCGCCGGTACCCTGCAGCTGTTGACGCCCGGGAGGCTGCACACCGGGCAAAAGCCGGTCAGCCCGCTGAGGAGCGGGGCGAGGCCAAGGTAGCCCCAGAGCGTGTGCGGTCCCGCAATCGTCAGGGACAGCACGCCAAGTCCAATCACCACCCGGATCACGCGGCTGGCGGTTCCATCCATTGTCATCGTCGTTGGCTCCTTGGCAGTGGGAGCCTGGGAACTCCTGGAGGGTTCCCGGTACCTTCCGGCACACCGAGACTCACGACTTCTTCTTCGACCCGGCCCCCCGGCGGGGCTCGGACGAGCGTTCGACGGGTCACCCAGGAAAGCTGGCCGGTTGCCGACGCCGCAGGAGCCGCCGGGGTGAGCCCTCGGACGGCCTACAGTGCCCGCTTCGAAGAGGAGGGACCGGAGCGCCGCGTGAACAACCTCCTGAGAAACCACAGCTAGTTCGACGTTCTTGCGTCATACACGATCTTGCCGGCGAACACCGTGTAGACGACCTTGGTGTCCATGATCGAGTTGCGGTCGATCTCGAAGAGATTCCGATCCAGGACGACCATGTCGGCGGCCTTGCCCTTCTCGATGCTGCCGAGCTCCTTCTCCTTTCTCATCGAATAGGCTCCGCCCAGCGTCATGACTCGAATCGCATCTTCCAGGCCGATCGGGTCGCCCAGGGGCTTGGCGGTGCTCTTCTCATAGGGGTTCTTCCGCGTCACCAGGACCTGGAGCATCCTCAGCGGATTGGCGTCTATAGCGCCCGTCGGCCAATCGCTTCCGATGGCGACGGGCGCGCCGCCGTCGATTGTCTTCTTGATGTTGGCGAAATACTTCATGCTCTCTGCGCCGGCCGCTTCCTCAAGCATGGTCGTCTGCGGGCTGCGGTAGATATATCACGGGTGAGAACTCGGCCACCACGTTAAGCCTGCGGAAACGAGGAATATCCTCGTCGCGCAGAGAAGGTGCAATGCGCGATGTGGTGAGGCTGCGAAATGGTCTCCGGGCTGGACCTTGCGTACCTGCTCGAACACGTCAAGGATGGCGCGTACCGTCCCGTCGCCGATGGCGTGAACCCTCACCAGCCCGCCCTTTCTCGCCTCCTCGATCATCCGGTCGAAATCACTCCTGTCGACACTCATCGCGCCGTGCCCGCCATCGGCGTACGTGGCGACCAGGAGGCTGGTCTTGCTCAAGGGTGTTCCGTCACCCCACCACTTCCTTCCAATTGGATCGAAGAGCGATGATCGGTACTCGGCTGCCATTGCCAGCAGGGGCTCCGGATCGACGACGCGGTCCTTCGCCCAGTCGTTCATCGGGATGGACCCGGACACGTGGAAATTCAGGGTGCCTTCGCGCTCCATCCGTCTGTAGACCCTGAACTGCGGCGCGTTCGCTGACATGTCGTTGTACGCCGTCACGCCCCAGGCCGTCAGCCTCTGCATGGCACGCCTCAGGGCGCGCTCCCACACCTCGTCCGGATACATCGGGATCTTGCTGAAGACGGCCTGCTGACCCGTTGTCGGCCAGGTACCCTGTTGGCTCGCCGGTTCGGGGATGCTTCTCGATCAGCCCGTACTTGATCTGCGGCGTGTCCCTGGTGATGCCTGCGTACTTCAGCATCGCCGTGTTCACGACCGCGCCATGGCGTGTCTCGTCGCGGAACACCGCCGGACGATCGCTGACCAGGGAATCGACCCACTCCTTGCCGGGGCGTCCGTCCGGGAACAGGGCCACCCCCCACTTCTCGCCGAGGACGTACGGCACGTTCGGGTTCGCCTTCAGGTAGGCTGCGACCGCTTCGGCTATCTGTTCCCTGGTGAAGCTCTCCGGAAACAGCAGGGCGCCACCTTCTTGATTCAGGTACGGCTGCGCCGGGTGGATGTGGGCATCGATGAAGCCGGGCATCGCAAAGGCTCCGGCCAGGTCGATCACGCGGGTCCGCTTGCCTGCCAGCCTCTCGACGTCCTTGGTCGACCCCACCGCCACGAACTTTCCGTCCCGGATGGCCACCGCCTCCGCAACGGGAGCCTTCGGGTCGACGGTGTATATTTTCCCATTGGTGAACACGGCGTCGGCCGGGCCTTCGACGGTCGACGTTGGCCACCCGCTCGTGGGCGTGCCGGTCGCGACCAGTGCCACCAGGAAGACTGCTGGGCGCAGCCACCGCGGTCGGCAGGTCGTCATGGGCTCGCCTCCTGCCGGTCATGGCACCCCCTCGCCCGCGCTTCCGCACGAGAAAGGTGGGGCGCTCCCCACGGCGTAGGCCAATGGTTGGGCGACTTCGCGCGCGCGGGCCATCGATCCTGCCGGGCGAGGGGCAAGGTGGGCATCTCGTCCGGTCCGGATACCGGCCGGAGCTCCCGGTCCGGACCTCCTTTCCGCTCACCCCACCGAGGACCCCGAATTCCCCGGAGACACGAGGACGTCATCGATCGCACGATTCTCCGCCGAGGTACGCGGACATCCGACCCAGGAACCCAATTCCCGCCCGGGCATCGACCCGCGATTGTCCAGGCACCCGGTCGGGCATCCGCCGGCGAATCGGGGCCGTCGCGTTCACCTTGATTGCGGTGGCGGCAGTCCTGTTCCTGGCCCGGGGCAGGTCGCGTGGACCGGGCCTGGGTCTACCTGGGCATCGGCCTGGCGACCACGCTGGTCAACGGCCCGATCCCGCTTCGCAGGCGTCCCGAGACCGTCGCCGAGCGCGGCAGGCTCGAGCCGGAGAAGGGCTGGGACAGGGCCGTGAGTGACGATTGGGGCCACGCGGTGTGCACGACCGGACCCCATCGGCTGGTTCGGCACCCAGGCCATGCGGGTTCATCCTCCAGGCCATCCCCACTCCCTGGCTGCCGGGATCGCGCCGGGCGCTCGTGCCCGCATCGTGGCGGCGGCGAGCATGGTCGTCAGGACCTCCCTCGGGGATCGCATGCTCCGGCCCAGTTGCCCGGCTACGCGGGATACGCCCGTCGGGTTGGATACCGGCTCTTCCCGGGATCTGGTGGAGGCCTGCCCGCTGCTGGAGAAGGGCCGCCCGTTCGCAGGATCGAGAAGTGCGGGGGAAGACATGATCGAGCTCGAGTTCCTCGGTGCGGCGCAGACCGTCACGGGATCGAGGCACCTGCTCCGCACCTCGAGGGCAACGGTGCTCCTCGAATGCGGCCTGTTCCAGGGGCGCCGAGCCGAGGCCTTCCAGCGCAACCGGGAGTTGCCGTTCGACGGCGTGGAGATCGACGCCGTGCTCCTCTCCCACGCGCACATCGATCACTCGGGCGCGCTCCCGGTGCTCTACCGGAGGGGCTACCGCGGGCCCGTGTACGCGACGCCGGCGACCCGGGACCTCTGCGCGCCGATGCTGCTCGACGCCGCCAGCATCCAGGCCGCGGATGCCCGCCACATCGAGCGCCTGATCGAGCGCGGCCTGGCGGACATCCAGGCGGTGGAGCCCCTCTACGGGCGTGACGACGTGATGGGGATTCTCGACTCGATCGTCTCGGTGCCGTACCACCGGCGATTCCCGGTGGCGGCGGGGATCGCGTGCACCTTCCTCGAGGCGGGACACGTGCTCGGAAGCGCGCTCGTCGACCTCCTGATCGAGGACGAGGGAGAGCGCACCCACCTCCTCTTCACCGGAGACCTGGGCCGGCGGCACCTGCCCATCCTGCGCGACCCCGAGGTTCCCGCGGGAGTGAACCACCTGCTCATGGAGAGCACCTACGGGGACCGCGAGCACGACCCGATCGACGAGTGACCGAGATGCTCGGTGACGTCGTGACGAGGACCGCTGCGCGGGGCGGCAAGGTGATCATCCCCTCCTTCGCGCTGGAGCGCGCGCAGGAGGTCGTGTTCGCGCTCAAGGACCTGCAGCGGCGGGGGCGCTTGCCGAAGCTCCCCGTCTACGTCGATTCCCCGCTGGCCGTGAAGCTCACCGACGTCTTCAAGCTTCATCCGGAGTGCTACGACGAGGAGACCGCGCGCCTGCTGCAGGGCGCGGATTCCCCGTTCGAGTTCGACGGGCTGCGCTACGTATCGGACGTCGAGGACTCGAAGGCCATCGATGCGGATCCCGGCCCGTCCATCGTCGTCTCGGCGAGCGGGATGTGCGAGGGGGGTCGCATCCTCCACCACCTCCAGGCGGCCATCGGCGATCCCAGGAACACCGTCGTCATCGTCGGGTTCCAGGCCCAGCACACGCTCGGTCGCCGGCTCGTCGAGAAGAGGAGCGCGGTGCGCATCTTCGGTCTGATGCGCGACCTCGCGGCGGAGGTCGTCGTGCTGAACGGCTTCTCGGCGCACGCCGATCAGCCAGGGCTCCTGGCCTTCGCCGGCGAGGTGGCGCGCAAGGGGCGCCTGCGCGAGATCGTCCTGGTTCACGGCGAGCCCCACGCCCAGTCCGTCCTGGCCGATCTGCTCCGTTCGCGCGGCATCTGCCCGGGTGTCTTCTCGCCGCGCATGGGGGAACGGCGCCGGCTGGAGTGAGCCGGGGGAGCGACGTAGCCGGCAAGGCGAGCGGTAGCCGGCGTCTACCGGCGCATTCCTCCTGGATTCTCCTTTTCGACGGGTCCCTGGGAGCGCTCCGGCGAGAAGTTCCGGAGGACGATCACGTCCAGGAGAGGATCTCGGGCGGCTTGCGCTCCACCACCTTCGCGACCCCGCGAGGGAAGCCGACGATGACGGGCGCGACCGCCTTGTGATCCGGCGGGATCCCAACTCCGACTTCACCTCCGGCGTGTTCAGCGCGGGGATGGCGAACCCGATGGACAGGTTCCGAGCCCGAGCGCGCACGCCAGCAGCATCAGGTTCTCGGCGGCCAGCCAGCAGTCGGCATCGACGAAATGGCTCGCCGGTCTGGCGCAGATCACGACGAGCGTCCCCGCGTCATAGAAGATGTTGAAACCCGGGTCCGAGAGCAGCTCGCCGAGGTGACGGTTCCTCTCGCGCGCGACCGCGTCGAGCGCCTGCTCGTGCGCGGTGGCTTCCCGCTTCCAGAGCGCCTTCGCCCGATCGGAGAGTCGCCGAAGGGTCTCGGCACTCTGGATGACGGCGAAGCTCCACGGCTCCTCGTGCATGGCGGTCGGCGCGAGCACGGCGGCCTCCAGCAGCGCGAGGATGGTGGAGCGATCGACGGTCGCGGAAGTGTACGAACGCACCGCGCGGCGGTTGCGGATTGCCTCGGCAACGGACATCGAGCCCGTGTTGGCGGATTCCATGAAATGCCCCTGGCCCCGGCAGCAAGGCGACACGCGTCATGGCCGCGTCGGGGACCGAAGGAATCACGCCACTTGTCGGGGACGGCGTAAACGGCGAGGCCTCCGGCATTGGGGGCCCCTCGTAGGTGGCGCCCCTGGTTGGCATGTCCCCGCGACGGGCCTGGAGGAGATGCGTCTGGTCTGGAGGCGCTCGTTCCCTGACACCCTCACGGGCTTCTTCGCTCGCGCCGCGCCAGGGTGACGGTGCTCGCCTGCGGGCCCTCCTCGCCCATTTCTTCGGCGAAGCGCACGGGGCTGCCTGCGCGCAGCCGCCCGAAGGCACCGTCGAGCACGCTCCGCTCGTCGAAGAAGATCTCCCTCCCCTCCGGCGTCACCAGGAACCCGTAGCCGTCCTGCGGAAAGAGCCTCACGACCTTGGCGCGCGCCGGCTCTGCGCGGCTGTGCTCCCGCGCCCGGTGGTCGTGGCGGCGAGCGTGGTCCTCCAGCAGCCGCCGTGCCTCCCGGAACGCTGCGTCGATGGCGGCGTTCAGGTCCTCGTGCGACTGTGCCTCGGGCGGATTGCGCCCCACGACGAGCTTCTCGCCCGGCACGGTGAGCTCGATCCGGGCCCGGAAGGGCTTCCCTCGCCGGTGGTGGCGGCCCGGTCCCTCCAGGGTGACCTTGCACCCGACGATGCGCTGGAAGTAGCGCTCCAGCTTCTTGGCCTTGGCGCGAACCCGCTCGGCGAGGTCTTCCGAAGGGGTGACGCCACGGTGCGCGATTGAATGGGCTTCTGCATGGGAACCTCCAACTCCGGGATCTCGACCCCCCCTGGCCAATACATAGGGCCTCCCGACCGCGGCAGAAGGCGGCCATTCGGGCGTCCTGTCACTCGCCAAGACCTCGTCCATCCCGGAACCATCGATGATCCGGTCAAGGACACGGCTCGGACCTGCGCTACTGTTCCCGCATGGCCGACTGCATCTTCTGTGAGATCCTCGCCGGTCGTGTCGCCGCCGAGGTCGTCCACGAGTCCTCGGAGGCACTGGCGTTCCTCGATGTCTTCCCCGCAGCCCGTGGCCACGTCCTCGTCGTCCCCCGCGCTCACGTCCCGACGCTCCTCGACCTCGGCGACGCGGCCGTGGGCGACCTCTTCCTCGCCGTTAAGGCCGTGCAGGCGAAGGTCCAGCGCGCGCTCGGGCCGGTGGGCATGAACGTGGGCTGGAATCACGGTCGTGCGGCGGGCCAGCACGTCCACCACCTGCACGTCCACGTGATTCCCCGTTTCGAGGACGGGGGCCGGGGCATCCAGGCGATGGGAGCTGGCGGAGACCGGGCCGAGCTCCCGGCGGTCGCCGCCGCCATCCGATCGGCGTAGGGCCCGGGCCCCGCGGCTCGTCGGCGCGCTCTGTCCAGTGGAACGCGCAGCGACGGCCAGCACCACCTTGGGCCTTCCCTGGAGAACGAGCGTCCGGGCCAGGAAGCCGGGACGGCCTCTTCAGCCGCGGCGTCGCCGCAGGGCCCACGCGTAGACCACGCAGTTCGCTACCACGACGGCGACGCCAAGAGCGCTCCCGGCTGCCGCGGAGAGGGGCTCCGGGTACACGACGGGCGCGATGTAGTGCTCGATGAACCCGCCGTTAGCCCCGCTCTCCGGCAAGGGCACGCAGCCGGTTCTCCAGCGGCGTCAGCGGGCAGGTCCAGCCCCAGTGCTCGATGGCAGCCCCGTAGACGGCGCAGGGCAAGTGCACCATCGCCATCCAGCGCTGCCACCGCACCGCGATCCCACCCAGCACGACGAACAGGATGAAGCCGAGGTGCCCGAGCAGCACGACGTCTGCGAGGATGTGGAAGGTCATGGGGCCTCGCGCGCCATGCCTTCCGGGGCCCTCGGCCGACGGGCGCGTACGGCCCCGCGGCGAGAAGGAGGGTGGCGATGCCCGCCCAGGCGGCCGCCGGCTTCTCCCGGAGGGCGTGCGCGACCATCCAGGTCGAGAGCCCTCCGACGAGGAGCGGCGCGACGGGGTAGCCCCAGGTGGGGTACGGACGCCACAGCGCCGGTTCCCGGCAGCGCAGCACCACGACGCCGACCGCCGCGAGCGCGGCCGCGGGAGTGCCGACCCGGGGTGCGCCATCGGTCACCGTGCCGCCGTCGGCGTGCATGCGTTCCTCCGAGCCCGCCGGCGTCGCCCTACGGCGCACGTCGAAGCGGGACGAACCGGACCGGCGCCAGCGGGCGCACCACCAGGCCGCGGGGGTCCGGGGTCACGACCACGAGCTCCTGGAATCCAAGCGTGGTTTCCTTCGGGTAGAGGAAGCGCCCGCCCTCGCGGAGCTGGTCCCAGAGCGGCCCCCTGCGGGATTCCCTCCGCCGCACAGCTCAGGAGGATGGCGTCCGCAACGGCAGCGGCCTCCGGCCAGCCCAGGAAGCCGTCGCCGTGCCGGAGGTGGATGTTGCGATACCCCAGTCGCGCCAGCGTGCCCGCGCTGCGGGCGTGGATATTCCCTTCCAGCTCGATGCCGTAGACGTCGGCGGCGAGGAGCGACAGCACCGCCGCCGCGTAACCCGACCCGGATCCCCGACCTCCAGCACCCGCTCGCCTCCACGCAGGTCCAGGGCCTCCGCCATGTACGCCACGATGTACGGCTGGCTGATACTGCTCGGCTGTGCCCGATGGGGAGCGGCCCGTCCTCGGTGGCGCTGGCCCGGAGCTTCCTGCACGAACTCGTGCCGCGGGACCGTCCGCATCGCGTCGAGCACGCGCGGGTCCCGGATGCCGCGGAGCACGAGCTGCCGTTCGACCATGGCGCGCCTCGCCTTCTCGTCGGGAGTGGATGGTGCGGCGCCACGGACCGTGTCGGTCGCAGGTGCCGTGTCCGGGCCGGTCCTGCACGCTGGCGGCGCCGTGCATGCCGCGAGCATGGCGGCCCACCCCAGAGCGGCGAGGACGCGTCCGGTCACCACCCCATCCTACGCTTCGGCGGACCGACTGGAGACCGTGCTGGCCGGGGTCCCGCCATTGCCCGTGATTTCGCGGTCGGGACGGTCGTTGTTGGTGGACTTGATCTGGACGCACCCGGTTGTTCCCCGGTCCCCACCGCTGCGAGCCGACGACGCTGGCCTGCATGCACGTCTCCTCGTGGCGCGGCGAGTGAAGCCACGTTGGCCATTCACTCCTGTGACTTCCCATCCCCTTCCCGCTCCCTAGCCGCCGACGAGCGTTCGTCGCGGACGTCTCTCGCTTCCGGGCCCGATGCCCTGCCCAGGGGTGTCGTTCGGCGGCCGGTTGACGTCTCGACGCGGTCGGCGAGTTCCACCGGAGGCCCCGGTGGCGGAGCCCAGGCAGATTGGCCAGTTCTGCATCTCGTCGGACGGCGAGCTCATCGCAGCGGACGAGGCCGCGGCGAGGATTGTCGGACTCGACGCACCCGGTTCCGGTCCTGGACGCACGCTCGCTCCCGGTCTTCGAGGAGGCCCGGGCGCTCACGCCGCCGCGAGAGCGGGCCGACGCCGCTTTCCTTCGAGCATCAGTGGGCAGGACCACGGGGCGAGGCCAGGTGCGCCCGGGTGATGCTCGTGCCCAGGCTGGAGGCGGGGGGCGTCGTCGATCACTTCGATGGCATCATCGAGGAGCTGAGGCCAAGCGCGGGGCCGGAAGATGCGGCGTCGATGGGATTGCTCGAGAGCATCCTGGAGGGGCTCCCGAACCCGGTCTTCGTGAAGGATACCCTGCACCGCTGGGTCCTGCTGAAT
>CAVPWX010000008.1:27500-99677 GCA_963709605.1 uncultured Chloroflexia bacterium | reverse complement strand
CGAGTGAATTGGCAGGCGGCGACGCGCCGCCGGGCACGTGTGGGTCCGCGGCGGCGGGCACATGGGCGGGGCCGCGACGGCCAAGTTGGGCCGTTCGGCCGTTTGTGGGAGCACCGGTCGGCCGCATCATCGTCTCGCATGGCCGATGGTGGACAATCGCCCGCGGGACGCGGGCCCGGCGTTGCCGGCCTGCAGCGGGGCTCCGAGATGCAGCAGAAGAGGATACTCCCGATGAGCGACGGCGCCAGTCGTGCGCGCCGCGGGTCCGCCGCGCCCCGGGGCGCCCGGGCAGCCGGTGCTGGTCTGCCGCGACCTCCGCAAGCGCTTCGGCGAACGCCCGCCGTCGACGGCGTCGGCTTCCAGATCGCGGCCGGCGAGACCTACGGCCTGCTCGGCCCGAACGGCGCCGGCAAGACCACCACCATCTCGATGATCTGCGGCCTCCTCCGGCGTGACGGCGGGGAGGTCATCGTGGCCGGCCGGCCGGTCGACATCGGCGCGACCGACGCCAAGGCCGCCATCGGCTATGTCCCCCAGGACCTGGCCATCTACCCGGACCTGACCGCCCGCGAGAACCTCCGCTTCTTCGGGCGCCTCCAACGGCTCCGGGGCAAGGAGCTCGATCGCCGCGTGGACGAGGTCCTGGCCGTCATCGACCTGGCCGACCGGGCAGGCGACCGCACGGACGGCTTCTCCGGGGGCATGAAGCGGCGCCTGAACATCGGCATCGGCCTGCTCCATCACCCCCGGCTGCTGGTCCTCGACGAGCCGACCGTGGGCGTCGACCCGCAGAGCCGCAACGCCATCCTCTCGAGCGTCGCCGAGCTCGAGAAGGAGGGCATGGCGATCCTCTACACGACCCACTACATGGAAGAGGCGGAGCGGCTGTGCGACCGGATCGGGATCATCGACGAGGGGCGGATCCGGGCCGAGGGCACCCGCCGCGAGCTCATCGCCCTCGTCGGCCAGAAGGACCGGGTCGAGCTGGCGGCCGGCGGGATGACCGGCCCGGCCACCGCCGCGCTGCAGGCGCTCGAGCGTGTCGAGGAGGCGACGGCGTCCGACGGGCGGATCGAGCTGGTGGTCAGGGAGGCCCGGCACATGCTGCCGCGCATCCTCGAGACCGCGGCCGGGGCGGGCGCCGTGATCCGCAGCGTGGAGGTCGTGGAACCCGACCTCGAGGCGGTCTTCCTGCACCTGACCGGCAAGGCGCTGCGGGACTGATCCGTGAGTGCCGCGCTCGTCATCGCCGTCAAGGACCTCCGCCAGAAGCTCCGCGACCGCTCCGTGCTGCTCATCGCGGTCCTTGCCCCGCTCGGGCTGGCGTTCCTGTTCTCCTCGATGATCCCCAGCCAGGACACGTTCCACACCACCTATGCCGTCGTGAACCTCGACGGCGGCGAGATCGCCAGGGGGCTGGTCGACGGTCCGCTGGCCGGGCTCCAGGCAGCCGGCGTGGCCGACCTCACCACCCTCACGACCGAGGCCGACGCCCGGGCGGCCGTGGACGCTGGGGCCGTCTCGGCGGCCATCGTCATCCCGGCCGGGTTCTCCGAGGCCGTCCAGGCCGGCGCGCCCGCCCAGCTGCTCGTGATTGGCGGCCCCTCGAGCCTCTCGGCCGAGGTCGCCCGCAGCGTGCTCGCCGGGTTCGCCAGCCAGGTCACGGCCGTCCAGGTCGCGGTGGGCACGGCCCTCGCGGCGGCCGGGGAGGCTCCCGACCCAGCCCTCGCCGGGGAGCTCGCGGCGGCAGCCCTCGCGGCGCCGGCCCCGATCATCCTGACCGCGGGTGAGACCGCCGACCGGACCGCGTCGTCGAAGACCTACTACGGCGCGTCGATGGCGGTCCTGTTCGTCTTCTTCGCCGCCCAGTTCGGGGTCCTCAGCCTGCTCGCGGAGCGGCGCAACGGCACGCTCGCCAGGATGCTCGCCGCCCCGATTGCCCCGGCCACGATCCTGCTCGGCAAGGTCCTCGTGAGCATCGTCGTGGCGTCGATCTCGATGACCGTGATCGTCCTGGCCACGACGTTCCTCATGGGCGCCGACTGGGGCGACCCGCTCGCGGTCGCCGCGCTGGTCCTCGCTGTCGCGCTGGCGGCCAGCGGCATCGCCACCCTCATCGTCGGGTTCGCCCGGACCGAGGAGCAGGCGGGGAGCTTCATCGCCGTCGTGGCCATGACCCTCGCGGTGTTCGGCGGCTCGTTCTTCCCGATGTCCCAGGCGCCGGAGGGAATGGCCGCGCTCAGCCTCGTCACCCCCCACGCGTGGTTCATCCGCGGGATCAACGACCTCGCGGCCGGGGGCGGGATCGCGGTCGTCGGGCCGTCGCTGGCGGTGCTCGTGACGATCGGCCTGGTGACCGGGGGGATCGGCCTGCTGCGGGCGCGCCAGGTGGTGGCACCGTGAACGCCCTCGCGATCGCCGAGGTCAACGTCCGCCGGCTCCTGCGTGACCGCACGAGCACCTTCTTCATCTTCGTCCTGCCGATCGTGCTCATCGTCGTGCTGGGCACCGTCTTCGGCGGCCGCGTCGCGCCGCGGATGGGCATCGTGGCGGTCGAGAGCGGCGCCCTCGGGGCCGAGCTCGTGGACGCCATCCGCGACGGCGCCGTGAAGCTCGAGCTCAAGGAGCCCGCCACGGTGGCCGAGCTCACGGCCGGGGTCGAGGAGGGCACGCTCGAGATCGGGGTGGTCATCCCGCCGGGCTACGACGCGACGCTGCGGGGCGGCGGCGTCGCGGAGATCGTCATCCTCGGCCAGCCCCAGAGCGCCGTCTCGGCCCTGCGCGAAGCGGTCAGCCAGGCGGTCGCGGCGCAGGCGGCCGTGGTCCAGGCCGCCCGCCTCGCCGCGAGCCGGGAGGGGATCCCGTTCGACGCGGCCCTCGCAACGGCGCGATCCATCCAGGGCGAGATGGCGGGCGTCACCGTCGCGGTGGAGCGCATCGGCGAGGGGCTGTTCCCGGCCGGCACGGGGGCGTTCGCGCCCGGCGCCCAGAACCAGCTCGTGCTGTTCATGTTCCTCACCTCGATGACGGCGGCAACCCAGCTCATCCTCACCCGCCAGCTCGGGGTCTCGCGGCGCATGCTGGCCTCGCCGATCCGGGTGCGGACGATCCTCGTCGGCGAGACGCTGGGCCGGTTCGGCGTGGCGATGCTCCAGGGCCTCTTCATCGTCATCCTGTCGGCGATCATCTTCGGCGTCAGCTGGGGCGACCCGCTGGCCGCGGGGACGATCGTCGTCCTCTTCGCGCTCGTCGGCACCGGGGCGGCGATGGTCGTCGGCGTGTTCTCGAACAACCCGGACCAGGCCGGGGCGCTGGGGGTCATGGCCGGGATGCTGCTGGGCGCCCTGGGCGGCGCGATGGTGCCCCTCGAGATCTTCCCGGAGCCGGCCCACACGCTCGCCTTCCTCACGCCGCAGGCCTGGGCCATCCAGGGCCTCCGCGAGGTGGCCCTCCGCGACGGCACGGTCATCGACGTCCTCCAGGAGCTCGGGGTGCTGGTGCTCTACGCCGTCGCGCTGATGGCCGTCGGGACCTGGCAGTTCCGACGCATACTCACCAGGTGAGCCCCGCGGCCGGCAGCAACGGAACGCCCGGCGGGAACGCGATGCCCGGCGGGAACGCGATGCCCGGCGGCGCCGGGCTACCCGGCGGCGCCGGCCTGCCCGTCGTCGATATCGTCGAGCTCGAGGTGGTCTGGGTCGCGGCCATCCGATCGATCGTCGCCGCAGAGGATGTTCCCGACTTCATGTCCGACGCCCTCGCGCTCGTGGCGTCTGCGCTGCGCGAGGCCGGGCTCGCCCCCGCGGGCCCGCCCTTCGCCCGCTACTACGCCTCCGGCCCCGACGGCCTCGACATGGCGACCGGCTTCCCGGTCGCGGAGCCTTCCTTGGGGTGAGCGGCGCGCTCCCGCTCCCCGAGTCCGGGGCCGTCGAAACGGTTCCCTCGTCCGTGATCGTGCATCCGGACGAGCTCCCCGCCGGACCCGCGGCGGTCGCCACGCACGTGGGTTCCTACCAGGGGCTCGAGGCGGCCTGGAACTGGCTTCGCGAGCGTGTCGACGCGATGGGACGGCAGCTGGGCGACGACCCGTGGGAGGTCTACTTCATCGGCCCCGGCAGCGGCGTGGACGAAGCCGAGTGGCGCACGGAGCTGGTCTGGCCGCTGCAGGGCGCGGGCTAGCCCGCCGCTGCCCGCCCTCGCTCCGGAGCGAGCGCCCATCGGACCGCTGCGCTCACTCGGCGGCCGACCTGTCCGACCGGGGCCAGCACCGCAGCAGGACGAACAAGACGACCAGCGAGAGCACGGTGTCAAACCAGGCCCCCGCGAGGAGCGCGGCGAGCAGGTCCGGCAGCGCGGCGTCGGGCGGGGCGCCCTGGAGCGACCGCCACGCGGCATACCCCAGGCCCGCGATCGTCGCCCCGACGCCGAGCACGCGACCCCAGGTCCGCACCCCGAACACGCCGCCACCCGCCGCGATGAACAGCAGGCCGAGTGCGACGAGGGCGACGGGCGGCGCGCCCAGCACGGGTACCGACAGGCGAGCGGACGTCCACTCGGGCACGGGGAGGAACGGCCCGTAGACGATCGCCTCGACCCCGCTGATGACGAGGATCGCGGCTGCGAGCACGATCCACCGCGTCCGGCGCCCGATCGATCCGGCCGAGCGCGACCTCCTCGACCCGGTCGGCTCGTCGGCTCACTGCCGGCGGCGGTTCGCGTTCACCGGCGGATGGTGGTCGGGGTGGTGGGATTCGAACCCACGACCTCGTGCTCCCAAAGCACGTGCGCTACCACTGCGCTACACCCCGGCCGGTTTCGTGCTCAGGAGGAGCACATAAGCCGCCGATTTTGGCTCTTGGAGTTGGCGGCTTCACCGTTCGGATGTAACATAACAGGTGTTCAGGCCGTATGTCACCCGAGGCAGCAGCGGCAACCAGCTCCGTCGCACAGTCCAGCTCCCGACCGACATCCGGGTCCTGGTCTGCGGACTTCGAGCGCGAGCACCGCAACTCGCCTGGCGCGCGCCTCGCTCGACACCTACGGCACCCGTCGATCCGCCAGCTGGGGGCGTTCCTCGCCGACCGGGGGAATGCCCACCAGCCGTCGAGCACATCACGCGCGAACACATCGAGGCCTGGGTAGAGTCCGATCCTCGCGCGGTGGACGCCTGGGGACGGCCTCCAACCGCTACCGCGGCGTGCCAGCGGTTCTTCCAAGTGGGCCGAGGCCGAGGGACTCGTCAAGGTCAGCCCGATGATCCCGGATGAAGCCGCCGCGCATCCCCCGAGGCTCCGCCGCCGGTCCTTTCGGACGAGCACGTCCGGCGCGATGCTCCGGGTGGCAGCCGCAGGACCGATCCCCTTCGTCGGGCGGCGCTCACGCGGCCCTCCTGACCGTCATGGTGGACTGCGGTGTGCGCCGCGGCGAGGTCGTCGGGATGAAGGTCTCGGACCTCCACTTCAGCAATCCGAGAGTCCCCAGACGACGTGGGCACGCTCACGGTCACCGGCAAGGCCGCGACAGCACCCGGCGCGTGGGCCTCGGCGACGAGGCCGAGAAGGTCCTCAGCCGCTACCTCCGAGCCCGGCGCGACCACCCGGCCGCCGCGCTCGCCCACGCTTTTCCTCGGCCATCGTGGGCCGCTCGGCGCGGCCGGCGTGCGGCACGTCGTCGAGACTCGGGCGCGGGAGGCCGGACCTGCGCGATGGGCAGGGCCAACCGCTGAGGGTCTACCCGCACCTCCTGAGGCATGGCTGGGCGAACTCGATGCTGGCGGCCGGCGCCGGAGGAGGGCGACGTCATGGCCCTCGCCGGCTGGCGCAGCCGCGAGATGCTCGACAGGGACGGCGCCGCCAACCGCGCCCAGCGGGCGCTCCGGGTCGCCAAGCGCCTGTCGCCCGCCGACGCACTCGCCCGTAAGGGTCCTGTATGACGCCCGAGTGGCTCCGACCGGGCGACACGGTACTGACCGTGGCCGACTCGGCCGCGGGCGGTGCCGCAATGGCCGGGCGGCGACCCGGACTGGGTGCATATCGGCCCGGCGCCGGTGCCCGAGCTGCTGGAAAGGGCCCGGACCTCGACCCGAACGCGGCGACCCACGCGTGGCGACCCTATTCCGTCTCGCGGTCGCCACCTGGAACGCCTACGCGATCGAGTTGTGGGGCGCGCGGGTTGAAGCCGCGGAGGCCGCGAAAGAGTCCGGCCCCCTATGGGTCGTGCCGGGTCTCAGGCATCTCGACGCCCTGCTGGCATGGGTGACCATCGTCCACGTCGGGGGGGCCGAGGCGTGGATCGAGGCTCGCTGGACCCCGGACGGCGGTCTCACGTGGTCCCTGGAGCGGCCCGCCGAGCCGCCTGTCGGGATGACCGAGAGGGGAAATACCGGCGGGCCTGCAAGGGCCGCCTGCATCGTCAAGGGACTCCACCCGGAGAAGGCCTCCGCGGCGGCGGCAACGGCCCGCGCGAACAGGTCGGAGGCGCGTCGCCGAGACACCGCAGAGGCTTCAAGACGAGGGTCGCCGGGTCCCGGGGATCGCGAAGAAGGTCGAGTTGAGCCGCCGCCAGATCCGGGAGGCTGCTGAACACCAAGACGAAGTCGGACACCACCTAGCGCGCACGGTGGGCGTCAAGCTTATGCGGGGCTAGCCCAGGCTGACCGATGACGGGGTGACCAGCGACCAGTCGCCCCGCACAGTACGCTCCGCTCCGCGAAGCCCGCCTCCGGGCCGGGCTCTCGCAGGCTCAACTCGGGGCGCTCATCGCCGTCAACCCGTCTCACGTGTCCCACGTCGAGCGTGGCGTGCGGGCGGGCGTGGCCGCGGACGCCGCGAGGCAGCGCGCGTCCTTGGCGTCCCCGAGTCCGTCCTGTTCCCGGACGCGGCCTGCGCGTGAACCGCGACCTCGCCCGCTACGGTCGCATCGGTGGGCTGCGCACCCAGTGGGCTCCACGACTCCCGGGAGATCACGGGGCCGGCTCGCGAGGCGTTCATGCTCCGTTGGGAGAACGAGGAGCTCCCCGGACGCCGCCTCGCCCCCGTAGACCGCCAACGTCGGAGCCTCGCGTCTCCCTGCGCGGCGCACATGCAGAGCTCCGCCATCGCCTCCCCCAAGGCGCGTAGGAAGGACGGCCCGGGATGAGGGTCGAGCGGCCGGCAGGTCAGCGAGCCGAGCGGGGACTCGCGCCGTGGGAGGCCGAACGCGACACACGAAGACGATCCTCGATGACATCATCGGCGTGCTCATCGAGGCCGCCCGAGTGACCGGTCGATGCACGATCGACCGAGTACGCCCTGCTCGATCGCGGATACGTCAAGGACCTCGCCCACCGAACGGACCAGCCCGTGAGCCCGAAGTCCCGCAAGTGGAGCGCCGGCCCGGCAAGAGTCCCCGTCAGGGCGACCTGTACCGCAAGGTCGTCGAGGTCATCGCCCGCGGTCGGCGAGCGGGATCATCCCGTGGGGCGCGATCGTCGATGACTTCTACAGCCTGTCCGAGCCGATCAACCACGCGAGCCCGAGGCGTTCCTGTCGGACTGGCGCTCGGCCGTGGCGGCCTACCAGCGGCCCCGGCTCCGGTTCCAGCCCGTCATCCCCGAGTTGTGGGTCGAGGCCCGCGGCATGGTCAAGCGGGTGAACGCGATCGCCCACGAGTACGGGGTCCAGGTCTGGTCGTCGGGCGGGATGGACCACCTCGAAGCGAAGCACCGGCTCGCGCGTCGGTGGTCGCCCGGGCACGGAAGGGCAAGCGCACGGCCGTCATCCACATCGGCGACCACGACAAGGCCGGGACGCACCATCCTCCGGGTGCTCGAGGAGGACGTAACCGCGATGGCCGAGGATATCGCGACCAACGCAGGCAAGTACGTCACCTTCGAGCGCCTCTGGATCACCACGCCGCAGGCGTGGGAGTTCCACGCCGAGGGCAAGTCGCAGGGGATCGACCCTGATGGGCTGCCCGAGGTGCAGGCCGAGGCCGTTCCGATTGCCGGCAGGCCGGCAATCATCCGGGCTGCGATCGAGGCGCACATCAACGTCCCGCTCTACGAACGGGTCCGCGATCACGGATTGGCGGAGCGCCGGCGGCTCATGGAGCGCACCCATGGTTGGGGGTCGGCGAGATGATCGGTCGGCCGCTGAACGGCGAAGACCCGTGGGGGCCCGCGAGGCGCCCGACAGGGAGGACGTGGTTGGGACCAGGCGCGTCTCGACCGGCTCGATGCCGCTGCGGCCGTGACGGGGCGCAACATCGAGGAGCAGGTCCGGCGGCTCGGTGCGCCGGCATCGGCCGACTACCTACCCGGCCACGCTCCTGTGGCGGATGCAGTCGTTCCCGAAGCGCCCACGGACGCGTGGGCGTCCCGCTCGTCGCTGGCCGGGATCGATTTATTCCTCCGCCGCTACGTCGCCTTCGCGTCCGAGCGCGAGGCCGTCGCGATCGCGCTCTGGATCGCCCACGCGCACCTGGTCGAGGCGTTCGACGTGTCGCCGATCCTCACCATCACGAGTGCCGAGATGCGGAGCGGCGAAGTCGCGCGTGCTCGACTGCCTCGAGCTCCTCGTCCCGCGGCCGATCCGCCTGGTCATCCCGTCCGAGGCCGTGGTCTACACGATCCTCTCCCGGCGTCCGCGCCTGACGCTGCTGCTCGACGAGGCCGATGCCATCTTCGGCCCGCGGACGGCCGACAAGTACGAGGGCATCCGGGCCGTCCTCAACAGCGGCAACCGCCGCGGCACGCCGGTCATGCGGGTGAACCTCGATGGGCAAGCGCCGGGAGGTCGAGGAGTTCGACGTCTTCGGCCCCAAAGCGATCGCCGGCATCGGCAAACTGCCGTCCACCGTCGCCGACCGGGCCGTTCCGATCCGCATGCGCCGGCGCTCCCCGGATGAGCCCGTCGCCCGGTTCCGCCAGCGGACCGCCGCGGCCGAGGCGCGGCAACTCGCCTTCGACTGGTCATCCGTAGCGGTTGTAGCGGATGTAGCGGTTCCAGAGGAGCTGAACGACAGGGCCGCCGACTCCTGGGAGCCGTTGATTGCCATCGCCGACGCGGTGGGCGGCTCCTGGCCGGCCCGGGCCCGCCTCGCCGCCATCGCCCTCGCTCGACGACGACGACCAGGTGTCGTCGGGATCCGTCTCCTCGGCGACATCCGGGAAGTCTTCGGCGACGACGAGCCACCTATCGACGGCCGACTGCTGCGCCGTCTCTGCGATCTCGAAGAAGCACCCTGGGGCGACTGGTACGGCTCGCCGCTTACGGCCCGCGCTCTCGCGAAGATCCTCGGACCGTACCGCGTCGTGCCCCTCTAGAAGCGGGTCCATGGAGCACCGTCCCGGGCTACTTCCGGACCGAGTTCACCGACGCGTGGGCTCGGTATCTCCCTGACCCCACAGACATACCCCACTCGGATGGGAGTGAGGAGACCAGCGGAGCGGGACCGGTTCCGGGAACCGCTACAGGCGCTACACCCGCTACACCGGACGCCCTGTCGATTGCCCGTTCGGTCTGGGGCGACGACCTGATCGAGCCGGGACCGATGGCATAGAACGCGGGCTGGCGGCGACCGCTGAGCAGTGGAGAGACATCGCCCCATCCCCTCCGGGCGCCCCCCTTATCCTTGGGGTCGGCGCAGGGAAGGGGGCGCGAGTCGCTCTTCTGGGCGTCCCTAAGGCGCGGAGTAGCGCCTTCACGCGCGCGCGTCAATGCGGCGGGCGCAGGCCGTGGTGTCATCGGCGGATGGCACAACGCCCCGGCGCATCCGTCTGACGCCAGAGGGGCGCACCGTCGAGGGAATTGCGGGTCCGCAGCCTGCTAACCTCGACTCGCGCCAGTCGCGACCACCGGACTCTCGGAGACGACCGGCATCTCCGACTCCGCCGAATATGCAACGCCGCGAAACAACTGCCGTTCGAAGAGCGATCCGCGGATACCACGGTCGATGTTGGAGACGGTGCCGAGGTGAGCGTTCCCACGATCATCAAGCAGCGCTACGCGCTGGTGCGCGGCTCGGAGGTCGAGGGCGGCCTCTCCTCCGTCTACCGGGCATCGGACCTACTGGACCAGGGCGCTTCGGTCGCCGTCAAGCTCCTCGGTGCGCCCCGCATCGAGTCCGAGCTGTCGCTGGCGTTCCGCCGCGAAGTCGGTGCACTCCGCGCACTCGACCACCCGAACATCGTCCGGATGCTCGATTCCGGGCTCGACGAGACCACGAGCCAGTACTTCGTTGTGCTGGAGTGGCTGCCGAATCGCATCGATGACGTCGTGGCTCGACTTCGGGTTGATCGTGGCTGGGACGACTACGCCACGGAGCTTGGGCTGCCTATCCTCAGAGCCCTTGCCTATGCCCACGAGCGTGGCGTAGTGCACCGAGACGTGAAGCCCGGGAACATCATGGTGACCGAGCGGGGAGTTCCGAACTCGTCGACTTCGGCATCAGCAGCTCAAGCTACCATCGACGACGACCCTCGGACCCTTGCGGGGTCCGTGGCGACGAGGCTACGCCGCGAAGAGGGGCATGGTAACGGGCTGTCCGTACCCTTCACCCGGCCCCCGGCTCCGCACCGGGCTTTCCGCTCCGTTCGCGGGAAGGGACGCGCACCGGGCGTCCGAGGGCCGACCGCCTCTCGACGGCCCGCCACCGTGCGCCCATCGTGACCGCAAACACGGTTGCGCTGGAGGTGCCGGGCGATGCAGGACGCCGATCTGTTCATGGAGCTGGCCGGGATCGCCGGTGTCTTCGTCGGCTTCGGGGCGCTCATCAGCGTCCGCGCCGGCGGCGCGAGAGACGCGTTCGAGATCGCCTACATGCGCGGTGTCGTGTCGTTCGGGCTGCTGACTATCGTCGCGGCACTTGCCCCGGTGACGCTGGGGCGTCTACGACCTGGCCGAGCACCAGGTCTGGGCGCTGAGCAGCGTCGTGGTCCTGGTCGGCTCCGTTCGCAGTGACCGTCCTCAAGCCTCGACGCCCGAGTACCGGGATGAGACGGCGGCGGCAACGCGCTCGCGATGGCTCCTTGTCCTCGCCATGGTGGGGGTCGCATTCCTGATGCTCGCGGCCGCTCTCGCACCGTTTGCCACTCCTCGGCCTGGCGCCGGGGCTCCAAGCGGCCCTCTACTTCACGGCCGTCGTGGCGATCCTCCTCTTCGGCGCGTGGTTCCTCCTCCAGATGGTCTTCCGGCGGCAACATCCGGCGACGGCGTAGGGTATCCCCAACCGCCCTCGGCTCTCGGCTCCGCACCGGGTGCTCCGGGGGCCGTTTGCCTCTCGCCAGATGCCCGGTACGCCGCCTACGGTGTCGGGTTGGCGGGAGGTTTGACACGCGGTCGCGAACCCGGCCGCCGGGACCGCGCCGAGCCACTGGCGAGACCGACCCGCGCTGGGAGGCGGAGCGACGAGCACGGGCTGGGCGACCATTCGTACTTGGATGCTAGGGGTAGGCCTGCTTCTTATCGCCGTCGGGTTAGCCGGTTGCGCCACGAAAGGACCGTCGGTCTCCCGATGGGTCGCACCTTGCGGTCGCCTATGGCGGCCAGCTCTACCTCGTTGCAGCGGACGGCTCGGGCGTCACGCGGATCACGCGGAAGCCGTGATCCTCGATGGACCCGGCGAATCCGCGGTCGCTTGGCTTCCCGAAGGCGCCGAAGTCGCGTTCACCCGGGGACAGGAGATCTGGATCGCTGAGGTGGTCACTGGCCACGAGCGACGCCTCGGGTCCGGGTCCAACCCAGCTTGGTCGCCAGATGGCGAACGGATCGCCTACGTCGTGCAGGGCGACCAGGGTTCAGAAGTGTGGCTCAGCGATCCGACCGGTAGGGCGAGGCAGCACGTCGGTACAGTCTCCAGTCCGCTCTTCAGTTATCAGCCGATTGACTGGTCGCCCGACGGCACCCGGATCGCGATCGGTGGACCTGACGGGCTGGTGATGATCGGCGTCTGGGACGGCACAAGTCGGGTCCTCGATGCGAGCGACGCCTCGTCGCCGGATTGGTCACCCGACGGGCTGCGGATTGCATACGCGGGTGGTACCCCTGGATCGCTGACGATCGTGTCGGTCCGTGACGGAACACGTGAGTCCCCAGCGTCAGACGGGGCCGAGCCCGAGGACCAGGCCCAAGCCATCGGCTCGCACGACATGAAGCCAGTCTGGTCGCCGGACGGGCGTCGCATCGCCTTCATTAGAGACGAGACTCCGGCCATCGTCGATCTGGCGACGGGTGCCGTGACCACGGTCGGCGTGGGTCGCTCGGCAACGCACCTGGCCTGGTCTCCGGCCGGCCGGACGCTCGCCGTCGTTGCCTCCACCGACGACGGCTACGCTGTCGTTCTGGTGTCGCCTGAAGGTGGGGGCTCCCATGTGCTCGCCAGCATCCCGAGGTTTGCCCGAGAGACTGCCGAACGCGGCGCCGAGAACCACTCGTGCTGCCCGCAGGGATGGCGCGTCTGGGCGACACGGTTGCCATCCTCGTCCGACCACTGCCCGCCCCAATCCCGATCGGCGCCGTCACGAACCGCGAGCGAGGCTCAGCCGTCGTCGAGTTTCGATGCCGGACCTGCCCCCAGGGGCCTATCAGCTCTACGTCACTGGCGACGGCGGGGTACGCCTGGCTCGCCGAGCTTCTGGTCGCACCCGGTGGCTCGCCGATGGCCCCGCTGATCGCCTGGGCGGGATGGTGCGTCGCGCTGTCGCTCGTGCTCGCCGGTAGGCATCCCGCCTTGCGGCGCCATCCTCACTCATCGTCGCCGTGAGTGCGCTCCTACTCGCCGGACGGTGCTGGTCGCCGCCCTGGCGTTCCCCGCCCTGCTCCTGCTGGCGGTCGGGCTCCGTGCGTCTGGGCTCGCTGGGGCGCGAGGTGCGGGCGGTCACTCGCGGCGCGGCTACAACCTCGCGGCGGTTGGCGCTCTCACGGCTTGCCTCTTCGTGTGCCTAGGCTTGGTCTCGACCTCCGCCGCGGAACCGTCGGACCTGTTCACACTCTCTTGGTGGCCCTGGCTTGGGATCTCGCTCGGACTACTCCTTCTCCTTGGAGGTGTCGGCTGGCACGGCGTCCACGCGCTGTACCGGCGGGGTCGGTCGCCGGCGATCGAGGCTGCCATGTTCGTGGATCGATCCTCGCACGAGCGTGGTTGCGACGGGGTGGGCGCACGCGGCGCGCTTGTGTGGCCGGCTGTGGTGGTCGCATTTGCGTTCACAATCGGAGTTCACGCGGCACTTCAGCCTGACCCGAAGGTCGCGGTCGATGGATCACGCTGAGGGTTGATCTGCCTCGACCTAGACTCGCCACGGCCCCCGGCTCCGCACCGGGCGCTCCGCTCCGCTCCGGGATGGGACGCGCACCGGGCGTCCGGGGGCCGTTCGCTGCGCTGTCGAGTCAGGAAACGAACGGGAGGAGGAGCCGCAGCCACGCGGCCGCGGTCAAGCCGACGGCGATCACTGCGAGCCCCAGGGCCAACATGCCCTTGGCCTTCTGGCGACGCCGAGTCCGGATGGCGCCTCGTCCTTCGAACGGGTCGTTGCGTCCTGGCAGTCGTTCGGTCATCTGGCCTCCAGGGTTGCCGCGGCCACGGTGGGTGTGAGGCCAAGGATGCTCGCCGACTGCTCCGGCGACCAGCCTGACTTGTGAGATCCCGGCAGCGCCGAAGTCGCTATCCCAGGCGATCCGGCTTCGCCGGGATCGGACGTCGTCGGGCATCCGGGGGCCATTCGCCTCTCGACACCGGGCCGTGTGAAGCCGGGGTTACGGAGTCGGACTCGCAGAGTTAGGGTGCGGTCGCGAGCCCAAGGTAGAGACTGAGAATGAGTCCCAGGAGTAGTGGCGCCGCACAGCCTGTCCCGAGACCACCCAGGCAGCCTATCGTGTCCCGAAAGGTCGCCCAGTCACCCCGGTCCTGCGGCTGAGTGTCAGGGGTTGGGGGCATTGCCTGGCCCCGATACGTCGAGCTGACCCGCCGGCCAACTCGACGGGTTCGCCGTCGCGGTGTTGCTGCGGGCGGCGGGAGCGCGGTGCCGGCGCCGGTGGTCGCGAGCTTGTTCTGGGTCACGCCACCGGCGAGGGTATTGGGGGTGCTCTGGGTGCCGCCGGCATCGAAGGTGTTGGGCGCCGGTGCCCGACCTCGCGAACCCGACGGGTTGACGTTCCGGTTCCCTGACCCTTCCGAGCGATTGCCCACCCGTCACCTCGGTGCGAAGCACGCGCGTTCGATGTCAGCGACATCATGCTCCCGGTGGCTACGCACGGGGCGCTCCGCCTCTGGAGGTGGGACGCGCACCTGGCATCCGGGGGCCGTTCGCCTCTCGCCGGATCCGTAGGAGGGGCCTACGGTGTCGCGTTGGCGGGAGGCTCTGACACGCGGCCCACACTCTGGCCGCCGGGACCGCGCCGAGCCACAGCGCGACCAACCTGGTAGCAACAGGGGCGCAATAGGGGCGGACAGTCGCGGTCAGCAAGCCCGGCCAATCCGGCATCGTCAGACGCGGAACAATACCCGGCGCACGTCCCCGGACACTACTAGCCGCACTTGAAAACCGCAGGGCCTTCGCGCCCCGTGGGTTCGAATCCCACCCTCTCCGCCAGAGTCTGAGCACGAGTGACGTCTCAGGACGCCACCCTGAGCCGCCGAAGCGCCTCTCGCGACGATGGCCGTGGAGACGCTGACGGACGGTCCCGGACGGAGGCCGCTCGGCTTCGTGGTCCCCTCGTAGCCCGACCGCGGGCGGCTGGCACCGCGACGGCGATCGCTCGCACGTCGCCGCCATCGACCTCCGGCCTCGCGGACGGCAGGCGATCCGGGAAGCGATCACGGCGACCAGGGCCGCGGAGATCGCGCCTCTGGCGGCGCTGTGGCGCTACTGCGGGCCCGCAGGACTCGGTAGGTCGGGCACCGAGCGCCCGGGGGGAGGTTCGCCTCTCGCCAGTGCCCGTCCGCCGCCCACCATCAGCGGTTGGCGGGAGGCTCTGACACGCGGCTGGGTCAGGACCCCGACTAGGTCCTCGCCAAGGCGGTCCGCAGGCCACGGGCGACAAGCGAATCGGGACACGAGTGGCCCTTGAACGCTCACGTCGATCAAGGAGATGACGATCGTCCGCGCCGGCTGAGCGCCCCTCAGACGACGCGCGTCAGCGGAGGACGACCCGCGCGGTCGGGGTGAGCGTCCCGCTCTCCGGCGCTCGCTCCGAGCGCATCGTCGCGGGCTCCCAGACATAGTCGCCGGGCGTCACGACACGGGCGTAGTAGATCAGGCGCGCCTCGGGTCGGGACGGCGAGGCGCAGAACGCGACCCGCTGCCCCGAGATCTCGGAGGGCTCCGGGTCGTACTCGCCCCTCGGGACGCCGCCCGGGACGGTCCAGACCGGCTTCAGTCCGGACGGCACGAGGTCCTCGACGCGATAGCAGCCGGTGATCGTCATCCCTCCGTACCGAGGCGTCAGGATGACGCTGACGACAGACCCGGCGGGCACCGGCGACGATGGAACGATCGTCCGGTCCAGCCCGAGCGAGGGATCGACGGGCGAGCGCCCCGGCGACGTCAACTCGGCCCAGGTCACGTCGATGGCCACGCTGCCGGAGATCGAGCGGGCCGAGAGCGACTCGACCTGGGAGGGTGCCAGGGTCAGCCGATGCGAGCCCCCGCGCTCGAGCTTCACGACCCGACGCGTGTCTCCGACGCTGTACTCGAACGACGCCACCTCTGACGAGAGGCGTTCCAGTGACTCGCGGATGAAGACGACCTGCTGGAGGATGGAGATGTCCTCGGTCGTCGGGTTCTCCTCGACATATCTTCTCGGCGGCGGTCGCGATCGGGTCGCCCAGTCGGAGGGCAAGGATCCCGAGGAGCGAAGTCGCCTCGTTGACCGCTGCGGGATCGGTGGAGACGGCCAGGCGCACCCACGGCCCCAGCCGCTGCCCGAACCGGGCGAGCACGTCCTCCTCGATCGGCCGCGCTGCGTCGAAGTCACCGAGCGTCGCGGCCGCGAGGGCGAGGTAGAGACGCTCGCGGACCGTGAGATCAGGTGCCGAGAGGGCAACCCGAACGTCCGTGGCGGACGCCCAGCCCTCGCCATTGGGTACGGTGCCCATTCCGGCACGCCCAGCGAGCGCCAGGTTCCTCTCTTCGCGCGTCGTGGTCACGGCTCTGCCGATCTCCCGGAGGTAGGCGCCCACCCCAGCTTCGTAGCGATCTCGTCGGGCACCAGGAGCGCCAGTCGCGCCGTCAGCCCGAGGTCGGCAGAGCCGTAGGGGATCAGTGCAAGCCCGCGCCCCTGGGTCACCGGCTCGCTCGGCTGCTTCAGGTACTCGCTGAGGCCGAGCTGGGGTCTCGACGCGCTGTCCACGTCGAGACCGAACCCGCTGGCGAGCAGTCCGTACGCCGTCGACGCGGCAAGCCGCTGGTCGATCCGGTCTCCCTGCGTCCCGGCCAAGGAGCGGATCGCGGGCAGGTACTTGCCCCGCCCGGCATCCATGAACACATATGTCGTGGTCCCGATGGCCGCCGGCTTCGGGACGCCGTTGGTGAGGATGGCGTACGTCGTGCGCGTCTCCGTGAACCGGGACGGGACGACGTGGATCGTCCGGACGAGCGTGTCGCTGAGCGTCCGCGACCCTGATCGGGTCGTCGCAGTGATGCGAACGACGTGATCGCCGACGGTCAGTGCTGGCAGCTGGATCCCGATGCCGGTGAACGCCGTTCCGTTGACCACGGACGAGGTCATGCCGAGGCTCGGCGCGCTCGCCGTGACCACGACACGCTGACCCGACCGCAGGGCCGTCCCGTACGCTCGCACACGGATGACCGGCCGGTCAGAGGCGACGTACTCGGCCGCGACCGGGGCCTCGATGAACAGCGGCAGGCCGACCGTCAGTGCGACCGACGACTGCCCGGCCCGAAGGTCCCGCGAGATCGCCGCCGCGCTGAGCCGCCATGACGTCAGGTCGTCCGACAACGTGAATCTGACGGTCGCGCGACCGTCGGCGTCGGTCCGGACGTGCCTGAACAGGACGACGTCCCGGAAGTCGTCGCGGAGCTGACCGCCCTCGTCGCCACCGCCGGTCGTGGCGCAGCCGTTGGCGCACGGGCCGGTCGGGCGACGGATCGTCGTCCGCGGCGCCGGGTGCGATCCGTACGAGCTGCCGAGGCCGTCATCGATCCAGGTGTAGAGGCTCTCGAGAACCTCGACCGTCCAGGCCGCGTTGATCGCGTAGAGCTTCTCGTCGATCGCGCGCAGGACGACCGACGCGGGGACCGGAGTCCCGTCGGTACGCGTCGTGAGGACCCGCAGCGTCACCTGATCGCCAGGCTCGTAGCGCGCCTTGTCGGGTGTGGCCGTCACCACCAGCCCTCGATCTTCAGGATCGTACTCAGCGACGTAGTCATCCGACGCGACGTACGTCTGGCCCGTGAACCAGACGGCTCGCGCGGTGAGTCGCGGCAGGTCGGCGAGCGAGAAGCGGTGGGCGAATTCGGGTGCGGTCGTGACGACCGCGTCTCGCAGACCGCGGTTCCCCGTGTAGTAGAGGAAGCGGTCGGCGGCGCCGGTCGGCGGTAGCGCGCCTCCCCAGGTGAGCGGGAGCCGCATCTCGGCATCCACGGCATACGTCCTGTCCTCGACCCCTGCGCCGAGCTCCAGCTCGAGCTCAGGGGATCCCTCGGTCCAGGCGGGACCGCGCGAGGTGTCCGGGACGTACGCGTACGTCGTCGCCTGGACGACCCTTCCCTCCGAATCGGCTGCGGTCAGAACGACCTCGTAGTCGTGACCCTTCGGTGGCACCAGGCCGGGTGCGGCGCGACCGATCTCGAGACCGAACGTCCCGTCGGCACCGCTGGCGACGGTCGTGCTCGCCAGCACCTGCTCTCGTTCCTCGTAGCGGAACGTGTCGTACGCCCGCTTCGAGATCGGGTCGTACTTGCGGCCGGTCTTGATCGCCACGTACCAGTGGTCGGTGACCTCGACCTTGACCGAGGATCCGGCGACGGCGGGACCGTGAGCGTCCCCTGCGGTGCCGGCGCTCGCCGCCCATTCGCGCTCGGCGCGAGCAAGGTCGAGGGCGTGGACCGATCCGGCGACCGAGATGCCGTCACCCGCGATCGATGCATTCACATCGAGGAGCAGGCGGCTCGGGAACAGGACGTAGTGCAGCCCGTCGGACTCGATGCCGGACTCCTCGGGACCGATCGGACGGGCGTAGACGTACGGCGTGCGGGTCCCGTCCCTGGAACCGTCGGTCGGCCAGCCAGTCGTCGAGCTGAACCGCGCCACCCCGTCGGCGTCGGTCTTCGCCGCCACCCCGTTCCCGAAGCCTTCGACGCCGATCTCGAGCCCGGGGGCGGGCGAGCCCTCGAAGAACTCGGTCCTGACCGTCGCCGTCACCGTCTCGCCGACGAGCACGAACCGGCGGTCCAGGGCCAGGCTCATCCGGTACGCCGGCTTCTCGATCTCGCTCACGTGGATGAACCGCGACGCGACCTGGTCCTTGCCGGACCAGATCGCCAGGGTGTACCCGCCCTTCGGGACGTCGTCGAGTGTCACCTGCCCGGTGAAGACGCCGGTCCGACTGTCGGGCTTGACGGTGATCGTCGTGACAGGCAGGTCGGCGGCCCCCTCCGAATCCCACGTCCAGTCGTTCGTCAGGCGGAGCACGAGCGTCGACGGGATGGCCCCGTCGTCGCGCCGGCGGACGACGCCCCAGGCGTCGATCTCGTCCGTCGAGCGGTAGACAGCCCGGTCGGTGTGCACGAGGAGCCAGTACGCGTCGTTCGAGTGGTAGTCGTCGTAGTAGTAGCCGTGGTAGTCGCCATCGTCAGAGCCACCGGGGCCGGCAGGGACGATCGCGGCCCGGCCCATCGCGAGATCCGTCGGCGGACCGGCGTCAGGTGCCGCGACGAGGAAGAGGTCGCCGGCCGGCATGTCGAGCGTCGCCAAGCCGTCCGCATCGGTCCGGCCCAGCTCGAGCCCGTCGGCAGTCATGATCGCCGCGTCGGCGATCGGACCTCCCGACCGGACGTCGTTCACCCAGACGAGGCTCTTCGTGTCGGAGAACGTCACGAACGTGGCCACGTCCGTGACCTCCAGGACCGCCTGCTCGTCCCGCGCGGCCGAATGGTGCGCGACGAGGTACCAGCCGGGTTCGAGGCGCATCGGGAACTCGATGAAGTCCCGGGCGTCCTTGCCCTTGCCCACCGTCTGCACGCGTGCCTCGAACGACGCGAACTCGGCCAGATCCTTCGTCGGCACGAGGCCCTGGTCCGACCAATCGGCCCACCCGGGCGCGCCTCGGAGGCTCCTGATCGCCGCCACGGTCGCGGCCACGGTCGGAAGCCGATAGACGCGCAGATCGAGCTGCGTCAGCGGCGAGCGCGTATCGTGCGACGCGGGCTGCTCGATCCAGACGTCGACGACGGGGGGATCCGTCGGGACCACTTCGACGACGTCGCGCGGGAACTCGACCCCGAGGGGCGCCAGCGGCTGCTGGCGCTCGCCGGAGGCGGGTGGCGCTGCAAGCTTGGGCGCTGTCTCGAACGAGAACTGGCGGTCGCGTTCGAGAACCAGGTCGGAGTCCTGGATGGGGATGCCCTTGCGGACGGTCACGGTGTAGATCGTGCCGGGCTGGAGCGGCTCGGGCACGAACACCCACGCCCGTCCGTGACGCTCGAAGGTGCCGGTGACGCGCGGGCGAATCGAGAAGAAGCCCGAGATATCGCCCACGCCGTCCTGGTTGAACGTAACCTCGATCCCTGTGTCGACCGGGACGTTCGTCGTCTCCGAGCCGGGGATCGTGCCGCTGATCGCGAGGGGCTCGCGCGTGCGGTAGACCCACGACTCCGCGACCGTCCCGTCGACCCGGAGCGCGAAGCGATACCACGTACCCTCGGCGAGATCGGACTGCAGTGTGATGATCGCGGTCTCACGGGTGGGCCCCGGCGAGACCTTGAGCTGGCTTGCCGGCGCGGTGATGAGACTCCTGGCAAGCTCGACCGCCGGGACTCCACCGAGACTCGTGAGGGTGAAGCGGGATCGAACCCCAAGGCCAGCTCCGTCGAGATCGGTCGGCGTGAGGTCCGCGACCCGCGCAACGGGGGGCACATCGACGGTTGTCCAGTCGCCGCCCGGCAGGCCGGGGGTTGGCGACGCCTCCCCCGTACCGCCGGCGCGGGGTACCCCGGCGGAGCCCGACGGAACGCCCGTCCCGGTGGGCACCGGACCGGTCGTCGACGGGTCGCTTGGTCCGGTCGACGACGGGCCGCCGGGTCCGGGCGACCACGGCTGGAGCAGGGACGCGGCGAGGGCAACGGTGAAGACGACGACCATGGCCCCGACGACGGAGGCCTGGCGGCGTGTCAGGGTCGGCAGGAGCGTGGGACGAGCGGAGGCACCGGGTCGCTCAGCGCCCTCGGGGCTGTCGGCCTCGACAGTCTCGTCGGGAGAGGCCACCTCCGGCGGCTCGGTGGGTGAACCGAGATCGGAATCGCCCGGTGGCAGGTCGTCGGCGTTCGACATGTCGCACCCCTGCAGCCTCGGGGCGCTGGCCCGTGGTCCGGTCCGGTTGAGGGCCGGTCGCCGGAGTGGGCATCCGTTGCTGCAGCCAATGTGACGCGCATAGGCGCTCCCGCGCTACGGCCTGATGTCGTGAAGTTCGCCCCTCGATCGGCTGATCGCCGACGCCGCCCGTCAGCCGAGCGAGTCGAGCCAGCAAAGGGAGGGGCGACGGGCCCGCAACGTCGGCACCCGGCCCTCGCGGATCAGACGGAGGCAGCGCGCCAGCTCCCGGATGACCTCCAGCTCGGTCGGCGCGACGGTCATCCACTCCCGCGAGCGGACACCGGCGCGAGCACGGTCCCGCGGGTCGAAGGCGTACTGCTCCCACACCTTGCGCCCCTCATCGTAGGACGGCTGGCCCACGAACCAGCCGGCGGGCGTGGCGTCGTAGAGTTCGCTCCAGGCGTCATCGAGGAAGGCCGGCACATCGAGGATGAGCCGGCCGAGGATCGTCGTCGGCTCTTGCCATGAGATCCAGGGCCGGTCTCCGTCGCGGTGGCGATCGGTGTCTCCCTAGGCCCGCCGTGGAGCAACCGGCCCCACCGGGCGTCCGGGGCTGTCCGGCTCTTGCCTGATGCCCGACATCCGCGCACGATCGCCAGTTGGCGGGAGGCTCTGACACGCGGTCCAAACCCTGGCCGCCGGGACCGCGCCGAGCCACTGGCGAGACCGACGAGGTAGCAACAGGGGCGCAATCGGAACGGACAGTCGCAGCTAGCAGGCCCGGACAGACCGGCATCCTGCGCGTGGAGCCCCACGCAGGCGGACGCCCCCGGACGCTACGAGCCGAACTTGAAAACCGCAGGGCCTTGCGCCCCGTGGGTTCGAAATCCCACCCTCTCCGCCACACTGTCGTCGCGAGGAGGAAAGCCCCGGGGCTCTCGGGCTGCTCGATGTCCGCCGCATCGCGAGACCGTCCCGCTGCCACCCCGCGGACTGAGGCCAAACCAAGCCTCGTGCAGAAGCGGAGGACGCGTTCAGAGGGGCTTCGACGGGAACAGCGGGCAGCTCGTGCTACACTGGACCCGTGCTACGCGGGGTGTGAGATGGCGAACCTGACGGTCACCGTTGACGAGCGGGTCCTGCGACGCGCGCGCATCCGGGCCCTGGAGCGCGGGACGTCGGTGAACGCCGTCGTCGCCGAGTATCTCGAGCGCTATGCGGGCGCCGACGCCACGGCGGCAGCGCTGGCCGGCTTCCTGGACCTTGCGGCCGGCTCCCGCGCCGGGAGCGGCGAGGGCGGCCGGACATGGCGGCGAGACGAGCTGTATGACCGATCGAACCTTCGTTGACACCAACGTCTGGGTCTACGCGCTCGACGACGACGAGCCGGCCAAGCAGACGCGTGCCCGGCAGGTCCTCGTGCCGGGGCCCGAGACGGATTTCGTGATCTCGGCCCAGGTCCTGGGCGAGTTCTTCGTGGTCGTGACCCGCAAGCTCGCCCGGCCGGTTCCCCTAGGGGAGGCCGACCTGTTGGTCGAGCGGATGGCCCAGCTCCCGGTCGTCGGGATCGATGCCTCCCTCGTTCGGGCGGCGATCGCCACGAGCCGGGCCTGCGCGATCTCGTACTGGGACGCGCTCATCATCGCCGCGGCCGAGGCGGCGGGCTGCCGGCGCATCCTGAGCGAGGACCTCGCGCACGGCGAGACGTACGGCAGCGTACGCGTGGAGAACCCCTTCCTCGACATGCCCGCCGAAGCCGGCCGGCGGTGATCGTCCCGGCCTCCTGCTCCCGGTCCGGCCTCCAAACCGGGGAGTGAGAACACGGCGATCTGGGACGGTCGGGGGCCGTTCCATCCCACGGCGGCCTGCGCCGGGTCAGTGAACGCATCAGCGGGGCCGGCACGTGGGTCAGCTCCGGCATCGACGCCAGCGCGACCTACGCAGGGACGATCACCTGGAAGTAGATCCGGCGGTCTCGACCGCCCCGACCGGCGTCGGCCGGGAGCGGCGGTGGGCTGCAGGGCCAAACCATCACGCCCGCGACGCGAGGTAGAGCCGGCTTCGACCCGCCCCCGCCTCCGCCTCAGGCGCTCCGCTCGCGGGGTGGGACGCGCACCGGGCGTCCGGGGGCCGTTCGCCTCTCGCCATATGCCCGACCGCCGCGTACGGTAGGCGATTGGCGATGAGGATCGGTCGACGGCAGCTTGCCTCGCTGTTCGTGTGCAGCCTGATCCCCTGGACCGTTGGGAACGGCCTGCTCCCGCTGCTGCCGGTGTATGCCGCCAAGCTCGGTGCGGACCCCACGCTGGCGGGCCTGTATCTCGCGTTCTCGTACCTTGCCCTCGCCCTCGGTGCCACGTCGGCTGGATGGGTATCCGGGAGCCGCTATCGCCGCAGGCTTCCCCTGATCATCGTCGGCGTGGCGGCCGTCCCCCTGCCCTGGCTGATGGGACAGGTGAGCTCGGTCTGGGCGCTGAGCCTGCTGACCGCCCTCCTGTGGTTCTGCGGCGGCATGGGACTGGCCCTGCTCGGGATACTGACCGGCCTGTCGGCCGGGGAGAACGAACGGGGCAAGGCCTTCGGCGTCCTTGCCCTGACCAGCGGGCTGGGAGCGTTCGTGGGCGGGCTGGGGACCGGCTGGCTCGTGCGGGACTGGGGATACGCCGCCATGTTCGGGGTCCTCGGGGTCGTCATGCTCGTGTGGCCGGTGGCGGCGCTCGGCCTGGAGGAGAAGGAGGACGTCAGGCCCCCTGACGAGGACACGTCCCCGAGCCGGAGGTCACCGGGAACCGACTACCTGCTGCTCTGTGCGGCCAGCACCGTCCTGTCCGTCGCGGGGTTCTTCATCGTCCTGATCCGGTCGTTCGAGATGAGCGACCAAGGGTTCGGTCCCCTCGAGATCTCGAGCACGGGAGCCGTCGGGGGCCTGATCTCGATGCCCCTGCCCCTCCTGATGGGCTGGCTCTCCGATCGGATCGACCGAAGGCCCCTTCTCGCCGTCGGCTATCTCTCCGCGCTGGCGGCGCTGATCCTGCTGCCGGCCTCGAGCGTCCTGTGGCAGTTCTGGCTGGTCTTCGTCCTGCAGGGGATCGCGGTGGGCAGCAACAGCTCGATCGGCAGCGCCTGGGTGACCGACCTGGTCCCTCGCGAGCTTCTCGGCAAGGGGCTCGCCTTCTTCGGGGCCACGGTCTGGGTGGGCGGGGTCGTCGGATTCGCCGTGGCGGGATCCCTGGTGCAGCACCTGGGCTATGGGCTCGCCTCCGTCCTCGGAGGATGCCTGGCGCTGGCTGCCACGGTCTTGCTCATCCCCATCCGGGCTGGATCGCGCAATGTCCCACCCGCAGGCGGGCGGCGAGAGGTGTCGCGAGATCGCACCTGACCGGCCGGGTCGGCGCACCGGGCGTGCCGGGAGGCCGTACGCCATCACGATCACGAACGGCCAGCTGGGCGCCAGCCCGATCAGCAAATCGACCTGACCCTTGGGCGCGGCCGAGATCCGCGCCACACGCGACGCGCCGGTTCGTCTCATGGGGGACGGCCACCTGCCCGGGGACCGCCTGTCCAAGGCGAGGATCGAGGGAGACGATCGCAATGGCCGGGACCGAGCGTTCCTGGCGTCCCATCCGATCGCGAGCGGCACGCGTCGCCGTGGCCGTGGTCATCGGCATCATCGCGGTGTCGCTGGTGGTGGCCTTCCCGCCACCCCGATCGAGCCCGGAGGCCCTCGCGACCCCGGTCACCACCCCGGTAGTCACGCCCGGCGCGAGCACCGGCGAGGTCTGGCGACCCGTCGAGCTGCTCCCCCTGGCGCCCGTCGCGACGCTGGAGGCGATCCCCGTCGACGCGACCGGCGTCGCGCCCGACGGGCGCTTCGCGCTCACGAGCCTGACCGGTGAGCCCGCGAGGGCGATGGCAGCCCGCGTCCAGGTCAGTCCCGACGCCGAGCTGGGCATCGAGGCCGGCTCCGATGAGCGGACCGCGACGCTGGCGCCGCGGGGAGGGCTCGATCCCGGCACCCAGTACCGCTTCACCCTGCGGGCCGCGGATGGCAGCCTCGCCGCGTCGTGGGCGTTCCGGGTCCGCTCCCCCGTCCATGTCCTGAGCACGATCCCGGGCGACCGGACCACGGCGGTGCCCGCCCGGACCGGCATCGAGGTGACCTTCGACCAGGACGGCGTCGCCGACATGCGCGATCACTTCACCATCGAGCCGGCCGTGCCCGGCCGCTTCGAGCGACACGGCCGGACCCAGGTCTTCATCCCCGATACCTTGGCCGACGAGACGCTCTACACGGTGACGATCGCGGCCGGCCTGTCGCGCACCGGCACCGACCTGGCGCTCGAGTCCGACGTCGTCTTCCGCTTCGAGACCGCCGGCGAGCACGATCTCACGCCGTGGCTGCAGTTCGCCCGCGACACCGTCGAGACCAGCCCCACCGAGGCCACCGTCATCGGCGTCCTCGACCGCTGGACGGCCGACCCCCAGGCGCCGGCCGCCGCCAGGACGGCGGACATCCGCGTCTACCGCATCCCGACGCTCGCCGCGGCCGCCTCGCTGCTCGCCGGCTTCCTGGTCGCGCCCCGCTGGACGGCGTACTCGACCCCGCGGATGCCGACCGACGGGCTGCCGGTCGCGGCCACGTTCTCGACGACCGTGGAGCCATTCTCCTCCTCCGAGTATTCGAGCGCCGGCGCGATCCGCTTCCCGGCGCCCCTGCCGGCGGGCTGGTACGTCGTCGAGATCCAGGACGCCCGGCTGAGCCAGGCCTTCCTCCAGGTCACGCCGGTGTCGGCATGGGTCTCCGTGCTGACCGACCGGACCGTGGTCTGGGTCAACGACACCTCCACCGGCGAGCCGACTGCCGGGGCGACCGCCGGCGTGCTCGGCGGGGCGTCGATCGGGCGCTCCGCCGCGGACGGCCTCGCGATCGGGCCGACACCGGATGCATTGGTGCCGCCGGCGGAGGCAGGCGACCGCGAGGCTCCCGAGAGCCCGCCCCTGCTGGAGGTTCGATCCGCCTCGGGCGCCGTCCTCCTCGTCCCCTTCGAAGTCGGCTGGGACGGCGGCGTCTACCGTGGCGAGTGGTGGGAGCGGATGGGGTCGGCCGAATTCGACCTACTGGTCTCTGCTGTTCACGGAGCGCGGCCTCTACCGGACCACCGACGTGATCGACGTCTGGGGGTACCTGCGAGGTCGCGACGACGGCTCGGTCCCGCCATCGGTCCGGCTGCGGCTGATCCACGGCGACGGGGGGTCGCTGGACGACCCGCCGGCCGTCGCCCGGGCGGACGTGGCGCCGGACGGGGCAGGGACGTTCAGCGCGTCGCTCCGGCTCTCGCGCGTCCCGATCGGCAACTATCGCGTCCAGGCCGTGGTCGGCGAACGCGTCGTGGCCTCCGCATACGTCGAGGTCGGCGTCATCCGCAAGCCCGCCTACCGCCTTGACCTCGAGCCCGATCGGCTGGCGGTCTTCAGCGGCACGACCGTGCGCTGCACGACGACCGCTACCTTCTTCGACGGCTCGCCGGTGCCGGACCTGCCGATCTCGTACGGAGAGCACGGGCGGGCGGCGACGGACGCGACGGGGCGCGACGTGGTGTCCGTCGAGATGAACGCCGACGCATGCTCCGACGACTACTGCCGCTGGGACACCGGCGGCCAGGACCAGGGTCTGGGCGTCAGCCCGGCGGTCCACGAGGAAGCCGAGATCGTCGCCTATGCCGATGTCATCGTCTTCCCGACCTCCCACGACATCGACCTGGAGGGAGTGGTCGACGGGCGGACCCTGCGGATCAACGGGTCGGTGGACGAGGTGGACCTCGCCAGGGTCGAGGCGGCCGTCGCGGCGGGGACGTGGGACCTCTGGGGCGGGGAGGCCAACGACCCCGACGGCGCCCCGGTGCCCGGCGCGAAGGTCAAGGTCACGGTCACCGAGCTCGTCCCGGTCAGCCGCCAGGTCGGCACCGACTACGACTTCATCGAGAAGGTGGTCCGCCCGCGCTACGAGCACGACACGCGGCGCGAGCCGGTGCGGACGCTCACCGTGACGACCGACGCACTCGGCCGCCTCTCGGCCGACGTGGCCGTGCCCGACGCCGCGCACCAGTACGAGATCACGGCGGAGACCGCCGACCCGGAGGGCCGGGCGGCGCGGCGCCGGATCTGGGCGGGCGTCCCGTACGACTCCTGGTCGGCGCAGTCCGGCGTGCAGTTCGAGACCACCGAGGGCGAGGGCACCGGCGAAGAGGAGTACGGGATCGGCGAGATGGTGGCCTGGCAAATCACCGACGACGGCGAGCCCGTCGCGCCGGCGCCGACGGACCGCTTCCTCTATGTCGTCGCCCAGCGCGGCCTGCGGTCGGCCACCGTCACGACCTCGCCGACGTTCGAGCGGACCTTCACGGCCGCCGACGCGCCCCGCATCTTCGTCATGGGCATTCGGTTCACCGGCTCGACCTACGCCCCGAAGGCCGCCGCCTGGGCCAACTTCGACGAGACGGAGCGCGAGCTGGATGTCACGGTGACCGCCGACCGGGCCCGCTACCGCCCGGGCGAGGACGCGACCCTCACGATCACGACCCGGGACCACGCCGGCCGGCCGGTCGCGGCCAGCGTCGTCCTCCAGGCCGTGGACGAGAAGCTCTTCGAGATTGGCCGGGCCTCGGTGCCCGATCCGCTCGGCCGGCTCTACGCCCCGGTGGACAGCGGCATCGTCCGCCTGACTTCCACCCACCAGGTCCCGGTGGACGCCGGATCCGAGGGCGAAGGAGGCAACACGACCGTCAACGAACGCAGCGACTTCCGGGACACGGTGGCCTTCCGGGCCCTCGCGACCGACGCGACCGGGCGGGCGACGACGACTGTCCGCCTGTCCGACGACCTCACCTCGTGGCACGTGTCCGTCTCGGCCATGACGGCCGACCTGGAAGCCGGCGTCGACGACCTGCTGGTGCCCGTCGGGCTGCCGGTCTTCGTCGACGCGACGGTCGCCGACGAGTACCTGCTGAGCGACCGGCCGATCATCCGGCTGCGGGCCTACGGTGAGGCGCTCCAGGCCGATGACCCGGTCGTCTTCACCGTCGGCTCGGTCTCGCTGCGCCTCCCGGAGACCCGCCTGACCGGCACCGCCTTCCGCGAGGTGGACCTCGAGCTGCCCGACCTGGCGCTCGGCACTCAATCGTTGACCGTCTCCGTGACCGCGCCGACCCGCCTCGACGCCGCCGGGAAACCGCTGGCGGACCGCCTGAGCCGGACGTTCGGGGTCGTGCGCTCGCGGCTGAGCGCCGCCCGCACCGAGTTCCTCGAGGTCGGCCGGCCGCTGCCGGCCCTCGTCGGCGACGAGGCGGCGACGTTCACCTTCACCGACGCGGGACGCGCCCGCTACGTGCCGTACCTGGAGGCCTTCGTCTATCCGGCCGGCGTGCGGCTCGATCGGGCCATCGCCACCTGGACGGCCCACGGCCTGCTCGTGGGCACCTTCGGCCGGGACCCGGCGACGCTGCCGCCCGACACGTTCGATCCGACGCGCTACCCGCTCGAGGTGACCCAGGACGAGAGCGGCGCTCGACTCGCCGGGGCGGCGCTGCTGCCGTACAGCGGCGTCGACCCGTGGGTGGCCAGCCGGGTGGCGATCCTCGCACCGGAGGCACTCAACACTGCGAGCCTGCGCGACGTGCTGATCGCCGTGCGCGACGGCGGCACCGCCCGCCGCGACCTGCGGATCGCCGCGGTCGCCGGCCTGGCCGCGCTGGGCGAGCCCGTGGCGGACGACCTGGAGGCGGCCGGGGCGCTCGACGGTCTCACCGTCACCGAGAGGCTGCACCTGGGTCTCGGCTACGCCGCGACTGGTGACGACGCCTCGGCGATCGCGATCGAGCGTGAGCTGCTCTCACGCCACGGCCAGCAGCTCGGCCCCTGGGTCCGGCTCCGGGTCGGCGACCTCGATGCCACGACCGAGGCGACGGCGCTCCTCGCCGTCCTCGCGGCCCGGGTGGGCGACTCGCTCGCCCCGTCGATGATGGACTACGTGCGCTCGCAGCCATCCGGCGAGACCTCCCTCGCACTCGAGCTGGTGACTGCCGCCCAGGCCGCCCTCGAGCACACCCCCGCCGTGGCCGCCTCGTTCGCCTACACCGTGGACGGCGAGCGGACCGTCGTGCGGCTGGAGCCCGGCGACTCGGAGACGCTCGTCCTGACCGCGGCGCAGCGCTCGGGGCTGAAGCTCGAGCCCATCGCCGGGAAGGTCGGCCTCGCCGTCAGCTGGCGCGAGCCGGCCGACCCCGCTTCGCTGCCCACGAGCCCCGGGCTGACGCTGACCCGACGGATTCCGACCGACCCGCTGCCGGTGGATCACCTGGTGAAGATGGATCTGCACGTGGCCTTCGGCCCGTACGCTCTCGAGGCGCCATGCTACGAGGTCGTGGAGGAGGTCCCGAGCGGGCTGGCCCCCCTGCCGTCGTGGGACGTCGGCACCGGGAACGCCGTGCTGGGGCCGACGAGCGTCGTCGGTCAGCGGGTCACCTTCTGTGTCCCGAACCCCGTCTTCGAGGACGTGGGGGCCGCCGTCCGGGAAGGCACCCTCCGCTACCTGGCCCGGGTCGTGAACGAGGGCACGTTCACCTGGGAGCGGGCGGTCCTGCAGCTCGAGGGGGCAGCCGACGTGGGGACCACGGCACCGGGTGGCAGGGTGACGATCGGCACCCGCTGACGGCCGTCCCGGGGAAGACCACGTGCCCCGTCTCCCTGGCCCTGCGAGGATCGTCGGGCCATGGCCTTCGCGCCTGGTGCCGGTGGAGCATCCCCGGCCCGGCGCTGACGCCCGTCGCGGCGCCCGGCCCGCGGGCTTGGTCTCCGAGATCGCAGTCTTCGGTCTGCCGGCGCACTGATCGGCGCACCGGCGCGCCGTCCGGTGTGCGTCTCGCCGCGCGGGCCCGTCGGCCGCGCGCGGCCAGGTCCGCGGAGCCCGGGCGCTAGTTGCAGGTCCCGGGCCCCGGCTCCACGCGGTACACAGGCAGGGTGAACTGCGCGGTGGGCCCGCGCGCGCCCACGCGCACCGTCAGCACCTCGGTCACGGCGAAGCGCTCGCGCAGCGGGTCGAGGACTCTGTCGCCGATCGGCAGGATGAACACGGGTCGCGAGCAGATCAGCGGTTCCATCCGGGCCTCGGGCGTGCCCCAGCCCTCGTACACGATGTTCGTGTCGTCCACGACGAGCACGTCGGGCCGCTCCCCGAGGACGAGCTGGGCGTGCCACAGCGGTGACGACGCCCCCCAGAACGAGAAGACCGCCGCGTTCGGCGGCAGCGCCGCGAACAGCGTGTCCACGTACGTCCGGGCCGAACGGTCGCCGCTCAGGTCCGCCGTCGGGAGGTTGACCGCGATCAGCGTCGCCGCAAACGCCGCCGCGACCAGCGCCGCCGCGGGTCCCGCGGCGGCCTCCGCGCGGCGCGGCAGGACGCCCTCGAGCCGGCGCGCCGCCCCCTCGACCGCCACCGCCGCCCCGAGGCCCAGCAGCAGCCAGGGCACCAGCAGGTAGTGCTCCAGGCGCAGGTAGTTCGCCCATATGCCGATCCCGACCAGCAGCGCGCCCACGCAGGCGAGGCCGAATGCCGTCCGCCTGATCACGAGGATCGCGATGCCTGCCAGCCCGACGATCGGCACGACCGCCGTCGCCTGCGCCAGCATCGTCGTCCATAGCTCCGGGAGCGCGTCCACCAGGACGCCGAGACTCGACGTCGTGAACAGGCCCTCGTACTGGCCCCGGAACTGCTCCCCGGTCACGAGGAACCAGAAGGCGTCGACGGTCGTGGGGTGGTTGTAGGGGAGCGGCGGCTCGAGGCTCGCGGCAATCGGGATGTACGCGTAGACCGCGAGGCCGGCCAGCCCGGCCGCGACCGGCGCCAGGATCAGCCACTTCCGCTCGAGGAGCGTCCGGCGGCCCGCCCACAGGGCGAACAGCACGAAGAACGGGGCCACGAACGCGGTGAGCAGGTGGTTGCCGAGCGACAGGCCGATCAGCAGGCCACCGAGCGCGAGATCGCGCGTGCGCCGCTCATCCGCCCAGGCGAGGGAGCGGTTCACAAGGAGCGCGATGAGCGCGAGGTGGAGGGCGTTTACCTCGGCCACGACGGCCGACGCCCAGATCGTGCCGATCGCCCCCGTCGCGACGGCGGCCACGGCTGCGAGCACCGGACGCACGCCGAGCCGCATCGTCGTGGAGGTCATCGCCGCCAGCGCCACGGCGACGCACACGGCGGCGAACAGGTTCGCCCGGAACGCGACCGACCCGATCGGCAGCAGCTCGAAGAGCCGCGCCGCCAGGATGTAGGTGGGGTAGCCGGTCGGGTGGGCGATCCCGAGCACGTGGGGCACGGTCTGCAGCTCGCCCCAGTCGTCGAACGCCATGTCCGGCAGGAGCGTCCGCAGGTAGAGCACGAGCGATGCGGCGAACACGAGGAGCGGCGCCAGGCGCGCCGCGGGCGACGGCGCCACCGGCCGCTCCGCCACGGGGTCCCAGCCCGGCCACGAGCCGAGCGGCGGCCGCGATGGGTCTCGATGCATCGGCGGAGGTCCCCTCGTGGGTGGCGAGCGCCGTCCGGCGCGAAGCGATCGTAGTCGACGGCGGCCGTGCGCTAGGCTGCGGCCATGCGCGACGGGTTACGCCTGAGCTCCGAGCCGGACGCTCCCGCGGAGCAGATCACCGGGATCGTCGACGCGATCAACCGCTGGAACATGGACGTGACCGGCGATCGCGACTACCGTCCTGTCGCGATCTTCCTCCGCGACGATGCCGGCGAGATCCGCGGCGGGGTGACAGGCGGCGTATGGGGCGGGTGGCTGCACGTGGTCGGCCTGTGGGTCGACGAGCCGCTCCGCGGCCAGGGCCTCGGCCGTGACCTGCTGCTCGCCGCGGAGGCCGAAGGCAGCCGCCTGGGAGCACGGCACGCCTTTCTCGAGACGCACAGCTTCCAGGCACCCGGACTTCTATCGACGCCTCGGCTACGTCACCTTCGGGGAGCTCGAGGACTATCCGCCCGGAGAGCGGCAGCTCTTCATGTGCAAGGACCTGGGCCGCGCGCCCTGATATGCCGAGGCGCGGCCGGCGCCTGCCCCAAGGTCGACCCCGCCCGCCCTGTCCCCCCTACATCTGCTTGAAGCGGGGGCCCTCGCCGCCCTCGGGGGGTTGCCAGCGGATGTTCTCGTAGGGGCACTTCACGGCGCAGGTCATGCAGTGCAGGCAGTTCGAGGCGGAGAGGACGATCTTCGCGCCGTCCCAGCGGTAGACCTGGCCCGGGCAGAAGTGGGTGCAGGAGCTCGCGTACTCTCCCTCGCAGGAGAGGCACTTCGCGGGGTCCAGGATCGTCATGTGGGCCGGCTCGTCCTCGCGGTGGAGGGAGCCGGTCAGGCTGACGAACGTCGCCCCGTCCATGCCGCCCGGCTCCTCGCGGTCCAGGCGGGCGCCCTTCTCCGTGCCCTCGAAGTCGGGCTCCATGCCCAGGCGCCTGGGAACCAGGTGCTGGACGAGCGAGAGCGGCGCACCGGGGTAGATGCCCCAGCGGAAGCTCTGGCGGTAGTTGCGGGCGTGGCGCATGTCCAGCAGGACCCCGCGATCCTCGAGCCGGGTGACGTAGCCCGAGAGGGGCACGGGCCCGCCGTCGGCCGCCGCCAGGCCATCGGCCACCGTGTCGGCGGCGGCCATCCCCGCCAGCATCCCGTAGTGGATGCCCTTGATCTTCTCCATGTTCACGAAGCCGGCCGCGTCGCCCACGACGAGGGCCCCCGGCACGGCGAGCTTGCCCAGGGCGTGGTAGCCGCCCTCGGGGATCGTCTTGGCGCCGGTCGCGATCGTGACCGAGCCCCGAAGCAGGTCGGCGACGAACGGGTGGGCCCGGTAGCGCTCGAACTCGCTCTGGGGCGTCAGGTCGCCGTACTTCCAGTCGAGCCCCATGATCAGGCCGACGGCCACGGTCTTCTCGCCCATCGAGTACATGAACCCGCCGCCGAAGACGCTCTGCGGGTTCGGGTAGCCCAGGGTGTGCAGCACCCGGTTGTTCCCGAAGGGGTTCTCGCCGGCGAACTGGACGACGGCCTTGATCCCGAGCGAGTAGACCTGCGGGTTCTTGCCGCCCCCGAAGCGCTCGCGGAGCTGGGTCGAGATGACGCCGTGCGTCCCGTCCGCGAGGATCGTGACCCGCGCCCGGATCTCCTCGGCCGGCCGGTGGTTCGACTTGACGCCGCCGTGCGCGTCCCGGCCGACCTCGCCGAGCCCGACGCCGACGACGCGGCCGTCCTCGACGAGGAGCGTCCGGGCCGAATAGCCGCCGTAGACCTCCACGCCTGCCTTCTCGGCCTCGTGGGCGAGGAAGCCGACCAGGCGCGACAGCGAGATCGTGACGTCGCCGTGGTGGTCCATTCCCTTCGGCACGGCGAGCGGCGGGACCCGGATCGCCCGCTTCCCGAGCAGGAAGTACATGTCGTCCCGCTCGACCGGGACGACGTGCTCCATGAGCTTGCGGTCGTCCCGCCAGCCCGGCACCAGCTCGTCGAGGCAGGCCGGCTCGAAAGCCGCGCCGGAGAGGCAGTGGTAGCCCGGCCGCGGCGCCTTCTCGATCACGACGACCGAGGCGTCCGCGGAGGCCGCGGCGAGCTGCTTCTTGAGGTGGATCGCCGCGGCCAGGCCGGCCGTGCCGGCGCCCACGACCAGGACGTCGATCGGGGCGGTCATGCCCGGCCCTCCGTCGCGCGGACGAGCTCCGGGACGACCGTCTCGATGTCGCCGACGACCCCGAAGTCCGCGTAGTTGAAGATCCGCGCCTTGGGATCCTTGTTGATGGCGACGACGATCTCGCTGCCCTGCATGCCGGTGATGTGCTGCACGGCACCGGAGATCCCGATCGCCACGTAGAGGCGGGGCTGGACCGTCTGGCCCGTCTGGCCCACCTGGTAGTCGTGGGTCGTGAAGCCGTCCTCCACCGCCATCCGCGAGGCGGCCACCTTCGTGGGGGCGCCGAGGAGGCGGCCCAGGCCGACCGCGAGCGGCTGGAGGTAGGTGTCGAAGTCGGCCCGCGAGCGGAACCCGTGGCCGCCGGCGACGATGATCTCGGCGTCGCGGATGGAGACCTTGCTGGCAAACGACTCGACGGGGACGGCCTCGAGCCCCACGTCGGCGTCCGACAGCTCCACCGGCAGGCGGAGCACCTCGCCCTGGCGCGTCGGGTCGGGGGGCGGGACCTTGAAGACGCCGGGCCGGACGGTGGCCATCTGGGTCGGCGAGTCCTTGGTCATGATCGTGGCCATGACGTTGCCGCCGAGGGCCGGGCGCGTCTGCTTCAGGATGCCGACGAGGTTCGTGGTCCCCTTGCTGAAGTCGCCGATCTCGAGGCGGGTGCAGTCCGCGGTCAGGCCGGAGAGGCAGGCGTAGGCGACGCGCGGCGCGAGCTCGCGGCCGAGGGGGCTGGCCCCGAAGAGCATCACCTGCGGCTTCCGCTCCCGCACGAGGTCGGCGATCGCCTTCTTGTGGACGAGCGGGTCGAACGAGCCGAGGAGCGGGTGCTCCAGGACGTAGACGGTGTCGGCGCCGGCGGCGATGAGCTGGGCCGGCCGGTTGCCGGCCGCGTCGCAGGGGAGCACCGCGCCGACCTTCTCGCCCAGGCTGTCGGCGAGGCGGCGCGCCTTGGCGACCAGCTCGAGCGAGACGGAACGGACGCCGTCGCCCTCGCGCTCGGCGAAGATCCAGAACTCGCCGCGGTAGGTCGGCTCCTTGCCGTCGAGCTCATAGCCCTCGTCGGCGTCGACGGCGGCTCCGGGCGCGGCCTGCTGATAGCGGGCCGCGATCTTCCCGACGAGCTCCGCCGGGTCGTGGACGTACTCGCACGTCTTCGGGCGGTCCTCGGACGGCGAGAAGAGGCGGTAGACCTGGGTCCAGGAGCCCTTCAACCCGATGCGCGTCGGATCGGCGTCCACCGACTTCGCGTGCCACTCGTGAATCTGGGCGTGGCGGGCCTCCCGCGCCCGGGCGAACGAGCGGTAGAGCGGGTCCGTGCAGGCGGTGACGGTGATGAGGACCGGCCAGCGGATCGGGTGGACGTCCTCGATCCCCTCCGCGGCGATCCGCCGGACCGCCAGCTGCGGCTCCGTCTGGAGGCCCTTGGCGTAGGCGATGTGGTCGATGCCGAGCTCCTCGGCGATCTGTGGCGGCACCTGGGCCGTGTCGCCGTCCACCGACTGCATGCCGCTGACGATCGCGTAGTCGCGGCTGCCGCCGAACATCTCGCGCTCGATCCGCCGGATGGCGCAGGCGAGGGAGTAGGCGGTGGCGCCCGTGTCGGCGCCGGCGAAGGCGTTGTCGGTGAGGAGGATCGCCTCGCCCGGGACGCGGGAGAGGCACTCCACGAGGACCTCCCGCGCCATGGGCGGGCCCATGCTGAGGAAGACCGTCCGCGTGTCGGGGTCGCCGCGGGTGAGGCGGTCGGCGAACGTCAGGGCGTGGAGGTCGAGGGGGTTGAGGATGCTGTCGAGCATGGCCCGCCGGAGCGTGCCCTTCTCGCGGTCCCACGCATCCTCGGGAATGTTGGAGACGTCGGGGACCTGCTTGACGAGGACGATGCAGTTCACGCTCCCGACTGTACGGGTCGGCGGTCCCCGCGCGGACCGGTCCCATGGCCGCCAGATCCGGGTCGAACGGCCCCTCGGCCGGGGCCGGTCCGGGCGCCGGGGGCGTCGCGCGCGGGAGCGGTCGCACGCCGCCGCACGCCGCGGGCCGTGCGGGAGGCAGGAACGCCGGCCGGGCGATCGTCGGGAGGATCCGCCAGGACCGTGCCGTCCGGCCCTCGACCTTTGGCCCCAGGTCCCCGGAGGATCCGGCCATGACCTGCGTGCTGCGCGCCACGGCCGTCCGCGCCCTCGCCGTCGCGCTGCTCGTCCCCCTCCTGGCCGGCTGCTCGGCCGCGTCGGCGGCGCCGGGTCGACCGGCCGACCTGCGTGCCTTCGAGGCGTCAGGGCCGGGCACCCCGCCGGGCGAGGCGACCGACCCGACGCCCGACCCCGACCCGACTTCCTCGCCCGCCCCGGAGGCCAGTCCGACCCCGGCTCCGACTCCCTTCGCCACGCCGACCCCGGCCCCTGCCCGCGTCCTCGTGCCGCTCGTCCCGGTCACCGGCTTCTGGTCCACGGAGCGTTCGATCTCGCGGGCGTCGCTCGCGGCCGCGATCGCCGGGGCCGGGCAGCGCCCGCGGACGGTCTTCGTGGCGGCGCCCGACCTGGCCCCCCTCGCGGCCGCCCTCCGCGTGAGGCCGGGGCCGAACGTCCGGGCCGTCTCGCCCGCGAACGTCCCCGCCGCGCTCGCGAAGGCACCGGACGCCCTGGGCATCCTGCGCGCGGGGGACGTGACCCCCGCCGTCCGCGCGCTCGCCGTCGGTGGGGTTCGCCTGTTCGGCGGCGCTCGCGTCCGCGACCTCGCGGCCTGGCCCCTCCTCGTCGCCGAGCCCGCCGGCGCCGCGCCCTCCGCGTATGACCCGGCCGCGACGTGGACCCTCGCTGCGGGCGGCGACGTCATGCTCGACCGGGAGGTCCACCGCCTCGCCGTCCTGGAGGGGAAGGGACCCGACTACCCCTGGGACGGCGGCACGGCGCGGATCACCGCCCGCTCCTGCTGCGGGTACCCGGGCTGGGAGATCGTCAGTGGCCGCAGGACCGGCCGCGCGGGCGCCGTGCGCGCGCTCGTGGGCGGCGCCGACGTCGCGCTCGTCAACCTCGAGGCCCCCGCCCCGGACGCCCCCACCTACCACCCGACCGGCTACGTCTTCACGATGGATCCGCGGCTCCTCGCCGGCGTCGACCGGGCGGGGATCGACGTCGTCTCCCTCGCGAACAACCACATCGGCAACGCGGGGGCGGCGGGGGTCGTCCAGACGGTCCGCAACCTCGATCGCTGGGGCATCGCCCACGCGGGCGCCGGCCGGAACCTCGCCGACGCCCGGCGCCCGGCCTGGCTGGCCGCCGGCGGGCTGCGGATCGCCGTGCTCGCCTACGACGGCGCCGGGGGGCGGCGCGCGACGCGCACCTCGCCCGGGGCCGCGCCGCTCCGCCTCGACACCATGCGCGTCGACATCGCCCGCGCTCGCCGGGCCGGCGCCGACGTCGTGATCGTCGTCCCGCACTGGGGCCGCGAGTACACGGACGCGGTCACGGCGGAGCAGCGCCGCGTCGCCCGCGGCCTCGTCGCCGCGGGGGCCGACCTCGTCCTCGGCAGCCACTCGCACTGGGCCGGCCCGCTCGAGCTGGTCAGCGGGCGCCTCGTCGTCTACTCGCTCGGCGACCTCGTCTTCGACCTCCAGCACGATGCGCGAACCCAGCAGGGGGTCATCGCCGAGCTGACCTTCGCCGGCCGCCGCCTCGCCCAGGTCGAGCTCCACCCGACGCTCATCCTCGCGGCCTCCCAGCCGAACCTCCTCGACCCGGCCGGGGGCGGGAACGCCCTCCTGCGGCAGATCGAGGCCGGCTCGCGGCGGCTCTCGCGCTGACGGGGGCGGCTGGCGACTGACCGGTACACTGCGCCGGCCATGACGTCAGCCCACCTCGAGCTCGCCCGCCGCGTCGCGGCGCTCTTCGCACCGCTTCCGGAGGTGGAGGCGGTTGCGCTCGGCGGCTCGCGCGGAGGCGTCGGGGTCGACATCGACGCGTCCTCGGACATCGATGTCTACGTCTACACCCGGGGCGACATCCCCCTTGCCGTCCGCGAGGAGGTCGTCGAGGCCGCCGGAGGCGCCACCCGCGCCGATCTCGGGATGTCGTTCTGGGGTCCCGGCGACGAGTGGCTCCACGCGCCCACGGGGATTCACGTCGACGTCATCTTCTTCGACGCCGCGTGGATGGAGGAACAGGTCGAGCGGGTCCTCGTCCGCCACGAGGCGAGCCTCGGCTACTCGACCTGCTTCTGGCATACGGTTCGCGGCTCCGTGCCGCTGGCGGACCCGCGGGGCTGGTTCGCCGGGCTCCGGGCGCGCTGTGCCGGCGACTACCCGGAGGAGCTGCGGCGGAGCATCGTCGCCCTCAATCACCCGGTCCTCCGCCGGGTCCTCCCGGCATATGCGAACCAGCTGGCGAAGGCGGCGCGACGCGGCGACCTGGTGAGCGTCAACCACCGGCTCACGGGGCTGCTGGCGAGCTACTTCGACGTGCTCTTCGCGGTGAACCGCGTCCCGCACCCGGGCGAGAAGCGCCTCGTCGACGCGGCGGCCCACGGCTGCCCGCTGCTGCCGGTCGGGATGGCGGCCGACGTCACGGAGATCCTCGAGACGGCGACGACCGACCTGCCCGGCCTCCCGGCCCGGGTCGACCGCCTCCTGGACCGGCTCGACGCGCTGCTGGCGGCCGAGGGCCTCCTGCCGTAAGGGTGGCGGCGCCGGGTGGCGGCGCCGGGCGGCGGCTGACCGATCACCGGGCCCGCTGACCGATCACCCGGCCGCGCATTTGACCGCGGCGGCCCGGCGCGCCTAGACTCGCCGCCTCAACCGAATACGCGGCTGTGAACGGGACGAGTACCCGTCGCGGCGCCGGCAGAGAGACCCGGCGGCTGGTGGAAGCCGGGGCGGCGACGACGGCGAATGGACCCGGGAGCCTCCGGACCGAACGCGGCCCGGCCGAGCCCCCGAAGGGCCCGGCCCCGCCAGTAGGCTCCGGCGCAGAGCGCCAGCGATAGCGGGCAGCGCCGATCGGACGGCGGATCCGTCCCGTCGGTCACGATGAGCGCGGCAGACGCCGAACCCGGGTGGCACCGCGGAGGGTCCCGACCTTTCGTCCTGGCAGGACGAGAGGTCGTTTTCGTTTCCGGAGGTCCACGGCGATGTCCAGCCAGCACCCCCTGAGCCTCGGCGAGGTCAAGCGCCTCGCGGGGAGCGCGGACACGATCCGCCTGCGGGCGGTGCGCGACGCCGATCTCGAGACCCCGATCGGCGCCTTCCTGCGTCTCGACGATGGAACGACCCCCGCCTACCTCCTCGAATTGGTCGAGGGCGGCGAGCGCCTGGGGCGGTACAGCTTCCTGGGCATCGGGCCGCGGCGGCTCCTCGAAGTCCGTGGCGGGTGGGCCCGCATCCAGGACCGCCCGGTCGGCGTGGTCGACTACACGCCCGACCTGCCGGTGACCGAGCTCGCGGCCGACGACCCGCTCGCCGCCATTCGCTCCTTCCTCCCGCGCCGGCGGGTCGAGCCGACCGAGGGAATGCCGCGCTTCACCGGCGGCGCCGTCGGCGCGCTCGCCTACGACGCCGTCTCGGTCTTCGAGCCGACGGTCCCGCTCCCCGCGGCCGACCCGGTCGGGGTGCCCCTGGCGAGCTTCATCGAGACCGACCTCGTCCTCGTCTTCGACCACCTCACCCACACGCTGGCGGCGATCGCCTCGCTCCACACCGACGCGCCGCGCCTCGAGGAGCGCTACCGGGTCGCCGAGCGGGCGCTCTTCGAGGCGCTCGAGCAGACGGCCCGCCCGAGCGCCGCCGAGATCGCCGGGCCGGCGGCCGGGCCAGCCTCTTCTGCCGCCCCAGCCTCCGCTGCCGGTGCCGCTGCCGCTGCCGACGGCGAGCGCCGGCTGCCGGAGACCTCGCTGGGGCGCGAGGCCTACGAGGCCGCCGTGCAGAGCGCGAAGGACGCGATCGCGGCGGGGGAGGCGATCCAGGTCGTCCTGGCCCGGCGCCAGACGCTGCCGCTCCCTGCGCGCTCCGACGGGCGCCCGCTCGACGGCATCGGCCTCTACCGCTCGCTGCGGAAGGTCAACCCCAGCCCGTACCTCTTCTTCGTCCGGACGCCGTCGTTCGAGGTCGTCGGCGCCAGCCCCGAGCTGCTCCTGCAGGTCGAGGGCGAGCGGATGACGACGCACCCGATCGCCGGAACCCGCCCGCGCGGCGCCGACGCACGGGAAGACGAGCTCCTCGCCGAGCAGCTCCAGGCCGATCCGAAGGAGCGCGCCGAGCACGTGATGCTCGTCGACCTTGGGCGCAACGACCTCGGGCGTGTCGCCCGGCCGGGCACGGTGCGGGTCTCCAAGTACATGGAGGTGGAGCGCTACAGCCACGTCCTCCACCTGGTGAGCCACGTCGAGGGGAAGATGGCGCCCGGCCTCGACGCGCTCGACGCCCTGCGCAGCGTCTTCCCGGCCGGGACCCTCTCGGGGGCGCCCAAGGTGCGGGCGATGCAGCTGATCGCCGCGGCCGAGGGCGAGCGGCGGGGCCTCTACGGCGGCGCGGTCGGCTACCTCGGCTACGACGGCAACCTGGACACGGCGATCGCGATCCGCAGCGCGGTCCTGAAGGACGGCGTCGCCCACCTCCACACGGGCGCCGGGATCGTGGCCGGCAGCGTGCCCGAGCGCGAGTTCGAGGAGACGGAGCACAAGGCGGCGGCGATGCGGCGGGCGATCGAGCTGGCGGCCGGGGGCGCGCCTGCCGCCGGGGGTCCCCCGGCGGCTGAGCCCGCTCCGCCGTACCGTCGGCCGAAGCCGTCGGTGCGTCGGGACGAACTGAGGGCGCACCATGATCCTCGTCGTCGACAACTACGACTCGTTCACCTTCAACCTGGTGCAGGCGCTCCAGGCCGCAGGCGCCGACGTTCGTGTCGTGCGCAACGACGCGATCGACCGGGCCGGGCTCGACGCGCTCGCCGACGACCCCGCCGCCGACCTGCGGGGGATCGTGATCTCGCCCGGCCCGTCCGATCCCGAGCACGCCGGGATCTCGGTCGAGACCGTCCGCTTCGCGGCCGAGCGCCGGATCCCGCTCCTCGGCGTCTGCCTGGGGATGCAGGCGATGGGCGCCGCGCTCGGGGCGGCGATCGTGCGGGCGCCGACGCTGGTCCACGGCGAGGCATCGCCGGTGGAGCACGACGGGAGTGGGCTGCTGGCGGGGATGACGCCGGGCTTCATGGCGGCCCGCTACCACTCGCTCTGCATCGACCCGGCGACCCTGCCTGCCGAGCTGGTCCCGACCGCCCACAGCGCCGGCGACGGCGTGCTGATGGGCGCGCGCCACGCCTGGCTGCCGATGGAAGGGGTGCAGTTCCACCCCGAGTCGGTGCTCACGCCGGAGGGGCCGCGCCTGCTGGCCAACTTCCTGCGCCTCGCGGGCGAGGGGGACGCGGCACAGCTCGACGCCGCCAGCGGGTCGTTCGCGACCCGCGGGCTGGAGGACGGCGACGAGGTCGACGCTGCGCCGGCGGCCGCCGGCGCCCCGGTCGCGGGAGCCGTCCGGTGAGCGAGGCGGTGCGGGCCGCGCTGGCGGCCGTCGTCGACGGCGAGACCCTGACGCGGGAGTCCGCCCGCGCCGCCATGGGGGCGGTGATGGACGGCGAGGCGACGCCGGCCCAGCTGGCGGCGCTGCTGGTGGCGCTGCGGATGCGGGGCGAGACGATCGACGAGCTGGCGGGCTTCGCCGAGGCCATGCGCGACCGCGTCCTGCGCGTGGACGCCCCGGCCGGGGCGATCGACACCTGCGGGACCGGCGGCGACCGCTCGGGCACCTTCAACATCTCGACGACGGCGGCGTTCGTCGTCGCCGGGGCCGGGGTGCCCGTCGCCAAGCACGGCAACCGGGCGATCACCTCGAAGGCCGGCTCGGCCGACGTCCTCGAGGCGCTCGGGGTGCGCACGGACCACGACGCGGTGTCGGCGGCGGCCGCCCTGCGCGAGATCGGCTTCGCCTTCCTCTTCGCGCCGGGCTTCCACCCCGCCATGCGCCACGCCGGCCCGACGCGCCGCGAGATCGGGGTGCGGACGGCGTTCAACCTCCTGGGCCCGATCACGAACCCGGCGGGGGCCCGCCGCCAGGTCGTCGGCGTAGGGGACCCGGCGGCAGCGCCGCGCCTCGCGGAGGTGCTGCGCGCGCTGGGCACGGAGCGGGCGCTGGTCGTCCACGGCGACGGGCTCGACGAGCTGCCCCTCGACGGGAGCGGCGTCATCCACGACGTGACCCCGGCCGGCGTCGAGCGGCGGACGGTCGACGCGACCGCTCTCGGGCTCGCCCGGGCAGAGACGGCGGCGCTCGCCGGCGGCACGCCCGGGGAGAACGCCGCGCTGGTGGAAGGGATCCTCTCCGGCGCCGATCACGGCCCGCGGCGGGACGTCGTGCTCCTCAATGCCGGCGCCGCGTTCGTGGCGGCCGGGCGGGCGAAGGAGCTGGTGGAGGGCGTCGCCCTCGCCGCCACCACGATCGACGCGGGCGCCGCGGCGGCCCTGCTCACCCGGCTGCGCGACGAGAAGGCGGCCGTCGAGCGGGCCCGCGCCGCCGCCCCGGAGGTGACCGCATGACTCCCGCCGCCGCGCTGGCCCGCTCGCGGGTGGCCGGAGGCTCGCCCGCTCCTGCCGTTCGACGCCGCGGCCGTGCCGGCGTGCTCGAGGAGATCGCCGCACGCCGCGCCGTCGACGTTTCGGCGGAGCTCGGCGACGCGTCCTACCGATACCTCGCCCGGGCCGCGGCCGCCGCGCCGCCGCCGCGCGATGTGCTGCTCCGTCTCGCCCGCCCGGGCCTGCACCTGGTCGCCGAGGTCAAACGCTCCTCGCCGTCGGCCGGCGCGATCGCTGCGCCCGCCCTCGACCCAGCCGTCCAGGCCCGTGCCTACGAGGCCGGCGGCGCAAGCGCCATCTCCGTCCTCTGCGAGCCGCACTGGTTCGGCGGCTCCGTGGACGATCTCCGCGCCGTCCGCGCCGCGGTCGCCGTTCCGGTCCTGGCCAAGGACTTCGTCGTCGACCCCCGCCAGCTGCCGGTCCTGCGCGCCGCCGGCGCGGACCTCGTGCTGCTTCTCGCCGCGCTCCACCCGGCGCGGCGGCTCGCGGACCTCGTCGCCCGGGCCCGTGACCTGGGCCTCGAGCCGCTCGTCGAGATCCACGCCGGGCGGGAGCTGGACGCCGCCCTGGCCTCCGGCGCCCGGATCGTCGGCGTCAACTCGCGGGACCTGCGGACGCTCGAGGTCGACCCGGACCACCCGATCCGGCTCCGCCCCGGGATCCCGGACGACCGGATAACGATCGCCGAGTCCGGCGCCCGCGACCCCGCGATCGTTGCCCGCTGGCGGGCAGCCGGCTACGACGCTGCCCTGGTCGGAGAGGCGCTGGTCCGCTCCGCCGACCCGCGCGCCGCCGCGACCGCCTTCGTGGCGGCCGGCGCCGTGCCGGACGACCCCGGCGCCGCGCACCGGATCCCGCTCGTCAAGATCTGCGGCGTGGTGGACGAGGCAGGCCTGGACGCCGCCCTGGCGGCCGGCGCCGACGCGATCGGCCTCAACTTCGTCGCCGGCACGCCCCGCGCGCTGTCGATCGCCGAGGGCGCCGCGCTGGCGCGCCGGGCCCGAGCGGCCGGAGGGACCCGGACGCCGGCCCTCACCGCGATCGTGGCGAACCCGGACGATGCCCTCCTCGCGGCTCTCGCTGCGGATGTGAACGTCGACGCCATCCAGTACGCCGGCGGAGAGCCACCCGAGTGGATCGCGCGGTCGCCGCGCACGGCCTGGGCCGTCCTCCACCTCCCGTCGGCCGCCCCCGACGACGCGACCGCGCGGGCGGGCGTCGTCGACGCCACGGTCGTCCGCGCCCGGGCTCACCTCGCGGCCGGCGCCGCGCGGATCGTCCTCGACACCGCAGGCGGCCCGCACCCGGGCGGCACCGGCACCCGCGCCGACACGTCCCTCGCCGCCGCGGTCGCCCGCGAGGTCCCGGTGATCCTCGCCGGCGGGCTCGACCCGGCGTCGGTCGCCGGCGCGCTCCTCGCCGTCCCCGCGGTCGGCGTCGACGTCGCCTCGGGCGTGGAAGAGCCGCGCGTGCCGGGGGAGCGGCCGCGAAAGGACCCGTTCGCCGTCGCCCTCTTCGCCAAGCGCGCCCGCGCCGCCCGCCTCGACCGCCCCAACACCCCGGCCGGTCCGACCCCCGTCCACCCCGGCCTCCTCGAGGCCGACGAGCGCGGCCACTGGGGCGCCGAGCGCGACTTCGGCGGGCGTTTCGTGCCGGAGACCCTCGTCGGCGCCCTCGAGCAGCTCGAGGCCGCGTGGGCCGTCCTCCGCCACGACCCCGTCTTCTGGGCCGAGCTGCGCGAGCTCCTGGCCCGCTTCGCCGGCCGCCCGACCGCCCTCTACCGGGCCGACCGCCTCGCCGACGCCGTTCTCGCCGAGGCCGCCCGCCGGCGTGCGATGGACTCCGCGGGGACTGCCGGACGCGCCGGCCGCCGCGAGGCGCCGCCGCTCCCGGCGCGCCTGCATCTCCACCTCAAGCGCGAGGACCTCGCCCACACCGGCGCCCACAAGGTCAACAACGCCCTCGGCCAGGCGCTCCTGACCCGCCGCCTGGGCAAGAGCCGGGTCATCGCCGAGACCGGCGCCGGCCAGCATGGCGTCGCCACCGCGACCGCCTGCGCCCTGCTCGGCCTGCCCTGCGTCGTCTTCATGGGCGAGGAGGACATCCGCCGCCAGGCGCCGAACGTCCTGCGGATGCGGGCCCTCGGGGCCGAGGTCCGCTCGGTCACCTCCGGCACGGCGACCCTCAAGGACGCCGTCAACGAGGCGATGCGGGACTGGGTGACGAACGTGGCCACGACCCACTACGTCCTCGGCAGCGCGATGGGCCCGCACCCGTACCCGACGATCGTCCGCGACCTGCAGCGCCGGATCGGCGACGAGGCGGCGGGCCAGCTGCTCGGCGTCGAGGGTCGCCTGCCGGATCTCGCCCTCGCTTGCGTCGGGGGTGGCTCGAACGCGATCGGGCTTCTCGCCCGCTTCATCGGCGAGCCGTCCGTGCGCCTGGCCGTGGCCGAGGCTGCCGGCGATGGGATCGAGACGGGACGCCACGCGGCGGCGATCCTCGGCGGGACGCCGGGGATCCTCCACGGGTCGCGCTCGCTCATGCTGCAGGACCGCGACGGCCAGGTGGTCGAGGCGGTGAGCGCCTCGGCCGGCCTCGACTACCCGGGCGTCGGACCGCAGCTGGCGGCGCTCGCCGAGGCCGGACGGATCTCGATCGCCAGCGCCACGGACCGGGAGGCGGTGGCGGCGATGAAGGTCGTGACGCTGACCGAGGGGATCCTGCCCGCGCTCGAGACGGCCCACGCGATCGCGGCGCTGCCGATGCTCCTGGCGGGGCCCACGGGCCGGGCCGGGTCCGCCGGCCGGCGAGCTGCCGCGGCCCCCTGGCCGGACGAGACCGTCGTCCTCGTCGGCTTCTCGGGGCGCGGCGACAAGGACCTCGCCGCCCTGGAGCGCTTCGCCGACGTCGAGCCCTGGGAGGGTGTCCGGTGACGGCGCTCGAGCGGCCGCCGACCGCCCCGCCCGCCGCCGTGACGCCCTCCACCAGCACGACGGCCGGCGCCCGCCGGATCGCCGATGCCTTCGCGCGCGCCCGGTCCGACGGTCGCGTGGCCCTGATCCCGTACATCGTCGCCGGCTACCCCGATGCGCAGACGTCGCTCGCGATCGCCCTCGCCGTGATCGATGCCGGCGCCGACCTCCTCGAGGTCGGGCTGCCGTACTCCGACCCGCTCGCCGACGGGACGACCCTCCAGCGCGCGTCGGCGGCCGCCCTGGCCGCTGGCGCCACGCTCGAGCGCTCGCTGGATCTCGTCCACCGGATCGCCGCCGCCCGGCCCCGGGTCCCGCTCGTGACGATGGGCTATGCGAACCAGCTGATCGGCGGGGGCGACGGCCGGGAGCGGGCAGTCGCGCTCGTCGCCGCCGGCGCGTCCGGCACGATCGTGGCCGACCTGACGCCCGACGAGGGCGCCCCCTTCGAGGCGGCCGCTGCCGAGGCCGGCCTCGCCGTCGTCTACCTCGTCGCCCCGACGACCTCGTCGGCCCGTCGGGCGGTCGTCGCGGCCCGCACCGGCGGCTTCCTGTACTGCGTCTCGCTCGTGGGGATCACCGGGGCCCGGACCAGCCTCCCGCCCGAGGTCGGCCGCTACGTCCGCGAGGTGAAGGCGGTCAGCCCCGTCCCGGTCGCCGTCGGCTTCGGCGTCTCGAAGCCTTCCCACGTCCGCGCACTCGTCCGGGCCGGCGCCGACGGTGTCATCGTCGCCTCGGCCCTCGTCGACGCGCTCGGAGCGGACGGACGCGACGTCGCCGCGCTCGGCCGCCTGGTCGCGACGCTTCGCGGCGCGACGGGCCGGTAGGGAGGCGGCCGGTGGCGGATCGGGCAGCTGGCGACGCCCCGCCCGCGCCCGACCTCGCGGATCTCGGCTCCCTGGGGCCGGGAACGGACTGGGCGGCGCTCTGGCGCGTGCTCGTCGAGGAGCGGGCGCGCTGCCGCGACGACGGCAGCGCCGCGGACCCGCGAGCGGAGGCCGGGACCGACCCGTGGGCGTCGCGGGCCCGGGACTACGACGAGCGGGTCGCGCGCCGCTGGGCCCACCCGGACTCGACGCGGGCCTTCCTCCTCGCGGAGATCGCGGAGGGTGCCACGGTGCTCGACATCGGGGCCGGCACCGGGGCCTGGGCTGCCTTCCTGGCGCCCCGGGCCGCCTGGGTGACCGCGGTCGAGAGCTCGCCCGCCATGATCGCGCGGCTGCGAACGAACCTCGCCGTGCGGGGAATCGCGAACGTCCGGATCGTGCACGGCAGCTGGCCGGACGTGGCCATGGAGCTGCACGACTACGCGCTCTGCGCCCACGCGGCCTACTGGTACCCGGACCTGCCGGCGTTCGTGCGGCGCATGACCGACTCGGCGCGGCGCGCGTGCTTCCTCGTGCTGCGGGATCCCCGCCTCGACGGGATCATGGCGGAGGCCTCGCGCCACATCCGGGGCCACCCGATGGACAGCCCCAACTTCACGGTCGCCCACAACGTCCTGCTCCAGGCCGGGATCCGGCCCCGAGTCCTCGTTGAGCACGGGGCGATGCGCGAGCCCCGCCACAGTGCGAGCCTCGAGGACGCCCTGAAGCGACTGAAGCGGCACTTCGGCCTCTGCGACACCGCCGAGCACGACGACTACCTGCGGGCGCTCCTCCGCCGCCGGCTCGTTCTCCGGGGCGACCGCTACGCCTGGCCCCCCGACGGCGGATCGGCGCTCCTCTGGTGGAGCGCCGACTGACGAGATCGCGGCCCGGCCGCCCTAACCTGCCCGGCGGTCGCGACCCCGATGGCCGAACGCGGCCGCCACGTGGGGTCGCGTCAGGTAGAAGAAGACGAGCGGGGCGACGACCACCGAGGCGAGGCCGAGCCCGATGGCTCCGCCCACGCCGCTCGACGCGATGACGAGGAGGATCTGGACGACGCTGATCCCCTCGATGACGAGGGCGGCCATCCATGCCCATCGGCGACGGCGCCAGAGGCCGAGCGCGACGGCGAGGCCGCCGATGCCGAGCCCCGCGAAGACGAAGCCGAGGAGGAGGATCGCGGGACCGCCACCGAGGGCGAGGTCCAGCACGAGCGCCCCGGTCCCGAGGACCAGCCAGACGAGGGCATTGAGCGCGATCAGGAGCGCGACGGCTCCGATAGCCCGAGGCTGCCGTGCTGCGCCCGCCTCGGCGCTGGCCGACGCCGTCGCGCCGGATTCGGGGCCGACCCCGAGGGCGTCGGCCCAGCGGACGAGCTGGCGGTGGACGGCCGGCGAGCCGACCAGCGGCTCCTCGTCGAACGGCAAGGTCGACGGGGCAAGGACGAACGGGCGGGTCTGCGGGCCGCCGAAGCCGCCGTGGCTGCCGACGAGCTCCTCGAAGGCCGCCACCTCGTCGAGCTCGGCGTCGTAGCTGCTGTTGAGCAGGAGGTCGCCGACGTGGGCAAACCCGTCGATCCGGCGGAGATGGTCGGCCGTCCGGGGCCCGAACGGTGCCAGCGGGTCCTCCCCGTCGATCCGTCCGTCGGCGAGGTGGTGGACGCCGGCGCGCCCGATCGCCACCGACCCAAGTGCCGCCGTCTTCACGAGGACGAACCCGATCCCGGGGTGGGCTGCCAGCCCCGCCGCGAGCCCGGGATAGCGCTCGTCGATCTCCTCGAGCGTGGCCCGCCCCGGGATCGCCGTGAAGTAGACGTTGGCGAGGTTCCCGGAGGGGCCGACGACGAGGTCCGCCCCCTGCTCGGTCACCGTCGTCGGCTCGGCGCGGCGGCCGACCTCGACAGCGCCGTCGACCGTCCGCCCGGCCAGCGCCGACGAGGCCACCCGTCCGGCGATGCCGGGGCGCCGGCGGATCTCGCCGAGGAGGGCGTTCGCCGGGCCCCAGCCCTCGCCCTCCTGGGTCGTCGTCACGGCCGTCACGTCGCCCCCCATCAGGGCCCGGATCACCTCGTCGAGCGTCGAGCCGTAGCGCTGGCGGAACGTGGCGCCCTGGCTCTGCCCGTGGTCCGAGAGGACGACGATCGAGTACTCGCGCGGTGCGCCGGCGGCCGCCCGCTCGAGCGAGGCCAGGGCCTGGTCGACGCCCGTCAGCGACCGCAGCGACTCCAGGCGCTCGGGCCCGGCGTGGTGGGCCAGCTCGTCGTAGTCGACGAAGTCCACGTACATGATCGGCGTGCCGCGGCCCATGGCGTGGATAAGGAACGTCATGTTCAGGTCCCGGAGCAGGACGTTGCTGACGGCCCGCATCGCCGCGAACTTCACCCCCCGGTGGACGCGGGGCTGGATGTCGAGGATCCGCTGGCGCCGCGCCTCGACGAGCTCCTTGATGGCCTCGGTGATCGTCAGGACGATCGTCCGGACAAAGGCCCCCGGGTCGACGAAGTAGAGGGAGAAGGCGTCGACGTCGGCGGGGCGGCCGGTCGAGATCGTGCTCATCGTGAAGAGGCTGCGCGCCGCGTCGCCGGAGAAGAGGTTGGCGACGCTCGTCCCGTCGGCGGCCAGCAACCCCTTCCCGTCGGAGAGGCGCCTCTCGATCTCGGCGGCGTCGGCCGGCCGGTTGGCGACCATGAGGCGGCCGCGGTCCTTCTCGTACCAGCGGAAGGCCGGGATATCGTCGTTCGTGCCGTGGAGAATCCCCGCCTGGCTGGACGGCGTCTGCGACGGCGGCGCGCAGTCCCACTCGACGAGCCGGTAGCGACCGCTGCGGACCCAGGATGCCATCCGCGGGGTCAGCCCGACGCGGATCGCGTTCCGCAGGATCGGCGCGCCGAGCCCGTCGATCTGGACGACGAGGAGCCCCCGGCCGCCGGCGACGCGCGGCGATCTCCATCGCCGCCAGGCGGCGCGAGAGCTCGGCGTAGAAGGTGTCGTCGCGGTTGGCCGAGATCACCACCGAGATGAGCGTCGTCAGGATCGTGATGACGAGGGCGGCGGCGAAGGCGCCGGCGAACGAGGTCACCTCGAAGCCGGGCACGAGGGGTGCGGCCAGCGTCAGCATCATCGCGTTGACCACGAGCGAGAGGAGCCCGACGGTCACGACGTTGAGCGGCAACGTCAACAGGATGATCACGGGCCGGACGAGGGCGTTGAGGAGGCCGAGAACGACGGCGCCGAACAGGGCGGCGCCGATGCTGTTCACCAGGATCCCGGGGACGACGTTCCCGACGAGCAGGAGGACGGCGGCCTGGACGAGCCAGTCGAGGAGGATCCGCCGGCGGCCCCCCACGCGCAGGCGCTCCCGGGCGACGCCGACCGACGTCGACCACGTGTCGCGGATCGGCCGGAGGAGGGTCATCGGGTCGAGGATCCGTGGCGGCGGCCAGGATCATGCAGGCGAACGGTCGACTCCCTCGTGCTGCGCAGCGTGGCCATGGTGGCTCAGCCCGCGCCGTCGCTTCGCGTGTCGGCGTCCGACTCCGGCGCCTCCGTCGATTGCTGTGCTGCCGGCGCCAGCGGTGACACCGCCTTCCTGATCGCCGTCTTCAGAGTGGCGGCCACGGCGTCGAGCGGCTTGGTATCGGTCACGCGGCGTTCTCCTGGCGAAGGACGGGCGGTCGGGGGGGTGCGCCGGCTCGGAATCGTACCCGAGGGCCCGGGCCACCTGCTGGCGCCGCTTCGCCGACCACACGCGCGCTCGCTGGCTACACTCCCGGCGTGATGGGAAGCCCCGCACCCGTCGATCGAGCCGGCGCCGGGCCGAACGGCGCCGGCAGCGCGCCGACGGCCGGGCGCGCCCCGGCGCGCGCGCGACGGCCCGCGGTCGTCACGATTCTTGCGGTCCTCCAGCTCCTCACCGCGGCCGCCTACGGGATGATCCTCGCGGCGCTGATCGTCGCCGGCCCCGACACGCTGGCCCTGCTCCTCGAAGGCGCGGCCGCCGAAGGCGGGCTGCTCGGCGAGGCGGAGATGGCCACCGCGCTGGTGGGCGTCGGCGGGTTGGCCGTGGCGACCCTCGCGGCCGGCATCCTCCTGCTCCGCATGCGCCAGCTGGGGTGGACGATCACGATGCTGATGGCGGGCCTTGGCCTCGTGTCGTCGATCTTCACCTGGTGGACGCAGGGGACGACGATCCCGGCCTGGCTCTTCGTCCAGGTGGTGACCGTCTTCTACCTGAACCAGCGCCAGGTCCGGGAGGCCTTCGGCATCTCCCGCAGCGAGGCCGATGGCGCGCCGAACGAGGGCGGCGACACGCGCGAGGATGCGGCACCCGGGGCCCGGGCATGAGCGCCACGGGCGATCTCGACCTCCTCCGCCGAATTCGAGCCGGTCATCCGCTACACGCACGGCGAGTTCTTCTTTCCGATGGCCGTCGACGACTACGTGGCCGAGTGCGACCTGTGGGCGGTGGACCCCGCCGGCGAGCGGACCCGGCTCGTCCCCGCCGGCCAGCTCACGGTCGACGACCTGGCGACCTGGCGGTCGCGGATGCTGGATCGGTCCCTCTTCCTGCAGTTCGTCCAGCAGCCGCTGAGCGGGGTGGCCCTGGCCCAGGGCCGGGATCGCGCCCGGCGTCCCCGGTTCAGCGCACCGAGCCGCCTGGCGAGAGTGGGGGTAGCTGCGCGGCTCATCGACGCCGGGTTCGACCTGTCGCTCCTGGTCCGCGGCACCGTCCCGGGCGGCACGGTGGCGGCGGCCGAGCTCAAGTACGCCGAGATCCGGTCGCGGAACCCCAGCTTCTCGTACTACGGGCGCGTGGCTCGGCATGCCGGCTGGACAGTCTGCCACTACCTCTTCTTCTACGCGATCAACGACTGGCGCTCGTCGTTCTCGGGGGCGAACGACCACGAGGCCGACTGGGAGCAGTGCTTCGTCTTCCTCGAGGAGTGCGATGACGGCTCGTCCACCCCGGTCTGGTTCGCCCGGGCGGCCCACGACGAGGTCGGAGCCGACCTGCGCCGCCGCTGGGACGACCCGCTCCTCCAGCGGGAGGGCGACCATCCGATCATCTTCGCCGGAGCCGGATCGCACGCCGCCTACGTCGAGCCCGGGGAGTACCTGCAGGCCGTGCCGCTCCGGCTGCCGCGGCGAGTCCAGTCGACGGCCATCGCCATCCGGCGGTTCTGGACGACGACCCTGGGCCAGGGCGAAGGCGCCGCGTCCGGCTCGGCGACCCCGATCGCCGCCGTCCCGTTCGTCGACTACGCCCGGGGCGACGGCGTGGCCGTCGGGCCGGGGCAGCCGAACACCTGGACGCCCATCCCGATCGACGACGGCACCGCGTGGGTGACCGGCTACGACGGCCTGTTTGGCCTCGACACCGAGGACCGGCTGGCCGGCGAGCGTGCCCCGGCAGGCCCGAAATGGGCTCGCGACGGCCGCCCGCGGCAGTCGTGGATCGACCCGATCGCCTTCGCCGGCCTCGATTCGACCCCGCCGCCCGGGCGAGCGGCCGAGGCGCTGGCGGGCGAGCTCCGCGCGCTGCGGGCCAGCCTGGATGCCGATCGGGCCGCGACCGCGGAGCTCGAGCGCGCATCGCAGCGGCTGGGCATCCGCGTCGCCGCGGCTCAGCGGGCGGGTCGGTCCGAGGCATCCGTGGCCGGCATCGCCGTGGAGCGGGACCGCGCCGTGGCAGAGCTGCGGGCCCTGCGCGTCCGGGTCGACGAAACCCTCGCCGCGATCGAGGACAGCCAGGCCGAGCTGGCCCGCGTCCGCGAAGGCGACGCGGGCGATCCCCGGGCCCACCTGCGCCACGTCGTTCACCCACAGGATCCGGCGGCCATCCGCCGGAGCCGCCTGCTCGACGTCTGGTCTGCGGTCAGCGTCGCCCTCGCCGTCCTGCTGCTGGGGGTGCTGCTGATCACGGGGGCGGCGCCGTGGTGGCTCGGCCTCGTCGTGATCGCGGCCGGCTACGTCGCGATCGAGGCGCTGGTCCGGCGACGCTTCCTGCGGCTGCTGCTGGACCTCACGATCCTGCTCGCCATCGTCGGCGCCGCCATCCTGCTCTCCACGAGCCTGGTGGTGTTCGTCGCCCTCGGGCTGCTCGCCATCGGCGTCATCATCCTGCGCGACAACGTCCGCGAGCTGCGGCGCGCCCGAGCCTGATGGCTGCCCGGCGCCCCAGCTTGACGCCACCCGCTCGTCGCGGAGGATCAGGACGAGCGGGATGACGAGCGCGGCGTACGGTGTGGTCGCGACGAGCGCCCAGCCTGGGTGTACGCATGTGGAGGCCTCGCGCTTCGTCGGGACCGGCTCGGCGGCGATGGTAGCGGGTGCGCGATCGTCGATGTCGACCCCCGGGCGCGGCGGTCAGGGCGACGGCGGGCCGATCTGCTCGATGAGATCGATCAGCGGCTGCTGGCTCACCGTGAGGAAGCCGCGGCGGGGCCGATCGAGGTCCACGACGAGCGTGATGACCGCGCCGAGGAAGACGATCAGGACCACCGCGCCCAGGACGCTGCGCCGGCCCGTCAGCCCTGCGCGGTAGCCGCTCATGCCGACGGCGAGCGCGGAGCCGATGATCAGGAGCAGGATCACCGTCTCGGGGACCCGCCCGTAGACGACTGCAGCCACCCGCGTCTCGTGGAGGTCGATCGTCTCGTTGAGCGTCTCGATGAAGAGAGCGAACGTCTCCGAGCCGGCCTGGCTGTCCTCCTGCTCCGCGGCGATTGTCCACATCTCGGCGAGGAGCTCTTGGGAGCGGGCGAAGTTGGCCGTCCGCTCGTCGAGGTCGGCCACGTTGACGCGCAATGGCGCGTACGCCCGCAGCAGCTCGCGCATCTCGGTCGCGGCGGGCTCGGGCAGGAAGTCGGCCCGCAGGTAGGTGGTCCCGATCGAGTTCGCTTCCGCCAGCACCAGCCCCCGCCGGGCCTCGAAGCGATCCGAAGCCATGCCCATCGTGACGGCCAGCAGGAAGGCCATGAGGGCCAGGATCGATCCCACGAGCATGTCCGTGGGCCCTTCCTTCTCGTCCGGCGTTTGCGCCTGCCACCACCGTCCGAGGCGGAAGCCGCCCTCGTAGAAGACGAGCGCGATGACCGCGAACAGGACGAAAACCGCAACGACCGGGAGCGGATCGAGGAGCTGCTGGGTGTCCATCATCCCTACGGTGCTGGAGTAGTGGAGCGGAACGGGCGCCGCTGCGGAGCGTACCGCGCCCGGGGGGACGACGGGGCGGGAACGCGTCCGAGATGTCCGATGCCCCGGTCAGCCGGCCTGCGCTGCGAAGAGGTCCGCGACGTTGGCCGCCCGGACGGGGCGGACCGCGGGCAACAACCCGACCGCAGCGGCTGCGAACCCGATGAGGTCCCCCGGGGTGGCGCCACCGTCGAGCAGGTCACGGACGGCCGTGTCGTGGTCTGCCTTGGAGAGCTTCGCCCCCGAGGGCTTGCGCAGGAGCGGGTGGTGGAGGAAGGCCGGCGGCGTCGCGCGCCCCAGCAGCCGTCCGAGCCGGAGCTGGCGCGGCGTGGCGTCGAGGAGGTCCCGGCCGCGGATCACGAGGTCGATCCCGTGGCGGGCGTCGTCGACGACGACGCAGAGCGGGTAGCTCCAGTTGCCGTGCCGGTCGCGCAGCGCGACGTCCCCGTCCGCCGTGTGGTCGCCGGCCTGCGGGCCGAGGAGGAGGTCGTCGAATGCGTCGGCGTCGGGGGCGCCGCCACCCTCGTCCCCGGCGAGCCACGCCCGGAGCGCCGAGCCGGGCGCGTCCCGGGGGAGCCCGCGGCGGCGGCAGTCACCGGGGCAGCCGGGCCCGCTCCAGGCGAGAAGCGCGGCGCGGGCGCAGGTGCAGGCGTAGACACGGCCCTGTGCCCCAAGCTGCGCGACGGCCGCCTCGTACGGCGCCGGGTCGTCCGACTGGCGGTACTGCGACGGCCCGGCCCGCAGCTCCGCGAGCGGCGGCGCGTCGGGGAGCAGCCCGAGGAGCTCGAGGTCGTCGAGGATCGCCGCTTCGTACGCCTGCCGGCTCCGCTGGCCGTCGTGGTCCTCGATCCGCAGGATCACCCGGCCGTCGGTCGCGCGCGCAATGCCCCACGTGTACAGGGCGTTGACGAGGTGGCCGAGGTGGAGGAGGCCGGTGGGGGCGGGCGCGAAGCGGGTCGTCGGAGCAGCGGGGAGCCGGGCCGGGTCCGGTCGGGCCGGGCCCGGATCGCGGGGCCCGAGCGGGATCACTGCGGCCCTGGCTCCGCGACGGGGCCCGCATCCTCCGGGCTCGACTCCCCGCCGTCCGGGTCACCGCCGGCTGCCGCCCGCCGCTTCTGGGCGTGCTGGACTCGCCGCGTCGCGGCGATCAGCTTGCGGTAGAGCGCGACGAGCTCCGGCTCCGGGAAGAGGCCGGCGGAGGCGCTCGTCACCCGTTCCAGGACCTCCGCCTCGCGCCCCGCATCGCGGACCGTGCGGCGGCCCGTTCGCTCCTTCGCCCGCCCGATCTCCAGGGCGATCTGGGCCCTCTCGTTCAGGAGGGCCACGATCTCGTGGTCGATGGCGTCGATCCGCTTGCGGAGCGGCGCGAGGGCCGCCGCGGTGCGGTCGGCCGCACGGGCGTCGAGCGCGACGACGTCGGGCTCATCACGCTCGGGCATCGGGCTCCTCCCCGGGCCGGCCGGCCCGCTCGCCGACGGGCCGGCCGTCACCGGTGCTCGCCGCCCCCTCGTGCGCCCGCGGCACGATCTCGCCGGCGTCCCAGCGCCGCGCGAGCTCCTCGAGCGCGCGGTGGTAGCCGGCCGCCCTCATGCCGACGAACCGGGCGATCGCGACGTCCTCCAGGAAGCTGACTCGCCGGAACGGCTCGCGGGTCGCCGGGTCGGAGAGGTGGACCTCGACGAAGGGCCGCTCGATCGCGAGGAGCGCGTCGCGCAGGCTGACCGAGGTGTGGGTGAGCCCGGCGGCGTTGACGATGGCTGCGTCGAAGTCGCGCCGCTGGAGGCGGTCGATGAGCTCCCCCTCGTGGTTCGACTGGAAGACATCGACGTCGACCCCCAGCTCGGACGCCCGGGTGGCGATGCCGGCGTTGATCTCGGCGAGCGTCTCCCGCCCGTAGATCTCCGGCTCGCGGGTGCCCAGCAGGTTGAGGTTCGGGCCGTTGACGACGAGGACGCGCAACGGGCGCTCCCGGCCCGCGCCCCCGCTCACGAGCGGGCCCCCGCGGCCGCGCCCGCGAGGACGGCCCGCGCCGCCGCCTCCACGGCCTCCTCCGGCACGTCGCTGCGGACCGTGACGCCGGCGGCCGTCGGGAGGACCCAGCGCAGGCGTCCCCCGGCCTGCTTCTTGTCGGTGGCGAGCGCGGCGACCACCGCGTCGAGCGGGCAGGGGAGCGGCGCCCGCCCCAGGTCGAGGGCGTCGAGGAGCGCCTCGATCCGGGCGGCGCGCTCCGGCGGGGACGCCTCCACGGCGACGCCGATCCGGCAGGCGGCCCGCAGCCCGTACGCCACCGCCTCCCCGTGGAGGATCCCCTCGAAGCCGGCGACCGTCTCGATGGCGTGGGCCAGCGAATGCCCGAGGTTCAGGTGGATCCGGCCGCCCTGCTCACGCTCGTCGGCGGTCACGACCTCGACCTTGGCCCAGCCGCACCGTTCGACGGCCTCGGCGAGGCTCCCGTCCTCGTGCACGGAGGCGTCGCCCTCCGCCATCGCCGCGCCACGCTCCTCGAGGAGCTCGAAGAGCCGCTCGTCGCCCAGAGCCGCCATCTTGACCGCCTCGCCGAGCGCCGCAGCGAGCTGGCGGGGCGGCAGCGTCCGCAGGAACCGGACGTCGACGACGATCGCCGCCGGCTGGTGGAAGGCGCCGACGAGGTTCTTCCCCTCGGGCAGGTCGACGGCGGTCTTCCCGCCGATCGAGGAGTCGACCTGGGCGACAAGCGTCGTCGGCACGTGGATCACCGGGACGCCCCGCAGCCACGTGGCAGCCAGGAAGCCGGCGGTGTCGCCGAGCGCTCCTCCGCCGATCGCCACGAGCGGGTCGCGCCGCTCCGCCCGCAGCCGGGCCAGCTCGCGGGCCGCCTCCTCCACGACCGCCAGGCGCTTGGCCGTCTCGCCCTCCGGGAGGAGGATCCGGTCGACCGGCACGCCGGCGGCCGCCAGCCCGTCGGCAAGCCCGGCCCCCGCCGCCTCCCAGGCCCGCGGCTCCGACACCAGGATCGCCCGGCGTGCCTCCAGCGCGCCCAGGGCCGCGAGGACGCCGGCGACGGCGTTGCCCTCGCCCAGCTCGTAGCGCCCGATTGCCGTCTCCGCGCGGAGGAGCGTGGCGCCGTCGGGGAGCGGCTCGTCGACGTGGCGCTCCAGGGCCGCCACGATCCCGGCCACGCCGACGATGCCGTTGACCCGGAGCGCGGGAGCGTAGAAGCGGGCCCGGGCGGCAGCGAGGTCGCGCATCTTCCCGATCGGGTCGCGGCCGGCGAGGAGCGGCCGCCGGTTCGGGCTGTGGCGAACCCGCTGGGCCAGGATCTCCGGGGGAGCGTCGAGCCAGGCGGCCTGCCGGCCGCGGTAGAGGCGCCAGCGATTGCGCGGGTCGACCGGGGCCCCGCCGCCGGTGGAGATCACCCGGCGCAGGCCAGGCGACGCGTCGGCCGGGCCGAGCGCGGCGATCGCCGCCCGCTCCCGGGCCCGGAAGCCGGCCTCCCCCTCCTCCTCGAAGATCGCCGGGATCGGGCGGCCGGCCGCGGCCGCGATCACCTCGTCGAGGTCGATCAGCTCGGCCTCGTGGCGGCGGGCGACGCGGCGCCCGGCGGCCGTCTTGCCGCTGCCGGGCAGGCCGACGAGGACGAGGTCCACCGCCCGGCCCCTAGTCGTCGCCCCCGGAGCCGGCCTCGCCGGAGCCGGGGCTCGTCGACGTCGCCCGATCGACGTCGCCCGACCGCCCGGGTGCCCGGCCGATCCGCTCGCGGTAGCGGGCCAGGTTGTCACGGACCTCGGCGAGCGAATCGCCGCCCGTCTTCTCGAGGACGAAGCGGGTGAGGGTCAGGAGGACCATCGCCTCGCCGATGACGCCGGCGGCAGGCACGACCGAGATGTCGGAGCGCTCGTAGTGCGCCTTCTCGACCATCTCGCCGGTCAGCAGGTCGGCGGACGGGAGGGGCCGGGCGAGCGTCGAGATCGGCTTCACCGCGCCCCGCACCACCAGCGGCTCGCCGTTCGTGATCCCGCCGGTCAGGCCGCCGGCGTTGTTCGAGCGGTGGATCCACCCGCCGTCCGGCCCGCGGCCCGCGATGACGTCGTGGACGTCGGAGCCGAGCCGGCGCGTCTGCTCGAACCCGAGCCCGAGCTCAACGCCCTTCACGCTCTGGATGCTCATGATCGCGGCGGCGAGGGCGCCGTCCAGCCGGCGATCCCAGTGGACGTGGCTCCCGAGGCCGATCGGCAGCCCGCGGGCGACCACCTCGAAGACGCCGCCCACGGTGTTGCCCAGCGTCCGGGCCTCGTCGATGCGGGCGATCATGCGCGCCTCGGCGGCCGGGTCGGGGCAGCGCAGCGGGCTGGCCTCGGTCTCCTCGTGAGAGCGCGTGCAGGCGTCCCGGTCGACGGCCACGCCGCCGACCTCGGCCGTGAACGACCAGACCTCGATGCCGAGCTCGGCGAGGAACGCCCGACAGACCGCCCCGGCCGCCACCCGGGCCGCCGTCTCGCGGGCCGAGGCCCGCTCGAGGATCGGCCGGACGTCGTCGAAGCCGTACTTCAGGGCGCCGGCGAGGTCGGCGTGGCCGGGCCGCACCCGGGTGACCGGCTGGGCCCGCTTGTTGCCGCCCTCGGCCAGGGCGGCCAGCGCCGCGGCCTCCTCGTCGGTGAGCGGCTCGACCTGCATGACCCGCGTCCAGCTCTCCCAGTCGCGGTTGCGGACGAGGAGCAGAACGGGCGAGCCGATCGTCCGTCCGTGGCGGACCCCGGCCAGGATCTCGGCGCGGTCCTGCTCGATCGCCTGGCGGGCGCCGCGCCCGTAGCCGCCCTGGCGCCGCCGCAGGTCGAGGGCGATGGCGTCGGCCGTCACCGGCACCCCGGCCGGCAGCCCCTCCAGGGTGACGCCGAGGGCCGGCCCGTGCGACTCCCCCGCGGTCAGGAAGCGGAAGCCGGTCATGGCGACAGCGTCAGGCGCCCGGCTCGCCGGCCGTGCCCGCTCCCTCGTCGGCCGCGCCGCCGGCGGCCGCCCCGGAGGCCGCCAGGCTCTCGGCCAGCTTCTCGTGCATGAGCGCGACGGGGGCCGGCTGGCCGGTCCACAGGGTGAAGGCCGCCGCGCCCTGGTGGAGGAGCATGAGCTCGCCGCTGATCACCTGGCAGCCGGCGGCCTCGGCGTCGCGCAGGAGGCGCGAGCGCGGCGGGTTGTAGATCAGGTCCATGACGAGGAGATCCGGCGGGATCAGCTCGCCGGGTATCGGCGTCTCGTCGCCGTGGAGGCCGACCGAGGTGGCGTTGACGAGGACCCGGGTCTTGGCCAGCTCGGCCTCGATGATCGACTCGTGCCAGGGCATCGCCCGCAGCTCCATGTGGGCCGCGCTCCGGGCGAAGAAGCGGACCATCGCCTCGGCCCGGTGGAGATGCCGGTTGAAGACGACGACCCGCTGGAAGCCCTCGGCCACGAGCCCGTGGACGACCGCCCGCGCCCCGCCCCCGGAGCCGAGGACGACCGCCTGGCGCGGCATCCGCTGCTTGCCGACGAGGGTGTCGAGGGCGACCCGGAAGCCGGGGACGTCGGTGTTGTGGCCGACGAGACGCTTCCCTTCCCGGGTGATCGTGTTCACCGCACCGGTTGCATGCGCCTCCTCGGTGAGGCGGTCGACGAGGGCGGCGACCTTCTCCTTGTGGGGGATCGTGACGTTCGCGCCCAGGAACTCGTCCGAGCGGAGCTCGGCGAGTGCGTCGGCCAGCTCGGCCGGGGGGCGGTCCCACAGCTCGTAGGTGGCCGGGATGCCGGCGACGTCGAAGGCCGCCTGCTGCATCGCGCCGGAGAGCGAATGGGCGACCGGATGACCGATGAGGACGACCCGCTTCGTCATGCTCGCACCCTTTCCAGCTCTCCGAAGAACCCCGGGTAGGAGACATCCGCCGACCCCGCGTCGCGGACGAGCGTCTCGCCCCGTGCGACGAGCCCGGCCACCGCGAAGGTCATCGCCAGCCGGTGGTCGTCCTGCGTCTCGACCGCCGCTCCGGTGAGCGGCCGGCCTCCCTCGATCTCGATGTCGTCGCCGGCCACGGTGATCTTCGCCCCGAGGGCGACCAGCCCGGCGGCGATCCCGGCGACCCGGTCCGATTCCTTGCTGCGCAGCTCGCCGACGCCCCGGATCGTGGTCCGCCCCCGCGCCGCCGCGGCGGCGAGGCAGAGGACCGGGATCTCGTCGATCGCCGTGGCGACCTCGGCGGGCGTCACGTCGATCCCCCGGAGCGTGCTGCTCCGGACGACGAGGTCGGCGAGCGGCTCCCCGCGTCCCTCGTCGCCGGCTGCGCCGAGCGGGCGCTCGTGGATCTCCGCGCCCATCCGCCGCAGCAGGTCGATGATCGCACGCCGGCTCGGGTTCGTCCCGACCTCCCGGAGCGTCAGCTCGGCGTCCGGGTGGACGGCGCCCGCGACGAGCCAGAACGCGGCGGCGGAGATGTCCCCCGGCACGCGCTGGTCGAGCGGCGCGACGTCAGCAGGCCCCTCGACGGCGTGCGCGGCCCCGCCGCCGGCGAGAGGCTCCGTCCGGACGGCGACCCCGCGCGCCCGCAGCATCCGTTCCGTGTGGTCGCGGGTGGCCACGCTCTCCCGCACCACGGTCGCCCCGTCGGCCGCGAGCCCGGCGAGGAGGATCGCCGACTTCACCTGGGCGCTCGGGACCGCTGTGGCGTGGTCGATGGCCCGCAGCGGCGCCCGGCCGGTGATCGCCAGCGGCGGGAGCGTGGCCCCCGCCCGCCCGGCCACCGTCGCCCCCATCGCCGCCAGGGGGGCCGCGATCCGGCCCATGGGCCGGCTCCGCAGCGAGGCGTCCCCGTCGAGGACGGCGAAGAGCGGCAGCCCGGCCAGGATGCCCGCGGCCAGGCGGAGCGTCGTGCCCGAGTTCTGGCAGTCGAGGACCGCGGCGGGCTCGCGGAGCCCCGCCCGCCCGGGCGAGACCACGCGGTAGTCGACGGCCCGCGGGTCGTCGCCGGATCGCTCGACCGTCGCCCCGAGCGCCGCCACGATCCCCGCCGTTGCCCGGACGTCGCGCCCGTCCCCGGCGCCGGCGATCCGGCTCTCGCCGTCGGCGAGAAGCGCGAGCAGCAGCGCGCGGTGGCTCACCGACTTGTCGCCGGGCAGGCGCGGCTCGCCCCGCAGGCGCGGGGCCGGGCGGACGGCGAGGAGCGGGACGGCCGGCGCGACGGTCATCGGCGAGGGGTCAGGCGGGGGCGCCGGCGGCCATGGCCGGGCCCCGCGTGGCGTGGAGGGCGCGGACCTGCTCGTGGACCGCCCGGACGGCGGTGGAGAGCTCCGCGAACTGGGCCGGGGTGAGGGACTGGTCGCCGTCGGAGAGCGCCTCCGATGGGCGCGGGTGGACCTCGATGAGCAGCCCGTCGGCGCCCGCCGCCGTCCCCGCGAGGGCGAGCGGCGCCACGAGCCAGCGCTTCCCGGCGGCATGGGATGGGTCGATCATCACCGGCAGGTGGGTGAGCTGGTGGACGAGCGGCACCGCCGTCACGTCGAGCGTGTTGCGGTAGGCGGTCTCGAACGTCCGGATCCCTCGTTCGCAGAGGATGACGTTGGGATTGCCGCTCGACATCACGTATTCGGCGGCCATCAGCCACTCCTCGATCGTGCCGGAGAGGCCCCGCTTGAGGAGGACCGGCCGCCCGATCCGCCCGACGGCCATGAGGAGCGAGTAGTTCTGCATGTTCCGGGCGCCGATCTGGAGGATGTCGGCGTACTCGGCGACGTGCTCCACCTGGGCCGGCTCCATCACCTCGGTGACGACCGGCAGTCCCGTCCGCTCGCGCGCCTCGGCGAGGAACCGCAGGCCCTGCAGGCCGAGCCCCTGGAAGGAGTAGGGGCTGGTCCGGGGCTTGAAGGCGCCCCCGCGAAGGATCGTCGCCCCGGCGGCGGCCACCGCCTCGGCCGTCTCGAAGAGCTGGTCGCGGGATTCGATCGCGCAGGGGCCGGCGGCGATCGTCAGCGAGCCGTCGCCGATCGCCACGTCGCCGACCCGGACGATGGTGTCCTCGGGATGGAACTCGCGCGAGGTCAGCTTGAAGGGCCGGCTCGTCTTGGTGACCGACTCGACACCCGGCAGGAGGGAGAGCCGGTCCGCGAGGCGCTCGACCCAGGCGCCGCCCTCGCCGAGGACGGCCACGACGATGTGCGAGCTGCCCCGGTTCTCGTGGGGCGTCAGGCCCTCCTCGAGGACCGCCCCCCGGACCGCGTTGAGCTGCTCCTCGGTCGCCCCGACCGACATCACCACGAACATCTGGCTTCGCCTCGCATCCCGTCCGCCTCCGGCGGCGCCGGCGGCCCCCGCGGGCCCCGGCAATCATCCTCCGTCGCCCAACAAAAAAGCAGAGGTCCCTGCGGCCTCTGCTCGCACCCGGCAGGTCCCGCGCCCGGAGCTCACGCTCCGGGGCAGGTCATGCCGGGCTCGGAAAGTAGAAGGTGCGCTCGTTCACGGCCGGGCCACGATAGCGGCCCCCTCCCTCCGATGTCAACGCGCGCCCTCCTCGGCGCGCGCCCCCGGCCGCACCTGCGCCCGCGCGCACGCCCCCGGCCGCACCTGCGCCCTCCTCGGCGCGGCACGCCCCCGGCCGCACCTGCGACCGACCCCGCGCGGCATTGGGGGGGTGCTTGATCAGTCCTGCGAGCACTTTGGCGACGTCCATTGAGGCGTCACGGCCGATTCCGCCTGATGACGAGCATGCCCATGCTCGGCCGTCGCCGAATCGATCGCACGACCGATCGAAGCGCAGATCGCGGCTGTCGACGCAGCTGCGCCGTCGATCCGCCCGCGTCGGCGTCCGGCAGGTGGGATGGCTGGGGCAGTGGCGACCGGCGGTGGCGGTGACGCTCTCTGCTAGAATGCGCGGCGCCGAGGCCCGGAGAGGTCGCATAGAGGCCTAGTGCAGCGGTTTGCTAAACCGCCAGGTGGGGTAACCTGCCTCGAGGGTTCGAATCCCTCCCTCTCCGCCACCCTCCGGCGCATGCGCCCGTAGCTCAGTGGATAGAGCGTCAGGTTGCGGACCTGAAGGTCGTGGGTTCGAGTCCCGCCGGGCGCGCCACCTCCCCCCGATCACCATCCGGCCCATTGCGGCCGCCCGCGCCCGCCGCGACCCCCGGCCGCCGACCCGCCGGCCCCGACCCGCCAGCCGCCGGACCGATCGATCGACACGGACCGATCGATAGATAGACATCCAACTTGTCATCAACGATAATCCCTAGGGTTCGGCGCTGGGCGGCCCACCAGCGTGCCGCCGGGCGCCCTCCGCAGGGATTCCCCGCCCGCACTGCCTGCACAAGGAGGATGTCTGGATGACACGCGTCAGTCGCCGCACGGGCCTGCTGATGACCGTCGCCCTGGTCCTGGGAGCCTGTAGCGGGGGCGCTACGACCGCCCCCTCCGCCGAGCCGACCACGACACCCACGGCGGCGCCCACCGCGGCCCCCACGTCTCCGCTCGCGACGGCCCCGGCCGGCAAGGAGGCGATCATTCTCGCCACGACGACCTCGACGCAGGACTCCGGCCTGCTGGACGTCCTCGTCCCGGCGTTCGAGGAGCCGACCGGCTTCAGCGTGAAGGTCGTCGCCGTCGGCAGCGGCCAGGCGATGACGATGGGCGCGGAGTGCAACGCCGACGTCCTGCTCGTCCACTCGCCGGCGGCGGAAGAGGAGTTCATGGCGGCGGGCAACGGCGTCGATCGCCGCCTCGTCATGCACAACGACTTCGTGGTCGTGGGACCGGCGGCGGATCCCGCGGGCATCAAGGGGATGGCGTCGGCGCCCGAGGCGTTCGCGAAGATCGCCGGGGCCGAGGCGACGTTCGTCTCGCGCGGCGACAAGTCGGGGACGCACGCCAAGGAGCTCGGGATCTGGAAGAAGGCCGAGATCACCCCGCAGGGTGCCTGGTACCTCGAGTCCGGGCAGGGGATGGGCGCGACCCTCCTTATCGCCTCGGAGAAGGGCGCCTACACCCTGACCGACCGGGCGACGTACCTCGCCACCAAGGACAACCTGGCCCTCGACATCCTCGTCGAGGGCGACGCCTCGCTGCTCAACGTCTACCACGTCATCTCGGTCAACCCCGAGAAGTGCTCGGCCGTCAACACGACCGGGGCCACGTCGTGGGCCGACTTCCTCGTCTCGCCCGAGGGGCAGGCGATGATCGGCGAGTTCGGCGTCGAGGAGTACGGCCAGCCGCTCTTCGTGCCCGACGCCGGCAAGAGCGAGGACGAGCTCGGCTCGTAGACTGGGCGGCGATGGACGATCCGGTCGCCGAGGCCACGCCGGCGCTGCAGGCGCTCCTCGGGGGCGACCTCCTCGAGGTCACCCTGCTGACGCTGTTCGTGTCCGGCTCGGCGACCGTGATCAGCCTCGTCATCGGCCTCCCGATCGGGACCTGGCTGGCGCTCGCGCGCTTCCGCTCGCGTGGCTTCGCGCTGAGCGTCGTCAACACGGGCATGGCGCTGCCGCCCGTCGTCGTCGGCCTCTTCGTCGCGTTCACCTTGTGGCGCAGCGGCCCCCTCGGCAGCCTCAACCTCATCTACACGCCGACGGCGATGATCATCGCCGAGGTCATCATCGCGGCGCCGATCGTCATCGGCCTCACGGTGGCGGCGCTCGGCCAGCTCGACCCCCGGCTCCGGCTGCAGCTCCTGGGGCTCGGCGCGTCGCGCCTGCAGATGGTCTGGTGGCTCTGGCGGGAGGCCCGCCTGCCGCTCCTGGCCGCGCTCATGGCGGCGTTCGGGAGCGTCATCTCCGAGGTCGGGGCGGCGATGATGGTGGGGGGCAACATCCGGCACCAGACCCGCGTGCTCACGACCTCCATCGTCCTCGAGACCGGCAAGGGCGAGTTCGCCGCGGCCGTCGGCCTGGGGATCGTGCTGCTCGCCCTGGCCTTCCTCGTGAACGCCGTCCTCACCCAGGCCCAGCAGCGCGGCCCCGGGCGGTGAGCCGGCCAGCCCCTTGGCGCGAGCCCGCATGACCCACGAGGCGGACGCCGGGGTGGCGGCCCCGCTCGTCGAGCTCCGCGACCTCGTCGTTCGGCGCGGCGCCCGGACGGTCCTCGACGTCGACCGGCTGGCGATCGACCGGGGCGAGACGCTGGCCGTCGTCGGGCCCAACGGCGCCGGGAAGAGCACGCTCCTCCTGGTGCTGGCCCGCCTCATCGATCCGGAGGGGGGGACGCTGCTCTTCCGTGGCTCGCCCGTGGAGCGCGGCGCGGAGCTCGCGTTCCGGCGGCGGATCGGGCTCGTGCTGGCCGACCCGCTCCTCCTCGGTGCCTCCGTGCTCACGAACGTCGCCTCGGGGCTCCGCTTCCGCGGCGTTCCCGATGCGGAGGCACGGACGCGGGCGCAGACGTGGATGGAGCGGCTGGGGATCGCGCACCTCCGCGACCGCCCGGCGCGCCAGGTTTCGAGCGGCGAGGGCCAGCGGGCCGCCCTCGCCCGGGCCTTCGTCCTCGAGCCCGACCTGCTCCTCCTCGACGAGCCCTTCGCGTCCGTCGACCCGGCGACTCGCACGAAGCTCCTCGACGACCTCGACGACCTCCTGCGGGCGACGCGGGTCGCCTGCGTGATGGTCACCCACGACCTCGACGAGGCGGTTCGCGTCGGCGACCGGCTGGCCGTGCTCCTCGACGGTCGGGTCCGCCAGGAGGGAGCGCCCGAGGCGGTGCTCGCGGCGCCGGTCGATGCCGAGGTGGCGGCCTTCGTCGGCACCGAGACGCGCCTTCCCGGGAGGGTCGTGGCCAGCGGCGACGGCCTCGCCACCGTCGAGGTCGGCGATCATCTGATCCAGGCCGTCTCGTCGCTGGAGCGCGGTGGCCGCGTCCTGGCCTGCCTGCGTCCCGAGGACGTGACCATCTGGGCAGACCCGGGTGCCGGCGGCGGGCCTGCACCGGGGGGCGAGGCCGGCAGGCCCCCGGGTCCGGCCGGCCCGGGTCGCGACGCCGGGACGGCCCCGGTCTCGAGCGCCCGCAACCACCTGCCCGGGAGGATCACGCGCCTCGTCTCGGATGGGCCGCTCCTCCGCGTGACGGTCGACTGCGGCGTCCCGGTGGTGGCGACGATCACGCGCGTGTCGGCCACCGACATGCACCTCGCGGAGGGCGGAGCGGTGATCGCGACGTTCAAGGCATCCGCGGTCCACCTGATCCATCTCGCAACCTGAGGCAGCCCTCCGGCGGCCTCGGCGCCGGGCGCTCGGCGCCGGTGGGCGACCGCCGCCCGTGGCACAATCGAGGCGCGCCCACCAGGCCGGTGGTTCCCCTGCGGCATGCCGTGCCGCGATCCGACGGCCAGTCCCTCGTGCTTCGTCCTGCATGGCGCTCTCGGGACGGGAGGATTCGCAGATGACCGACGAGACCGCCAAGCCCACCGAGGACGTCGTCGTCGTGGCCGGACAGATCGCGGATGACCAGGGCGTGGTCGCGGAAGCGGCGATCGCCGCCGAGGGCGACCATGCCCTCATCGTGGCCCGCTTCGCCGACCCCACGCTGGCGATGGCGATGTACGACGTGCTGCTCGACGCCGAGATTGCCGAGGAGCTCGAGATCGACGGCGTCCTCGTCGTGAACGCGGACGAGAAGGGCAAGCTCCACGTCCAGAAGATGACGGACCACAGCACCCGGAAGGGGCTGAAGTGGGGCATCGTCGGCGGCGTGGTCGCGGGGATCTTCCTGCCGGCCACGATCATCGGCGGCGCCATCGCCCTCGGGGTGGCCGGTGCCGCCGCCGGCAAGGCCCGCAACCTCTACCACCGCGTCGAGGTCGAAGAGGAGCTCGCCGGCGTCATCACGCCGGGCACGTCGGGCATCCTGGCCCTCGTCTCCGGCTGGGCCGCCGAGGCGATCGCGAAGAAGATGACGAATGCCCAGGAGGTCAAGACGGTCCCGGTCGACGAGGAGACCGCCGGCGCCATCAAGGCCGCCGCGGCCGCCGCCGACAGCGCGGCACCTGCCCCCGGGTGACACCCCGGCGCCGGCGTGGCGGCCCGGCCGCCACGCCGGCGATCAGCGGTGCAGGCTCGGGGCCGCCACGAAACAGAGCCCGTGCTCGGTGAGCGCCCGGGCCGTGTGGTTCGTGGCGTCGAGCTTGTCCATGAAGTTGAGCGCCAGAGCCTCCCAGTCGCCGCTTGCGACGATCTCCGACCTGTCGCGGAAGTAGTCGAGGATGTCGGAGGGGTGGGGCCGCGTCGCGTCGATCTCCGGGTCGCCGCCCTCGTGCTTCGCCGAGATGTTCGGCACGTGGTCGGCGAGCGCCACGAGCTCCTCACGACGGTCGTAGGGCTGGCGGACGATGCTCTTCTGGGTCTCGGTGATGTGGTGCTCGAAGCGGACGACGCGCTCGAAGCCCAGCGCCTTCCGGATGCCGCTCGTGACCTCCAGGGTCTCGTTGTCGACCGAGTTGCTCCAGTTGAACCCGACCAGCGGCGAGCTGCCGTCCTGCCGGGCGAAGAGCTTCGCGCCCATGAGCGTCCAGAGGGCGGCGAAGGGGTTGTCGTTGCCCATGAAGACCGAGATCTTGAACTCGACGTCGATCCCCAGGCGATAGAGCAGGTAGCCCGCCAGCACCGTGCCCGGGTTGAGGTTGAGGACCTGCCGCACGCCGTACTCGGTGTAGTAGTGGAGGAGCTCGTCGACCCAGCGCAGGGGATGGTCGTTGGGCTGGCCGACGCCCCCGAAGTAGCCGGTGATCGTCGCCGGGCCGTCGAGGTGGACGTTGGAGCCGTCCGTGCCCTTGGTGTCGAGCGTCTCGACGACCCTGGCGCCGATGATCCGCATCGCGGCCTGGACGGCGGCCAGGTCGCCGTCGGCCTCCTGCTCCTTCATCTTCCGGACCCGGATCCAGCGGCACGGCATCAGGAGCCGCTCGTCGATCGCCCGGCGGGCGGCCGCGACGAGCCACGGGAAGTACTGCAGCGAGCTGATCTCGAGCGCGACGGCGAGACTCCTCGCGGAACGCGATCTCGTCCGCCCGCGCACCGAGCACCCCTCGCCGGTAGTCGGCGACGCTGATGAACGCCCCCCGGTCCCGCTCCGCCGCGAGCCACTCGAGGTCCGCGAGATAGTCGGGGCGGACGGCCCGCACGCGATCGAGCAGGGCGGGCAATGCCCCCGCCTCGCGGGCCTTGCGGTTGATCTCCTCCGGCGTCCCGTAGCGGGCCACGACGGCCAGCAGATCGCCGATCACCCGCGAATCCGGGTCGAGCAGGAAGGCGTTCAGGTCGTCGAGGCGATCGCCCGGGATCGCGAGGCGTTGGCGAAGGTCCGCGTTCATGTCCATCTCCTCGGCGGTCAGCCGACCAGCCGCACCAGCTCGTCGTACTCCTCGTCCTTCATCCCGAACCAGTTCTCCGGCCCGGGGAAGGTCCGCTCGGTGACCTCCGCGACGTAGGCGTCGAGGCCCTGCCGGATCACGGCCCCGGCATCGGCGAAGACCTTCGCCATCCGGGGGGTGAACTTCGGGTAGAGGGCGAACGCGTCGTGGTAGATCAGCAGCTGCCCGTGGGCGTGCGGCCCGGAGCCCAGGCCCATGATGATGCAGCTCTTCGCGCGCTCGGTGATGAGCCGGCAGACACGATCCGGGACGAGCTCGAGGAGGATGCAGAAGGCGCCGGCGTCGGCGAGGGCCTTCGCGTCGTCGACGATCTTCTTCGCCTGGGCCGCCCCCTTGCCCTGCAGCCGGAAGCCGCCGAGCGCGCTCACGCTCTGCGGCGTGAGGCCCAGGTGCCCGATGACCGGGATCCCGGCCCGGGCGATCCCGGTGACACGGTCGGCCATCTCGGCGCCGCCCTCGAGCTTGATGGCATCGCAGCCGGCCTCCGCCATGAAGCGCCCGGCGTTGCGGATCGCCGTCTCGACCGAGGGCTGGTAGCTCATGTACGGCATGTCGCCGACGACGAACGCCGTGGGCGCCCCCCGCCGCACCGCCGCCGCGTGGCGGATCATGTCGTCCATCGTCACCGGCAGGGTGGAATCGAAGCCGAGCATCGTCATGCCCAGGCTGTCCCCGACGAGGATCATGTCGATCCCGGCCTGCTCCTGGAGGTGGGCGGTCGGGTAGTCGTAGCAGGTGAGCCAGGTGATCGGGGTTCCCTCGGCCACCTTCGCGAACAGCCCCGGGAGGGTCACCTTGTTGCGCTCGGCCACCCCTGCCTCCTCTCGTCGACGGCTTCAATGCGATGGTGTTGCCGTCGATCATCCCGGGCGCCCCGGGACGCCGGGAAGTGCCGTTTGGGCACCCCGCCGCGGGCCGGGCGGTTCGGGCGGGCGCCCAGGCGAGCGACGGCGCAACGGCGACCCGGCGGCCTGATCCGCGCCGGCGGCCGCTCGTCGCCCCGACGGCATCCGGCGCCGGTGCTGGGGCTACTCGTCGGCCTCGGCGGGGACCGCGGCCACGGCGGCCCGCCGGAACCCGGCAGGGAGTCGGACGTCGAAGATCAGCAGCAGCGAGACGGACACCAGGAGCGCCCCGACGAGGAAGGTCGGCGAGATGGTCTCGGCGAGGAAGAGCGCGCCCCACAGCATCCCGAAGACCGGGTTCAGGAACGTCACCGTGCTCGTCGCCAGGGGGCCGACTTCCCGGTTGAGGCGGAAGAGGATCGGCCACGCGATGGCGGTCGAGAAGAGCCCCAGGCCCAGGATGGCCAGGACGCCCTCGCCGCTCGGCTGGGCGTCGCCCGCGCTGAGCGCCGCCAGCGGCGCGAGGAGGATCGAGGCCGCGATGAGCTGGCCGGCTGCCAGCTGGATCGGCGGCTGGGGCGCCATCCGTCGGCGCATGTACGTGAGCGCGAAGCCATAGGAGGCGGCGCCGGCGAGCGCCGCGACCGCACCGGCGAGCGCGTCGGGTGCCAGCCGCAGGCCCTCCAGCCCGACGATGATCCCGACGCCGGCGAAGCCCACGACGATCGCCGCGAGCCGGCGCAGCGTCGGGGCCTGGTGGACCCAGGCGGCCAGGATGATGGCGGTCCAGAGGGGCGTCGTGGCATTGATGATGGAGCCCATGCCGGCGGTGAGGGAGCGCTCGGCATAGGCGAAGAGGGCGAAGGGCGCAGCGGCCATGAAGAAGCCCACGACGACGTAGCCACGCCACAGGGCGGCCATCGACGCCAGCCGCGCGCGCCCGACGAACGGCAGCAGGACGAGCACGCCGATCGCGATCCGGCCGAACGCCACGATCAGGGCAGGCATCTCGGGCGCAGCCAGGCGCATGAAGAGGAAGGCGGCGCCGAACACGGCACCGCAGTAGACGAGCGAGGCGACGACGCTTGGGCTCAGGACCGATCTCCGGGCGGACGACCGCGCCACGGTAGCCCGGGTGTCGCGGTCCCGTCCACCGGCCCCCGCTACGACGCCGCCACCGGCGTGGTCGCCGTCCGGGCTCGACGCCTGACCGCTGTCCCGCTCGACTCCCGACGTCGACGATCCCGGAGCGGCGTAGCCGGGGCCGCCCGCCGGCGCTACCCTTGCGGCATGCACTACGAGCTCTTCATGGGCGCCGCCCTCGGCGAGGCCCGTGCCGCCCTCGACCGCGGCGAACGACCGCGCGGCGCGGCCGCCGTCCTCGGTGGCGCGCTCGTGGCCAGCGGCCACGAGGAGGTCGCGGAGCGCATGGACCCGACGGCCCACGCAGTGATGGTCACCCTGCGCGAGGCCGCCCAGCGCCTCGGGACCCGCTCCCTCGCCGGGGCGACCATCTTCTCGACCGTCGAGCCCTGCCCGATGTGCGTCGGGGCGATGCTCGAGGCCGACGTCGACTGCCTCGTCTACGCGCTGCCTGACCCGGTCTCCGGGGCGGCCGGCTCCGTGGTCCAGCTCGCCAACAACCCGGCCCTGCCGCGCCGCGTCGACCTCATCAGCGGGATCCTGCGCGCCGACGCGGCCGAGCTGCAGGAGGCCGCCGCGCGCCGCGCCTGAAGCGGCAGCCGCGCGCCGCGATCGGGCGCCGGATACGCGATCCGGCGCCGCTTTGCTATCCTCCCCGGCGGAGAGGTGTCCGAGTGGTTGATGGTGCCGCTCTCGAAAAGCGGTGTGCGAAAGCACCGTGGGTTCGAATCCCACCCTCTCCGCCACTCCCATCCGGCCCGACGGCCCAGGTTGCGACCCGGCCCGGGCCGCGGCGCATCACCCGCGGAGAGGTCGCCTAGAGGCCTAGGGCGCCGCACTGGAAATGCGGTATGGGGCAACCCATCGAGGGTTCGAATCCCTCCCTCTCCGCCACCTCGCCGGGGCCCCCTGCTATCATCCTCGTGCCGTGCTAGGCGGGGAACTAGCGGTGCCCTGTACCTGCAATCCGCTCCAGCAGGGCTGAATTCCCACCCGAGGTCAACGTCTTCGAATGCCGCCGGCCTGGACGGCGCCGAGGACCGGGTCCCGCGCAGCGGCGACACGCGAACCGCGTCAGGTCCGGAAGGAAGCAGCGCTAAGCGAGGCTCGCCGGGTGCCGCGGCACGGCCTGGTCTGAGTCGTCCGGCCCGGAGGGCGCGGGGGCGCGACGATCGACGGTGGGTGCACGGCACTTCGCCTCAGCGCGCCCCACGAGGAGCTTCGTGAGCTCGAGCCGGTCCCACCAGGCGCTCTATCGCCGCTGGCGCTCGCAGCGCTTCGCCGAGGTCGTGGGCCAGGACGCCGTCGTCGCGACGCTCCGCAACGCGGTCCGCAGCGGCCGGACCGCCCACGCGTACCTCTTCGTGGGGCCGCGCGGAACGGGGAAGACGTCCCTCGCCCGGATCGTCGCCAAGGCCGTCAACTGCCCGAACGTGGCCGACGGCGAGCCGTGCGACACGTGCCCCTCCTGCGACGCCATTCGCGAGGGCCGCGCCCTCGACGTTGTCGAGATGGACGCGGCGTCCAACAACCGCGTCGACGACATCCGCGAGCTCCTGCCGCGGATCTTCACGGCACCGGCCGACCTGCCGACGAAGGTCTTCATCGTCGACGAGGTCCAGCGGATCACCCAGGGCTGGGACGTCCTCCTCAAGACGCTGGAGGAGCCGCCGCCTCACGTCCTGTTCATCTTCTGCACGACCGACCCGTCGGGGATCCGCCCGGCGGTCCTCTCGCGCGTCCAGCGCTTCGACTTCCGGCCGCTCGCGCTGCCGCTCATCGAGGGCAAGCTCCGCCGCATCCTCGAGGCTGACGGCCTGGCCGCCGAGCCCGCCGCGGTCGAGCTCGTCGCTCGCCTGGCGGACGGCGGGATGCGGGACGCCGAATCGATCCTGGACCAGCTGCTCTCGGCCGGCGGCGACGACCTCACCGCCGACGCGGTGCGCGACCTGCTGGGCCTCGCCGACGCGGACACGGTCGTGGCGTACGGCCGGGCGCTCGCGACCGGCGACCCGCTCGCCGGGATCGCGGTCCTGGACGGTCTCGAGGAGCGCGGCCGCGACCTGCGCAGCTTCGCCGACCAGGTCGTGGACGCCCTGCGGGGCGCCCTCCACGCGGCCCTCGCAGGGCGGCCCTCGGCCGACGCCCTGGCCGACCTCGGGGCCGGCCCGCTCGCCGGGGCCGCTCGGCGCCTCGCGTCGATCGACCCGGCACGCCCCGGGCCGGGCGGGATCCGGCTGGCCCTCGAGCTGGCGCTGTTCGAGCCGGCGGCCCCCTGGCCGGTCCCCCTCGCCGTCCCGCCTGCGGCGGCCGGGGAACGCCCTCCTGTCCGACCTTCCGAGGACGCCGGGCCGGCTGCGACAGCGCGGGCTCGTCGCGCGGTCCCGGCGCCCGCCCGGATGCCGCCCGCGGTCGAGCCCGCCCCGCCGCCACCGGCGGTCGAGCCCGCCCCCGCCCCCGAGGAGACCGGCCCCGCGGCCCCTGGGTCACCCGCGCCCGCCGCCCCGGCTCCCGCCCCGGACGACGGGGATGCCCTCGCCGAGCTGCGCCGCCACTGGCCGGAGATCGTCGCTCTCATCAGCAGGCACCCGCCGACGAAGCCGCTCATCGAGGCCTGTCGCCCGATCGCGGTGGACGGCGCAACGGTCACCCTTGGATTCCCGGAGAGCCAGCTCTTCCTGCGCGAGGTGGCCGACCGCCGCCGCGGCACGCTGGAGGACGGGCTCGGCCGCGTCCTCGGACGGGCGGTGAGCGTTCGCTGCGTCGCCACCAACCTCGAGCCCGAGCCGCCGCCGGCATCCGACCCCGAGAGCGCGGCGGTCCTTCGCGCCGCCCGCGACGTCTGGGGCGACGACCTCGTCGAGATCCCCGAGGTCCACTGACCCGTCCGGACCAGCGCCGCGGCGGCGGATCGGCGAGACTTCGCGCGACGACACGATCTCCCGGGCGCCCGCCCGGCTACGAGGAGGCTACCGAGCCGATGGGCTTCAACCCCCAGAAGTTGCTCCAGCAGATGCAGCG
>CAVPWX010000008.1:0-22500 GCA_963709605.1 uncultured Chloroflexia bacterium | reverse complement strand
GCCGAAAATGTAACGGGGCTCAAGCTTGGTACCGAAGCTACGGATCGGCCGGCAGGTTCGCCTGCGGGCCGATGGTAGGGGAGCGTTCTGTTCGCAGTGAAGGTCGACCGTGAGGACGGCTGGAGCGGACGGAAGTGCGAATGTCGGCATGAGTAGCGAGATGTGGGTGAGAATCCCACACGCCGGAAGCCTAAGGTTTCCTGAGGAAGGCTTGTCCGCTCAGGGTTAGTCGGGCCTAAGCCGAGGACGAACGTCGTAGGCGATGGACATCCGGTTGATATTCCGGAACCACCAGAGATCGTTTGCACCGCAAGGTGCCGCCCGGAGGAGCCGAGCGGAGGTTGGCCGACATTGGTCGGTCGAGTCCAGGAGGCGATCCCGGGTGAGAGCAAGGGCATGACACGGCACGGTAGCTCGAGCGCCTTATTGGATTGGCGTCCAAGCCGGTAGGGGGAGGAGACAGGTAAATCCGTCACCTCGATAACCCCGAGCAGCGATGGTAAGCGGTGTATTCCGCAATTCGAGTGAGCCGAGCTGGCGAGAAAAGTGTCTAGCGAGATCGAAGGTGCCCGTACCGCAATCCGACACAGGTAGGCGGGTAGAGAATACCAAGGCGATCGGGAGAACCCTCGTTAAGGAACTCGGCAAAATGGCCCCGTAACTTCGGGAGAAGGGGCGCTCCGCATGTCGGAGCCGCAGTGAAACGGCCCAGGCGACTGTTTAGCAAAAACACAGGTCTCTGCTAAAGCGAAAGCTGACGTATAGGGGCTGACGCCTGCCCAGTGCCGGAAGGTTAAGAGGAGGGGTGCAAGCTCTGAATCGAAGCCCCGGTAAACGGCGGCTGTAACTATAACAGTCCTAAGGTAGCGAAATTCCTTGTCGGGTAAGTTCCGACCCGCACGAATGGCGTAACGATCTGGGCGCTGTCTCAACGAGGGACCCGGCGAAATTGAAGTACGAGTGAAGATGCTCGTTACCCGCGATAGGACAAAAAGACCCCGTGGAGCTTTACTGCACCCTGATATTGGATTGGGGTTCAGCTTGTGTAGGATAGGTGGGAGGCTGTGAAGCTGGGGCGCTAGCCTCGGTGGAGCCGACGTTGAAATACCACCCTTGTTGGATTTCGGTTCTAACCGCGACCCGTAAGCCGGGCGCGGGACAGTGTCAGGCGGGCAGTTTGACTGGGGCGGTCGCCTCCTAAAGTGTAACGGAGGCGCCCAAAGGTTCCCTCAGCCTGAATGGAAACCAGGCGAAGAGTGCAAAGGCATAAGGGAGCTTGACTGCGAGACCCACAAGTCGAGCAGAGACGAAAGTCGGGCTTAGTGATCTGGTACCTCCGAGTGGAAGGGGTATCACTCAACGGATAAAAGCTACCCCGGGGATAACAGGCTGATGGTGCCCAAGAGTTCACATCGACGGCACCGTTTGGCACCTCGATGTCGGCCCGTGGCATCCTGGGGCGGAAGTACGTCCCAAGGGTTCGGCTGTTCGCCGATTAAAGCCGCACGCGAGCTGGGTTCAGAACGTCGTGAGACAGTTCGGTCTCTATCCATCGTGGGCGTAGGGAACTTGAGAGGAGCTGCTCCTAGTACGAGAGGACCGGAGTGGACGAACCGCTGGTGTGCCAGTTGTCCCGCCAGGGGCATTGCTGGGTAGCTATGTTCGGTTGGGATAAGCGCTGAAAGCATCTAAGTGCGAAGCTCGCCTCGAGATGAGGTTCCCCACCGGGTCAACCGGGTAAGACCGCAGGGAGACCACCTGTTTGATAGGCGGCGCGTGGAAGTCCGGCGACGGATGAAGCTGAGCCGTACTAATGGTCGAGGGCTTGACCTCTTCCGCGACTGACCAAGGGTCAGCGCCGCGAAGAGTTCGTGGTACACCGGGCGCGCCGCGCCCGAACCTCGCGACATTGAAGATCCCGGCGCCTCCCGCGCATCGCGCGCGGTGGAGCCGCTGCCGACGGCACTCGATCAGACGCAGGAAATCCTGGTGACTCTGGCGGAGAGGCCACACCCGTTCCCATCCCGAACACGGAAGTTAAGCTCTCCAGCGCCGAAGATACTGAGAGGGCAGCCTTTCGGGAAAATAGGTCGTCGCCAGGATTTCTGCGTTTCCAGGGCGTGGCCACACGTCTGCGTGTCGGGCCGGGACCCGGTTCGCCGGGGTTGACCGGCGAGGCTCCCGGCGGCACGGGCGAGCCCCGGCTATCCTGCCGCCATGGCGGATCTCCGCGATCCCGCGGCTCCCCCCGTCCCCGACATCGCGGGCGCGGCCCTCGAGGCGTGCCCCCACCTGTCCTCTGCCGACGGCCCGTGGCACGCCGTCGACCCCTCGCGGGCCCATCGCTGCTCCCTGCTGGCGGAGGGCCGCCCGACGCTCGAGCGCCAGCGCCTCCACTGCCTGGGCGCCACCCACGCCGAGTGCCCGACCTGGCTCGAGGCCTACGGGTCCGGCGGCCGGCCAACGCGCCCGGGCGCCTTCGTGGCAACGGCGCCGGTCGTCCTCGAAGGCGCCGGGGTGAGCCTGCCCACCGAGGGCGCTGCCCGACGCCTGGCGGCGCCCGTCACGGTCGTGGTCGTGGGGGCAGCGCTCGGCGCCCTCGTCCTCTCTCGCGGCCCGCTCGCGCCCGGCACGTCAGGCGCCGGCGACGACGGGCAGTCGGCGACGCCGATCGCGTCGGCAGCCCCCGCGAGCGCGGCCCCGACCGCCGGCTCGACGTCGAACCCGACGGCTCGCCCGACGGCCCGGCCCACCGCCTCGCCGGCCCCCACGCCGCCGCCGCGCCCGCGGACGTACAAGGTGCAGCCGGGCGACACGCTCACCGCGATCGCCGCTCGGTTCGACACCACGATCAAGGAGCTGGCCGCCCTCAACGGCATCACCAACCCGTCGTTGATCCGCGTCGGGCAGGTCCTCAAGCTGCCCTGAGCCCGTCGGCGGGCCCGCTCCTGCCGCCGTCGCCTTCTCGGTCGTCGCGCCAGACCATCGCGATCAGCGCTGGCAGGTCCGGCAGTAGGAGGTCGCCTCGCGGCCGCCCACTTGGCTGATCGTCGCCCCGCACCGCGGGCACGGCTGGCCGCCCCGGAGGTGGACCCGGAGGTGGTCGCGCACCTGCCGCTCGAACGTCGGCGGGACGCGCGCCCTCAGGACCTCGATCGCGGCGGCCAGGGTCGTGCGCGTGGCCGCGTGGAGTGCGGCGACCTCCTCGGCGGCGAGCGACGATCGCCGCCGAAACGGATGCAGGCGAGCCTCCCACAGGATCTCGTCGCTGTAGGCGTTCCCGATCCCGGCGACGAAGGCCTGGTTTCGGAGGAGGGATTTCAGCTCGCCGGGGTGCCGGCGCATCCGCTCCTGCCAGGCCTCGACGGTGAGGCCCGGGTCGTCCGCGTCGGGGCCGAGCTCGCCGACACCGGGGATCGCCGCGGCGTCCCCCGCGGCAGCCAGGTAGAGCTTGCCCATCCGCGTCGGATCGAGATACCGCAGGGCAACGGGCGCGTCGTCGTCCGGGAGCCACGCCGCCCCAGCGATCCAGGCCGCTGGCGCGCGCGGCGAACCCGGCCGGGTGCCCAGCGCGAGGGCGAAGGCGGCCTTCGGCTTCGTTGCGTCCGGGGCAACCAGAGCGAACCGGCCGGTGAGCATCGGGGCCGCCCAGAGGTCCTGTCCGGCAAGGCGGAGGACGAGGAACTTGCCGCGGCGGCCGACGCTCGCCACGGTCCGGCCGACGAGGGCGGCGGCCTGCGCGGGCGTGGCCCGCAGGACGAGCGGATCCCGGACGTCCACGGCCGTCACCGGCCGCCCGGCGAGGGCCGCGTCGAACGCGTCGGCGAGGATCGCGAGGTCGGGCAGCTCGGGCACTGCCGGATTGTACCGGCCACCCCCCCTGTGCTAGACTCTCGCGGCCCCGGCGGGGCGACAGCCGAAGAGCCAATCCGACCGACGCCACCGGAGGACGGACCGCACGCACGGCGCACGGACCGCACCTGGAAGCCTGACGACGGCTCGAGCGAGGCTCGGCCGTCGTTCTCGTTCCCGGGCGGAATCCAGACCAGGAGCAGGAACCCTTGACCGAAGAGAAGCAGCAGACGACCACCCCGGAGGCCGCGGCGCAGGACGCGCCGGTCGAGGCAGCCGAGGCAGCGGCGACGGCCGATCCGGCGGTCGCGGTGGTCGAGGAGATGGCAGCGGCTGAGGCCGCCCAGGAGCTCGCGGAGGAGGCGATCGTGGCAGACGCCGTCGCCGAGGAGCTCGTCGCGGAAGCGGAGGAGGCTGAGGCAGCATCCGAGGAGCTTGCCGTCGACGCGGCGATCGCGGACGCTGCGGCCGAGGAGCTCGTCGCCGAGGCGGTCGCTGCGGAAGCGGCCTCCGAGGAGCTTGCCGTCGAGGCGATCGTCGCGCAGGATGCCGGCGACGGCGACGTCGCCGAGGGGCTTGCCGCCGAGTCCTTCGTCGCGGAGGTCGTGGCCGAGGAGCTCGTCGCGGAAGCCGTCGTCGCTCAGGATGCCGCCGAGGAGCTTGCCGCCGAGTCCTTCGTCGCGGAGGTCGTGGCCGAGGAGCTCACCGCCGAGGCGGTGGTCGTCGAGGCTGCCGCCACGGAGCTCGCCGTGGAGGCCGTCCAGGCCGGCGTGATGGCGGACGAGCTCGCCGCCGAGATCGCGGAGGCGCCCGCGGCGGAGCCCGAGCCTGCCCTTCCCGCGGGGCCCGAGCCCACCACGATGGCCGAGCTGCTGGCCGAGCAGGACGCGGACATCCGCAGCTTCAAGCACGGCGACGTGGTCGAGGGCACCGTCGTGCGCATCGACCGCGACGAGATCCTCGTCGACATCGGCGCGAAGAGCGAAGGCGTCGTCAGCAATCGCGAGCTCTACGGACGGAACGCCGAGACAGCCCCGACGCTCGCCATCGGCGACACGGTCCTGGTCTATGTCCTGCAGCCGGAGTCGCCCGAGGGCCACGCCGTCCTCTCGCTGCGCCGCGCCGGCCTCGAGCGGAAGTGGCGCTCCATGCAGGAGCAGTTCGAGGCGGGCGTCATCATCGAGGCGCCGGTCATCGACCACAACAAGGGCGGCCTCATCGTCGACTGCGGGATCCGCGGGTTCGTGCCGATCAGCCAGATCGTGGACTTCCCGCGCCGCCCGCAGAACGAGCAGCCGCGCGACGCCGCCCAGGAGATCGCCGAGAAGCTGCAGCCGTACGTCGGCCGCCGGCTCCGGCTCAAGATCCTGGAGGTCAACCGCAAGGCGAACCGCCTGATCCTCTCCGAGAAGGTGGCCCTCTACGAGGAGCGCCGCGAGAAGCGGGACGAGCTCTTCAGCAGCCTCCAGGTCGGCCAGAAGGTCACGGGGTCCGTTCGCTCGATCGCTCCGTTCGGCGTCTTCATCGACCTCGGCGGGATCGACGGCCTGGTCCACAAGAGCGAGCTCAGCTGGAACAAGGTCAACAACCCCGAGGCCGGCTACAAGGTCGGCGAGGAGGTCGAGGCCGAGGTCATCGACATCAACCACGAGCGCGGCCGGATCAGCCTCTCGATCCGCCGCCTCCAGCCGGATCCGTGGCACTCCACGGTGGCCGACTTCCGCGTCGGCGACCTGATCGACGGGACGGTCACCAAGCTCGTCAACTTCGGGGCGTTCGTCCGCGTGCGGGACGGCCTCGAAGGGCTGATCCACATCAGCGAGCTCAGCCACCAGCGGGTCGCCCACCCGGGCGACGTCGTCCGCGAGGGCCAGACGCTCAAGCTGAAGATCATCTCCCTGGACTCCGAGCGGCATCGCCTGGGCCTCAGCCTCAAGCAGGCCGAGGAGCCGCCGGCCCGCCCCGCCCCCGAGGCGCGCCCGCGCCGCGAGCGGCCGGAGCGCGGCTACTCCATGACGGATGCGGTCCAGGAGCCGGAGGGCGGGATCGACAACACGCTCGCCGCCGCCTTTGCCCAGGTCCGCCAGCAGCTGGAGCAGGCCGAGGCGGTCGCCGAGCCCGAGCCCGAGCCCGAGGTGGCCGAGGCGGTCGCCGAGCCCGAGCCCGAGCCCGAGGTGGCCGAGGCGGTCGCCGAGCCCGAGCCCGAGCCGAGTGGCCGAGGCGGTCGCCGAGCCCGAGCCCGAGGTGGCCGAGGCGGTCGCCGAGCCCGAGCCCGAGCCCGAGGTGGCCGCGAGCCCGAGGTGGCCGAGGCGAGCGCCGAGCCCGAGGTGGCCGAGGCGGTCGCCGAGCCCGAGGTGGCCGAGGCGGTCGCCGAGCCCGAGGTGGCCGAGGCGGTCGCCGAGCCCGAGCCCGCCGAGGAGCCCGCCGACAAGGCCTGATCAGGCCGCTCCGCGCGGCGCTCCTTCGCCCCTGCCGCGGCGCGTCGTCGCGTATCCGGGAGCCTGCATCCGCGCGCGCCCGGCGCGCGAATCACCTCACGGCGGGATGTCGCAGGGGCGTCTGCTCCCGTCCGTGTCATCCGGGGGGCCGTGCTAGCATGGCCCGACCGGCGGCACGGCCCGCCCGCAGAGATCCCGCCTCATGGACCGCTTCGACAAGTTCACCGACCGCGCCCGCAAGGTCCTGACGCTCGCGCAGGACGAAGCGCAGCGGTTCAACCACAACTACATCGGCACGGAGCACCTGCTGCTCGGCCTCGTCCGCGAGGGCGAGGGCGTGGCGGCGCGCGTGCTCGAGAACATGAACGTCGAGCTTGCGAAGGTCCGCACGGCGGTCGAGTTCATCATCGGGCGCGGGGACCGTCCCGTGGTCGGCGAGGTCGGGCTGACGCCGCGCGCGAAGCGGGTGATCGAGCTCGCCATCGACGAGGCGCGCCGCCTGGGCCACAACTACATCGGCACGGAGCACCTGCTGCTCGGCCTCGTCCGCGAGGGGGAGGGGATCGCCGCCGGCGTCCTCGAATCGCTCGGCGTCAACCTCGACAAGGTCCGCCACGAGGTGATCCGCGTCCTCTCCCAGAGCTCCACGGCCGGGCCGGCCCAGGAGACGAAGCGAACGAGCAAGACGCCCACCGTCGACCAGCTCGGGATCAACCTGACGGAGGCCGCGCGGGCGGGCAAGCTGGATCCGGTGATCGGCCGCGAGAAGGAGATCGAGCGGGTCATCCAGATCCTCTCCCGGCGGACGAAGAACAACCCCGCCCTGATCGGGGAGCCGGGCGTGGGCAAGACCGCGATCGCCGAGGGCCTGGCCCACCGCATCGTCAACGGCGACGTCCCCGAGACGCTCCTCAACAAGCGCGTCCTGACCCTCGACATCGGCTCCCTCGTCGCCGGCACGAAGTACCGCGGCGAGTTCGAGGAGCGCCTCAAGAAGATCATCGAGGAGCTGCGCAGCACCAACGACGCCATCCTGTTCATCGACGAGCTGCACACCCTCGTCGGGGCGGGGGCGGCCGAGGGCGCCATCGACGCGGCCAACATCCTGAAGCCGCCGCTGTCCCGCGGCGAGCTCCAGTGCATCGGGGCGACCACGCTCGACGAGTACCGCAAGTACATCGAGCGCGACGCGGCCCTCGAGCGGCGCTTCCAGCCCGTCATGGTCGAGGAGCCGACGCTCGAGCAGACGATCGAGATCCTCCTGGGGGTGCGGGAGCGGTACGAGCAGCACCACAAGGTCACGATCACGGACGACGCGGTGCGCGCCGCGGCGGACCTCTCGATCCGCTACATCACCGACCGTCACCTGCCGGACAAGGCGATCGACCTCATCGACGAGGCTGCCAGCCGCGTCAGGCTCCGCTACGCGTCGGCGCCGCCGGTGCTCCGCGAGGCCCAGAAGGAGCTCGACCGGCTCGGACGGGACAAGGACGCGGCAGTCAACGCGCAGGAATACGACGAGGCGACCCGCCTCCGCGAGCTCGAGAGCGCCGCGAAGGAGCGGGTGGAGGGCCTGCGCGGCGAGTGGCAGGCCCAGGTCGCCGGCGACCAGCCGACAGTCGACGAGGAGGAGATCGCCCAGGTGGTGGCGATGTGGACGGGCATCCCGGTGACCCGCATCGCGCAGGAGGAATCCGAGCGGCTCCTCCAGATGGAGGACCACATCCACCAGCGCGTCATCGGCCAGCAGGAGGCGATCGCGACGATCTCGCGTGCCGTCCGCCGCGCCAGGGCCGGGCTGAAGGATCCCAAGCGCCCCATCGGCTCCTTCGTCTTCCTCGGCCCCACGGGCGTCGGCAAGACCGAGCTCGCCAAGGCCCTCGCCGAGTTCATGTTCGGCAGCGAGGACGCGCTCATCAAGGTCGACATGAGCGAGTTCATGGAGCGCCACAACGTGAGCCGGCTCGTGGGCGCCCCTCCAGGCTACGTCGGCTTCGACGAGGGCGGCCAGCTCACCGAGGCGGTCCGCCGCAAGAGCTACGCGGTCGTCCTCCTCGACGAGATCGAGAAGGCCCACCCCGAGGTCTTCAACATCCTCCTCCAGATCCTCGAGGACGGGCACCTCTCGGACGCCAAGGGACGGCGGGTCGACTTCCGGAACACGATCATCATCATGACCTCGAACCTGGGCGCGCGGCAGCTCCAGACGAACTCGTCGCTGGGCTTCCGGCCCGTCGGCGACACCGAGGAATCGCGCGCCGAGGCGTCCCACGAGCTGATGAAGGAGAAGGTCCAGCAGGAGCTGAAGAACTCCTTCCGGCCCGAGTTCCTCAACCGCATCGACGCGACCATCGTCTTCCGCTCGCTGACCCAGGACGAGATCCGCCTGATCGTCGACCTCATGCTGGCCCGCGTCCGCGACCAGCTCCGAGCCCAGCAGATGGCCCTCGAGGTCACCCAGGCGGCCAAGGACCACATCATCAAGATCGGGTACGACGTGGCCTACGGCGCGCGCCCGCTCCGCCGCGTCATCCAGAACATGATCGAGGACGTCCTCGCCGAGCATCTCCTTCTCGGGCGCTACAAGCCGGGCACGACGATCGTGGTCGACAAGGGCGAGGAGGCGGGTCTCTCGATCCAGGCCGCCGACGAGATGACCCCCGCCGCCGTCGAGGCCGTCTAGCAACCGTGGGGCGGCCCCAGAGCCGCTACGTCTGCCAGGCCTGCGGAGAGGCCTTCCTCCGCTGGGAGGGCCAGTGCCGCGGCTGCGGCGCCTGGAACTCGCTCGTCGAGACGCTCGTCCGGGAGGCCCCGGCGGCCGCCAGGGCGCGCGCCGGTGCCGCCCCGGGCGCGGCGGCGCCGGTGCCCCTCTCGTCCCTTGCCCAGGAGGACGTGCCCCGCCTGCCGGTCGGCCTCGGTGAGCTCGACCGCGTCCTCGGCGGCGGGCTGGTTCCCGGCTCGCTGGTGCTCGTCGGCGGTGAGCCCGGGATCGGCAAGTCGACGCTCCTGCTGCAGGCGGCGGCCGGCCTCGCCGCCGGCGGGCAGGCCGTCCTCTACGCAACAGGCGAGGAATCCGGCAGCCAGGTGCGTCTCCGAGCCGGCCGCCTGGGCCTGCTCGCCGGTCCCGCGGCCGACGCCGTCCGGATCCTCGCCGAGCACGACGTCGCGCGCATCGCCGAGGCGGCCCGCGCCCTTCGCCCGGCGGCCGTCATCGTCGACTCGATCCAGACCGCCACCCTCGACGAGCTCGAAGGGCCCGCCGGCAGCGTCGGCCAGGTGCGCGAGGCCGCGCTGCGGCTCATGGAGCTCGCGAAGGGGGAGGGGATCGCGGTCATCCTCGTCGGGCACGTGACCAAGGAGGGGAGCCTGGCCGGCCCCAAGACCCTCGAGCATCTCGTCGACGCCGTGGTCTCCATCGAGGGCGAGCGCGGCGGCACGCTGCGGCTCGTGCGGGCGTCGAAGAATCGTTTCGGGGCGACCGACGAGGTGGGCGTCCTCGAGATGGCCGAGGCGGGGCTCCGCGAGGTGGCCGACCCGGCGCGGGCCTTCCTCGTCGAGCACCCGGTTCCGGCGGCGGGAAGCGTCGTCGCGGCCACCCTCGAGGGCAGCCGCGCCCTCCTCGTCGAGGTCCAGGCGCTTGCCGCGCCGACGGCCTACGGCATGCCCCGCAGAACGGCCATCGGGCTGGACCCGAACCGGCTGGCCCTCCTCGTCGCGGTCCTCGGCCGGCGCGCCGGCATCGGCCTGGGGACGCACGACGTGTACGCCAACCTGGCCGGCGGGATCGCGGTGGCCGACCCCGGCCTGGACCTGGCGCTCGCCATCGCCCTCGCCTCGACCCTCCGGGACCGGCCGGTGCGCCCCGGCACCCTTGCCTTCGGGGAGGTCGGCCTCCTCGGCGAGCTGCGCTCCGTCGGCGGCACCGAGCGGCGGCTGCGCGAGGCGGCCCGCCTCGGCTTCACCCGGGCGCTCGTGCCGCGCACGCGGGGCGCTGCCCCGGAGGTCGAGGGCCTCGAGGTGGTTCCCGTCGCGACCGTCCGCGACGCCCTCGCCGTCGCCCTGGAGGCCGGTCACGGCGACTGAGCAGCATCCCGGGCGCTCCCGGGGGGCCTGACGGCGGCGGCGGGCGGTGCTAGGCTCACGGCCCGTGATCCGCGTCATCCGACTCTTCGGCGCCGCCCTGGGGCTCCTCATCGGCCTCTCCTTCGTGGCGGGCGGCGCGGGGATCTTCGGGCAGGGCGCCTACGCCGGGGCGCTGATCGCCGCCTGGCTGGTTGCCTGGGTGGTCGTGGGCTTCGCGGTCCTGCCCTACCTCACGGTCGTCCCCGCGGCCTGGCTCGTCCGCTGGGTCCAGGAGCTCCCCACGGCCGAGTTCGTGGCAGCCGTCCTGGGGCTCCTGATCGGCCTCGTGATGGGCCTGCTCCTCGGGTTCCCGCTGGCCGCCTTCGGGGGACCGCTGGGCACCTGGCTGCCGATCGGAGTCTCGATCGCGCTCGGGCTCGGCATGGCCGGCCTGACGGTCGCCAAGCGTCACGATCTCATCGCCGCCGGTGAGGCGGTCGGGATCCTCCGGCGCCGCGACGAGGCGGCGGCGCCGCAGCACGGCGAGCCACGGGTCGTGGTGGACACGAGCGCCATCATCGACGGCCGGATCGCCGACATCGCGGAGGCGGGCTTCGTCCAGGGCACGCTCGTCGTCCCGCGGGTCGTCCTCGAGGAGCTCCAGCGGATCGCGGACAGCCCGGACACGATGCGGCGGGCCCGGGGCCGTCGCGGCCTCGAGATCGTGGCTCGTCTCCAGAAGGAGGACCGCGTCCCCGTCGAGATCGCCGACGAGATGCTGCCCGAGATCCCCGAGGTGGACGCCAAGCTCGTGGCCCTCGCCCGGGCCCGGAGCGGGATCATCCTGACGAACGACTTCAACCTCAACCGTGTGGCCGAGATCCAGGGTCTCCGGGTGATGAACGTCAACTCCCTGGCCAACGCCATGAAGCCGGCCGTCCTGCCCGGCGAGGAGCTCCGCGTGCGGGTGATCCAGGAAGGGAAGGAGGCCGGCCAGGGCGTCGGCTTCCTCGACGACGGAACCATGATCGTGGTCGAGGGCGGGGCCAGGCATCTCGACCGGGAGATCGGGGTGGTGGTCACGCGCGTCCTGCAGACCGTGGCCGGGCGCATGATCTTCGCCCAGCCGCGCGGCGAGTGAGCGGGGTCGACGCGGTCGTCGTCGCCGCCGGCGCGAGCACGCGGATGGGCGGCGACGACAAATTGGCCGCCTCCGTCGGAGGCCGCCCCCTCCTGGCCTGGACCCTGGAGGCCCTGGCTGGGGCACCACCGGTCCGGCGGATCGTCGTGGTGACCGCCCCGGAGCGCGCCTCCGGCCTGGCCGCCGCCCGCTGGCTCCCGACCTCGGTTGCCGCCGTCGTGGCGGGTGGCGCCCGTCGCCAGGATTCGGTCGCGGCGGGCGTCGCCGCCCTCGGCGAGGGCGAGCCCGGCGACGTCATCCTCGTTCACGACGGGGCCCGCCCCCTGGTGTCGCGCGCCCTCATCGAGCGGGTCGCGGCGGCCGCCGCCGAGCACGGCGCGGCGATCCCCGTCGTCCCCGTGGCCGAGACGCTCAAGCGCGTCGAGCACGGGCGGATCGCAGGCACCGTCGACCGGGCGGCCCTGGCGGCGGCCCAGACGCCGCAGGGCGTCCGGCGCGACGTGCTGGCGAGGGCCTGGGCGATCGAGCCGCCCCGGGGCCCCACCACCTGGACCGATGAGGCCGCCCTGCTGGAGGCCTGTAGAATCCCGGTCCATGCGGTCCCCGGCGAGTCGACGAACCTCAAGGTGACGCTGCCCGACGACCTCGCCCGGGTGGAGGCGGCCCTCGTGGCTCGCGGCGACCTGGCCCCGGTCGCACCTGCGATACGCGTCGGGCTCGGCGACGACAGCCACCTCTTCGGTCCCGGTGGCCCCCTGGTGCTGGGCGGCCTGCCGATCGAGGGCGCCCCCCGCCTCCACGGCCACTCCGACGGCGACGTCGTCCTGCACGCGGTCTGCGACGCGCTGCTCGGCGCGGCCGGCCTCGGCGACCTCGGCCGGCTCTTCCCTGCCGGCCCTGCAACGCCGGCCGGGATCGCCAGCCGGGACCTGCTCGCCGCCTGCGTGGAGCGCGTCCGGGCGGCAGGCTACGCCCCCGTCTCGATCGACCTGACGGTCATCGGCGCCCGCCCCCGGCTTGCCGGCCGGCTCGACGAGATGGCGGCCTCGATCGCCGGCCTGGTCGGGCTCCCGGCCGGCAGCGTGAACGTGAAGGCGTCAACGGGGAACCTCGCCGGCTTCGAGGGCGCGGGCCGGGGGATCACCGCCCGCGCGGTGGCGGTCGTGGCGGCGGCGAGGCCGGCCGGGGGCAGCGCGTGAGCATCCGTCTCCAGGACACGCTGAGCGGGTCGGTCCGGCCCCTGGAGCCCCTCGAGCCGGGCCACGTGCGGGTCTACTCCTGCGGACCGACCGTGTACGGCCCGGCGCACGTCGGGAACTTCCGGTCCTTCCTGTTCGCCGACCTTCTGATCCGTCACCTGCGCTGGCGGGGCCTGCGCGTCACCTGGGTGATGAACCTGACCGACGTGGACGACAAGATCATCCGCGGCGCGGCGGCCGAGGGGATCGGGATCGACGAGCTGGCGGCGCGCTGGATCGAGCGCTTCCTCGAGGACGCCCGGATCCTGCGGATGACCGGGCCCGACGTCATGCCCCGGGCCACGGAGCACGTGCCCGATATGGTCGCCCTCGTCGAGCGCCTTCTCGCCGCGGGCCATGCCTACCGGACCGAGGACGGCTCCATCTACTTCCGGATCGCCAGCTGGCCGGCCTACGGACGCCTGGCCCGCCTTGATCCGGCGCAGCTCCGCGTCGGCGAGCGCGTCGCCGCCGACGAGTACTCCAAGGACGACGTCCGCGACTTCGTCCTGTGGAAAGGCGCGCGCGACGGCGAGCCGAGGTGGGAGACGGAGCTGGGACCCGGCCGCCCCGGCTGGCACCTGGAGTGCTCGGCCATGTCGATGCGTTACCTGGGCGAGACGTTCGACATCCACACGGGGGGTGTCGACCTCGTCTTCCCCCACCACGAGGACGAGATCGCCCAGTCGGAGGCCGCGACCGGCAGGCCCTTCGTGCGAACGTGGCTGCACTGCGCCCACCTCCAGATGGGCGGGCGGAAGATGGCGAAGTCGGAGGGGAACATCGCCCGGGTGACGGAGCTCCTGGCGGCCGGGACCTCGCCCCGCGCCCTGCGCTACGCGCTCCTCGCCGCCCACTACCGGACCGGGCTCAGCTTCAGCGACGAGTCGCTCGCCGCCGCCGCCGCGGCCGTCGAGCGCCTGGATGCGCTCGTGGCCGCGCTCGAGGCGTACGGCTCTGACGGGCCGGACGACCCTGGGCTCCCGGCGCTTCTGGCGGGCGCCCGCGAGGCCTTCGGGTCCGCCCTCGACGACGACCTGGCGATCTCTCCGGCGTTGGCCGCGCTCTTCGACCTGGTGCGCGACCTCAACCGGCGGATTGCCGACCGGACGCTCTCCACCACCGATGCCGCACGAGCGCTCGCCGCCCTGCGCGACCTCGACGCCGTGCTGGGGATCCTCCCCGACGCCGTGGACGTCCTGGCAGCCGAGGAGGCTGCGCTGCTGGAGGCCCGGGCGGCCGCCCGGGCGGCGCGCGACTGGGCTGCCTCGGACCGGCTCCGCGGCGAGCTGGCGGCGGCGGGGATCCTCGTCGAGGACACCCGTGACGGCCAGCGTTGGCGGCGCCCGGGGGCCGCGGGCGGTGCCTGAGCAGCGGCACCCGCGGCCGCATCGCGACGACGAGCGCCCGGGCCACGACGCCCGTGGTCAGTGGCCCGGCGGGGGGCGGGGTGCGAGCCGAGATGCCGGACGGCCAGGAGGGCAGTCCGGTCGCCCGCCGGGCACACGTCCTCCCGGCCCGCGCGGCACGGCCCGTCCACCGGGACCCCGGCCTGGGCCCGCCGGCCCGCCCGGTGACGCTCGCCCGCCCGGCGCCCGACCTCCGGGCCCGCATCCCGGTCCCGGCGGCCCCCGTCCCTCCGCTCGCCCGCCGGGACCCCGCCCCGGCCCCGCCGGTCCGCGCGGGGAGCGGCAATGGGTTCAGCGCGACCGCGAGCCGCACGGACCCGACGTGGCGCCCGGGCCAACGGGTGCACGTGGTGCCGGCCCACGCCTGGGCGCCCCCGGCCCCGGGGGGTCGCGCCCGCGGGGTCCGGAACGGCCGTGGCGGCCGCGGACCGCCGGTCCTCATCGGCCCTGGGAGCCCGTGCCCGGCCGACCACCGGGCCCGGGCCGGCCGGCCGGCGCCGCACGACCCTGGGCAACGCCGCGGCCTGGCGCCCCGGTCGTGCCGCCCCCGGAGGCCGCGCTCGCCGAGGGCGAGGAGCTCGTCGCCGGCCGCCACCCGGTGGAGGAGGCCTTCGTCGCGGGCCGCGCCGCGCGCCGCCTCCTCGTCACGCCGGGTCGCCGCGACGCGCTCGAGCGCCTCGTGCTCCACGCGACGACCCTGCGGATCCCGGTCGTCGAGGTCGAGGGCGGCTCGCTCACGGCCCTCAGCGGGTTCGACGGCCACCAGGGCGTTGCACTCGTCCTCGAGGCCCGCCCGCAGGCAGCGGTTGCCGACGTCCTGGCGCGCGCGATCGAGCGTGGCGAGCCGGCGCTCGTGCTGGCCCTCGACTCCCTCGAGGACCCCCAGAACGTCGGCACGCTCCTCCGGAGCGCCGAGGCCGCCGGCGTGCACGGCGTCGTCTTCCCGACGCGGCGGCAGGCGCCCCTCACCCCGGCCGCCGTCAAGGCGTCGGCGGGCGCCACCGAGCATCTCCTCCTGGCCCCGGTCGACGACCTGCCCGGGACGCTGGCCGGCCTTCACGTCCGGGGTCTCCGGATCGTCGGGACCGACGCCGACGCGCCCCTCACCTATCGGCAGGCGGACCTGCGAGGACCGCTCGTCCTCGTCGTCGGCAGCGAGGGTCGCGGCCTTGCCCCGGCGGTCCGTCGCCGCTGCGACGTCCTGGTCCGGATCCCGATGCGTGGCCGGATCGAGTCCCTCAACGCGTCGGTCGCCGGCTCGGTGCTCGTCTTCGAGGCCGCGGCGCAGCGCGATCTGCCCGAGCGGCCGGCCGGCGGTGCGGCGCGAGGCGGCGGCCGCGCCGCGGCCAGCGCCGAGGACCACGCGCCGCCAGACCACGCGCCGCCGGACCACGCGCCGCCGGCCGTCGATGTTCCTGCGCCTGTCGAGCTCCCGCCCGCGGGCGACGACCCGGCCCCGTGACCAGCACCGCCGTCGGGGCCGCGCTTGACCGCCGTCCGTCCGCCCGAATATGATGGCCGTTGCGCCTCGGAGAGACTGCGGTGTACTCCTGCGCCCCGCCGACGTAGCTCAATTGGCAGAGCAGCGGTTTTGTAAACCGCAGGTTCCGGGTTCGAGTCCCGTCGTCGGCTCCAACTGAACAAGGTCGTCGTCCGGGCGCACCACGGGTTCCGCAGCCCGCCCGGTCGGCACTCCCCGTGGGTAGGTTGAGCAGGTGGTGAGCTCAGCTGACTGTAAATCAGCCGTCTTCGACTGTAGAGGTTCGATTCCTCTCCTGCCCACCACCCGCCATGTCCCTCACACGGGCCCAGATAGCTCAGTTGGCAGAGCACATCCTTGGTAAGGATGAGGTCATGGGTTCAAGTCCCATTCTGGGCTCCACCACCCCCAGCCGGCCCCCCAGATAGCAGGTAGACGCGCACGTGGCCAAGAAGAAGTTCGAGCGGACGAAGCCGCACGTCAACATCGGCACCATCGGTCACATCGACCACGGGAAGACGACGCTGACCGCGGCGATCACGAAGTACCTCGCCATGAAGGGCGCCCCGGGCGAGGCCGAGTACCGCGCCTTCGACTCGATCGACAACGCCCCCGAGGAGCGCGAGCGCGGCATCACGATCGCGATCGCCCACGTCGAGTACCAGACCGGCGCCCGCCACTACGCCCACGTCGACTGCCCGGGCCACGCCGACTACATCAAGAACATGATCACCGGCGCCGCCCAGATGGACGGCGCGATCCTCGTCGTGGCCGCCACCGACGGCCCCATGCCCCAGACCCGGGAGCACATCCTCCTGGCCCGCCAGGTCGAGGTCCCCTACATCGTCGTCTTCCTCAACAAGGTCGACGCGGTCGACGACCCCGAGCTCCTCGACCTCGTCGAGCTCGAGGTCCGCGAGCTCCTCTCCAAGTACAACTTCCCGGGCGACGACCTCCCCGTCGTCCGCGGCTCCGCGCTCAAGGCCCTCGAGGCCCCCGACGACCCCGCCGACCCCGCCTACGCCTGCATCCAGGAGCTGATGGACGCGGTCGACTCCTACATCCCGACCCCCGAGCGCGCCATCGACAAGCCCTTCCTGATGCCCGTCGAGGACGTCTTCGGGATCAAGGGCCGGGGCACCGTCGCCACCGGGCGCATCGAGCGCGGCATCGTCAAGGTCGGCGACGAGGTCGAGATCGTCGGCATCCGCCCCACCCGCAAGGTCGTCGTCACCGGCGTCGAGATGTTCAAGAAGCTCCTCGACGAGGGGCGCGCCGGCGACAACGTCGGCTGCCTCCTGCGGGGCATCGAGCGCGACGACATCGAGCGCGGCCAGGTCCTGGCCAAGTCGGGGAGCATCAAGCCCCACACCCGCTTCACCGCCCGGGTCTACGTCCTGACCAAGGAGGAGGGCGGCCGGCACACCCCCTTCTACAACGGCTACCGGCCCCAGTTCTACCTCCGGACCACCGACGTGACCGGCGCCATCGGCCTCCCCGAGGGGGCCGAGATGATCATGCCCGGCGACAACGTCGACATGACCGTCGATCTCATCACCCCGATCGCCCTCGAGGTCGGCCAGCGCTTCGCCATCCGCGAGGGTGGCCGGACCGTCGGCGCCGGGGCCATCGTGGCCATCACCGAGTAGGGACGAGATGGCGAAGGCAGCCGAGAACCGCCCCATCGTCCAGCTCGCCTGCACCGAGTGCAAGACGAGGACGTACACCACGCGGAAGAACAAGCGGAACGATCCCAACCGGATCGAGCTCCGCAAGTACTGCCCGCGCGAGCGACGCCACACGCTGCACCGGGAGGCAAAGTAGGAGACACCACAGGGGCGTAGCTCAATTGGCAGAGCACCGGTCTCCAAAACCGGCGGTTGTAGGTTCGAGTCCTATCGCCCCTGCCAACCCATCTCCCTCGTAGCAAGAGAGCAACAGCCGAACCGTGCGTCGACTCCGCCGCTACTTCCAGGAATCCTGGTCCGAGCTCAAGAAGGTCGCCTGGCCGACCCGCGACCAGGTGCGCAACCTGACCGTGCTCGTCTTCGTGGTGAGCGCCGCCATCGGCGTCTTCATCGCCGCCTGGGACTTCGTCTTCACCGAGGTCGTCCGGCTCATCACCCCGACGGCGTAGGGGACGGTGATGACCGAGAGCGTCCGCGCTCCGGAGAAGCGCTGGTACGTCATCCACACCTACTCGGGCTACGAGAACAAGGTCAAGACGAATCTCGAGCACCGCATCGAGTCGATGGGCATGGAAGACAAGATCTTCCAGGTCCTCGTCCCGATGGAGGACGAGATCGAGATCAAGCAGGGCCAGCGGCACACCGTCCAGAAGAAGGTGTTTCCGGGCTACGTCCTCGTCGAGATGATCTACGACCCCGAGTCGTGGTACGTCGTCCGCAACACCCCCGGGGTGACGAGCTTCGTCGGCACCGGCAACCTGCCCGGCGCGCGGAGCGAGCCGATCCCGCTCGAGGAGCACGAGGTCAAGGCGATCCTTCGCCAGATGGGCGTGGAGACGCCGAAGTTCCGCGTGGCGTTCACGAAGGGCCAGAGCGTCCGGGTCACCGACGGGCCGTTCGCCGAGTTCGTCGGCACGGTCGACGAGGTGGACCCGGAGCGCAACAAGGTCAAGGTCCTCGTGAGCATCTTCGGCCGCGAGACGCCCGTCGAGCTCGACCTCCTGCAGGTCGAGAAGCTCTGAGCGAAAGGAACCCGTCCCACCGTGGCCAAGAAGATCCGCATCGTCCTCACCCTCCAGCTGCCGGCCGGCAAGGCGACCCCCGCGCCGCCCGTCGGCACGGCGCTCGGCCCCCACGGCATCAACATCGTGGAGTTCACCAAGAGCTACAACGAGAAGACCGCCGACAAGGCCGGGCAGATCATCCCCGCCCAGATCACGATCTTCGAGGATCGCTCGTTCACCTTCGTCCTCAAGACCCCGCCGGCCGCCGACCTCCTCCGCAAGGCCGCCGGCGTCGAGAAGGGCTCCGCGACGGCGAGCCGCGAGAACGTCGGCACGGTCACCCGCGACCAGCTCCGGGAGATCGCCACGATCAAGCTCGCCGACCTCAACGCCAACGACATCGAAGCCGCGATGCGCCAGGTCGAGGGGACCGCCCGCAGCATGGGCATCGAGGTCGCCGGCTAGCCGGCGACGGACAAGGTCCGGCCGCCCGGCCGGACGGCGACCCCACGAGACGGGGGAGGCCGGAACGCCGGCCGCCAGCGAGGAGCCGCACATGGCCCAGCACGGCAAGAAGTACCAGGAAGCCGCCAAGCTCGTCGACCGGACGAAGGCCTACGGCCCCGCCGAGGCCGTCGACCTCGTGAAGCAGACCTCGGTGGTCAACTTCGACCCCTCCATCGAGGCCCACATCCGCCTCGGCGTCGATCCCCGCCACGCCGACCAGATGGTCCGCGGCACGGTCGTCCTCCCGCACGGGACGGGGAAGGTCGTGCGCGTCGTGGTGTTCGCCCAGGGCGAGAAGGCCCAGGAGGCCCTCCGCGCGGGTGCCGACGAGGTCGGCGGCGACGACATCGTGAAGAAGATCGAGGGTGGCTGGCTCGAGTTCGACGTCGCCATCGCGACCCCGGACATGATGGGGATGGTGGGCAAGCTGGGCCGGATCCTCGGCCGCCGCGGGCTCATGCCCAACCCGAAGGCCGGCACGGTCACCTTCGACCTCGAGCGCGCCGTCGGCGAGGTCAAGGCCGGCCGCGTCGAGTTCAAGGTCGACAAGGGCGCGATCATCCACGTCCCGGTGGGCAGGGCGAGCTTCGAGGGCGAGGCGCTCGTGGCGAACCTGGCGACGCTTCTCGATGCCGTGAGCCGGGCCCGGCCCGCCGGCGCGAAGGGCACCTACCTGCGCGGCATGACCATCGCGAGCACGATGGGTCCGGGCGTCCGCGTGGACCTCCCGGCGCTCCTGGCCGTCGCGAACGCCTGACCCGGCTCCCCGGCGCGGGGCGCGCCGGGCCCGGATCGACTACCATCCCGCAGCGCGGCCGCCGCACGGCACGCCGCACCAGATCGAGAGACGGACCGCCGCAGACAGCCTGCGCCCGCGGGCCGCGCCGTCGGAGCCCCGACCGGGCCCGACGGGACGGCCGGGGCTTGATCCGCCGGACCGGACCGGCGCCCGCGGGAGCGGGCCCGGGGACGCCGGCGGGCACGCCGAGGCAGGACCACCAGCGGTCGCCCTCCCCGGGGCGGATCCGCGCGGACCCTGCAAGACGCGAAGGACGCACCGTCTGGCAGGGGCCCCGCCCGGCGGGTCCACCGGGCGCGCCGGAGGCGCGCGGCACGAGAGGGTTGCATGCCGACCGAGGCGAAGCGGGCGACCGTGGCCGAGCTCCGCGAGGATCTCGCTGCGAGCAGCACGCTGATCACGACCGAGTACCGCGGCCTGACGGTCCGCGAGATCGGGGAGATCCGTCGCGCGCTTCGGAAGAACAACGTCACGTACCGGGTCATCAAGAACCGCCTGATGCGGATCGCGGCCGAGCAGGAAGGGAATGCCGGCATCGCCGAGCTCCTCCGCGGCCCGTCGGCCATCGCCTTCGGGACCGGCGACGAGACCCTCGTCGCCAAGTCGGTCCTCGACGCGGTCCGGCCCTACAAGACCGTCAAGGTCACCGGCGCGGTCGTCGGCGGGAAGGCCCTCGACGCCAGCGGCGTCCAGCGGCTGGCGACGCTGCCTCCCCGTGAGGTCCTCCTCGCCCAGCTCGCCGGGGCGTTCAACGCCCCCGCGACGCAGGTCGCCGGACTCCTCGCCGCCAATCTCCGCAACCTGGGCTCCCTGCTGGCCCAGCTCTCTGAGCAGAAGGCCCAGGCCGGCGCGTAGCGCCGCTTTCGACGCCCACCCGCCAGCCCGCCGCGGCCGGCCGATCCGAAGGAGCACGACACGATGGCCACTCTCACCCAGGACCAGATCCTCGACGCGATCGGCGCGATGACGCTCGTCGAGGTCAGCGAGTTCGTGAAGAAGTTCGAGGAGAAGTTCGGCGTCACGGCGGCGGCCCCGGTCGCCGCCGCCGCCGCGGCGCCCGCCGCCGGCGGCGCCCCGGTCGCCGAGGCGGTCGAGGAACAGAGCGAGTTCTCCGCCGTCCTCGCCGAGATCGGCCCCAACAAGATCCCCGTCATCAAGGTCGTCCGCGAGCTGACCGGCCTGGGCCTCAAGGAGGCCAAGGACCTCGTCGACGCGGCCCCCAAGGCCGTCAAGGAGGGGATCGCCAAGGACGAGGCCGAGAAGATCAAGGCCGCTCTCGAGGAGCAGGGCGCGAAGGTCGAGATCAAGTAGCGACGGCCGCCATCCGTCGCCACGGTCGGGCGCCTGTCGTCGCCCGGCCGACCCTGCGGCCCCGACGCCGGGCGGTGACCACGGTCGCCGGCCCGGCTGTCGGCACGTTTGACAGCCGGGAGAATCGCGGTACAATTTCCAATTCCGTGAGCGCGGCCCTCCCTTCGGTCTCCCTCCTCTGCCAAGGAGCGGTTCATGCTGCCTGTCGCTGATTCGTCCACTCCCGTGCCCGGGCGCGTCTCGTACGCCCGGATCGCCGAGAAGCGCGAGATCCCCAATCTCATCGAGCTCCAGGTGCGGTCCTTCGCCTGGTTCGTCGAGAAGGGGCTCCGGGAGCTGTTCGACGAGATCAGCCCGATCAAGGACTTCACCGCCAAGGTGATGGAGCTCCAGTTCCTGGACTACGAGTTCGGGGATCCCAAGTACTCCGAGCTGGAGTGCCGCACCCGCGACCTCACCTTCAGCCGGCCCCTCTACGTGCAGGTCGAGCTCCTCATCAAGGAGACCGGCGAGATCCAGCGGCAGCGGGTCTACATGGGCGACTACCCGTGGATGACGGACCTCGGCACGTTCATCATCAACGGCGCGGAGCGGGTGGTCGTGAGCCAGCTCGTCCGCTCGCCGGGCGTCTACTACGGCAAGGTCGAGGACCCCACCTCGGGCCGCGACCTCTACACGGCGAAGGTCATCCCGAACCGTGGCGCCTGGCTCGAGTTCGAGACCGCCGCCCGCGGCGACCTGCTCTCGGTGAAGGTGGACCGCAAGCGCAAGATCGCCGCCACCACCCTGCTGCGCGCGGTCGGCTACGAGCGCGACGAGGAGATCTCGGCGCTCTTCGGCTCGGTCGACGACAACCCCGAGCACCCCTACGTCGCGTCGACGCTCGACAAGGACCCCACCAACACCCAGGCCGAGGCCCTCATCGAGGTCTACAAGAAGCTGCGCCCCGGCGACCCGCCGACCGGCGACAACGCCCGCCAGCTCGTCGAGAGCCTCTTCTTCAACTTCCGCCGCTACGACCTCGGGCGGGTGGGCCGCTACAAGTTCAACAAGAAGCTCGACACGGTCGCCGCCGGGATGGGGATCGAGCTCCCCCGCGAGGACCCGACCAACGCTCAGCTGGGCCGGACGATCACCCGGGAGGACATCGCGGCGATCGTCGGCCAGCTGATCGTCCTCAACAACGGGCACGGGCAGGCCGACGACATCGACCACCTCGGCAACCGCCGCATCCGGGCCAACGGCGAGCTGATCCAGAACGCCTTCCGCATCGGGCTCCTCCGCATGGAGCGCGTCGTCCGCGAGCGGATGACGATCCAGGAGATCGAGAAGGCGACCCCGAACGCCCTCATCAACATCCGCCCCGTCGTTGCGGCGATGAAGGAGTTCTTCGGGGGCAGCCAGCTCAGCCAGTTCATGGACCAGACGAACCCCCTGGCGGAGCTCACCAGCAAGCGGCGCCTCTCGGCTCTCGGGCCGGGGGGCCTGTCGCGCGAGCGGGCCGGCTTCGACGTTCGCGACGTCCACCACAGCCACTACGGCCGGATCTGTCCGATCGAGACCCCCGAGGG